>JAWKOC010000006.1:0-3820 GCA_041391365.1 Bdellovibrionota bacterium | reverse complement strand
GTTTCCTGATTATGGACTGGGTACAAGATATTCTTCCCAATGGCATACAACTTGGGAAAATAGAATAGAGAACTTTCGAAGAGAAACAGAATTTTATGATTTGATGGTGACTGCCGTCTGCAGAGAATCTTCCATGATACGAAGTGCAGATTCATATAGAACCATGGTAGGAAGAGACAACATGTTTTCACAATATTTAACTCAAGAGGAAATTAAATCTCTCAACCACAGACTTGATTATCTTCTATCTATTGTAGAAACATGCAATTGAAAGTGAAATTTACTTAGGATATTTAAAAGTTACGGTGGATTTTTATTTCAGAAATCAATTGATCTTGGCCGGTCAGAAAGACCAGCTCAAATAATTCACCTTTCCATTTTTTTTCCTCAGGATCAAACTGTTTTTGATTTTCTATGTGATAGGTCGGAATCCATTCGTAGAGGAAAATACCATCTTCATCCCCCAAAACACCTTGAAGCTCTGAAAGACTTTTTCCCAAAAATATTTTTTTCTCTATCAGATCTACTGCCATAGGTCCTCGAACACGAACATCCTTGGAGGATGCAAAAGCACTCGGATCAAATGACTTTCTTCCCCAGCGTTGGTTCGCTTCTTCCGGCGTAAGAAACCTTCCATCATCAATGAATGCTCGCAATCCCTCATCAAACTCTTGATGCATTTTCTGAAGCTGTTGTGAGCTTGGTTCAAAATCCTTGATTTTTCCTTTGAAAGCCGGATCTTGAATCCCCAACTCGTCAAAACTTGCATCTATTCTCTGATTCATTTCTTCTCTCAGATGCAAAATTCTCTCTTTTTCAGGCATGGCTCTGAGTTTGTCCATTTTTTGATTCCAAGCAATCTCTTCTTTTGAGGGATCTTCTTTCTTGGAGTCGATGGTTTGTAATCCCATCCCGCATAATCCCGAGCCATGGAACCTGAAAACTCACACAAAAAATGGACACGATGAGACGCAGGGCAACTCAGCTGTCCTTGACAGACGGTAGGATTCTTCAAAAACACTTTTTTGGCTTGCTGGCAGATTTTTTCTGATCCAAATGCCCCTGATGAAAAACACAAAATACTGATGATCCATGCAAATCGTTGCATCATGTTGGCCCCCCTTTATTGTCCCAGAGCTTCCTACCCAAAACCCCGCTCAAACTCCAGGCCTAAGTTTGAACACCAACAAGTTGCAGGAACTTTGCAAGGGAAAGGAAAAGTAAAAAGTTGTGTAAAAACAGATGATTACATGAGTAAAAAAAACTCATCCTGATTCAGTGTTTTTATGGTATGTTGCATCACGTTATATGAGGGGAGAATGAGGGTGAAAAAGAAAAGCCAAAAGTTCATGCGTATTTTGGGAGGCATTGGAACATGCCTGATGCACACGATTGTTTTTCTACAATTGTGGATTGGCCCCTTTGGTATGGAAATCGTCAAGGGAGAAGATCGAACATCTCATTTTTTCTATGAAGGTACCGACGAGGAACCCTCTACGGATGAACAGGCCGTTACGGGGGAAAGAGTACTAGAAAACATTGTGTACGAGCTTCATCGATTTAGCCGAAGCATATGGGTGTATCATGATCCAGAATCTGATGTGAAACAAAGAAACGCGTGGCTCCCAGTGCCCACCAGCAACTATTTGAGTGACCATGGCCTAGAACCTGAAGATTTCAAAGTCAATGTGGTAGATCGACTGGCCGCCATCCGAAAACAAGCCCAAGATATTTCTTCCAATGCAGATATGAAGCAGGTTTTGGATGAATTGTACCAATTCTTTCGTTTCACTCAAACCTACCAACCCAACCCCAAATTGCCCAAACCCTGGTCAGAGCCATTTTATCCAAGCTTCAATACCGTTGCTAGCATCACTGGAGATTTCAGTTGCGTGCATTATCAAGATGCTATTTTTTCTCAGAAGTACCACTATGGAAAGAAGTTTGTAACTCGAAATATAAAACTCTCAAACGGCGACATGGTTCCCGTTCTGGATGTACCTGATTTGTTTTGGAAGATGGTCAAGTGCTTGGGGAAGAATTATGAAAATCTGATTCAACGTCATCCCATTTCAAACATTAAACCCGTCAATATCGCAGCAAGAATCGAGGACATTCCTGTATCGGATCGAAAGTTTTTGGTTCGAGACGAAAAAGGTACATTTCTTGGAGTGTGCGATTTGGACACTCTTCAGGAGATGGAAGAAAAGCTAGCACCCTACGAAAAGAAACTTCTCCAGGCTCAGATCGCCTTGGACGAGTTTGATGGCATTCACCACTATGAAGAGGGAAAATCTCCCATAGACGTGGTTCAAGATCGAAAGATTTTGGAAAAAAATTATCAACAAGTGTTGGCAGAAGTTTCTGGACCTATGCAATCGATCCGATTGGAGTATCAGCACAATTGTCCGGAGGTAGCTCAACAAATTGAATACAGCAACATGGAGCTATTTTTGGACGGATTGATGAAAGGGATGAGTGATTTGTATGGGGAAGACATCGCAATAGGTTTTTTGAAACACCTGGGTTTTGTTGGAGCAGGAGCTTTAACTTTTGCAGCTCTTGCGGTGGCATTTCCTCCATTGATTCCAATTTTGACGGTTCTCGGAGTGGCGATCATCTCATATCTTGTGATTGTTGCATCTGTAGATTTTGGAATGATGGTGGCCCATATGCTCAATGGCGAATATTTTGAATTTGGCAGAAGCGCCGCAAGATTTTTGGGTCAGGTTTTGGATATTCTTCTTCTCAATGGCTTGGGAAAATTGTTTTCAAGTTATGCTCCTGCGAAAGAAGCCGTGGAATATCTAGCCTATGCGATGAGAGGAACAAAAACAGGTTTGCAAAACCTTTTCAAGGGTAGACCTGTATATACCGTTGTGAGCGAAACAGGCGTGGCCAATCCAGAACAGGTGATCGGGCTACGCAACACGTATCCTCAATTGGGAAAAAGTGTTGGCAGAGGAAAAGGAACCCGGGATTTGTTGTGGGATTACTATTATTCTCCAGAAAGTCCTCGCTACACGGGAGGAAGTCAGGGGAATGCAGCCGACCTTGGCGTAGTTCGACCAACAGGGTCTACTGGTTCTTCTGGAAGAGGCATTGAACCGGGGAGCTCTGGATCCTCGGGTGAAACGGTGAATGTCTCTCCACCCGCCAGAGTGATCGAAAGCCCCCCTGCCATCAACACAAATCCTCGAAATCCCGCGATCGCACAGGAGCCTTCCGTCTTTCCTGCTGGAATGATCAATCATAGTAACCCCTTGGTTTTGTCGGCAGAAGCTTCGGATATGACGTCGGAGCCATCTTCTCTGTCCATCGGTATGCCTACGACGATATGGGTAAGCGATTTAGATCCAGAGCAGATGGAAGAGTTTGAGCGAGAATGGAAAAAGTTGGACCAAGAAGCTCAGGAGCGAGAGCAGCGGCGAGGTGCAAATGGAGGACGAACGTTGCGAGAAATTGTAGATGATATCATTCGCAAACTTCATGATCCAAACGCTTCCCTTTCCTCTGAGGAAAAAAAGATTCTCATAGACTTATTGAATCAGTGTCAGGAAATTGAAAACCCTTATGGATCTCAATTGTGCTTCGAGATCTACATGCTCATTCGAGACGCTGTATTGCAACGACCTGGAGGATGGTCTCTTTATCTCGCCGAATTGGAAGCTCTTCTACATTCCTTTCCCTTGAAGGTTCTCTCCGAACATTTCGAACAATCTCAATTGTCGCTGAATGAAGAATCACACGTTCCAGGATTCTTTTTTCAGGATTTTTCAAGACACGCTCATTTTGATTTGAACACAGACTATCACACACC
>JAWKOC010000005.1:0-75834 GCA_041391365.1 Bdellovibrionota bacterium | reverse complement strand
CTGAGCAGTTTCCAAGACCTTTGAAGAAGGACGCAGTACGCTGTGTTTTTCGACCAGGGCTGCTGTTTCTAAGGGAATGTTTTCAAACTCGTAGGTGACGGCCGATACTTGCTTGGAAAATGCAATGACTTTTTCCGCATCCGAGAAACTGGCTTCGGTGTGAAGGGAAGTTTCCAGTGAGCAGGGGGAGTGTTGGAAGGCTGGGTCGAATACATGAACTTGATAGCCATGATTTTTTGCCGATTGAATCAGCATTTGCCCAAGTTGTCCGCTTCCCAACAGACCCAATGGACTTTGATGTGGATCGATCATGTCTCGTTTCCGAGAGAAGTATCCATCACGACTTTGGTCTGTGTTTTTCGGTATTGTTCGAGAGCTTTTTGCAACACTGAATCATGATTGGCCAAGATGGCAATGGAGAGAAGAGCCGCATTGATGGCCCCTGGCTTTCCAATGGCCAAGGTGCCTACTGGAATTCCTCCAGGCATTTGAGCAATGGACAGCAGAGAGTCCATACCTTGAAGTGCTTTTGATTCAATGGGAACCCCCAAGACGGGCAATAGTGTTTGGGCTGCAATCATTCCTGGAAGATGTGCGGCTCCTCCAGCTCCTGCAATGATGACTTCGATTCCTCTCTGTTGGGCACCTTTTGCGTACTCCGACATCCAATCTGGAGTTCGGTGAGCCGATACGATTTGAGCTTCGAATGGAACATTAAAATCATGCAGAATTTTTGCGGTATGCTGCATGGTTGGCCAGTCGCTCTTGCTTCCCATGGCGATGCTTACCTTTGGATTTTTTGAAAATGAATAAGAGGGTGAAAGCTCATGTTGTGTATCTGACATTCGTCCATTTTTGTTCTCAAATTCACTGAGGAATGTCAAAGCAATTTTTGAAGAGGTGAGCGGGATATTTCAGGTATGGATTTTTGTGGTCGAATGGGTTACTGAACACCAATTGAATGGAAGATAGCAACCTATTGAGATGATGCGGCCGTGTCGACAAGAATTGAAGATATAGACAAAGAAAAATCCTTCATGGGGATTTGGGCGGAAGCCTCGTCCAACGCTTCTTTGGGAGTAGCCTTGGGTGCTGCAACCATTTCGTTGGCGCCCATCTTCGTCAAATGGATTGTTGCGGCTCCAAGTGTGGTTGCATTTTATCGCTGCGTTTTTGCCTTGGCGTTTCTTTTTCCTTTTTGCTTTCGTCAGCTTCGCCAGAGAATGGAGTGGAAGCAGAGAGCCTTTTGGGGGTGGGCATGGCTCGGAGGGTTTGGATTTGCCATGGATCTCTGGGTGTGGCATCGATCTATCGAATATGTTGGCGCGGGAATGGCTACCATTTTGTGCAATATGCAGGTCTTTGTTTCGGGATTGGTTGGATATCTTTTTTTGAAAGAAAAACTGACACTGCGATGGGTTCTATCTTCATGTTTGGCCGTGGTGGGGGTTGCTTTTTTGGTTGGTATTTTTGGTTCTACTTCTTTTTCTCGTGAATATGTTTATGGAATTGCATTTGGTTTATTGACGGCTCCTTTTTATACGATCTATGTATTTGCTCTTCGTCAGATCCAAGTTTGTGATCATCGAGCTTCCATCAAAACCTGTATGGGAGCAGTTTTGATTTTTTCTGCGATGTTTTCTTTTTTCATTGCTCGTGTTTCTCAGGATTCGTTTTCGATGACGCAGAACCAGTTTTTTCTGTATTTGGGATTGGCACTTGGACCCCAACTGTTGGGATGGTTGATGATTTCTAAGAATTTGACCAAAATTCCTCTTGCAACTTCAGGACTTCTTCTTTTGATTCAACCGGTGTTTGCATTTGTGTTGGGAGTGGTGTTGTTTTCGGAACGATTTTCCGTCTTGCAGTGTTGTGGTGCAGTGATTACGATTACATCGATCTATGTTGCCGCCATCTCAAGACGATCCGCAAAATCTTGAGGTTAGATTCTACCTCGTCTCAGGTATTCTTTGGCTTTTTCGATAGATTCGCCGGTTCCCGTTAAAATGAGTGTATCATCTGTTTTGAGAAATTCTTTTCCTCTTGGAAGCAGCACATCTCCATCGTTTCGATGAATGGCAATGGCAGATGCTCCGGTTTGTTTTCGTAAATCCAGATCCAATAGATTTTTTCCGTTTCCAAAATCTCCACTGTGAATGGAAAAACTTTTGACTTGGTAGAGATTTTGACTGATCTCAGGGATCGGCTGGGGATAACTCCGAAGGGATCGACCTTGAACAAACTCTGCAAGGTCTTGCACAATGGATCGTGTATGAATTTCCAAGTCGGATGTGCGAATGTAAATGTACATCATGGTCATCAGACTGATGGTTGCAAACACAGGAAGAATGTTGGGACCAAGCAAAAACGGTCGCACGACAGCCATGACCGGAATTCCTACCAAAAGATAAACCAAAAAAAACACGCAGATGCTGATCAAATGAAGAAGACCTGATGGCATGGGTTGAGACCTATCCGACTGACTTCCAAGAATGTGCCTTGCAACCTCAGAAGAAAGTTTTCTGGAGTTGTAAAAAATCAATCCCAAAAAAGGCATCACGATGATCGCAATGGAAACATACATAAGGGTTTGAGGCCATTCTTGAGACCATCCCAATTGAGCAAGAACTACGTAAGCGTATTTTTGAATCAGAGGAAGACTGATGATCAAAACCAAAAGCAGCACGAGGGTATCTACAGCGATCCATTTCAATGCTCGATAGAGAGGAGCATTTCCCCATTGAACTTTGCTGGGACGTTTGAGTTCATCGAGAAATTGAAGGTAAAAAGAAAAAAGTAGACGAGTTCGTTGGGGTACCATGGATTCGAAAACATTCATCGTGGGTGTGGCATATTTTAACAAAATGGGGGAAAGGCATGTTGTGATCACACTCACCCCAACGACCGTGGTTTGTAGGGTGGTAGCCTGTGAAGATCCGTTCGCACCAATGCCTGCGATGATAAACCCAAACTCTCCGATTTGCGCAAGCGAAGCGCCCGCTGTGAAGGCTTTGCGAGATCCTTGGCCAGTCATTAGGCTCGATAAAATGACACTTGTGTAGTGCCCCACGATGACAAGTGCACTGGCCAGGACAATGGGGCCTAGATGTTCAAGCACTTGTTGAGGGTCGATGGTCATTCCAATGGAAACAAAAAAGATAGCTACGAAGATGTTTTTGATGGGTCGAAGCAAATATTCCAACTGATAGGATTTTCCAGATTCAGACAAAATGATTCCACCGATGAATGCTCCGAGTGCTACAGAATATCCCAAATGCTCAGACATGAATGCAAACAAAAAACATACAGCCGTTCCGATGATGGCAAGAAGCTCTTGGTTGTTTTGATGAAGAAAAGATTTCAAGATTTTGGGGAGAATCAGGAGACCACCAATGAGCATTCCACAAATGGCCAGGATGAGATTTCCTACGGTGCGAAGTAAAACTGCGGTTTCAAGGCCTGCACCTGCTGTCAATGCGGTCATGATGGTGATGAGAACAATGGCGACAACATCTTGGATGATCAATGCGCCAAAAACAAATTGAGAAGTTTCTGCAGGTACGTTTTGGGTTTCGTAAATGTTGGAAACAATCATGGTGCTGGGAATGCAAAGTGAGGCTCCGAGCAACACCGACTGAAGTTGACTCCATCCCCAATGTTGCCCTAGAGAAAAACCGATCCATTGAAGCACGCAGACTTGGACAAGAACGGTAAATCCAGAGACAGGAATCAGTTCAATGAGTTTTGAAATTTTGAACTTGAGCCCCAGCAAAAACATCACGGCAATGACACCAATTTCTGAGAGAAAGTTCAGTCGTTCGGGATTGGCAAACAGGGGAACGGGTAAATAAGGTCCAACAATGAGACCAGCCAGCAGGTATCCCAAAATGGAAGGAAATCGAAGTTTTTGGAACAGCAGGCCGATCAGAGAGGCCACTCCCAGTACAATCGTAAGATCTTGAATCAAATGAGCTA
Source organism: Bdellovibrionota bacterium (assembly GCA_041391365.1). GTDB lineage: Bacteria > Bdellovibrionota_G > JALEGL01 > JALEGL01 > JAGRMV01 > JAGRAX01. The sequence goes on along the minus strand of JAWKOC010000005.1, from coordinate 71,859 downwards.
CGGTGAACATGATGCATGTAGTATTAGAGCAAAGAATGGAACGAACATAAAGAAGTAAAATCCAACAGATGAAACTGTTTTATGGGTTGGAGCAATTCTGCTAGTTTGTTGCCATGAAATCCTACATTTTGTGCATTGATCAGGGAACCACGGGCTCCACAGCTCTGCTCTTGGATGCGAAGGGAAAGGTAGAGTGTTCGTACAATCAGGAATTCCCTGTGTATTTCCCCAAAAATGGATGGGTGGAGCAAAATCCCGATGAAATCATTGCTTCTGTGCATCAGGCTGTGGAGGGTCTTTTTCAAAAAAACAAAATTTCTATGTCTCAGATTTTGGGAATCGGGATCACCAATCAGAGAGAAACCATTGTGGCGTGGGATCGGGTCTCCGGAAAAGCCCTTTGCAATGCCATTGTATGGCAGTGTCGGAGAACAACCGATCTATGTCAAAAGCTCAAAGACCAAGGGTGGGAAAAAACCATTCATCGCAAAACCGGTTTGTTTCTTGATCCGTATTTTTCGGCAAGCAAAATGCAGTGGATGTTGCAACATGTGGAGGCGGTCAGGGATGCCCAACGCAAGGGCAATCTTTGCATGGGAACCATTGATAGTTATGTATTGTTTGTCTTAACGGGCAAACAGGTTTTTGCCACTGACGTCAGCAATGCATCCAGAACTATGCTCATGAATGTGGGATCATTGGCATGGGACGATGAGTTGCTAGAGTGTTTTGGAGTTTCTCGATCGGTGCTCCCTATGATTGTTGAAAATACGGGAATCCTAGGAGAAACTCATTCGTTTGGAAGTTTGCCCGATGGTATTCCCATCGCGGGTATGGCGGGAGATCAACAAGCCGCACTTTTTGGGCAGAGATGTTTTTCTGCGGGCCAACTGAAATGTACGTATGGAACAGGGGCCTTTTTGTTGTTGAATACAGGGGAAGATATCAAGTTTTCCGAGCATCAGCTGTTGACCACCGTTGCCTGGAAGATTCAGGGAAAGACAAACTATGCCTTGGAAGGTTCTGTGTTCAATGCTGGAGCGGCTGTGCAGTGGCTTCGAGATGGGATGGGGTGGATTGAGCAATCGAGCGAGGTTGAAAACCTTGCTCTTCAAGTTGATGATTCCCATGGTGTTGTTGTCGTGCCAGCGTTTACCGGGTTGGGTGCTCCTCATTGGAATCCTCATGCACGTGGGATGATCTTAGGAATGGATCGTGCGACCACCAAAGCGCACATCGCGCGTGCTACCTTGGAAGGCATTGCTTTCCAGGTGCAAGATCTTGTGGAAGCTATGGAAAAAGACTTTCAACAAGAGCTGAAAGAGATTCGCGTGGATGGAGGAGCGAGTCAAAATAACCTTTTGATGCAGTTTCAGTCAGACATTGGAGACATTTCATTGCAACGGCCTCGTTTTGTGGAAAGCACAGCCATTGGTGCAGGGTTGCTTGCTGGGCTCTCTCTTGGTTTTTGGAAAGATCAAAAGCAGTTGGAAGCTTTGTACGATCCTGATGAGACTTTTTCCCCCCACCTTTCCTCCTCGCAGAGGGAGGAAAAATATCATTTGTGGAAACGTGCTTTGAAGGCCTGCAATGGCTAGGATCTACCCTCCAGAAAATAAATCATAGTTGTAAGAATCATCAAAAGGACGTAGAAGCAGCCTTCAAGAGGATGCTGCCGTCGTTGTGAAGACGGGTTCAATGGTATGATGTTGGAAAAACAAAAGTGGATTCTTTGGATTCGCGTTTTTGCGTTTCGTTATCCCAAAACAAGTTTCATTGGTTTGATGATGTTGTTTGTTTGTTTCGGAGGGCTGACCTTTTTTCTGTCCCTTCCTAACATCGGAGTGATGAAAGATCACTACCCTGTGATTGAGTTCAAGGACGATGATGCAAAGTCATTGCTTGTCCAATGGAAAAAGGAAAAACCCGCTCGATGGGTTGGGTTTCAATCCATATCTTCCTATGCGAAAAACGCCGTTCGTGTCAGCGAGGACTGGGAGTTCTATCATCATCATGGCATTGATTTTACCCAGGTCCGAAAGGTGATCGATGAGAAAATGGATGGAGAAGGAGATCTTCGAGGAGCAAGCACCATCACGCAGCAGCTTGCACGAAATTTGTTTTTGCATCAGCGCCGATCGTGGATGCGCAAATTGCAAGAATTTTTTCTTGCTCTTCGTATGGAGAGGGCATTTGGAAAAGATAAAATTTTCGAATATTATTTGAATGTTGTCGAGTGGGGTCCCGGTGTTTTTGGGATACGCATGGCAAGCTATTACTATTTTGATCAGCATCCCAATTCCCTTGGCCCCAAAGAAGGAGCTTTTTTGGCGATGCTGCTTCCCAGCCCCATTCGATATGGAGTTTCATTTCGAGAAAAAGAACTTACTCCCTATGCACAAAAAACGGTGAATCAAATTCTGGACAAGATGGTGATGGACGGAGTTCTGCCCAGAGAGTTGGCAAAAGAAGAAAAACAACGATCCCTATCGTTTGAATACGATCCTTGGCGAGATTACGTTGAATGGGATTTCTGATGATTGTTGTTTTGGTCTCTCAGAGGTGAAGCCCAATTCCTCGGGCGACCATGGCCGCAAAAAATGGGACAATGACAAAGAGGTGCGCCTCGATTTTGTTGAGGAGACTCATCGTTCGAAACTCAGAGTCTGAAAATGAAAATTGAGGGTTTTTCTTCCGTTCTACTCTGAGTTTCAAGAGTTTGATCATAACGTACACTTCAATGGCCAAGATCACAAAGACCATGCCCAACTTGGCGTGAAACAGTCCATTTTTCATGTAAAATGCAACGGGTTTTTCAATGTCCCCAAAGGCTTTGATCAATCCTGTGGTGAGGATCAAAAATCCGCAGATGCCCCAGAGGTTGTCATATCGCAACAAAGATTCGATGAAGGATTTTTCTTGTGGGTGCTTGACCAAATTTTTGAAACTTCGCCCTCTCTCAAAAACGGACCAGATTCCAAAGCCGAAGGCAAGGTAATGAAAGGCAGCGAGAAGCACAGTGAATGTTTTCATATCCACGCTCATGTCACTTTTTTCCCGTAAAATCCAAGTTTTTTTTTATTATGACTTGAAATCTGCAATGATAGGCGTAAGGGTCTTTCGGCTTATAAAAAAATGATGTGGTTTAAGAAAATTTATCATCGAAAATTTGGATTCAGCTTGTTGGCCGCATTAATTGGAATCAGTGCGGGTGCGGGTGCGGTGGTTTTTCGTGACCTGGTTGCTTTTTTTCAGAATCTGTTTTTTTTCGGTCGTGTGTCGTTCGACATCGTCAATCACTTGGAGCAAGATTACACCTGGACGGTAATGTTCGCGACTCCGATCGGGATCATTGCAGCGTATTTGCTGGTTCAGGTTTTCTGCAAAGAGGCCATGGGGCATGGTGTGCCCGAAGTGATTGAATCTGTGCTTTCCAAAGGTGGGATCATTCGCAAACGTGTTGCTTTCGTCAAATCGATTGCCTCCGCGCTGACCATCGGATCTGGAGGATCTCTGGGGCGAGAGGGCCCCATCGTGCAGATTGGCGCCTCATTCGGATCTACCATTGGGCAAGTTTTTCGAGTTTCTCCCTACCAGCTCAAAATTGCCGTGGCCTGCGGTGCTGCTGCAGGAATTGCAGCGACCTTCAATACTCCGATTGCAGGAGTCATTTTTGCGATTGAGTTGATTTTGCTGGAATGGAAAGCGGGTTCTTTTATCCCGTTGGTCATTTCAGCGGTGAGCGCGACACTGATCTCACGCATTTTGCTGGGCAACGAGCCTGCGTTCATCATTCCAGAGTTTACGCTGGTTCATCCTGTTGAGATTTTTCTCTACCTCTTTTTGGGCATTTTTTGCGCGATTGCAGCATGGTTTTTCTTGCGGTACACGTCTTGGTTAGAGGACAAAATCGAAGAATTTTCGTTCATCAATGGATGGGGAAAAGCTTTTTTGGGAGGTCTTTTGGTGGGGGCTGTGGGGCTTCTTTTCCCAGAAATCTACGGAGGTGGATATGAGGCCGTGGATGAGATTTTGCATGAGCGGGAGAGCCTTTTTCATCTGGGATCCTTGTTTTTCTTGAAGATTACGATGGTGGCCGTCACATTGGGCATCGGAGGCTCGGGAGGTATTTTTGCCCCCTCATTGTTCATTGGAGCGGCGTTGGGAGGCTTTTATGGCATTGTTGTTCATGCATTGTTCCCAGCGGTGACCATGAGTTATGGAGCCTATGCTCTTGTGGGGATGGCCGCTTTCTTTTCGGCAACGTCTCGGGCGACGTTTACCTCTATTGTCATTCTGTTTGAAATGACTCGGGCTTATCCCATCATTTTGCCCTTGATGTTTGCTTGTGTGATCGCGGACCAGGTGTCTGTGCTTCTGCTCAAGGGAGATACCGTTTACGGAATGAAATTGAAGAAAAAGGGGCTGCATTTTTGCACGGATTTTGGTGTCGATGTTTTTTCCATCACCTCCATCAAAGATATGATGACTCAAGACGTAGTTTCTCTGCGTTCGGGGATGAGTGTTTCTGAGGCTGCGTCGTTGGTCTCTTCAAACAAGCACCAAATGTACCCTTTGCTCAATGCCCAAGGTGTTTTGTTGGGCAGCATCTATGCCTCGGATCTTGAAGATATAGAGAGTGGTCAATCCGACCAAAAAATTGACTCATTGATGAGAGGAACCCCCAGCGCAGTGTATCCGCGAGACACCTTGGATGTTGCCATCAAAAAACTCGAAAAAAGTCGAGATCCTCGCATTGTGGTCATTGATCCCGAAAACAAAAAGCTGCTCGGCATCATTACGCCCACGGATTTGATTCGGTTTGCCCAGGATCAAAAGGTCAGTTTGGAAGACGAATAGCATTGAATTGTAAATGGACTTGTATATAAGGTCCGCCTTATATGACCAATCAAACCATAAAAGTATTGCAAGTCGGAATGGGCCCTTTGGGTGTGGCCATCGCCAAACAAATTCAAAAACGTAGCAATGTTGTGACCGTTGGGGCCATTGACATTCGATCAGATCTGCAGGGAAAAACTCTTTTTGATCTGGATCAAGAGTTGGAATCCAGTGTGGTCATCGAGGCCGATGCGCAGCAATGCCAGAAAAGAGTCAAGGCAGATGTGATTGTTTTGACAACGGTTTCCGATATGGAGCGTATTTTTTCTCAGATTGAATCGCTTGCTCCGTTGGGCATGGACATTGTTTCCACTTGTGAAGAGCTTTCCTACCCGTGGAAAGCCGATGCTCTGTTGGCTTCCAAGATTGATGCTGTGGCCAAAGAATTTGGCATCAAGGTGTTGGGAACCGGAATCAATCCGGGCTTTTTGATGGATGCTCTTCCTTTGACCGTGAGCTCGGTTTGTCAGCGAATCGATCATGTGACGGTCACGAGGGTTCAAAATGCATCTCATCGTCGTCTTCCATTCCAACAAAAAATCGGTGCGGGTTTGGATGTTTCAACGTTTGAACAAAAAGTGAAAAGCAAAGAAATTCGCCATGTGGGTTTGGCCCAATCCATCGAAATGATTGCTCAGCGATTTGGATGGTCCTTGGACAAGGTTTCCGATGAGGTAACTCCTGTGGTTGCAACACAAGACTGTGGGAGCAAGGAGATTCGAGTTCGCAAAGGGCAGGCTCAGGGTGTCCGACAAATTGGACAAGGTTTTGTAGGGAGCACCGAAAAAATTCGAATGGAATTTCTCGCGGTGGTGGACGCCAGCGAGGAATCATACGATGAGGTTTCCATTCAAGGTGATCTTATGATCCAGTCAAGGATTCAAGGAGGTGTGCAAGGTGACCAAGGTACCTGCAGCGTAATTTTGAATTCCATTCCTTCTCTTCTTGCCTGTGAAAGTGCAGGTTTGAAAACCATGATCGACATTCCTCTGGTTTCTTTCCGCTCGTAAGGAGCTGCAAACACACACGAGTTTGTGTTGCGAATTAGGAAGCCCAGGTTTTTTGAAGAAGTTTTTGCAACTCGCTCCATGAATCTTTGTCGGCTTCTTCGTTGTATTCCAAAGGAAGATTGAATTTTTTTCCGATTTCCGTTGAGCCTTTGTTGGTGAAGGAATGTTTTGCACCTTTGTAATTTTTTACCACATAGTCGATGCTTGCAGCTTTCATTTCGTTTTCAATGGCTGTCACATCTTCGTGTTTGACAAATGGATCGTCGGCACCGTTGGCCACGAGTACCTTGATCGCGCTTTCATCTTTGGAAAAAGGATGTTGTGTGGTGAGAGACCCATGGAAACTTGCAACGGCATCGATTCCAACATTTCGTCTCGCCATTTCAAGTGCGATCTTTCCACCCATGCAGTATCCAATGGCAGCTGTTTTGGTTTCGTCTACGGATTTGTGCTTTTTCAAGATGGAAAGAGCTTTGACAAAGCGCTCTTGCACAACATCCCAGTCGCTGGTTAGTGCTGAAGACATCGCACCCGCATCTTTGGGATGATCCACCGTTTTTCCATCTCCATACATGTCCAAAGCCAAAGCCGTGTATCCAAGCTTGGCCAGGTCGATGGTTCGTTGTTTGGCATAATCCGTGTGACCCCACCATTCGTGAACCACCAAAATGCCAGGTCGTTGGGTTTTGATGTCTTTGTCGAAGGAGATTGTTCCCACAAACACTTGACCATCTACTTTGTATTTTATGGTTTTGGTTTGAATGTTCTCTGCGTACGTGTGTGATGGGATCATGGAGGCAGAAAAGGACAACAAAACAATGATCATCGAAAAATAGGTTGTGATGTGTTTCATGAAAAGTACATAAACAAAAACCCAGACATTGCGCAAGTTTTTGCCCTCCCCAAAAAAAGGGGGTGAAATGCACTATGCATTTCACCCCCTTTGGGATGATGCATATTGTGAAAAATGTCTAGTTGATCAGTTCATGTGTCAGGGTGATTTTGGTGTTGAGAAGTCTTGAAATGGGGCAGCCTTCTTTGGCAGCAGTCGCGCAAGCCTCAAAATCAGCTGTGGAAATACCTGGAACTTCGGCCTTGAGCGCCAAAGCGACTTCGGTTACGGTCCATCCGGCATCAAGTTTTTCCATGGTCAGAGTGGCCTGAGTCTCTAGGCTTTTGGGGGCCTTTTCTTTGGTGGTGAGCTGGGCCGACAGCGCCATGGTGAAGCATCCTGCATGGGCTGCTGCAATCAGTTCCTCTGGATTGGTGCCTTTTCCGTCTTCAAAACGGGTGGTGAAAGAATATTGAGTATTTTCAAGTACTCCGCTTTGGGTGGATACGGCTCCTTTGCCGGTTTTGAGATCCCCTGCCATTTTGCGCTAGCTGTTCGTTTCATGATTGCTCCTTTTGGGTTGAATACGTTGACGATGGCACGGTCATATCAGAGAAAAATAGGGTACCCCAGCTTTTTCTCCACCCCCTCAATAATGTCAAAAGCTGGTTGCTTTTTCCTTTGGTTCTCGATAATATCAAAGATTAGTTTTGATCCCGTCCGTTTCGATCGTTGTCCGATTCCTTCGAAGAAGATGCTTCAAAACCTTTAAGTTAATTATGAAGATAAAATCGGACGCAAGGATCAATATTCCATGGAAAAAAAAATGTATGTTGGGAACTGCCCTTTTCACGCTACTGAGCAATCATTGGGACAGTTCTTTCAGTCACTTGGCATCGAAGTAAAAAATGTAAAAGTCATCACCGATCGAGAAACCGGTCGTTCACGTGGTTTTGCATTTGTTGAGATTGAAGAATCTCAAGATATTGAAGAAGCCATCAACTTGGTAAACGGAAAAGAGATGGAAGGTCGCGCACTTAAAGTGAGCGAAGCGAGACAACAACAGCCTCGACCATCTTTTCAAGGAAAAGAAAGAAAATTCAACGGCGGCGGTGGTGGTGGACCACGAGGTGGCGGTCGTTCTTCCTCGAACAATCATCGAGGAGATCGAGATCACCGATCCAACAAACGCGGTCATAATTAATCAATGAAATAAAAAACGGTTTCACGAGGAACTGTTTTTGTACCGAAGCGCGACGGCTTCTTTGATTTCTGGATTGTATTGAAGGAAATGAGAAGCAGCGCGCTTTTGTATTTTTAAGGAATCGAATATCTTTGTATGGTTGCGAGCGCACTCTGCTACATTGATCATGGCTGAGCATGAGAGGAGAATACGGAGCTTTCTTTTGCTTGTGTTGGGCGATCGATGAAGATCCAAAAATGTTTGGTGCCACTGATGCAGACCTTGTTCTCCCAATGGGGGAAAGATGGGATGCCTTTGAAACAGATGCAAAAACAGTTCAGAGAAAAACTCTTTGTCTTTGCCCGTCAGGCATTTTTCGATGAATTCGGAACCCATAGGGAGAGCATTTGTTTTTTTGAAACTCGTCGTGATCTTCAAAACTTTTCGTAGTTTTTCAATTCGATGGATGGTCTTTTTCTTTTGTTCCTGGATAAACTCGTCCAGGTTTCCATCAGTATTGAGTCTTTGGAGTTGATCCAAAGAAATTTGCCTTGAGATGATGCCATCCTCGAAAAAGCGATTGAGGTTTGACTCGGAGGACGCAACAAAACATGTGATCATGGCCATCTCAAAAAGATATCGGGCATGTTGGGGTACATGGGAAACGAGAGAAGGGTCCGAGCTCTTGATCAGGGCAAAACCTGTTTTTAAGCTATGAGACGAAAATCGAAGGCGGACCAATTCACTCTGATATTTGTAGACTTGTTTTTTGCTCAGAGAAGTCTGTTGGAGTGCTTGCGAAAAAGTTCGATCCAAACGATCAAAGTCCTTTTGGATCAGAAGCATTTGATTTTTCCAATTTTGGCTTTTCATGGCCTACTTCCAATGTACTCAAAAGCTTCAAAGATAGAAAGAAATATGCCTGGTTTTTGAACGTGATTTTTTTTCGGTTCTGGTTTAGGTTTTGGCCTATGATTGGGAGAGTGAAAAAATACCTGATCGTGACAGGGGTGTTTGTCACGATCTTTTGCTCTTTGGAGGTCCATGCCAATTCTCCTCTGGTTCCAGATCCGAATGATCGACCACCCTTATTCTTGCATCGAGACAACTATCTTCTCGTTGGTGGAGATACGCTGGGTCGATCTGGCAACGCGGTCTTTAAATTTCAGATTTCCGGAAAATTCCAAGTGCTGTGGAGCAAACTCTACATTGCTTACACGCAACGTTCTTTCATGGCTTTGAGACAGAGTTCATTTCCTTTTTACGATCACAACTTTGAACCGGAGATCTTCTATAATTTGTTGGAAAAAAACTATCACTGGTTTGAGGGCGTTCAATTCGGATTGAACCATCAGTCCAATGGAAAAGCAGGGGCCGATTCTAGAAGTTGGAATCGAGCCTACGCAAAATTTTATTTTGAAAATGGAGCGTTCTATTTTCGCCCCGGCATCTACATTCCATTTTTGGACGATGCAGGAACAGGCCATACAGAGTCTCTTGCCAAGTACATGGGAGTGGTGTCGCTGGAGACGGGATATCGTTGGAAAAAAAACCTGGAACTTTCTGCGATTGGCAAAGTGGGATCTGGAGGCAATCGAGGTTCGATTCAGGTGGATTTTTCGGCTCCTTTCGGCTTTGTTGATCGTATTTCAAAGAAACATGAATATTCTCGGATTTGGTTTCAAGCTTGGTATGGTTATGGTGAAAGTTTGATCGGATTTGATCAAAAAAATTTTTCGGCGGCATTGGGCGTTGGTTTCCGATCCTAGGTGGGTACATGATAGAAACAAAAGAAATTTCTTATGATGGATGGAAAGCTGTTCAAATGGGTGACAAGGATTTGGTGCTCACATTGGTTCCTTCCCTCGGTGGAAGAATCATGAGCTGTCGTTTCAAAGGTCAGGAGCTTTTTTTTCAGCATCCACTGCTTCGGGGAAAAGTTCACTGGGGAGAGTCAGAAAAAAAGAAAACTCAAGATGCGTTTCCTCTGTGGGGGGGTGATAAAACTTGGATAGCCCCCCAAAGCAAATGGTCTCATCAAGTGCCTTATCCTGTTCTTGATAGCGGTAACTATGATTGGGAATGGGAAAAGCAGCATTCGGATCATGCTCAGATTTCGATGGTAAGCGATGTGTGTCAGGATACAGGGTTGAAGATTCGGCGAAAAGTCAGCATGGATACTGCCGAACCGTATCGGTGGTTGGTCCGTCATGAAATCACACAAGTAGTAAAGCCCAAAGAAAGTGGCTGGGGGGTCTGGAATGTTTGTATGGTCAAACGTCCTGCCAAAGTTTTTTTACCCATTTCGCCAGAGGTTGCACCTTCATGCAAAATTTTTGATCATGAGGGTGAGTCTAGAAAACGATTCGAGCAGGTTGTTCAAACTTCCGGTCAGGGGATTTTGGTGAGCGCTTCGGAGGACATTGAGTTCAAATATGGGACCAAATCTTTGTATCCTTGGATTGTGAGTGCCATCGGTGAGGAAACGTATCGACTGGGGTTGGGAAAAAGATTTGTGGTCCAGACTGATCATGAAACCATGTGGCCAGATGATTGTTCTGTGGAGGTATACAACAGTGCGAAATACAACTATTTCGAGATGGAACTTCTCAGTCCAATGCAAGAACTTGAAGTAGGTCAAGTTTATGCGGTGGAAGAAGAGTGCAGAATCAAAGAGTTTTCGAGTCAACCTGAATGGGAACATATCAATCAATGGGTGTCTCAATGGAGATGAATGATTTGTGGTTTGTTTATATGATTCAAAATGACAAAGGTCATTTGTATACAGGAATCACCAATCATTTGATTCGTAGATATCGGCAACATCAGAACCAGCATGGAGCGAAATATTTTCGTCGATCTCCCGCAAAAGAGTTGGTGTACGTTACTACGGTGGAAGGGAGATCTGAGGCGAGTAAGCTTGAACATCAGATCAAATCCTTACGCCGTTTTGAAAAATTGCAATTGATTCAAGAGGTTCAACGATGAAAAGTAGCAAAGTCATTTACCATGTGGATTCTTTTACCAAAGAACCTTTTGCAGGTAACCCTGCAGGAGTTTGCATCATGGAAGAAAAAAAAGACTCGCAATGGATGCAAAAAATTGCATCAGAGATGAATCTTTCGGAAACGGCTTTTTTATGTGAAGAGTCGGATGGATATTCCATTCGATTTTTCACGCCCACGGTTGAAGTGGATCTTTGTGGTCATGCGTCTTTGGCAAGTTCCCATATTTTATGGGAGCAAGGATTGGTCAATAGCGACCATTTGGTGTTGCAAACCCGTGATCAAGTTCTCACCATTCACAAGGAAAACGAATTGATTTGTATGTCTTTTCCCGCCATGCACACAGAGATGGTTTCCAAACGAGAATTGTTTTCTTCTGTTCTAGGGTGTGAGGTGTTGGAAGTAGCCCAAGGGAAAGAGGAGACTTTGGTGTTGGTTGAACATGAAAACGTTCTCAAAAGCATTCGGCCAAATCGAGAGTTAATCATTCGGAATACTCGACATGGTTTGATTGTAACCTGTCCCTCTTCAAACCAAGAGTTTGACTTCGTGTCTCGCTATTTTGCACCCAATGTTGGGATCGATGAAGATCCGGTGACTGGAGTAGCTCACTGTGTCCTCACACCTTATTGGGCCAAGAAAACTGGGAAAACTTCTTTTCGAGCTTTGCAGGCATCCCATCGACCCGGATCTATGGAAACGCAGCTTTTGGAAAACCGAGTTCTTCTCAAAGGATATGCCACAACGGTCATGATTTGCACTTTGGTTGACCAATGATCATGGATTTTTCCTTTCTCATGGTCGGATGAGACAATCTTTGATATGAGCTGCAGATCAATGTGGTCGCTAGGCCCACTGTTTTGAAATACGAGACCTTATGAAAGTTAGAGATCATACCTTATTTTTGCTCCTCATTTCAGCCTTTGTACAAGGAATTTGTCTTTCGATGCTTGCCAGCATCAGTCAGACGGTCATGGATCCGGATGGGATGGCTCTTACCAAGTCAGAATATGGCCAAATGTTCTTTTTTCTTTTGTCAGGGGTGCTGGTGGTACCGTCGATTTTTCCACGACTGTGTCGACGTTTTGAAATGGAAAAAATGTATCGCTTTGCTGCATTGATGAACATTGCATATCTTGCGATCATCTATCTTACGATTACCACTCACGTGGTAGGATCAGCAGCTTATATCGTGTTGGCAATCTCTTCTGCAATGGGAGGTGCAGCAAACAGTTTGACGATTTCCAATTTGCAATTTGTAGCGTCGGCTGTTTTTCCCGAAAAAACAAAAATAACGACCATTTTTATTCATGCTTTGGTTAGCATTGGAGCATCTGCGGGACCAGGTTATGTGGCACTAACTTCAGGAATGTTTTCTCTGTCCTCCAATTTGCTTTGTTTTACGTTGATTTCAATCTTGCCCGTAGCACTGCTTTCTTTTTTATCACATCGGTTGGATGCAAAGGGGCATCAGCATCAAGAACACGATGAAAAAAGTTCACTGGGGTGGATTGCTACTCTTTTTCTTCTGTTGTGTATGGGATATGGATTTGTAGAAGGATTTTCAGGCAACTGGGCGGTGACCTATGTTGAAATTGAAAAAGGACAGCCGAGAGCTTCTGCGCAAAGCTGTCTTTCTCTGATTTGGTTTTTCATTACGGTGGGAAGGTTGGGAGTCATGCTTTTGATGAAAAAAATCCCGTCTTCATGGCTTCATAGTTTTTCTCCTTTGGTCATGCTGGGGGGGCTTGCCACCTGTTTTTTGGGCAATACGTTGACAGAATTGCTGATTGGATTCTCCATTTTGGGATTGGGTCTTTCCTATTTTTTTCCCATGACGGTGGGAATGTCGTTGGAACGATTCCCCAAACTCCATTCCAAATTGGCGAGCTATTCCTCAGGTGCTGTGATGATTGGGTTTGCGATGGGTAGTGTAGGGGTTGGAGTGATCAGTGATCATATGGGAATTGCCCTAGGGCAGTTTTTTGTGGTGAGTATGATTTTGGCTTCGGTATTGTTTGTTGTCACATTGTCGGTTCACAGACCTGTAGACGCATGATCGTGTTTGGAATCATTGCTGGAACATGCCTTGTTGTTCTTTGCGCTTTCTTGTTTTGGATGATGCTTCGAATTTTTGTTGGGTTTGTCACCAAGTATGTCGCGTCTGGGTGCATGGTTCAATTGCGATCCATGGAAGATTTGCTGGAGCGAGATCTTTGGTATTTGCCCGTCTCTTGGATTTCGTTCTCAAAAGAGAATCATGGAATATATGGCCGCTTGAGGGGAACGACAATATCTCGCTACGCAGGAAAAAACGGATCTTTTGGGGTTACCTTGTATCAAAGCACAAAAGTCCAACAAGCTTGGAAGGATGAATTTTCTATTTTTAGGTTGGGAGGTTCCCCGCATTGTTTTGAAATTTCTGAAAACGAAACCATTTCTTCCCTTTGCCAGAGTTATATGGATCATCATCGTTCTCATGCGATTTTGGTTTGGCAATCGGGAAAGATGATCAGCGAAACCTACGCACAGGGTTTGTCTGTCAAAGATACTCTTCCAGGTTGGTCGATGAGTAAGAGTGTGACCAATGCAATGGTAGGAATTGCAACTCTGAAGGATGGATTTGATATTCATCAACCCATCTCCACATGGGTAAGGGGTGAGTTTGGTGATCTTACCACACATGAGTTGCTTCAGATGAAAAGCAACATCCCTTGGGGGGAAAATTATTTTTTTTACAGCGATGTCACAAAAATGCTTTACGTAGAAGAAGACATGCAGAAATTTTTGACTTCCAAAAAAGTTCAATCCAAAGGCAAAAAAATTTGGAAATATTCGTCAGGAGACACAAATTTGATTCATTGTGTGCTTAGGGCTGCCTTGGGATCAAAGCGCTATCATGAGCTTCCCTTTAGAGATTTGTTTGGTCCTCTTGGCATGGACAGTGCTCGGTTTGAGACCGATGCCACGGGGTTGTATGTTGGTTCCTCATATGTGTATGCCACTGCAAGAGACTGGCTTCGCTTTGGAGTCTTGTATGCCCAGAATGGAATGTGGATGGACAAAGAGATTTTGACTCCTGCATGGGTTGATTATTCCAAAACCGTCTGTCCTGAATCCAAAGGAGAATATGGGGCACATTTTTGGTGCAATCAGGGTCGAAAGATGCCCGATGTTCCTCAGAGTTGTTATTCAGCCGAGGGTTTTATGGGACAAAGAGTGTTTGTGCTTCCCTCTCACCATGCGGTGGTGGTCCGTTTGGGTGCCTCCAAAAAGGATGCTTTTGATTTCAACGGTCTTCTCTCATCGGTTCTTTCCCGTCTCGAAGAAAAACCGTAAACTTATTTTGTTGGACCTCTCTTGATTTTTGAGCTGACTTACTTTAGACTTATTCTAAATAGAAGGGCTGAAAAGTCTCTTCTACCTATGAAATGCATCCTATGAAACGAAAAGAATCCATGACCGTCGATAAGATCAAGCAGGTGCTTGTTGCTTCAGGAGCCAAACCTACGGCTCAACGAGTGGCGATTTGCAAATATGTTTTGTGTGATGGAGATCATCCCACGGCTGAAGTTGTCAAAGTGTGGGCAGATCAAAATTTTCCGATGGTGAGTCGAGCGACGGTTTACAACACCCTGAATCTACTGGTAGCCAAAGGGCTTCTCAAAGAAGTAAAATTGCCTCATACCAACAAAGTCATGTACGACTGCAACATTGATCATCATTATCACTTTTACAATAGTGCTACGGATGCCTTGGTCGACATTGACCCAAAGGAAGTTGTGATGAAATCCAATGTAACAGAAAAGTATGACATTTCAAAAATTGAGATTACGTTTCACGGCAAACAGAGAAAAAAATAATCTGGTGACTTGGGTGATTCTAACATCATCCATCTTGAGAAAAGTTGCACTCAATCATAATAAAAATCCAGGCTCAGATGATCCCAAGGTAGAACTTCATATTCCTCGTATTGGTATTCGCTGTAGTGAAAATCAAAGATTCTTGTGGTCACAGGAATCTGCCAAAAATCATAAGACGAATTTCTCAACTCGATCGAATATCTTCCCAAATAAGGGTAGGGACACTCAATCAAAACCTGGACGTAACCATAGGATTGAGATGAGTTCACGTAGCAAAAGTCGATGATGTTGTCTCCGTACGATTCGATCTCAACACCTGAATAAGTAGGATAACTGATCTCAAATACAAATTTTTCAATATAACCACTGGGTTGGTAGGAGTACCCTGAAGTCGTGGAATAAAAAATACCTAAACCATCGTCTTCATAGAGAAAATCACCACACCTTTGCAAAAACAAGCTGGCGACGGCCAATAATACTACGGAATGAAGTTTTCTGTTCATGCTACGGTTATATCCCATTCGTCCTGAACCTTTCCTGAATCGAAAATAACGCAATGTGTACAACAACTTTCTCGGCAAATCCTGGAAAAAGTCCACCTACCGATGGAGATACGTTATATTGCAACCCATGTCCAAACCCTATGCCATTCATTGGTTTCGAAGAGATCTTCGAGTCGCCGGAAATCCTGTGTTGTCTCATTTGTGGAAAACCTACGAAGGTCGTGTCCTGGGGCTTTTTTGTTTTGATCACTCATTTCTTAGTCGAGATGATTTCAGTGTGAATCGCTTTGCCTTCTTTTTGGATTCCTTGAAACACCTTCGATCTGAGCTTCGAGAAGCGGGGGGCGATTTGTTGGTGATGGACATTGGTCCTGCCCATGCATTTGAGAAGCTTTTTGATCAGATTCTACAACAAGAAAATCACCTACCAGAGTGTGTGGGGTGGTGCACCGATTACGAGCCTTTTGCGAGAAAACGTGACGAAGGTATGAAGGATTTTCTTGAGTCGAGGGGTGTTTCCTTTTTTTCACATCGAGATCATGTGTTGATCGAACCACATGAATTATGCAAACCAGGGACCGATCAAGGGTATCAGGTTTATTCTCCGTTTGCCAAACGATGGATTGATTTGTTTCAAACTCCTGAGATTCAAACTCGGATTCAACAAGCCAAGCGAGGAGTCGACTATTTGCGATCGGTGGAAAAGAAAAAAACCACATCTCTTTTTGCCATGAAGTGGAACGATGTTTTACCTGCGACAAATTTTCGCGAGGATCTGTTGGAAGAGTATATCGCCTGCAACAAGAAAAAGGTAACAGTTGAAATTCCTGCCACCGGCAGTCAAGCCGTTCTTGAGCGTTTGGAGCATTTTTCTAAACATATTGATGATTATGCAGATGAAAGAGACATCCCCTCGCATCCGGGAACTTCTATGTTTTCCATGTATTTGAAAAATGGTTCTCTTACGCTGGCATTGATTGTCGCGTTCTATGAACTTCGTGCCTACAAGAAAAAAAATGAATCAGGGCGGGCCATGTTTTTGAGTGAACTCATATGGAGAGAATTTTATTATCATATTTTGTATCGTCATCCTCATGTGGAACATGAGTCTTTTTTGGAAAAGTACAGGGGACTCCGTTGGGAGAACGATGAAAAAAAGTTTTCAGCATGGAAAGAGGGCAAGACCGGTTTTCCAATTGTCGATGCGGGAATGAGAGAGTTGAAAACCACAGGTTGGATGCACAATCGTGTTCGTATGATCGTTGCTTCGTTTTTGACCAAAGACTTGCTGATCGATTGGCGTTGGGGAGAAAAATATTTTATGGAGCAGCTTTTGGATGGTGATCTAGCCCCCAACAATGGAGGGTGGCAGTGGGCTGCTTCAACGGGTTGCGATCCCCAACCTTATTTTCGTATTTTCAACCCATGGAGCCAAAGCAAGAAATTTGATCCAGATGGAACGTACATCAAAACATTTGTTCCGGAGTTGTCTAAGATCTCTTCAGACAAACTACATGATCCCCAAAGCATGGCTGCGAACTACATTCCACAAATTGTGGATCATAGCTCGCAGCGAGAAAAAGCCCTGAAGCTGTACAAGCAGGGATAACGACTACGCGTTGGCCGTGGGTTCTTTTTCAGTCGTCTTGGGTGTCTTTTTGGGTGCCGTTTTTTTGGCCACAGGTTTTTTTGTTGGCGTACCACTTGTCGAACCTGCAGATGTTATGGTTTGTTTCTTGTGAGAAAATGTTCCTTGTGGAAAATGATCTACTTCAATTGCATCGCGTTTGGCTTTGGCCACATCTGACAAAAAGTCATACTCTTCTTTGGAGATCATTCCTTGATCAAAGGCAAGCTTGTGTAGGGAAACACGTTTGTCTTTTTTCAAAGTGCCCGCTTTGAGTGCTTGTTTGATCTTGGTCTCAATCGGAGTTGCTTGATGAATCATGGCATAGGTTTTTTCCAGCATGGCCAAGCCATCTTGTTCATGGGTTGGAATGAAAGTCAGTGACGTAAGCGCATTGCGGATCTCAACGTCTTCGACCATCATGCGAGCAATTTTACCGCCCAGATGATCGGAAGGCATAGAGTATCGAGCCCCCAAGGGGAAAATGACTTTTTTCACAGACCATCCTATGAAGCGGTTGGGGAAGTTTTGTACAATGCCCAAAAGAGCTTGCTCCGCATGATAAATCGCATATTGCGTGGACCACTGAAGAAAAGGAATGTGATCTTTCTTTTCTCCCTCGTCCACAAATCGTTTTACGCAAGCACTGGCCAAGTACATCCATCCCAATGCATCTGCAAAACGACCACTGATTTTTTCTTTTCGTTTCAGACTGCCACCAAGAACACCCATGGCGACATCCGACAAAAATGCAAACCCCGCACTCAGTCGACTGACATGTTGCAAAGCCTCCGTGTAGGGTTTTTTGACAATGCCGGTTTTGGCCAATTTTCCTTTGGTGAGTGCCAACAAGAGCGCACGCACTTTGTTTTCGATGACAAAATTAACGTGCCCAAAGAAGGATCGGTCGAAAAGATCCAAGTCATTTTTTTCGATGGCTTGAATTTCATTTTGAATGTTTGGATGACATCGAATGGCACCTTGTCCGTAGATGATCAACGTACGTGTCAAAATGTTGGCACCTTCCACCGTGATGCTGATGGGAATCGAAGTATAGACAGGGCCCAACACGTTTTTGGGGCCAAGCGTGATTCCCGCACCTGCACGGATGTCCATGGCGTTGGTGACAATTTTTCGTCCAATTTCGGTAGAGTACGCTTTCATGATGGCGGAGATGACAGAAGGTTTTTCCCCTGCGTCTACGGCTCCGGCCGTGAGTTTTCGAGCTCCATCAATCATATAGGTAAGGCCGGCAATTTCGGCCATTTTTTCTTCCACGCCTTCGAATTTTCCGATGGGCATTCCAAATTGCTCGCGAATCAATCCGTGGGCACTGCTCACACGCGCGCTGAGTTTTGAGTTCGCGGTGGACATAGCGGGCAGGGAGATGGATCTTCCTGCAGCCAAAGATTCCATGAGCATTCTCCATCCTTGACCGGCCATTTTCGGTCCACCGATGATGAAATCCAATGGAACGAAAACATCTTTTCCCCAGTTGGGTCCGTTTTGGAAACCCACTCCCAGGGGATTGTGTCGATCGCCAATGGTGATCCCAGGCAAGTTGGAGGGAATCAATGCACAGGTGATTCCCAAATCGGTCTTGTCTCCCAACAAATGATCAGGGTCTGTCAGTTGGAAGGCCAATCCAATGAGTGTGGAGATGGGTCCAAGTGTAATCCACCGTTTTTCCCAATTTAGATTCATTCCAAGAACTTCTTTGCCTTCAAATTGTCCTTTGCAAATGACTCCCACGCTTTTTGCGTTGGCTGCGTCACTGCCTGCCTCGGGTTCGGTCAATCCAAAGCATGGAATTTCTTGTCCGATGGCAAGACGAGGCAAATAGTAGTCTTTTTGTTCCTTGGTTCCGTAGTGCAAAAGAAGCTCTGCAGGACCCAAGGAGTTGGGGACCATCACGGTCACGGCTCCAGCATTGCAGCGAGTTCCGATTTTCATCACTACGCAGGAGTGAGCCTGTGCGGAAAATCCCAATCCTCCAAATTCTTTTGGGATGATCATACCAAAGAATTTGTTCTTCTTGATGAATTCCCAGATTTCGGGAGAAAGATCCCACTGTTGTGTGACTTCCCAATCGTTCATCATCTTGCAAAGCTCTTCAACCGGTCCATCGAGAAAAGCTTGTTCTTCGTCGCTGAGCTCCTGGATTTTGAACCACAAAAGTTTTTCCCAGTCGGGGTTTCCAGAGAACAATTCTTTGTCGAGCCATACGGTGCCTGCATCCAATGCAACGCGTTCAGTTTCGCCAATGGTGGGCAACATTTTTGCCATGATTTTCATGATGATTTTTGAAAGAACGGGTTTTCGAATCGATTTGAAATACAGTAGGGATGTGGCCGCAATCGAAACGATGGCAAAGGTCAAAAACAGAGCCGACCCTATGTCGCCCCAGATCAAAGTGCAAACGGTGATGTAGACGAAAGTGCTTACCCACGCGACAAAAAATGAACGGTAGTACGTTCCCAAGGTCATCAGAAGCAAACCCAACAAAATCAATATGATCATAATCTCGTTCCTTTGTAAGATCGTTAATGTGTCGTGTAACGTTGTTCGTATAGCAGGTTTTGGGGGCATCGTCGAAAAATTCAAGTTTTGAACATTGCACTGTTTTTCGTCTGGTTTGAGCTCTGGGTCGACATGTCCAGGAAGCTTCAAAAACCTTTTCGTTTGTGTGGATCTGTTTTACAACGGAGTCATGTTGAATGTTCGCATCTCAAAAACAAGCAAAACCCTGGTCGCTTTGCTGATGGGAGGAATTGGCGTTGGGTTTGGACTTCTGGGAATGGCCAAATCCAAGCTCCATTTGAACACTGTCTCTGTCATGACCTACAATGTCGAAAATTTGTTTGATACCACGCATGATCGGGGAAAGACCGACTACACATTTTTACCTTTGGAAGAAAAAAAGACAAAGGAGCACAAACAGACTTGCCTGCTGATCAAGGTGAAAAAGTGGAGGGATGAATGTTTGGATTTGGATTGGTCCGAAAAACAGCTCCAACAAAAATTGGAGAACCTTCGTTCGGTGATTTTGAGCGTGAATCAGGGACGAGGTCCAGATGTGTTGGTGTTGCAAGAAGTTGAAAACGAAATTGTGTTGAGACG
The DNA here is from genome assembly GCA_041391365.1 of Bdellovibrionota bacterium. Lineage (GTDB taxonomy): Bacteria > Bdellovibrionota_G > JALEGL01 > JALEGL01 > JAGRMV01 > JAGRAX01. The sequence goes on along the minus strand of JAWKOC010000005.1, from coordinate 51,817 downwards.
ATTGGCCAAGATCATGCCTGAGGCTAACTATCAGGAATTTGTGTTGATCGAGGGAAATGACATTCGTGGAATTGATGTGGCCATGTTGAGTCGACTGCCGTTGAAAAAACCGGCAATCTTGCATGAGATACCTTTTGAAAACATGAAGAGTTCAGATCGCATGGATACAAGAGGTATTTTGGAAGCAAATTTTGATCTTGGAAACCAGCAAACCTTGACCGTATATGGAGTGCATTTTCCAGCTCCCTATCATGATCGAACCTATCGATTGCAAGCTCTAGAGAGACTGGCCATGTTGCGCAACCAGCATGCCAAAAACCATCTTGTGATTGCAGCAGGTGACTTCAACATCACAAGCGATGAGGATGAAAAGTACAATCCTTTGTCCGTGCTAGGTGAGGAATGGAAAGCTTCCCACAAAATCAAAACTCTCAATCATGAAGGAACCAATTATTATCCACCCAAAAAAAATTGGTCCTATTTGGACATGATGTTGTTTTCCCAAGCCTGGTTTGACCGTCAGGGATGGGAACTGAATGTGGATTCTGTTCGCGTGATCGATCAAGCGGTGGGGCAAGTGGACTCACAAGGAAGACCCAATCGATTTGATCCCACAAAAGGGGAAGGTGTATCCGATCATTTGCCGATCTTTGCCTACCTTCAGCTCAAATCTGCATTGTAGAGATGGGCATTTACCGATAGGCCATCTGCGTGAGGCGCTCGATGCGCTCCTCCGTCGAGGGATGAGTTCGAAACAAAGAGGACCATCGATCCATGCGCAATGGATTTACAATAAACATGTGTGCTGTGGATGGACTTGCATCCATGGGAATGTGAGACGATCCCATTTCCAGTTTTTTTAAAGCGCGTGCCAAATGCAAAGGGTTTCCACTCAGGGCGGCTCCTGCACGATCGGCTTCGAATTCTCTGGATCTGGAAATGGCCATTTGAATCAGCGTGGCCCCAAGGGGCGCAACCACAGCGGTCACTAGCAGAGCAACGGGATTGGATCTTCGATGATCATGGCTGGAAGAGGTTCCACCACCAAAGATGGCCGCAAAGCGAGCCATGCTGGCAAGCATTCCAATTGCACCTGCAAAGGTAGCTGCAACCGATCCAATCAAAATGTCTCGGTGTTGGATGTGACCCAACTCGTGACCGATGACACCTGAAAGTTCCTCGTCATCCAACAATTCAAGGATTCCTGTGGTGACCGCCACGGCGGCATGTTGGGGGTTTCTTCCCGTTGCAAATGCATTGGGGGTTGCATTGGGCAACACAAAAACCTTAGGCATGGGAAGTCCCGCTTTGTGAGACAAGGTGCGCACGATTCGGTGGAGGGATGGGGCTTGAGCTTCGGAGACTTGGTGAGCACGATATTTTGCAAGGACCCATCGATCGGAAAACCAATACGCAAAAAAATTCATGCCTGCGGCGAGGGCAAAGGCGATGTACATTCCTTGTTGCCCCCCAATCCAACGACCCATATACACAAAAAGGATCGTCATCAAGGCCATAAGGAACGTGGTTTTGAGAGAGTTTTTCATCTTCCCAAGGTAGGCACGGGAAAAAAAAAGGCAAGGGCCGCGAACGACCCTTGCCTGAGAAAATGCATGTTTGCAAATCGCCTAGCCTAGATTTTGCTCGGCGAAATCCCAGTTGACCAATTTGTCCATAAAGGTGTTGATGTAGTCAGGTCTGCGATTCTGATAGTCGAGGTAGTAAGCGTGCTCCCCCACCTCGATGGTGATCAGAGCTGTTTGATTGGCTTGGGTCAAGGGAGTGTCTGCATTGCTTGTCTGCGTGATTTTCAGCGTGTTGCCTTCTTTGACCAACCAGGTCCATCCGCTTCCAAACAGTGCACCGGCCTTGGTCGTAAACTGGGTTTTGAATTCATCATAGCTTCCAAAACTGGATTGAATCAAATCTTTGATTTTTCCCGTGGGGGCTCCACCTGCATTGGGTCTTATGCTGTTCCAATAAAAGGTATGATTCCAAATTTGGGCCGCGTTGTTGTAGATGCCTGCTTTGTCTGCTTTTCCGACCGTATTTTTGATGACCGTTTCCAAAGGTTGGTCAGCATATTCGGTGCCTTCAATCGCGGCATTGTATTTGGTGACATAACCTTGGTGATGTTTTCCATAGTGAAAACCAATGGTGTTGGATGAAATATGGGATCCAACGCGTTGTCTGCCCAAGGCAGTTTAGGAAGCTGATATATTGTTGACATGGTGGTTGTCCTTTCTATTTTGTAAATACTGCCGCAGTGTATGCCACACAAATGGTCTGTCAACCAAGAATATCTTGTACAACCTCAGGTCTCTGTCGAAAAGCTTCGAGAGAAGTTTTCAAGGCCTATTTTTTGTCGATGATTTCCACCGCTTGTTCCAGGGAAAATTTTTCGATATCGGTTTCTTTGGGGATTCCAAAGTTTTTGGTACCCATTTTTACATAGGGACCGTATTTGCCTTCCATCAGAGCGATTTTCTTTCCGGATTTGGGGTGATCCCCAAGGTCTTTGAGTTTTTTCGAGCCTCGTCGAGATTTTTTTTCTTCGGCAAGCAGTTCGAGAGCTCTGGACAATTCCACCGTGAACACATCGTCTTCTTTTTTCAGCGATCGAAAATCTCCGTCGTGAACGATGTAGGGACCAAAGCGACCACGATTGGCCAAAATTTCTTTTCCGGTTTCGGGGTGATTTCCCAAATTTCGCGGCAGCACAAGTAGCTGAACCGCTTGATCCAATGTGACCTCTTGGCTGTTGATCTCTTTGGGAATGCTGGCTCGTCGAGGTTTTGGATTGTCTTCGGTCAGCTCACCCTGTTGAACATAGGGACCGAAACGGCCCAACAATACGTAAATGTTTTCCTGTGTATCCGGGTGTTTTCCAATGGGCTGCGGACCTTTTTCTGAAACAGCGACAATCTCTTCAATTTTTTCTGCCGTCAAATCGGAAGGTGCAATCTCCATGGGAATGGATGCACGTACGTCTTCCTCGCCTTTGTCTTTTTTCTTGATGAGATAGGGACCAAAGCGACCAATTTTCAATTCCACACCTTCTGCCGCAGGAATGTCGATGGATCTTGCATCGTTGGGATCGATTTTGTCTTCTTTTTTCTCGATCTGGGTTTGAAGACCTGTTTTGCCAAAATAAAATTCTTTCAAATAAGGAATCGAGGATTTTTTGCCTTCGGCGATTTCATCCAGCGTTTCTTCCATCATGGAAGTAAAGCCGTAATCCACATAATCTTCAAAATGTTTTTCCAAAAGCTGTGTCACTGCAAAACCGGTGTAGGTTGGTGCCAGAGCATTGCCAAATTTTTTGGCATAGTTTCGATCCAAGATTGTACTGATGATGCTTGCATAGGTAGAAGGTCGACCAATGCCAGATTTTTCCAAACGCTGAATCAGAGATGCCTCGGTGTATCTTGCGATGGGTTTGGTTTCGTGAAACAGAGCTTCCAAATCCAACAAACGTAGAAGGTCTCCTTCTTTCATTTCTGGCAACAGCACTTCTTGATCCTCCAAAGCTTCTTCGGGAGAGTCGGTGCCTTCCACATAGGCTCTGAGATATCCTGCAAAGAGAATTTTCATTCCGCTTGTGGAGAACAGCGTGTTTTCTGATTCAATTTTGATGTTCATGGATAGTTTTTTGGCCGGCGCCATTTGACAAGCCACAGTGCGTTTCCAAATCAAATCATACAATTTGAATTGCTCTCCCACGAGGTCGGTGTCCTTGGGTTGCTTGAACACTTCTCCTGCAGGTCGAATGGCTTCGTGCGCTTCCTGTGCTCCCTTGCCTCCGGAGAACTGCCGTGCTTTGTCCGATAAGTATTCCTTGCCGTACAAACGTTCGACGCAATTTCTTGCTCCCTCGATGGCTTGAGCGGAAAGGGCAGGAGAGTCTGTTCTCATATAAGTGATCAAACCTTGTTCGTAGAGAGCCTGCGCTGTTCTCATGGTTTGTCGAGCGGTCATGCGCAGCTTTCGGTTGGCTTCCTGTTGCAGCGTGGAGGTGATAAAAGGAGGATAGGGGTTGGAGCTAAATTCCTTGCTTTCTACCGACTGAACTTTCCAGATTGAGCTTTTGATTTTTTCGAGGAGTTTTTTTGCGGCATCTTCTTTGAGTTGAATCGATTCGTCAGGCTTGATCAGTTTTCCGGTCAAAGGATCAAAATCTTTTCCGCTGGCAACTCGTTTTCCATCGACTTGGACCAATTTTGCTTCAAAAGCTTGTTTGGACTTTTCCAATTGAGCTTTCAGATCCCAGTAGTCGGATTTTTTGAACGCAATTCGTTCTCTTTCCCGTTCTACAAGCAGACGAAGACCGACCGACTGCACTCGCCCCGCAGACAATCCATAGGCAATTTTTTTCCAGATCACAGGTGACAATGAGTAGCCCACCAAACGATCCAGAATTCGACGGGTTTCTTGGGACGATACCAAATTTTGATCGATGTCTCTGCAGTTGTCCAACGCAGCCTTGATCGCTGATTTTGTAATTTCGTGAAACACCATTCGTTTGACAGGAATTTTTGGTTTCAGCAGTTCCAACAAATGCCACGAAATGCTTTCTCCCTCGCGATCCTCATCTGTTGCGAGATAGAGAATGTCGGCCTTTTTCATTTCTTGGCGGATGGACGTGATGATTTTGGATTTGCCTTTGGGAACGGTATACAGAGGAGAAAAGTCGTTTTCAACATCCACCCCTAAACGAGACCAAGGTTCTGTTTTGTATTTGGGAGGGATGTCCGATGCCGACTGAGGAAGGTCTCGAACATGACCCATGCTGGCCATTACCGTAAAATTCGGAGGAAGGAATTTTTTGATGGTTTTTGCTTTGGTGGGTGATTCTACGATAACTAAACTTTTTTCCGCCACAGTGATGCCTCCAGATGAATGAATGTCCTACCTGAGTTGCTACCTAACGATGCAAAGGTGTTTCAACGACAACATTGCACACCGATATGGACTCTGAAAAATACATAATGCGTTTTATGGTACCAAGCCTCATATATATAGACAAAGCATTAGGCAAGTTTCTCTCCAAAACTTCCTCATTGATGTGTTGTGTCAAGAGGATCCCCATCAGAAAAGAGAGAGCTTTTTTCCACCCAAAATATGAATGTGAAGATGATAAACTTCTTGTCCGCCGTGGTTTTTGCAATTGACGACCAATCGATATCCATCTTCGGCGAGGCCTGCGTCTTTGGCAATCTGCGCTGCCTTGACCATCAAATGACCCATGATTTTCTCATGCTCTGGAGTCACATCCGCCATGGTGGCAATGGGCTCTTTGGGAATCACAAGCAAATGCACCGGGGCCTTGGGCGCAATGTCCTTGAACGCCAAGCACAAATCATCTTCATAAACAATCTGCGCTGGAATCTCTTTCGAAATGATTTTGGAAAAGATGGTCATGGTATTTTTATATTCATTCCGTAATAAAATGCAATTATTCTAATTATTTAAATTTTTTCTGTTTTATCTTGAGGTAGATGATGTGATGTGTTATAAGTAAGAATCTTTGGGGGGGATTTTATGGTTTTAAATAAAATGTTAACTAAATTATTTGTATCTCGGGTTTCCTTTCGGGCAATCGTATTTTGCTTGATGATATTGGGCTTGCCAACACAATTGTTGGCTGTTGGAATTGGAGCAGGTTATTGTGATTATATTCGAATCCAAGGAATTCACGCCATTCACACTGGAGATGGCGGGGATAACGGAAATAGTATCGTCTATGCCTATTACAATGGATCCACACCTCAATGTATCGCTCAACTGACGATTGCTTGCAATGCCTATGCAGAGGCTAGGATTCGGAAAATTGCACCGACCAATGTGAGCTTGGATGAAGCCACGAAAATATTTCAGCGTGATTGGGCAAGTAAAATTGTCTCCTACCAAAGTTCTAGCTTTGAATCGTTGAAACCGATTGTTGAAAAATTGAGATCAGTAGTTCCAAAAGGGGCAATGATGTTTTATCAATGTTTTGACAACGTTGATGTTCCAAATGATGTGCTGCAGCCAGAAGGAACGCCTGTGTTTGAACCATATTTGATTCCTGGTTTGGAGCATTTGCCCAGGGGATTCGAAGATGGCGACTGGGAACTGAAAAAGTTTGAGCAGTCTCCATCTAAACCCATTGGTTTTGATGTTTATCAAATGGTGGATGATTTGAAATATTTTTATAATCTTTTTGTTGATCATGCGGGAGCTATCACCATGGCTTTGTTGATCACCATCTTGGTGGCCTTCTTCGGGGTGAAGGCTCTGGAAGCGATATTTACACTTGGAGCTGGAGCACTTGAGCCCGTTACCGTGGTCGCAGCCATTCTTGCGGTGGTATATTTGATTTATGATTCAGGTTTGGAGCAATATGATACGCAAGGTCGATTGGCAAAGTATCAACCGTATTTGTCTTCCGTCGAAGCAGACGTTGATTTGAGTCTTGGTGAGATGCAAATCAAAATCTATGAGCAACTGGCAAAACAGTTTGTTGGAAAACAATTTTCCAATGGCCAAATTGAATCAGTCAAAATCTCCAAATTGGAAAATGGATATCTCGTTCATATTGGCTACAAAGCAGGAGGATCAAAAGAGATTCGTGTGAGTACGGATGAAATAGGCAAGACCATCAAAAATCTAAACGAACAGATGGAACTTGAGCGAGTCCCTCAAGCTTCGCGAGGGGAGTAGTAAGTAGCGTTGTTCTTGGTACAAAGGTAGATCATCAATTTGTAAGGAGTGGTTTTTGTTTTGAGAGCCACTCCTTTTGTTTTATCGCCTCCAAAACAGAGGCATGGAGAGTTTTTCAAAGGCGAGTTTGGCAGCCCCATAGAGACCTGCATCATCACCACATTTGGCAGGAACCACAGGAGTGTCTCGCGAGGGGTGATTGATGAGTCTTTCTTGCATCGTGCGATGAATCGCAGGAAAGAAAAATTCAAAGGCCTGTGCTACGCGGCCCCCAATGGCAATTTTTTCAGGATCAAAGGTGAAGCAAATGTCGGAGATGGCCATGCCCAAATCGACGCCAACTTGTTCAAACACTTTTTGAGCTTTTTGATCCCCATCCAGAGCATCTTGAAAAATTTCCTTGGCTTTTTTTCCGCTCTTGCGTTCAATGGCGGTTCCCGAGACCAAGGTTTCCAAACAACCTTTGCCTCCACATCCGCAAGGTGCTCCTTCTGGATCGATCAGAATATGTCCCAATTCAGCTCCAGCACCTCTCGATCCTCGCAATAGCTGGCCGTTGATGATGACTCCTGCACCCACACCGGTTCCCAACGTGAGGAGAACAAAATTTTTCACATCTTTTGCGTTCCCAATCCAACCTTCACCCACCGTGGCGCAATTGGCATCGTTTTCCAAAATAAAAGGGATTTTGAAGTTTTGACTCAGGCGCTGCACCAATGGATAAAATTTCCATGTTGGAAAATTGGGAGAAGAGTTGACCACTCCATCGGTGGAGTTGATGAACCCAGGTACGCCGATCCCGATGGCACTGGGGTTGTAGGCCGAGTACTCCGGATCCTCCAGAATTTCCCGGCATTCTTCTGTGATTTGACGAACGATTTTGTCTGGATCTCGATCTTTGATGGTCTTGATTTTTTTTTGATACACCAATTCACCGTTTTCGCTGATCAATCCGAAACGTAAATTGTGACCTCCGAGGTCGATGGCAATGACAAACTGACTCATGATTACTTTCTTTCCTTGGAGCTGCCTTGAATATGGGGTGATTCTAGGTCAGCCGAACATATAGGATTTCCAACGCTAACCTCATAGACTTCTTTGCGAATTTTGGCAATTGAAGTAAACCAAACTCATCATGACAGATCATCAAATTCGTGTCGGCATTTTGGGTGCTGGCCTGGCGGGAAACATTCACGTTCGAGCGCTGAAACAGCTGCCGGATTTGGAAATCTCTGGTGTGGCAGCGTCCAACCAGCAATCGGCCGCACGCTTTGCCAAGCAACATGGAGTTCTTTTGGCCTATGATCGGTGGGAAACCCTGGTGGAAGACCCTTCGGTCGATGTGATTCATGTTTGCTTACCCAATACTCTGCACTTTCAAGCCTGTCTCAAAGCATTGCTCGCCGGAAAACATGTGCTGTGTGACAAACCTCTCGGAGTAAGCTCAACCGAAGCCAAATCCCTGGCAGACAAAGCCAAAGAGAAGAACCTTGTTCACGGGCTGTGCTCCAACTATCGATGCCTACCTGTGATCAAAATGGCCAAAGCTTGGATCGAAGCTGGGAAAATCGGGAAGCCTCTCTATGCGAGAGGACATTATTTGCAAAGTTACAATCTCAAGCCTCTGACGCAGCCGTGGAAAGCCGACGGTAGCATGATCGGGCCATCCTATGTTACCGCGGATCTTGGTCACCATTGGTTGGATTTGTTTTTGCATTTGACCGGCCAAAAACTCAAACAAGTTCGAGGCCACTTCGAGTCGTTGGGACACTGTCCTTCAAACGTGGAAAATCATGCATGGGTCCATTTGCAGACCGAGTCTGGTTTGCGGGCCCAAGCCTTGTTCTCTAAGGTCGCAGCGGGTCACCACAATAGTCTTGTCATCGAGATTGGCGGAACTCGCGGCTTGATTCGATGGGATCAGACCCGTCAAGATGACCTGATTTTTCAGTCGGCCGAGGGCATCACGGAGGTTCATACTCGTGGATTGGCTTCTGAGCATGATTTGGTTGGACTGCCACCCAAACACCATGGGGGCTGGGTGGATGGATTCATCAACTTATTTCACAATTACTATCAAGCTGTGAGGCGTTCAGGTGCGTCCAAATCTTACCCTGACTTTGTGGACGGCTATCGCTTGAATCGATTGATTGATCTATTGATCCAGTCCAATCAGGAAAACCGGGTTGTGGATTGTGAACTCTAGGGATTGAAAACCTTTGGCAAAAAACGTATAGAAAGCATTCTATGATTCTGTCCGACAAAAAAATCCGAGAAGAAATGGAAAAAGGCTCCATCAAAATCGAGCCTTATCGACCCTCTTGTTTGGGGTCCAACAGCTATGATGTTCATTTGGCCAAGCATTTGGCTGTCTATACGGATCATGTGATTGACACCAAAAAAGACAACCCCATTCGACGATTTGAGATCCCAGAGCAGGGCTTTGTTCTTGAGCCTGGTGTGCTGTATTTGGGCGCGACAGAAGAATACACCGAGACATGGAAACACGTACCCTTTTTGGAGGGGAAATCCAGCGCAGGACGTTTGGGGCTGGACATCCACGCGACGGCAGGCAAGGGCGATGTGGGCTTTTGCAACTACTGGACGCTGGAAATCTCCGCACAAATCCCCTGCAGAGTGTATGCTGGAATGCCCATCGGTCAGTTGATTTATTTTGAAGTTTCTGGTGAAGTGGAAAATGATTACGCCCAGAAATCATCGGCCAAGTACAATGGTCGGGATCCTCTGCCCATGCCTTCGCGCATGTGGAAAAATTTCATTTGACCCAATCCTCACACTATTGATAAGTCTGCCTACGTGATAGGGAGGAATATCTTATGAAACGTATATGGAATGTTTTTGTTTTGTTGAGTGTTTTTGGGTTGGGGGTAGCTCAAGCAAGCGATACCTGCGATGAAGTTTTGCCGGATCTTGAGCAAAATCTTTTGACAGATGAGAACCTACAAGCCTTGGTTCGTGGAGCAGAGTCTTATGACTGGGGTTCCAGGCGAGAATCTACGTATCGGGTCAACCAAGAAAAAAACGTAGCGAAGATTAGTTGTGCATTCGAATTTTTTATCTCATACAGTGGTGGAAAGGTGGCCTGCTGGCTTGTGGATCAATCTACGATTGCCCCACAACCGACGTATCCAATCAACTTGGGAAATGCTTTTGCACGAGTGGGCATCATTCAATGTGAGAATGATACCAAAATTGCTCAGGCTCTTGAGACCATTGATACAGAGTATTACGTGAAAAATCATCCACGTCGTCAATGATGAAAAAAAATACTTAGTCTTTGGCCAGGCTCTGAATTTTCTGCACCATTGAGAAAAATCCATTTCTTCGCGTGGGGCTCAAGTGGCCTTCTAGATTGAGTTTGCGAAAGATGTCTTCAATGTTAGTTTGAGCGATGTCTTCCTTGGTTTTTCCATTGTAGATGATCAACAAAATAGCTACCAGACCCTTGACAATGAAGGCGTCGCTGTCGGCCAAAAAGTGATAGGTCCTTGAAGAAGAGTCTGGATCAGAAGGTAGCGCCACCATCCAGACTTGACTCATGCAGCCTTGGACTTTGTTTTCTTCTCTTTTGTGTTTGTCGTCGAGATCGGGAAGTTTTTTCCCCAATTCGATGATGTATTTGTATCGATCTTCCCAGTCCTCAAAGAGGTCAAAATTGTCTAGCAGTTCTTCTAATCTCATAAAAAAAATGGGCTATGACGTTGCATTCATAGCCCACTCCATAAACGTTTGTAGCCGTAGAGTTTTACCAGCTGGCTTTGGTCACGCCAGAGATTTCCCCACTGTGAGCCAATTCACGAAATTTGATACGAGAAAGTCCAAATTTGCGGAAATTTCCTCGTGGACGGCCAGTGATTCCACATCGCAAACGAATGCGTGTCGCAGAAGAGTTGCGAGGCATGCTGGCCAATTGTTGGGTGGCCGCCATTCTTTCTTCCAGGGAAAGGTTTTGATCTACTGATTTTTTCTTTAATTCTGCACGTTTGGTCGCATATCGTTTGACCAATGATTTTCGTTGTTCATTACGCGCAATTTTACTCGTTTTCGCCATAGGCGGGCCTTATACCCCAAGTGATTTTCAGGCGCAAGCCCTTTCATCATTCCTGCCACTGATCTTCCCCCATTCGGGGCCGTACGACTGGACCCAAACTAGTGGTTGAAAATCGAACCATAATTCGGGTCCAGTCGTACGGCCCCGAATGGATTGTAGGGCTTTGGGTTGCTATCCCCAGCAGTTTGAAATAATAGAGAAATCCATGAGTAGCGCGACGTATGAGTTTTTGAAAGTTGAGGAAAAGTGGAAGGCGTATTGGGAGAAGCATAAGAGTTTCAAAGCGCTCAATCCAGGAGACCATGGGTTTGACCCAAAGATGCCCAAATATTACGTGCTGGACATGTTTCCCTATCCTTCAGGAAAAGGACTGCATGTGGGACATCCACTTGGATACATCGCAACGGACATTGTGGCTCGCTACAAGCGCATGTTGGGATTCAATGTTCTTCATCCCATGGGGTTTGATGCTTTTGGATTGCCTGCGGAACAATATGCCATTGAAACCGGTACACATCCTGAGATTACAACACACAAAAACATCGAAAACATGCTGGCTCAACTCAAAGATTGTGGGCTAAGTTATGATTGGGATCGAACGTTCTCCACGACCGACCCGGATTATTATCGATGGACGCAGTGGATTTTTTTGACCTTGTTTCAAAGTTGGTTCGACCCGAAAGAGAAAAAAGCCAAACCCATCGAGGATCTGATTCGTCGATTGGAATCTGATCAATATCGTGATCACAACTCAGAGCTTGTGGATTCGACTCATCCTAGCTTTGTGAAAGCCAAACCCTACAAAGAGCTTGATTCCAAAGATCAACAAGCGGTGTTGGATCACTATCGTTTGGCTTATTTGGCCTCGATCAATGTGAATTGGTGTCCAGGATTGGGAACGGTGTTGGCCAATGAAGAAGTTACCGTAGATGGTCGCTCGGAGCGAGGCAATTTTCCAGTGTATCAACGGCCTCTCAAACAATGGATGTTGAGAATCACCGCTTTTGCAGATCGTCTGATCGATGATTTGGATCTTGTGGATTGGCCAGATGCTGTGAAGCAAATGCAAAAAAATTGGATCGGAAAATCTCAAGGAGCTCGACTTGCCTTCGAAGTGGAAGGAACAGATCAGTCCATTGAAGTTTATACGACTCGTCCAGATACCTTGTTTGGAGCAACCTTTATGGTCATGGCTCCGGATCATCCTCTTCTGTCACAGGTGGTTACGCAGCAGCAAAAAGAATCTGTGGAAGATTTTGTACGTCAATTCAAAGCTTCAGCCAGTGCAAAACGATTTGACGACAAAACCAAATCGGGCGTTTTCACAGGAGCGTATTGTATCAATCCCATCAACGGGCAAAAGATTCCTCTATGGATAGCGGACTATGTTCTGATGAGCTATGGAACAGGAGCCATCATGGCGGTTCCAGCACATGATCAGCGAGATTTTGAGTTCGCAAAAAAATATGAATTGTCCATCAAGCCGGTCGTGAAGCCAGATGCTCAATGGCTTTCCGAACAAGGGGTGGACGAGCTAACGTATTTGCAACATCCCGAAAAGCTTTCCAATGCCTATACCGAATGGAATGTTTCCTGCAACTCATCTCAATCTGAGTTGTCGCTCAATGATTTGTCTACCGAGCAAGCCAAACAAAAAGTGATCGATTTTCTTATCCAAAAACAAGTGGGTCACGGAGAGATTCAATACAAACTTCGCGATTGGCTGTTTTCTCGACAAAGATACTGGGGAGAACCGTTTCCAATTTTGCATGGTACCGATGGGCAGCTGCGCGCGGTCAAAGAAAGTGATCTTCCGATCACCTTGCCACCACTCACTGATTTTCGTCCTCAGGTATTGGATCAAGAAGATGCAGATCCACTTCCCTTGTTGGGAAAAGCGGATCAAAGCTGGAGGATGGTAGAGGTCGAAGGCCAGTCCTACGAGCGAGAGCTCAATACCATGCCACAGTGGGCGGGTTCTTGCTGGTACTATCTTCGATTCATGGATCCACACAACGACAAGGTTTTTGTTGGAAAAGAGTCTGAGCAGTATTGGTCTGGAAAACATGGCGTTGATTTGTATGTCGGAGGTGTGGAGCATGCGGTGTTGCATTTGTTGTATGCACGCTTTTGGCACAAGGTTTTGTTCGATCACAAGTTGGTGAGCACCAAAGAACCTTTCGGAAAACTTTTCAACCAGGGATATATCCAAGCCTACTCTTATCAAGATGAAAGAGGTATGTATGTTCCTGCCGACGATGTAAAAACCACGGAACATGGTTTTGAATATCAAGGCAAGCCCGTCACAAGACATTTGGGAAAAATGGGAAAGTCGTTGAAAAACTCTATCGCTCCTGATGAGGTGATCGAAAAATATGGATGCGACACCTTTCGGCTCTATGAAATGTATTTGGGTCCCGTGGAACAATCCAAAGTGTGGGACACCGACGCGATTGTAGGGGTTCATCGATTTCTCAATCGATTGTGGAGAAATTTTGTGGATCACGAGAACGGAACATGTCTGGTTGATGCGCAAGAGTCTTCAGGAAAACTCAAAACCCTTTTGCACCAGACCATCAAAACCGTAACCGAATACATGGAGCAAATGCGTTTCAATGCGGCCATCGCGCAGATGATCACACTCAACAACGAATTGGTCGGGTTGTCTTTCATTCCAAAAGATGTCGCACAAGCCATGGTGCTCATGTTGGCCCCCATGGCTCCGCACATTTGTGAAGAGCTTTGGCAGCGGATGGGAAATCAAGACAGTTTGACGCGTTACCCATGGCCACAAGTCAATCCACAATATTTGAAAGCGGATACGGTTGAAATTGTGGTTCAGATCAATGGAAAACGTCGAGCCAATGTATCGATTCCTACACAAGCCACGCAGGCCGATGTGGAAAAACTTGCGATGGAGAATGAGGCTGTTACAAAATATCTTCAAGGAAGCACGATTGTAAAAGTGATCTATGTGCCAGGGCGACTCGTCAATCTTGTTGTCAGGACATAGACAGAAGGGAAAATCATGAATCTACGAAACGTTTTTGTCATTTTGGTTCTGGCATGTCTTTCTTGCGGCATTGCCCAAGCGCACTGCGAAGTTCCGTGTGGCATCTATGATGATCATTTGCGCATTCATCTCATCGAAGAGCACATCACCACCATCGAAAAGGCGCAGCAAGAGATCAACACATCAAACTGGAAAAAGAAACAAGATCAACATCAGCTCGTGCGATGGATCAACACCAAAGAACAGCATGCGACCATGATCCAGGAAATTGTTTCCCAGTATTTTTTAACCCAGCGAATCAAGCCCACGATGAAAGGCTATGTGGACTTGCTCAAAACGGCCCATGAGCTCCTGGTGGATGCAAGCAAGGCCAAACAGAGTGCACAAGAGCAAACTGCGCAGGAATTGCGCAAAGCTCTGGGACGATTTGAAAAACTGTACAGTGATGCCACCGCGGAAAAGTAGATAAATTATTGAATTTAAAAGAAAAAGTTAGCTAAGGGCGACAAATGAAAAAGCCTTGCCAGGCTTGACGAACTTTGTTATTACTCTGCGCCTTACAAGGGCTTAGATTATGAAAAAAGACATTCATCCAGATTATCAAGAAGTTTTGTTTTACGACATGGTGGCCGGAACCAAGTTTTTGTCACGCTCAACGAAAGTTCCGAGCGAAACGATGGCTCATGATGACGGTAAAGAATATCCTGTCATTCGTGTTGATATTTCAGCAGATTCTCATCCGTTTTATACTGGGCAAAAACGAATTGTTGATACAGAAGGTCGTGTAGAACGCTTCAAGAAAAGATACACTGCCAAAAAAGGGAGCAAGTAATGGCCGATATCATTTACATGTTGTCGTCAGCGGGAACAGGGTATTTTTACACTGCGACCAAAAACAAAAAAACAGGCAAAGATAAGTTGAAACTCAAAAAGTACGATCCTGTTGTCAAAAAACATGTGTACTTTGTCGAAAGTGCAAAACTAAGCAAATCAAAAGGAAAAACCATTTCTGTTTGATGCAGAAGATGAGTTGAAGAGGAATCGATCATGTCCAGAGTATGTGAATTGACAGGCACCAAACCCATGTTTGGAAACAATGTAAGTAACTCCAATGTCAAAACCCGAAGAAGACAATTGCCAAACTTGCACAAGAAAAAATATTTCATTCCTGAATTGAAAAAAAGTGTAACCGTGAATTTGTGCAGCCGTGCCATTCGAACAGTTGACAAACTGGGTGGATTGGCCCCCGCAGTGATCAAAGCCAAAGAAGAAGTGTTGTCTTCTTCGTTGTCACGCATTCGAAGAGAGCTTCGAAAATAGATACAAACGTTTTTTGGATCATAAAATCCCGTCACATGAAGATGTGACGGGATTTTTTTTGTCCGAATTTTCACCACGATTGTTTCAAAATCGAACACCTTCTCAAGTGTTCTAGCTCTAGATTTCAATGTAGCTCATTTCTGCGTGGCATGTCTCTTGCTTTGAGTAAAAGCATATGAATGCTGTAAAAAATGCTCCACTATGTTTGTTAGGCCTCTTGTTTTTGATGGTGCTTGCCAATGATGTTTGCGCTCAGAATCAAGCATGGCTGGACGATTCAGGGTTGGTTCAAATTGAGGAAAGTAAGTTTACCGAAATCAAATACCTTCGAAGACGAATGAACACAGCTCAGACCAAGCATGAAACCTTGGAAGAAATTCATGGCTACATCAATCGGTTGTTTTCCAATCCTTCTTATGCCAATGAGAGTAGGGTGTTTTTGTCGGCAATGCATTCCATCTCTACAGATCTTGACCTGAATGCTCCAGTTGGTGCCTGCAGTGTTGAGCAGAAGGAAAAAATAGCCGCCATTGCACAAGACTTTCTGGAGAACTACTCTACGTTGTATCTCCGATCTACCACATTAGAAAACAACCACGTTGGTCATGCAACGGGCTACTGGACCAAAAGAACGGAGTCTTCCGACTCCGCCTTGCATGTCATCATGGTTCCAAGCAGTAGGGATGATACCTATACCATGGATGCTTATGCAAACCATCTGTTGGGAGCGAAGAGAATAGAGGTGAGAGGAAACGTTCGCATCCGTCCTGAGAGTGATGGACATTTGTCTTTGGAAACAGAGACCTATGGTTCTTACCTTCAAGTTGAAATCGACGAAAGTTGCAAAGCCAATGGGAGATTCCGTTATCGAACGGATCTGTTTTTTGATGATGAACAAAAGTTTAGTGCTCATGTGACAGGAGTACCTGACGATCTCGATCAGTTGAAAATGATTGGCCTCGTTTTTCGAGATCAGGATCGGAGATATGGCGAGGAACTGGAGCAAAAAATCGAAAGTCTCTATCAAGAAATTGAGGCTATTACGTTGGATTTTTCTCGTAGGGAAGCAGATTTAAAGAATGAGATCAATGAATGGACTAAAAAAGTGCAACAATTAAAAGAAGAGCTGCAGCTTTTGGAGAATCTAAAAGAGCTGCAAAAAGAAGTCTATGAAGCAAAAATTGAAGGTTTAGAAATGACAATTGCAAGCATAAAAATGATTTATGGATCAGATATTGAAGAAAAAGC
The DNA here is from genome assembly GCA_041391365.1 of Bdellovibrionota bacterium. Classification (GTDB taxonomy): domain Bacteria; phylum Bdellovibrionota_G; class JALEGL01; order JALEGL01; family JAGRMV01; genus JAGRAX01. The sequence goes on along the minus strand of JAWKOC010000005.1, from coordinate 35,462 downwards.
GATACACAAGTTGAGTGTTCGGGGAGAAAAAACGGAAAAAAAATTGCTACATCGCCTTGAAGCCATAAACCAAGTCATTGGGAGAATGAACAACCGTCGAACTAAAGACAAAAGAGTAAATGATGTTCGATACAATAAACTTTTAAAAGAAAAAGACGAATTAGAAAGAATATTGAAAATTTTAAGAACCAGCTAGATGGTAAGGAGAAGCTGTGAGAGATTTGTTTTGTTTTATTATGACTATAGTTTTAAGTCTTGTGACAAGCGATCTTTGGGCACAGCACGATCTCCTAAATGGAATTAAGAACGACATATTGCATTTTGAATGGGAATATAAAGGAGACTATTATACGTTCAATTTTACCATTCCTGATGTAGACAAATGTCTCGATGAACTTCGAGAAAAGCCTCATATATTTCCCCATTCTCGTGAGAGAGATAATCAACCTACATTGGAAAAGAAGTATTTTATTAGCTTTCATCATCAATGTGATGATGTTTTTTCAGAATTTTTAGATGAATTTTTATTTGAAATTTTTGTTTACAGCTTCGATAAATTTCATGCTGTCGAATTTATTCTCAATTTTGTGCACTCTATACCTTACGAATTTGATCAAATAGGATACAAAGAGGATAGAGGTATGGAATATGTACAATACCCTATTGAAACTTTGATTAAAATGCAGGGAGATTGTGAAGACCATGCGATTTTACTAGCGGCTATGCTTTCACGGTATGGACAGGAAGTTATTGTGGTCGATGCTATTGGTCATTGGATGACAGCCGTTTATATGGAAACATACGAAACAAAATATCAAGCTAATAGCTTTTTCTACCTTCACAACGGAAAAAAGTATGTTTTTTGCGAATCGACACCTGGATTGAGAGTTTCGGAAGAAAAAAAAGGAATATTTGATGAGACTCGAGTTGGTTCAGAATTTTATTTTACAAGTGGCGCGGGGAGCGAATATAAAGATAAGGGATATCCTTCTTCTAAAAAAAATGTAACTGGACATCCTGCAGTAGAAGAGGTGTTTGTAGTGCCCATTTCTATTGACCCAAGTCTGTGTTTAATGGAGGATTATATAGATGTTGATAAATAAAAGAATAGCAATATCTTTTGTATATTTGATTTTTCAATTTTTAATTTTTGAATATAGTTTTGCCGAAAAATCAGAAGATTTGAGCGCAGAAATACAAAGTCACAAGTTGTTTTCCATAGCAGAAAAATTTATTGAGAGCGGATCTTGGGAAAGAAAAACTTGGGATTCTAAAAAATATACTAAAAATTCCAAAGATGACTTTCTTGCAAGAGTTTACTATCTAAATGAGTACGAAGGTTTTGGTTCGATAGAAGGTCCAATGTGCCCTGGATTTCATTTGTCGGCTAGTCCAAAAAAATCAGGTCTTTATCAATGGGCTTATGTAGATATTTTACTAGCTGATCAGCATAAAAAACATGATTTAACGATAGTGGGCCAGACCGATGTCTTCCCAAGTATTGTGAGAAAAGAAAAAAAACCAATAGTAAAAATAGAATTTGATGAGAAAAAAATGTTAATTACAGTTCCTTCTATAGGTAAGGAATATCCGAAAATTGAATTTTTTCTAAATGACTTTGTTGAAGACGGTATTTTTGGAGCCTATGAAGGGGACTTTAAAGGCGAAAATATATCCTCACGACTTCCATATTCTCAAAAATTCTTACAACTTTACGATGGCACAAAAGGAGAGAGGGCGATTTTGGAATTGATTCGAACCGTGGATGATCGAAAAAATGAGTGTATTGTGGGAGTGTTGCTCTTGGAAGAAAGTCAGTCCATGCCAGGAAATTACGAATATGAAAAAAAGACAAGTGTGACTTCTCATCAATCCGAAAACAATTCTTCTGATGATGTTGGTCTTTCTGTCAAGGGCGGCTGCCGATCTGAGCATTCGACTTCTAGATTTTTTCTGTGGATGTTGTTAGTGTTTTCGATACTGAGGCCTGGATGGTTCAGGCCATTTACGATATGATGTTTGCAAGAAGTGTATTTACAAACCGAGGAACTGTTTCTGATGCAGATCCCTCGTAACGCTCCGAAAATAAGTGAGAGAGCTGTGAGACTTCCGTGTTGAATTCTACCATTCTGGCTCCTGCACGATTCATCAATACATGTTGAGCAAAGCCACCGGCAGGGTAGACCTGTCCAGAGGTTCCAATGGACCAGAACTGATCCGCTTCATCGAGGGCGGAAAAAATGGTATCTAGATCAAATGGGTATTCTCCGAACCACACAATGTTGGGTCGAAGGGTGCCTGTTTTTTTGCAGCACTCGCACATGAGGTCTTGTGTGACATCGAGATGATGTGAAAATACAGTTCCTGTGGCGGTGCAACGAATTTCCAGAAGCTTTCCATGCATGTGCAAAACATTTTGGCTTCCGGCTCTTTCATGAAGGTCATCAACATTTTGTGTGACGAGCGTTACTTTTCCAGGCCATTTTTGCTCGAGTTCTGCCAAAGATTGGTGGGCGAGGTTGGGGGTGACTCGCGATAGTTCTTTGCGTCGCGTGTTGTAGAATTTTTGAACTTGTTTTGGATTTTTTTCAAAGGCTTCGGGCGTGGCAATGTCCTCTACTTTGTGTTGACCCCATAGCCCAAAATTTCCTCGAAACGTGTCGAGACCTGAATCTGCCGAAATCCCAGCTCCTGTCAGAATGACAATGTTTCCGTTGTTATCCATGCACTGCTTCTACCATCAATACTCCTTCTCCACAATTCCCTGTACCCGGTACACTTTTCCCGTTTTTGCACCCGGTACAAAACGGGAGAAAGTGTACCGGGTGCAAAATGCGAGATTTGGTGCCAGGTGAACATCGAACAAAGAAGAAGACTTGAAAAAAAAAGTGGAAGACGTACAAACGTGGTTGTTTGCTGATCGTGGCTGTAATTGTTCGTGTTCCCAAAACATAAAAAATGATTGACTTTGTCTAAAATTAGACTTAGTCTAATCAATATCGCAAGCCATTTTGAATCGAGAAAGGATCATACTATGAAAATTGATATTGGCATCAAAGAAGAAGATCGCAAAGCCATTGCCACCGGCCTTTCAAAAGTATTGGCCGATACTTATGTTCTGTATTTGAAAACACATAATTTTCACTGGAACGTAAAAGGCCCTATGTTTCAAACCCTCCACTAGATGTTTGAAACCCAATACACCGAATTGGCCACCGCGGTGGATGAAATTGCCGAGCGCATTCGATCCATTGGGGAGCCTGCTCCTGGAACCTACAAGCAATATTTACAACTCAGTAGTATTCAGGAAACAGATGGAGTTCCTGCAGCCCAGGATATGATCAAATTGTTGGTCGAAGCCAACGAAGCGGTGATTCGAACTGCTCGTTCGGTGTCTGAGATTGCAGGCAAAGCCGGAGACGAGTCAACGACAGATTTGATGACTCAGAGAATTCAACTTCACGAAAAAACGGCGTGGATGCTCCGCAGTCTTTTGGCTGATTGATGATGTGTCTTTCGGAGAGAGATTTTTATCTCTCTCCGATTTTTTTCCTGAGGTGCTTTTTGATGGTGTTGATTCGTCTTCGATTGGCCCCTAAATCCCAATATCCAACCCGAGAAGCACTGCGAAAGTGAATGGTAAAATCTTGAGGTCGAATCAAAATCTCTACATCATCCACAAATTGAAACACCGTAGAACGGAATTCGTAGTGAAAGTAGTACTCTCCTTCTTTGACAATCGTATACGATCGGTTTCCTCGAAACATTTGCCGTATGATGTCTTTGAGAGCGATGGGTGATATAGAATAGCTCAACGGTTCGACGTATTTTCTGTTTTCTGGCTGTTGGGAGGAACTTACGCAATTGGGTTTGCTAGAACACTTCAAGAGCCTTCCATCTTTGATTCCTGTCATTTTCCCCTCTCATTTCTCTTTACAACGCAGTTGCATGGTTTAGAACAACACTTCATGACTCAACACCATAACATGAACCCTAAGGCAGCAAAAAAGATTTTGGTTTCTGGAGCCTCAGGCTTTGTTGGGAAGCATCTCTCTGATTTTTTGAAAGATCAGGGACATGATATTTTTTCTCTGACACGTTCTCCAAAACATGATCATGATCTTGCATGGGATGTTTTGCATCGAAAGATTGATTTGCAAAAAATGGAGGGTTTTGATGCGGTCATTCATCTCGCAGGGGAAAATATTGCATCTGGTTATTGGACGGAGGAAAAAAAGAGGGCCATTGCAGATTCTCGTGTAGAAGGTACGGCGTTTCTTATCCAAACCTTGGAAAAATGCACTCGAAAACCTTCCGTGTGGATCAATGCCTCAGCCATTGGCTACTATGGTGATCGTGACGATGAGATGCTTACCGAAGCCTCCTCACCTGGGGACAGTTTTTTGGCGAAGGTTTGCAAGTCATGGGAAGCTCAAGCCCAAAAATGTAGAACCTGGCCTTGCAGAGATGTTCAGTTGAGATTTGGAATTGTGTTGGGCCCAGATGGAGGTGCGCTGTCAAAAATGCTCCCTACCTTTTCCAAAGGTTTGGGTGGAAAACTGGGAGATGGAAAGCAATACATGAGTTGGATCGAGATAGATGATCTTGTTTCGATGATTTCTTTTTGTTTGTCTGATGATCGAACCTGTGGACCTATCAACGCATGCTCTCCCAATCCCGTCCGCAATGAAGATTTTACCTTGGCTCTTTCTCATGCTTTGGACAAACCTACGCTTTTTCGGGTTCCCAAACTGGCCGTCAAAGCCATTTTGGGAGAAGGAGCCGATGAAGCTTTTGCGAGCACGCGGGTGATCCCAAAAAAAATGCTTGAACTTGGATTTGAGTTTCAATATCCCACGATTGAATCTGCGATGAAACGAGTTGTGGGGCAGCTTCGATGAGTCAAAAACCAGTCGGCATTGTTGGAGGAGGTCTTGCAGGTCTTGCATGTGCCCGCGTATTGCATGAGCACAATATTCCTTTTCTTCTCTTTGAAGCTTCCGACACCTTGGGTGGGAGAGTCAAAAGTGAGCATGTCGATGGAAACATCTTGGATGTAGGTTTTCAAATTTTTTTGACCAGCTATCGACAAACACTGGATCTGATGAATGTATCCTCATTGCAACTCAAGGCTTATGATGCGGGAGCCATTGTTCGGGCTAGAGATCGTTTTCACGATCTTTCAGACCCTTTCCGTCACCCCTCAAAAATTTTCTCAACGCTGACATCGTCGGTAGGGAATTTGGGCGACAAGTTCTTGGTTCTCAAACAGAGAATGGAAATGCAAGAAACAAGCCCTCATGAGTTTTTTTCTCGTCCAGAGGAAACGACATTTGACCATTTACAGAAAAAAGGATTTTCTTCAGCCTTTATCGAAGAGTTTTATCGTCCCTTCTTCCGGTCGATTTTTTTGGAAGAAAACCTGTTTACGTCCAGTCGATATTTTCAATGGCTGTTGCAAAAGTTTTCTACTGGATTGGCATGTGTTCCTCGAAAAGGCATGGCACAAATCCCTCGTGAAATTGCAAAACCTCTTCCCACAAGTTCCATACGTTTGAAAACAGAAGTCAAAGCAGTCAGTCCGGATGAAATTGTCTTAAAGAGTGGCGAAAAAATATCAGTACAGAAAGTTGTTGTAGCCACAGATCAAGACGCTGCTCGTAAACTTGTTCCCGTGCTTCCTGCACCTGAAGAATGGAATGGGACACAGTGTTTGTATTTTGAAAGCGATGTTCGACCTTCATGGGAAAAGAAAATTTTTCTCAATGCAGAATATGTTCGAAGCTTTGATGTGTTGACCATTCCCACAAACCTTCATCCAGAACAATCCAATCAAGGGTCTTCGATCATTTGTGTAAGCCGAATTTTTGATGGACATGAATTCAATCCAGATCATGTGCTCGATGAACTTCATTCTTGGTTTGGTGCTGAAGTAAAAATGTGGAGACCTTTGCAGTCCTATACTGTTCCCAAAGCTTTGCCTTATGTTTCTACGTTTCACAAGAAGCCTCTGGAAATTCAAAAAGGAATCTTTCTGTGTGGTGATCATATGTCACACTCTTCCATTGAAGGGGCTGTTGAATCAGGACTAGAGGTTGGGCAGCAAATTGCATCAAGTCTCAAATCATAAATTTGTATCTCTGCACTTTGTCCTGAATGTACAAAGCTTTTAAGCGAAGAAAAGGTAAGACACAAAAATGGCAGTGACAATCCCTGCAAAATCTGCAATGAGTCCACAGGGCGCTGCATAGCGTGTTTTTTTGATGCCTACGGATCCAAAATAGACTGCGAGAACATAAAATGTTGTTTCTGTGCTTCCTTGCATGACACTGGCAAGCCTTCCTACGAAAGAGTCTGCACCATAGGTTTGCATGGCTTCAAACATCATTCCTCGTGCACCACTTCCGCTCAAGGGTTTCATCAATCCAGTAGGAAGGGCACTGACAAAGTCAGTGTTGATGGAAAGGCTTTCAAAAAACCAACGAATTCCCTTCAAAAAGAAGTCCATGGCTCCGCTGGCTCGGAATACACCAATGGCAACCAACATTGCAACGAGATAGGGGATGATGGTAATGGCCACTTCAAAGCCACCCTTTGCACCATCTACAAAACTTTCATAGACATTTATCTTTTTCACCACGGCGGCCAGAATGAAACTTACAATGATCGTGAACAACAAAAAATTGCTGACGATGTTGGATTGATTTTCAAGATCTTGTGGAGAAAGACCATGAAAGTACCAAAGTGCAAATGCAATCAAGGTTATTCCTGATCCAATGTATGAAAGAATCACTTTGTCTAGAATACGAATTTTTTGAAGCCAGGCTACAGACAAAAAACCAAAAAGGGTTGATGCAAAGGTTGAAATCAAAATGGGAAGAAAAACATCAGTAGGGTTGGCTGCCCCTTGCTGTGCGCGATAAGCAAAAATGGTCACAGGAATGATGGTAACTGCAGAGGTATTGATCACCAGGAAAAGAATCTGAGCATTGCTGGCAGTATCTTTGTCTGGGTTGAGTTCTTGCATTTCCTTCATGGCTTTGAGTCCAGAAGGAGTTGCCGCATTGTCGAGCCCCAACATGTTTGCAGCCATGTTGAATGTGATGGATCCTAGAGCAGGATGTCCTTTGGGAATGTCAGGAAAAATTCTTGAAAAGAGAGGTGCAAAGGCTCGTGTAAGGATCTGGATGAATCCAGCATTTTCCCCAATTTTCATGATCCCCATCCACAAACACAAGGTTCCTGTCAGGCCAATGGAGATTTCAAATGCAGTCTTGGAGAGGTCGAAAGTACTTTTGACGATGTCAGAGAAAACAATGGCATGGCCTTGCAATAGGCCTATGAGACCAAATACAAAAGCTGAAAGAAACAAAAAAATCCAAATGGAATTGAGGGGATCTCGATTTTGATTCATGATCCTTACGGTTTTACCCTCAAAGGAATCACAATGTCGAATATTTCCTGACAAAGAAATTGCAAATGATGTTGCCGCGGTTGAAACAGAATTTTTACCTTACATTGATACGCGGTATGGTTGGTAATGACTCGAATGCATTTTTTGTTTCGATCTACTTCAATCGATTCAATTTCCTGGTTTGCAAGTTTGGTCGAAAAAGCTTCCCACAGTTGCAGAGCATCTTCCTCATGGCTGAGCTGATCCTCGATCATTTCAAGGATGTGAGACTCTGAACCCTCTACTGTGTCGGTCGGGTTAGCAAAGCTTTGAGGAGAAAAAATCGCGAGTGATGCCACAATCATCCAGCACAGCTTATACAAAAATTTTGAACTCATAATGATCCATAGATAAATCCGGGCTGCAGGCAAAAGTCAAGATCTTACCTTTTGGAGGTGGTGTCTCGTAGCAATAGGGCGATTTTTTGCCCTGCACCACGATTTTTGGTAATTTGAGGCAGATCATTTCACGGAGATACGATGAAAAAAAGCTATGTACGATTGATTTTTTTGGGACTGTTTTTGGGGCTCTCGCACCAAGCTCATGCTCAGTCTACACCCACTCCCATCTTCAACGAAGGTGAATATGCTGTGGGCCCCAATGATTTTGAAGTCAATTTTTCCATCACGCCGGCCATCATTCGTGGAAGTGGGGGGTCTGAAGAGGTTTTTGGTGTGCGTTTGGGCGGCAATTATTTTGTGACCCAAATCCTGGCACCTGGTTTGGAATTCAATTTGGACTCTGGGTCGGGATTTACGTCGTTTCGGTTTTTGCCCAATTTGAAAATATTCATGCCCATGGAAAACTCTCGCATTCTTCCCTATGCCATGGTGGGTTTTGGGTATGCACGGGAGGTGGGCAACAATTTTGCGAGTTTTTCCATTGGCTCTGGCGTGAATTATCTATTGAGTCAGAATGTAGCTGTGGGAGCTCAGTTGCGATATGACCTAGGGGCAGGATCCGAAACCTTGCACAAGGTTCAACTTCCCATTCAGTTTGCAATTTATTTTTCCATTTGATCGACAAGACTCCAGCAGGAGTGGTCCATCAATACTGTGCATAGGCAGATGTTATGTTTAGCGCATGGGCAATGCGTACTTGAAGAGTTCCACCGGGCAAACTAATCTGTGGAAGTTGAACATGATTGGAACTCCAAGAGTATCCGTATTTTTCTTTCATGCGAGCATCGAGTTTGTCAAAAAGGACGTTGTCGGCCATGTTTGATTGTCCGTGCATTTGAACGCAGGAGAGAGCTCCTCCCCATGCCAAGCTGGCATGGTACCAGAATAGCTTGCGGTCGTCTTCTGTGCTGTGTGTGGCCATCTCCTCAAACAGAGCTGCAGAAATCATGAAAATTTCACATCTTGAATGCAAAGTTGGATCACTCTCTTGAGTAGAAAGAGTAGCCCATGTTTCGACGAGTTCCATTTCCTCTAGGCTCCATTGACCATCTTGAGAAAACTCAGTGCATTTTTTTTGATAGATCGGAAGGTGCTTCAAAATCAATGTTCCCAACTCAGACTTGGGCTGGTCGTTTGGTTCTTGCTGGGACCATGTTTGTGGAGCTGCTCCCATGGCTATGAAAAGCAGACATGCGCAAAGAGTTTTATTCATATTCTTTTTTGATTTGTTGTGTGTCAGTACAAGTTTTATAATATCTGAGACGAATGCTGAATGTTACTTCATCGTCTGAATCTAGATAATCAAAATCAAATGCCTTTGATTCATAATTCTTTTTTTCTGCATTGTAAGACCACATCTTGAGATCGTACAAATTGTGAGAAATGGGAGTTGTTGGATCTGGTTTTACAATTTGATCTGAAGGAAGAAAAAACCATCGTGATCATGAATTTCCACCAGCAAAGAAGAAAAACCCGCAATGACTTCCGGATGATCTAAAAGAGCATCATTGGGGTGAATGGAAAAGCGATGGAGATTGGTGGGAAGCCATTGTCCTTTGAGTCCAGCATCAGACAACACATATCGACCATAACGATAGCTATATTTTTTTTCATTTAGATCTGTGTCATGTGAATCAATATAAGTAGTGATCAGAGTATCTCTTCCCATGGTGAGAGTATCTGTTTTTATGGTTCTGGGCGCATAGATGCTAGCTTTCCCCTGGGGATAAGAAATATCATATACAGAGATATAGATTTCACCATTGTCTGGAATGCTGATGTCGTAATTCCCAAAAAACCGAAAAGCTTCGATGGATGCTTGGTATTCGCATGTTGCTCCGGCGTGTGACACCGTAAAAAACAAACTAAGTACTGCGAAGATATATTTTTTCATGGAATTTCCCCTTTTCGAAATTTGTGAATAACTCAAATAGCGCAATGAATCAACATGTAATGTTTTTTTCTTGGGCCGTGAAAAAAAAACTTGCAAAGACATATTACGAAGTAATATATTACAATGTAATATGACAATCCTACACACAGAAGAACTCGAAAACATCAGTCCCAAACAAAGACAAGTATTTGATTTTATAGAAAAAGAAATCGAAAGGGGCAAGCCTTTTCCCACGCTTCAGGCGATTGGGGATCATCTGGGCGTGAGTCGAAACACAGCCAAGTTTCACATCAAAGCTTTGGAGAAAAAAGGTTTGATTGGCAAAAGAGAGCAAAGGGTAAGTGATTTCTTTTTGTCTTCCGAGGAGGATTCTTCGTGGATGGCCATGCCACAGGTTCCCACTTTTCGCATTCCTTTGGTGGCAGAAATTTCTGCGGGTGCCCCGGAAGAGGCATTTGATCAGCGAGGCTACTATGTGGCGTTTGATCAGGATTTTTTTGGACGCGGAGATCTCAAAGCCTTGCGTGTTTCAGGAAATAGCATGACGGGGGATTCCATTTGTGATGGAGATTTGGCCATCATCAGTTTGCAAAAAATTGTCAGTGACCGACACATTGTAGCTGTTCGTATCGAAGGCGAGGGCATTACCCTCAAGCGCATCAAACGGGGGGCGCATGCGATTTCGCTCATTCCCTCCAATCCAGAATACAAAGTCCGAGAATATGATCCACAGCGTGTAGAAGTTATGGGGAGACTCGTCGGTGTCGTACGAAAGACTTCTTGATCCGCGGATCCAACAGCATCCGGCTCTCGATTCTCAGCAACGATTTGAATTGGTTTGTTCATTGCCTAGTTTATCTTCGGCATTTTTTTCCCCACTCCATCAGGGGCAATTGGTGGAGTGGGGGATACCCTACGGAAAAAATGGACGCTGGATTCCATTGTCTTTTTTTCGAATGTCCACATGTTCGGTGGCATGGATTTATGATCATGAGGGCGTCAAAGTCTATCCCCCTGCATGGGAAGCCTTTGGGATTGATTTGGAAAAATTTTTCTTTGTAGAGTCAAAACAGGTTTTTCAAGATGTAAAACCTGTTTTTCTCTGTGGAGCGTTTCCGATCATTGTGTTGGATGTATCGACCAGAGTGTCTCTCAAAGAAATGGCTTTTTTGAAGCAGAAATCTATTCAACACAAAAAAATCATTTTTCTCATTCATCCTTTTTGGATGAGACATGAGATTGGTAACCCTTATGCGCAGGTTCGTATCAATGTTTTTTTTCACCCTTTGAAAGATCAGTTTTCTTTGGATGTTTTTAAAGGTGGAAAAAAAGAAAATCTTTTTATTTCTAGCCAAGAGGTTTTTCAACATGAATACCATTTCTAATGTTGTTTCTTTTCATCAGTTTTCGAAGTCACAGGAAAATGTTTCGTGGAAAGATTTTGTATGCGTTTGTGGAACCATTCGTAGTCAGCATGAATTTTTTCTTTCTCCAGTTGTAATGAAGTGGTCTGATGAAATATGGATTTTTGATTTGCGTAACTTACGATCTTATTGGGAGAACATTTCAAAAAACAAAAATATCCTTTGGAAGGATATGATTTCTTCTCTGATCGAAAAATATTTTTCTTCTTTTGAAGTGGTTTCTTTTGCAGATCACCCTTGGAAATCGTTGCTTTTGGCCAGAGAGCTTCAAGATCGTAAGATGAAAGGTTTTTTTTCGGATCAGCATGAGTTTGGCATGCACGTCCTTGCAACCTTGAGAGATCAAGTATGGTTTTCTTGTGTTGAGGATGTATTGGGGTTTTTTTCGCTTCAAAAAGAGAAAAAAAGCCTTTATCGAAAGCAAGTTCAACAATTTCAACTTTTTCTCCAACGCGTCAAATCAAGTGTGTCCGAGCTTCCATCAATTGATTCAAGTGCTATGGAAAGAAGGTTTGGTTACTTGATCGGGAAAGTATGGGGTTGGAGTTTTTCCACACAAGAAGATCAAGATATAAAATCTTTTCCATGGAGAAATTTTTCTTTTCAAAAAAAACCGAGAGTTCACCGAACTTTGGATCATTTTATGGATCAATGGAGTTGGATCAAAGAAAGGTTGATAGAAGACTTTGATCATCTTTGCCAAAATCCTATTTTGACACGATTTTGTAAGGTTGTATGTTTACAATGGAATCTTGAATTTGAAAAATATGGTTCCATCAAGAAAAAAATAAGATTTAAAAATCCATTTGGACTTCATGAACAATCTCCAGGGTATGATGTGTTTCTCTTTCAGATGGAAGTTGCTTTTGGTCAAATCAAAAATCGCTTCTACTAAGGAGGAGCCAATGTTGAAATCGATGAATCTTTGAAATTCTTTCTTGATCAATCAGCGTCAGGGAGTTTTGTATGATGTTCAGTCGTTTCAAGATGATTTTTTCGAGTCTTATGCCCAAAACATACCGTGACATTGTTTCTTTGCATCACCAATGTCATGCGCCCATTCAATACAAATTGGTGAAGTCGTTTGAACCAGAAAGCCTATCAAGATGTTTTGTCTTATCAGAAAGCGATGAGTCAAACACAAAAAGATATAGATCTTTGGAAGTATTCTTCTGTATCTAGAACCAATTGTTGTTTTTTCTGATCTACAACCCATGAAAGGGTGCCAATCTTTGTATCCTTGCAAATGCTCGAAAAAGTATCCTCTTCGTGGTGGTATAGGCAAGTAGAAAGAGAATATTATAAGATGCTTTCTTTTGATCATAACCTTTATTGGGTGTACAAAAATCAGAAAGAACAGTGGTTTAAGCATGGTATTTTTTCCTGATTTTTATCTGAAGAGGTCTCATGCATCATGAGTGGCTCGTAAAAACGTATTTTAGTTTTTTGCAGGGAGCTTCTTCTCCCTCGGATCTTTTGTCCTATGCCATGAAACTAGGATATGCTTCTGTTTGCATCAATGATTTTGATGGCGTGTATGGTTTGGCACGAGCACATCGAGAGATGCAACGTTTAAAAAAAGAATATCCAGAAAACAATATGGTCTTGCATCATGGAGCAGAAATACATCTTTCTAGAGATCATGATCACCCGATGCTTTTGCAAGATACAGTCGTATTGATTGCAGAAAATCAAAATGGCTATCAAAATCTTTGCAAGATTTTAACGTTTTCTCATCGAAACACAAAAGATCATGCTTTTGTCTCTATTGAGGATTTGGTGGAGATGGATCTTGAAGGTCTGACAGCCATTGCACCCATGAGAGGTGTGATCAGATGTGGAGATTGGGAAAAAAGACATGTTTCTTTTCTTCATGCATTCAAAGAGAAATTCTATTTTGCATTAAGTTTGCACGATCACCCCTCTGAAGACTTGTGGGTAAAGAAAGTACTTCATCTTTCAAAGAAGTATAAGGTGAAAAACATCTTTGCTCAGGATGTTTTTTTTCATCGAGAGTCAGAAAAAGTAATGAGCGATCTTTTGATGGCCATCAAAAACAATGTCAATTTCAACCAGGCACAAGAGTTTTTTTTCCCCAATGCGCAGCGATGTATGCAATCTATGGGTAAAATTGAAAAAAGATATCAAAAAATAGATCAATACAAAGTATGTGTACAAAACTCGATAGATTTAGCAAGCCGATGCACATTTGATTTGTCTTGTTTGTCTTATCATTACCCTAAAGAAATGATTCCAGATGGGTATACACCGCAAGCATATTTAGAGTTTTTGGTATGGAAAAATGCAAAAGAAAAATTTCACCTTAACATTCCTTCTAAGGTTATATCCACGTTGGAGCATGAGCTTTTGATGATTCAAAAGCTAGGTTTTGCAGATTATTTTCTTACGGTATGGGACATTGTTTATTGGGCAAGGTCTCAAGGTATTCTTTGTCAAGGAAGAGGGTCTGCTGCAAACTCTGCAGTATGTTTTGTACTTGGAATTACATCCGTAGATCCTTCACAATTTGATCTTCTCTTTGAGAGATTTATGAGTATGGAAAGAGGAGACCCTCCTGATATTGATGTTGATTTTGAGCATGAACGAAGAGAAGAAGTGGTTCAATACATCTATCGACGATATGGAAGATCCCGTGCTGCAATGGTGGCAAATGTGATTACATATCGCAGAAGAGGAGCCATGAGAGCTGTTGGAAAAGCCTTGGGTATAAAAGATCAGTATTTGAACCAGATTTCTCAATTGGCTTCCACCAAGATTTTTCGAAGGCGTGGGATTGAAAATACCATCAAGGTTTTTCGATCTGACCAAACCAAGAATTCTGATTTTTCTTCTGTTCCTTGGGGGTTATGGATTGATTTGGCACAAAGATTGGTCGGATTTCCACGTCATTTAGGTATTCATTCTGGAGGTTTTATGATCTCCCAAACACCCATAGACCATTTGGTCCCTCAAGAACCGGCCACGATGGAGGCAAGAACTGTGGTTCAATGGTCCAAAGAAGATATTGAGGGTCTAGGTTTTTTTAAAATTGATGTTCTTTGTCTTGGGATGCTTACGGCAATTCGAAAGTGTTTTTCTCTGATTGAACGTCATGAAGGGAAAAAACTCACATTGTATGGGTTTCCTTATGATGATGTAGAAACATATCGCATGATCCAAAAAGCCGATACCGTAGGAACCTTTCAAATTGAATCCAGAGCTCAGATGTCGATGCTCCCTCGGCTCAAGCCAGAAAATTTTTATGATTTGGTGATTGAAGTGGCCATCATTCGACCTGGACCTATCCAAGGCAAAGTGATTCATCCATATCTCAAACGTAGGGAAGGGGTGGAAAAGGTTCAATATCCCAGTCCAAAATTGGAACCTATCTTGAAGCGAACGCTCGGAATTCCTATTTTTCAAGAGCAGGCCATGAGAATTGCCATTGCTGTAGGAAATTTTACACCTGGAGAAGCCAATGAGCTCAGAAAAAACATTGGGGTTTGGAACATGAAGGATTTTGTTCGAGATTTAGAACCATGGTTGGAAAAATTAAAGAAAGGTATGAGAGAAAATCAGATCTCAGAAGATTTTATTTCCCAGACCATAGGTCAATTGAAGGGTTTTGTGCATTATGGTTTTCCAGAATCGCACGCTGTATCATTTGCATTGATTGCATATGTTTCATGCTACTTGAAAAGACACTACCCTGCACAATATTTTGTTTCTATGCTTAACTCGTACCCCGTTGGATTTTATTCTGCACATGCCCTGTTGCAGGCTGCACAACGAGATGGAGTTTCTGTGTTGCCAATTTGTATACAAAGGTCAGAGTGGGATCATACGTTAGAATCTTCTTCTGAGGGAAGGTGGTCGATTCGTTTAGGGTTTCGTTTGGTTCATGGTTTGTCTCATGCGGGACTTTCTTTGTACTTTTCTCATCGAGAAAAAGGCACAACATGGAAAAATTTGGATGAATTGTTGCAAATGAATCTTCTTTCTCGTTTGGATGCTACAGCCTTGGCGGCGGCCAATGCCTTTCATGTATGGGGAGTTTCTCGATCTGAGGCTTTGTGGAAAGTTCAGGCCATACCGTATGCTTCTTTGATTGATCTAGAAGAGCGAAAAGTAATATGGAAAAGTGAAAAGGAAATGGAAAAAATCCAAAAAGATTTTCATAGTTTCAAAACCAGTCTTGGATATCATCCAACCAAAATTTTGAAACATAAGCATTGGGTTTATCCTGTTTCTCTTGACTCTATTTGTTCTTCCGAAAAAATTGTGACACTTCCACACGGAAAATCGATTTTTTCTTTTGGGATGACGTTGGTCAAGCAGGCTCCTCCTTCTGCAAAGGGCATGATGTTTTTGACTTTGGAAGATGAGCATGGATTTATCAATGTTGTTGTTCAACCCCATGTGTACGATCAATATTATGAAGTCATTGAAGGAGAAGCTTTTTTATGCATTCAGGGAATATTACAGCGGGCAGGGCATCATCACTCGATTTTGTTGAAAAAGTGTTACTCGATGTATGGACAATACAATCTTGTTTCCATGCCGAACGCCAAGAAACTTCGATCTTTGCCGGAACAGCCCGATTTTTTCGACCGTCTTCAAAAGCCTAGAAGTTATATGTAGAAGCTATGATCTACAAGAAAGCCTTGGTTGGTTTTCAAAAAATGAGCTATAGATGGTCTCATCATGAACCCTGCTTTCAAAATGATGATTTTTTTCATGCTTTCTCTGGCTTTTCTTTCTCCGTCATCTGATGCCCAAACTCTTGAACAGCAACAGAAAACTTTGGAGTCCAAATTGATGGCTCCTTGCTGTTGGGGTGGAACGCTTGATCAGCATTTTTCGTCCTTGGCCCAAGAAATGAAGGTCGAAATCCACGATCGCCTCTCTCAAGGTCAAAGCCCTCAACAAATTCTTGATCATTTTGAACGCGAATACGGAGAGCGTGTCCTCTCCACACCAACCTCCCGTGGAGTCAATGTTTTTGCGTGGATCATTCCCATTGTGGTGTTGTTTGGTGGGGGATGGGCTGTAGGGGCCTTTTTGCGTGGGCAAAAAAAACAACAAAAACAAGATCTTTCCCAGGATATTCCCACCGTTTCTCAAGAACTTGACCATCGTATCGATCGAGAATTGTATCGATCTTAGTGGATGAGAAAAGGTCCTTGCGTAATGCTAAGCGTTAATGTATTAGACCGCCCAATTCGGTGAGGTTCATGTGAAAGTTATGCCCAGAAAAATCGGTCAAAAGGATTTGTTTCCTATCATAGATTTTGCCCAGCCTTTGGTGCAGATACAAGAACTCCTTCATCAATCTCTACAGCAGTATGGCTTTTTGATGCTTCGAAACTCTCCCATTGACACTTTCAAACTCCGAGCATCTTTTGAATTGTCGGAGGCTTTTTTTGCTTGTTCTTTGGATGAAAAGTCCAAGTATCTGTACAAATCATACGATCAAAAGCGATACAGCAACGTAGGATATTTTCCATTTCAGTCTGAAAAGGCTGTGGGAGGTCGTTTCCCAGATTTAAAAGAATTTTTTCATATCGGACCTTCCGATTTTTCATCTCAAGAATCTCAACGTGACTATGCTGTCAATGTATGGCCTCAATTTGATCCTCAGTTTCAATTGGTTTTTCAATCACTGTTTTCGCAGTTCGCTCAAACTGGAAATCAAATTTGCAACATACTCGCCGGTCAGTTTGGAATCGACTCTTCGAAAATGTCCCAGTTGATCCAAGATGGAGGGCATGTGCTTCGAATCATTCACTATCCTCCGGTCGAACGATCTTCTCAGGGCCAGCGTGCTGCCCAACATACAGGAATTCAACTTTTGGGATTGCAACCTGTTCCCCAGCAGCCAGGTTTGGAATATTTAACTCCTGCACAAGAATGGGTCGAGCTCGATTACGAAGCGTTTCATGATTGTATCCTCATCAACATAGGCGACATGTTTGAATACATCACAGGGGGAAAAATCAAAGCTTCACCCCATAGAGTGACCAACAGAAATCTCCATCTCGATCGATATGCCACCGTATTTTTTTATCATGCGAATCACTCACAGTCTCTTCAAGGATTTCATCATCCGATACGTGAAGAATTGACTGCGGGACAATGGTTGCACAAGCGACTCAAAGACTTATCGCTTATGCAATAGAGAAAGCATCTATCAAAACAAAATGGACTGGTTATCTCTCTTTGACATAGGGAATTCCCAAAGCCTTGGGAGATCGAGCGGTTCCAATGAACCCCGCCAACACAACCATGGTTACAACGTAAGGTAAGATCTGAATGAATTGTGGAGGGATTTCTCCCAAATAGGGTAGAGGAGTTCCTTGCATTCGAATTTGCAAAGCATCTGTAAATCCAAACAACAAACAAGCAAGAAAGGTTGGGATGGGCTTCCATTTCCCAAAAATCATTGCCGTCAGCGCAATGTACCCTCTACCAGAAGTCATGTTGCGCGCAAAGCCGCTTCCATGACCGATGGACAAAAATGCACCTGCCAATCCACACATGGCCCCACTCACCATCACCGAAAACCATCTCATACGGTTCACATGAATGCCCAAACTATCTGCAGCTTCAGGATGTTCTCCGACCGCTCGATGGTGCAGGCCCAAGGCCGTTTTTTTGGACCAGTAATGTGTAGCTATTACACAAAGAATCGCTACATAAACCAGAGGAATATGATGTCCTAAAACTTCCTTAATCAGTGGAATGTCTCGAAGAATGGGAATGGACCATTCTTCCATATGAATGCTCTCTGGGATTTGTGGGCTTGATCCTCGTGTTCCGTACAATGCTTTGCTCAACATGGGGGCAAGTCCAAAGGTCAAGATATTGATGGCCATTCCGCTGACAATTTGATCTGCCTTGAATCGAACACAGGCCCATGCGTGAAGGCTTGCCACAACCATACTTACGACCATGGCCAACACAACACCCACAAAGCTGGACTCAAAATATAGATTTCCCCATGCAGCAGCAAAAGCCCCAATCAACATAAGCCCTTCTAAGGCAATGTTGATGACTCCACTACGTTCTGAAAAAAAACCTCCCAACGCTGCAAAAGTAAGAGGTGTGGATAGACGAATTGCAGAGCTCAGCAACGATGCCCAAAAAGCTATGTCCAGCCAAATCATTTGATCTCCTTTTTGGGGAAAAGAGAGGCAAGAAAAGAAGAAATTTTTTTCGTAGAAATCATTTCAAACAACCCGTCCGACGCGGTGATGAGAATGATCAATCCCTGGATGACTCCAATGAGATCTCGACTGATGTTTTGAGTATCAAACTCCAATGCAATACCTGAATTGTGAAGTGCTCCAAAGAGAATTGACGCAAGCACAATTCCAAAAGGATGATTTCTTCCAAGCAGTGCTACAGCAATACCCAAAAACCCGTATCCATGAGAAAATCCTTCTTTGTATCTGTACAAATGTCCGAGAACTTCACTGCAAGCCACAAGTCCAGCCAATCCTCCTGAGAGCAACATGGAAAGCAAAATGATCCTCTTCACTGGAATTCCTGAGCAGTGTGCTACACGCTGATTTTGTCCTACGGCTCGAAATTCAAACCCATATTTGCTTTTCCATAAAAACACATAAGTCAATGCAGCAACCAAAAGTGCCAAGAGGAAAGAAAAGTTGGCTGGACTGTTCGAAGCAAATGGAAACACGGTCGATAGCTTGGGAATATGAGTTGATTTTGCAATCAAGGGGGTTGCGATGGCTTGAATGGAGTAATCTTTGAAATGATACAACGCCAGATAGGTAAGCAGAGCTGTTGCAATAAAATTCATCATGATCGTATTGATGACTTCATGGCTGCCCCGATAGGCTCGCAATAGTCCTGGAATGGCACCCCATAAAGCTCCTCCCACAAAAGACGCCACGATAGCAAATGCAAGCCATAAAAAGCCAAACGAAGTTGTTTCTGGTGCAAGAAGTCCTACCATAGCCGCACAAAAGCACCCACATGAAGTTGTCCTTCACATCCAATGTTGAAAAGACCTACATGGAAGGCCAGTGCCACTGCAAGGCCAGTAAAAATCAAAGGGGTGGCATAATATAAAGTGTAATTGAATGCAGAGAGAGAGCCAAAAGCAGACGAAAATAAAATTTTATAGATCGCAAAAGGATTTTCTCCTACAAAACCCACCAAAACTCCGGTCAGAATCAACGACAAAGTCAGTGCTATCAGAGATCGCAAAAATGATTTCATGCTTGTCGATCTCCCATCATCATCAGGCCCAATTGCTCTCTCGTGGTTTGTCCAGCTATTTCTATGCCTCGTATCTTTCCATCGGACAGAACCAGAATTCGATCAGATAGATTGAGAATCTCATCCAAATCTGCAGAAATCAGCAAGATGGCCGCACGTTGCTCTCTTAGGAGTAAAATTTCTTGGTGGATAAATTCAATCGCACCAATGTCAACTCCGCGGGTGGGTTGTGAAATCAATGCAAATCGGGGTGAAGATCCAAGCTCTCTGGCCAAGACCATTTTTTGTTGGTTTCCTCCAGAAAAATGTTTGGCTAGCAAGTCTGGATTTTTTGGAGAGACATCGTATTTCTCCATCAATGTTTGTGCATGATCTCTGAGTTTGGAGTGATCAATCAAAGGACCTCTGCGAAAATTTTTTTCATGAGAATGTCCCAGTAAAAAATTGTCTGTTGCAGTCCAATCCAACAACATTCCCATTTGGTGCCGATCTTCGGGTACGTGTCCTAGAGGCTGATCCGATTGATAATAGCTTCCACCCAATTTGCGTATTTCACGATTGGTTCGGTGATCAATTCGCTGACTTTGCAAATAGATTTTCCCAGATGTGGGCCGAATCAGTCCAGACAAAATTCCTTCAAGCTCAGTTTGACCATTCCCCATAACTCCAGCGACCCCAAGAATTTCTCCTTCTCGGATCTCGAAACAAATATCGCTGAGCAATGCTTTGTGGTCTTCAGGTTGATAGGAAATGTTTTCAACATTCAACACTACTTTTGGATGTTCAATCTGTTGTCTTTCGTAGGACTTGTTGATTTTTCTTCCAACCATCAATTGAGCAAGGGTTGACTCATCAGCATTTCGAGTTTCAAGCGTTTGTATTTTTTTTCCTGATCGAAATACCGTGACCCGATCTGTGATGGACAAGATTTCTTTCATTTTGTGTGTAATCAGAACAATCGTCTTTCCCATTTTTTTCAAATCCGTCAACACCTTGAACAGATTGTCGGTTTCTTGTGGGGTGAGTACGGCTGTGGGTTCATCCAAAATAAGAATCTTGGCTTCCCGAAACAGTACTTTGATGATTTCTACTTGTTGTTGCAAGCCAACGGGAAGGTTGCGAATCTTTTCATCCAAGTTCATCGACAACTTGTATTGGTGCAAAAGATTCTGAATCTTGTTTCGTGCGTTTTTTTGATCGATGATGCCGCACTTCGTTTGTTCCTGTCCTAGAACGATGTTTTCAAATACGGACATGGGTTCCAGTAGCATAAAATGCTGGTGAACCATACCGATGCCCAATTCGATGGCATCTTCTGGTCCTGTGATGGATCTCTTTTCACCCCATACAAAAATATCCCCAGCGCTGGCTTGGTAAAAGCCATAGAGAATTTTCATGATGGTAGATTTTCCGGCTCCATTTTCTCCGATCAGACCATGGATTTCACCTTCATAGATGTCCAAATCGATTTGATCGTTGGCCAATACCTCACCAAACTGTTTGGAAACTCCCCGTAAAGATACTGCCGTTTCGGCTTTCATGGATTACGATTTTTTCTGAAGGACATAATAGTCAGGCACATCAATTTTCCCTGCGATGATGTCTTTTTTTGCTTGTTCAACTTTTTGGATCATTTCATCTGTCAAGAGATCCTTGTTGTATTCATCCATGGCATAGTCAATGCCATGATCTTCCAAACTGAAGCGATGAACACCTCCTTGGAAATGTCCTTCTTTTGCATCTTTAATGATGTCGAATACCGCCACATCCACACGTTTGAGCATACTCGTAAGGATCTGACCTGGTTTGATCCAGTTTTGATTGGAGTCTACACCGATGCCATAAATATTTTTTTCAGCGACGGCATCAAAGACACCCAGTCCCGTCTAACCGGCTGCCGCAAAAATCACTTCAGCTCCTTGAGCGATTTGTGAATTCGCCAATTCTTTCCCGGACTGTAGAAAAAGGCCTCAATGGTTACCCCTGCGTAGTTGATGAAACTCGCGCATTGGGATTGGTGGTACGGCCCCAGCTTCGTACGCAGTAGCAAATCTTCGGATGAGAGGGATATCCATGCCTCCAACAAAACCTACTTTGCCTGTTTTGCTTTTCATGGCTGCAATCATTCCCACCAAAAATGAGCCTTGATGTTCTTCAAACAGCAAGCTGGCTACGTTGGGTAAGTCTACCGTGGAGTCAATGATGGCAAATTTGGTGTTGGGGTAACGTTTGGCAACTTTTTCCACCGCTTCCTGCTGGATGAATCCGACAGAAATCACAAGATCATACCCCCGAGATGCAAAGCGTTCATTGGACAGCTCATAGGCAGAGTCATCCGGAGGTTCAATGGTTTTGAGTTCAATGCCAAGTTCTTCTTGAGCTTTTTTTACCCCTCTTGCTGCGGATTCGTTGAAAGATTTATCGTCCGCCCCCGCTTTGTCGAAGACAAGGCCAACTTGGAAAGGTTTCTCAGATTCAGCTGAGCTAGAGTTGCTTTGGTTTGCACTCTGCTTTTTTGTACTCTCAGATTCAGCCGGTTTCTTTTCGCAAGCGAAAAAAACCAACAGAGACACACTCAATAGAATTTTTAATGATTTTAACATGTTAAATTTCCTCCAACACCCTTTGCAACAGCGGAGCGCAAGTTAGTTCAAGCTCCCTTTGGAGTCAAATAATAAACTTCAATATCAATCAAGGAAAACTTGATTCGTGATCGTGACAATCCAGATCGTTAGACGTATAAGGCCCCTGTGAAACCGAAGAAACTCGTTCTTGTTGTGGAAGATGATCCGGACATCGTCGAAATTTTAGAATACAACATCAAGAGAGCAGGGTTTGACGTCATTCAAACGGACATGGGCAAGCATGCTTGCCGCATAGCAAAAGAAAGCAAGCCAGCTTTGGTTTTGCTTGACATCATGCTTCCTGAATCGGATGGCATTGAGGTATGTAAGTTTCTCAGGCTCAATCACGAAACGCGCGACATCCCCATCATCATGTTAACGGCCAAAAATGAAGAGGAAGATATTGTCGAAGGCCTGCAGGCGGGTGCTGACGACTATGTGACCAAACCTTTTCGGGTGGTGGAGCTCATGGCTAGAATTCAGGCCGCCATTCGTAGAGCTCAAAAAGATGATCCAGCAGGAGCATCGTTGATGAAGGTTGGTAAGCTGGATTTGAATTTGGATCTTTTGGAAGTGAAAAAATCTGGACGATTGGTCAGACTGACCAAGACGGAATTTCAGATTTTGTGGACGTTGGCCAATCATCCAGGAAAAGTTTTTACGCGAAAGCAGCTTTTGGAACAGATCCATGGCCCAGGGATCATTACCATCGAGCGCAATGTTGATGTGCATGTGGCTTCCCTGCGAAGAAAACTCAAGCAAGAAGTAGATTTTATCGAAACCATTCGTGGCATTGGGTATCGATCAAATCTATAGGAGGATGGCTTGTTGATCAGCAGTGGTTGGGGGCTTGCAGGGGTCTTGGGCGTTTCTTTCTTGATTCTGTGGAGTAAAATGCTTGGAGATCGAAAACAGAAAATTCATGTTGAAAAAGAGCTCCTAGCCAAAAACAAAAAGATCAAAGAGATTGAAGGTGAAAAAAAAGAATTGGAAGAAAAACTCGATACTGTGTTGAGCTCCATGCACGAAGGTATTGTGATTTTGAATCAGAAAAATCATCTTCTTTTTTACAACGATCGTTTCATACGCATGTTTCAGGTGAGTTTTGATGAGACTTCTTCTTCCCGACTTTTGGATGCCTCTAAAATTCCAGAAATTCGTAGGCTTATCTATTACACACGACAAAATCAAAAAGAGCTGACTCAAACGGTTGGTTTTGAACTGTATGATACAGAAATTCAAGTAGAGGTACAGACCATTCCTACGCAATTTCGTGGTGAACCCGCAACTGTTTTGCTTCTTCACGATATCACCTCGTTGAAAAACAGTGAAAAAGCTCGAAGAGATTTCATTGCCAATGCATCTCATCAACTCAAAACGCCGTTGGCTGTGATTCAAGGATATGTGGAAACCATGGTTGAAGATCCACAGATGGATGAAAAAGTTCGTCAGAAATTTCTTCAACAAATTGTGATGAGAACACAAGAGATGACCACTATGATTGTACGTTTGGTAGAATTGAGCAAGATCGAGACCGAAGTCAATGTGTTGGAAAAGAAGAGGGTTGCCCTGCGATCCGCAGTGGAACGCAAGCTCTCCGGTTTTGATGTGCTTTTGAAACAGAAAGAGATTCGATCTGAATTGTCGATTGACCCTAGTCTTGTGATTCATGTTGCACCTTCACTTTTGGATCTTGTTCTTGAAAACTTGATCGACAACGCCATCAAGTTTGTCCCCAAAAAAGGTCATATTCTTGTCAAAGCATACGAGGAGAATGAAGAGATTGTGTTGTCTGTTGTGGATTCGGGTGTGGGAATTCCTAAAGACGAGTGGGCTCGGATTTTTGATCGTTTCTACAAAAGTTCTCACACTTCCATGCATAACCCCACAGGGACCGGCATTGGTCTCGCCATGGTGAAGTCTGCCGTTGCGCAGATGGGCGGAAAAATCACCGTCCACAGTGAAAAAGAAAAGGGTACTGAATTTCAGTTGAGATTTGAGAAAGAAAGGGCTTCCTGATAAGGAGTCGGACAAACAACGGGTATAACATCATGACGAGCTCTCCATCGGGTACGGATTCCCTTTTTGCCAGGCTTTTGAAATTGGTAACTAGCCAAAAACATAGAGAAAAGCCTGTTCATGCATTTTTATTTTTTTCTGCCTTTGTGTCAGTGTTGACCACTTTTGGGATCGTATGGGTATTGGTCAAAGAAAGTCTTCCTTTCTTTGCAAAAGTATCAGTTTTTGACTACTTGCTTGGGACACAATGGAATCCACTGTTTCGGCCACAGTCTTTTGGTGTTCTTCCACTGGTGTGTGGAACCTTTTTGATTGCGTTTGGAGCGGCTTTGGTGGCGATTCCTTTTGGCGTAGGAACGGCTATTTTTTTAAGTGAATATGCCAGCGATCGATTGAGAAATTTTGTCAAACCTGTGCTTGAGATTTTGTCTGGAATTCCTACCGTTGTATATGGATACTTTGCCTTGACCTTCATCACTCCGATATTGCAAAAAATTTTCCCCTCTACAGAGGTATTCAATGCGTTGAGTGGTTCAATTGTGGTTGGTATCATGGCTCTTCCCATGGTCGCCTCTCTCTCAGATGATGCGATGAGATCAGTTCCCAATGCACTTCGTTATGCGTCCTATGCTCTCGGAAGTACAAAATTTGAAACCTCATTCCGAATCGTTTTTCCGGCAGCTCTTTCTGGCATCGTGGCCTCATTTGTTTTGGCCATATCCAGAGCCATTGGAGAGACTATGGCGGTTACATTGGCTTCCGGTGCGACTCCCAAGCTCACACTCAATCCCCTAGAAAGTATCCAAACCATGACGGCGTACATTGTGCAAGTCAGTCTTGGAGATACTCCTCAAGGTACAATTGAATACCAAACTATTTTTGTAATTGGTTTGACGTTGTTTTTTATTACGCTGATGATGAACATTTTGTCCAATCGTGTTCTTGCAAAATACAAAATGAGATACGAAACTTGATGAACGAGCAACATTATCAGAAGGTTTTATTTCGCCGAAAATTGGTCGGAAAGGTGCTGGCTTTTATGTGTGTGATGGCCGCATTTTCTGCGTTTGTATTGTTGGTTGTTTTGATTAGTAAAATATTTTACGACGGTTGGGCCTATTTGAATTGGGATTTTATCACGAATTTTCCCTCTCGGTTTCCCTCCAAGGCTGGAGTCCTTTCGGCTTTGACGGGATCTTTATGGGTGATCGGATTGACCTGCCTGATTGCCTTGCCTGTTGGGGTAGGAGCGAGCATCTATTTGGAGGAGTTTGCACCAAAAAATCGATTCACCAAACTGATTGATTTGAATATTTCTAATTTGGCAGGTGTCCCATCGATCGTATACGGGATTTTGGGATTGGTGATTTTTGTTAGAGGATTTGGGTTTGGTCGAAGCATTTTGTCGGCTTCGATGACCATGGCTTTGCTCATTTTGCCCATCATCATCATCTCTTCCAAAGAAGCCATCAAGGCCATTCCCAATGCTACTCGATATGCGGCTCTGGCACTGGGAGCCACTCGGTGGCAAACCGTTCGAGATCACGTCATTCCTTCAGCACTTCCTGCCATGATGACAGGAATTATTTTGGCAGTATCTCGTGCCATTGGAGAGAGCGCTCCTTTGTTGGTTGTGGGTGCCTTGGGATATGTTGCCTTCAATCCAAAAACTCCCATGGATTCTTTCACGGTATTGCCCATTCAAATTTTCAATTGGGCTGCAAGACCAAAAGCAGAGTTTCATCAATTGGCAGCCTCTGGAATTATCGTTTTGCTTGTTGTGCTTCTGGCGATGAATTCTTTGGCTATTTTGATTCGTTATCGGTATCAAAGGAAGTTGAAGTGAGTAAGAAAAACACCCCACGAAATTTGTTGATGGAATCCAAAGACCTGTGTGTCTATTACGGTGAGTTCAAAGCGGTAAAGAACGCATCTATTCCCATTTATGAAAACACAGTCACGGCCGTGATTGGACCATCTGGATGTGGAAAAAGTACGTTTGTTCGTTCATTGAATCGCATGAATGAGTTGATTCCTGGAGTGTCGGTTACCGGGGCAATTTTGTTTCACGATCAAAATATTTATGATTCAAAAGTTGATCCTGTTCAACTTCGAAGACGCATTGGGATGGTGTTTCAAAAACCCAATCCATTTCCAAAATCAATTTATCAGAATGTGGCATGGGGACCCAAAATCAACGGTATGACTGAGAGTTTGGACGATCGAGTTGAAGAAGCTCTGAAAAAGGCAGCCTTGTGGGAAGAAGTAAAAGATAAGCTCGATCAGAGTGGATTGTCTCTATCCGGTGGGCAGCAGCAACGACTATGCATTGCAAGAGCCATCGCCATGGAACCAGAGGTGATTTTGATGGACGAGCCTTGCTCTGCTTTGGACCCTATTTCTACGGGGCGAGTTGAAGACCTTTTGTATGAACTGAAGAAAAAATATACCATTGCTATGGTAACTCACAACATGCAGCAAGCGGCCAGAGTCTCCGATTATACGACTTTTATGTATCAAGGGGATGTAATTGAGTTTGGTGAGACAGAAAAAATTTTTACACGTCCTGCAAAAAAGCAAACCGAAGATTATGTAACCGGAAAGTTTGGATAGGAGCACGCAATGTCAGTACATCTTCAAAAAGATTTGGAAAGTTTGAAAGAAGATATTCTAAAGATTGGTACCTTGGTAGAGGAGACCGTAGAAAAATGCATGAAAGCCTTTCGGAAACGAGATGTGGTGTTGGCCTCTCAGGTGATCAAAGATGATGAGATCATCAACAAGACAGAGGTCGAGATCGAAGAAGAATGTTTAAAACTCCTTGCACTCTATCAACCTGTTGCACAGGATCTTCGCTTTATCACTTCTGTCATTAAAATGAACAATGATCTAGAGCGGATGGGAGACTGCAGTGTGAAAATAGCAAAGAGAACTCTCTCGTTGTCTAAAGAGCCTCCCATTGAAATTCCCCAAGAAATCGAAGAGATGATTCAAGTAACCAAATCGATGGTGAAGGATTGTCTGGGTGCATTTTTCAATCAGGATCCCCGTTTTGCAAGAGAAATCTGTGTTCGTGATGATACCGTGGATCACTTGAATCGAAAGGTGATCAAGGATTTGCGTTCGAGGATGCACAAGGTTCCAGATGAGATTGATCAGATGCTTGATTTGATCACTGCGGCTCAAGGACTTGAGCGAATTGCTGATCTGGCCACCAATGTGGCCCAGGATGTCGTGTATATGGTTGAAGGAGATATCATTCGACATAAGGAAAATGAACTGGTTCGTTGAGGGTCGCTCAGTTGCCGCGGGGCTCTACCGGCCGAGGCCGGAGGTAGAAAGAGCACAGATTCTTTTCATGCTTCGAGAAATGCTCTGATGGAAATGGCTCGCCTGATGGTTCGATGTAGACGACAGATTGTTTCTGCTGCGCTTTAGTTTCCCTCAGAGCATTTTTCGAAGCCGGCAACGGATCAGTTGCAAGAATTGGTAAAAAAGAAGAAAAGCAATGTTGCATGCATTTTATATCGCTCAGTCGCCGCGGGGCTCTACCGGCCGAGGCCGAATTGGGGGGGCATTCAGAGACATTTGCACATTCCCGTTTCGAAGTTCTGGAAAAATGGCTCGTAGGAGCTTGAGAGAAATTTGATTGACCTTTTTACTGCGCTTTAGTTTTTCCAGAGTTTCGAAACGTCCATGTTCTTATTTTAGATGATTTGTTTTTTGAAAAAATGAAAAAGAAGAAAAGCAATGTTGCATGCCTTTGAACCGACATGCTTTTTGGTCAATGGTTTTTATCAAGCTGAAAGTGAGTCAAGGTTTCAATGTGGTAGGTCTGAGGAAACATTTCAAAAGGTTGAACCGACTGAAGGTTGTATCCATGATTTTTCATATGAACCATATCTCTGGCCAATGTAGGTGGAGAACACGAAATATAAAAAAGATCTTGGATTCCTAGCGACTGAAACCATTCAAACATGGATTTTTCTAACCCTTTTCGAGGTGGATCCAGAACACAGATGGAAAATTTTTCTTTTTCTGCAACAAGTTTTTTTAAGAGGCGATCGGCTTTTCCCACACGCCATCGTGCACGATCTCCAAGTCCCAATGTCTTTGTGGTGGCTTGTGCGCTTTCGATGGCCCATCGGTCCAGCTCAATTCCCAAGGTTGTGTATCCCTTTTTTGCCAGAGGCAACGTGAAAAATCCGCTACCGCAATAGAGGTCCAGAATGGAAGGAGCTTCCTTTTGCTTTGTAAGGTTCTGAATGGATGAAATCAAATGATTCATCATGATCTCAGCCATTTTTGAATTGACCTGTGAAAAACTCTGCGGATACGAAAGATATTTGATGTCTCCAATTTGATGAAAAATGGTTTTGGGTTCATCAAAAAGGGGGAAAAATTCGTTTCCGTGGTTTTGATATGAATCCTGTTCGATGATGGAATAATAGATCCAATAGGTTTGTGAAATGCTTTGAAAGGTTTTTTGCAACTTTGGGACTATGGATAAATCAGTAATTGAAAATGACAAAAGAGTGCGATCATGTGTACTTCGTAGAAAAACTTTGGGGATGTCTGTGGCCGAGAATAAGCGAAGCTTTTCTCTCACGAGACTCCAAGCTTCATTGAGTTCCAGGGTTGCAATTTCACAGGTTTCAATATCCAAAATTTCTCGGGTGTGAACCGATCGATACCCTTGAGCTTGATCATTTCGGTGATACAAAAGCCTGTTGCGATAGTTCCAGGCTTCTGCTTCGATGATGGGTAAAACTTTGACATGGCCTGGGCCGAGTCTTGCAAAGGTCTGTTCAAGTTGGTTGATTTTTTCGTCTTTGAGCCAAGAGGGCTCAATATGTTGCAAGTGACAACCTCCACAGGTATCAAAATATTTGCATCGAGGAGCAATTCTTTGAGGAGATGCTTGAAGAAGTTCGAGTATTTTTCCTCGACCAAATTTTTTCTTCTCCACCAACTTTTCAAACCGAATGCGATCTCCTGGAACGGTCTTTGCCACAAAGTAGGTCTTGCCATTCTCTGAGCCAATGCCTTCGCCTGTGAATGCCAGTCGTGTAATATCCATAGAACTGGCTATCCATAGACCCAGATGGAAGGAAACTCAAGAGAGATTTTTTTTGCTTCATCAACGAAATTTGATACTACATCAGACAACGAACAGATGTGGCCGCAACGGCCTTGAACCCTTGGGAGTAAAAGATGAACTACGAAGCAATCCGAGATTTATTGAAAAGTGACGACCTGTTGCAGTACAAAGCGATGGGCGTTGGCAAAGAAATGCTTCATTTGCCAGGACCTGATTTTATCGGACGCGTATGGGAAGCCTCAGACCGGCCCAACAAGGTTCTCACTTCAATGAATGCCATGTTTTCGACAGGGCGTTTGGCTGGGACAGGCTATGTTTCGATTCTTCCTGTAGACCAAGGAATTGAACATACGGCTGGGGCTTCCTTTGCACCCAATCCCATCTATTTCGATCCAGAAAACATTGTTCGGTTGGCCATTGATGGTGGGTGCAACGCAGTGGCATCTACCTATGGCGTCTTGGGGTCTATCGCTAGAAAGTATGCTTACAAAATTCCATTCATTGTGAAACTCAATCACAATGAGTTGCTCAGTTATCCGAACACGTATGACCAGGTGATGTTCACAAGCCCAAAAGCAGCCTACGACATTGGCGCAGCTGGAGTTGGAGCCACCATTTATTTTGGTTCTGCGGAGTCTCGCAGACAGCTCATCGAGATCAGTGAAGCTTTTCAAGAAGCTCATGAATTGGGAATGTTTACGGTGCTTTGGTGTTACCTACGAAACTCAGATTTTAAAAAGGATCAGGACTATCATACAGCCGCAGATCTTACGGCGCAGGCGAATCACCTGGGCGTAACCATCGAAGCCGATATCATCAAGCAAAAACTTCCCACCAACAACGGTGGATTCAAGGCCATCAATTTTGCAAAGACGCATGACAAAGTCTATTCGCAGCTTACTCCTGGGGATCATCCCATTGAATTGGCACGATACCAAGTCGTCAATTCCTATATGGGAAGATCGGGTTTGATCAATTCTGGAGGAGCTTCAGGAAAAAATGATTTGTATGACGCTGTGGAAACCGCAGTGATCAACAAACGAGCTGGAGGAATGGGATTGATTTCAGGGCGCAAAGCTTTTCAAAAGCCCATCAAAGAGGGCATTGAGATTTTGCACGCGATCCAGGATGTGTATTTGTGCAAAGAGGTAACCATCGCATAAATCCCTTTCCTTTGAAGTTGAGATTTTTTTGCGGTGTGTGTTGGTTGGTGATCATCCGAGACAAAATTGTTACAACAAGGAAAATGTGGTTATGACACAATTTCTGGGGCTGTAGGCAAAGATACAACCTTTTGGATTTTTTCAGCAATGGCTTTGGACCGTAAGATGGTATCCGGAATTCCTACTCCGTCATAGGCGTTGCTTCCCAAAAACAAATTTTCATGTTTCTGGAGCAGGCCGGAGATGGATCGTATGTTTTCCTGATGACCAATGACATATTGAGGAAGACTTTTTGTCCATTTGGCCACGGAAGATACTTCTACTTTGATTCGAGTGCGAAACAGTTTTTCGATGTCTTTGATGGCAAGGTCCAAGATCTGATCGTTGGACAGCTCCAAAAAATGTTTCTGGAAGCTGCCCCCTAAGAATACTCGAATGATATGTTTGCCTTTGGGTGCGCGGTTGGGAAATTTTTGGCTAAGAAAACCACAGGCCAAAATATTCATTTTCTCAGTTCTAGGTACGACAAATCCCATGGCACTGGGAAGATTTTTTTTCATGGCAAACCCGATGTTGACAATGGCGCTGGAGGAATAGGGGATGCTGGCCAAACTTTTTGACAATTCTGGATCAAGGTGGGAGAGCATATTTGCACTCACATGACTTGGAACACACAAGCACAAATGCTTGCATCGATGAACATTTCCCGACTCGTCTTCAATCACCCATCTAGACTGATCTTTTCGAATGCTTTTGATGCTTGAGTATACATGAATAGCTGAGTTGGGGATTTTTCTTTCAAGAGTGATGGTCAGTTCTTGCATTCCTCTTTTGAAGGTTCGGAAAAGCTGGTATCGGGGTCCTTGTGACTGGGAATCTTTTCCCTCTTTTTTCAATCCTCGAATCACGCTTCCGTATTGTTTTTCCATGTTGTAAAGCCGTGGAATGCAGGATTGGATGCTCAATTCCGAAGGGTCTCCTGTAAAGATGCCTCCAAGCATGGCTTGTGAAATACGTTGATAGTTTTCTTTGCCAAAACGTCTCAAGATGAATTCTTCCATGGATTCATCTTCATCGGTTTTTTTCGGAGGTACAAAAGGTTCCATCAAGGTTCGCAGTTTTCCTGCAGGACTCAGAAGAGGTGATCGCAAAAATGACAAGGTCTGAGTTGGCGCGCAAAGATAAAAACCTTGGGGAATCCCGATGAGTTTCTCTTCTGAAACAATCAAACTTCTTCGGTGACTTGCGATTGTGGAAACAAGCCGTGAGGACAATTTGAGATCCTGAAAAAATGGATCGAGCTGAGAATCCTTTTGCAAAAAAGAATCGGGTCCATGCTCAAATGTAAAATCATTGGTTTGTTCTGTTTGAATGATTCCACCCAGACGATTGCTTTTTTCAAAAATTTTGAACGAAAGAGCTTTCGAGGGTTGATTCTGGTTCGAAATAAAATACGCCAAGGAGAGGCCACCTACGCCGCCCCCAATGATTCCCACATCGATTACTTTGTTGCTAACAATAGCCATGGATCAATTGGATGAGATCGATCACATGTTCTACAGGGGTTTGCGGCAAAATGCCATGTCCAAGGTTGAAAATGTGACCGGGTTTGTTTTTTGTTGCATCCAAAATTTTGATGGTTTCTTTTTCAATGGTTTTCCAGTCTGTCAACAGGATTTCTGGATTGAGATTTCCTTGAATGGGAGCATGGTCTACTTTGGCCCAAGCCGACTGGATATCAATTTCATCGCTGATGCCAAAGGCCTGACAGGGAAGATGTTTGATGTTTTCAAGAAGATGAGCCGTTTTTGCTCCAAAATATATGACGGGAACATGTGAAGGAATGGCATTCAAAATGGCACTCACGTGAGGTTTGATCCATTGATCAAACTGTGTCGGAGTGAGCACGCCAACCCAACTGTCAAAAAGTTGAAGAACATCTGCACCATGTTCAATCTGCATGTGCAGATAGTCAATGGTGCTTGCAACCAAAACATCCATCAGGTGATTCCACGCGGTAGGCTGTTTGGATGCAAGATCAATGGTTTTTTGAAAATTGGTTTTGGTTTTTCCACCCTCGATCATGTAGGCGCTTACAGTAAAAGGAGCCCCTGCAAAACCGATCAAAGGAATGTTTTCTGGTAGGCTCGATCTAGTTTTTTCGATGCCCATCGCCACGTAATGGTACTGATCAAAAATTTGTTCTCGGCTGGGACGTTTCAAAGTTGAAAAAAGTGAATCATGCTCGGAAGTCAATACAGGGCCTTCTCCTGCGCTGTAGGCAAGGTTGAAACCGAGGCTCTCTGTGATGAGTAGAATGTCTGCAAAAATGATTGCAGCATCAGCATCAATTTTTTCTTGAGCTTCGCAGGTGACGTGGGAAACAAGTTCTGGGCTTTTGCACAGGGTCAAAAAGTCCACTTTTTTTCGTAGGTCTCGATACTCCTTCATGTATCGGCCAGCCTGTCTCATCAGCCACACAGGCTTGGATGCAGTTTGCTCTTTTCGGAGAGCTTTCATCATGGATGAGTTCTCCACAGTTGTGCTGATACGGCTCATGTGAACTGCATCATACTTGAATTTTGAGTGATCTTCTGAAAAAAAATCGGATTTTTTTGTGTCCGTTGTGCGAAATCGGTACCATATTTACTGTTCCTATCGTGGATGGTTTTCAATCCTTCTCAGCAGACATACGTGGAAAAACAACAAAGTGTATTGGGTTCCTAATCAAAAGAGCCGACGACGCTTTTTTTGAAAAAAGAACGCTCAAGGTAGGGGAAGTCTCTATTTTTTAATATTTTTGTTACTTTTTTTCTAACGTTTTTTTGTATATTGTTGAATTTATTAAAAAAAATAATGATTAAAAAAACCAATTTATAGACAAAAAATCGCAAATGCGTTATAATGAAGGTGAAGTGAAAATATGAGACTTGTCAGTCCTCACAGCTCAGATCAAAGATCATGGGATTTTCGATGATCGAACTGCTGGTGGTGATGATCGCAATCACCGTGGTTTTGGGTGGAACAATGATGACCCTTTCAAAACTAGAGGAAAAAGATGACCTTGACCAGGCTGCTCAGTTGATCTCCAACGATTTGCTTTTCATCCGGTCAAAGTCAGTTTCATCCATTACGGAGTATCGGTTGAATTTCACTTCGAAAACCCAGTGGCAGGTTGAATTCTATGACGACGCGTCTGGATCTTGGGTGGTTCATGGTTCGCTTCGAGAAATGCCTGTAGGTATTGGGCTTACAGATGAGAGTCTGACCAATGTAGGCTCCAATCTGGTTGCAACTCCCCGAGGAATTTTTGAATTCCAAAATGGAGCCGATGGGGATCCTTTCATGATTCTCGAAAGCTCTACAAAAAATGTTAGCATTTCGGTGGACACGGGAGGAGCAATTGAAAAGAAGAAGATTTAGCGTACGTGGGGTCACGTTGATCGAGTTGGCCATTTCGCTTGTGCTGGGCTCGATGATCATAGGAGCTTTTTACACGTACGTGGGAAAACAAAGGAGAATATCACGCACTCAACAAGTCGTGACTTCTTCTGAATCTTTGACACAACTGGCGTTCTTTATCATCGGGCGAGATATTCGACGAGCGGGATCCAACCCTGCGGGTTTTGGAACATATCCAGCAGGACAACCCATCGCATTTGAACAAGCCACGCAATCTCGATTGATCATTCGATCTGACATTGATGGTGATGGTTCGATTACCTCTGGTACGGATGAGCGAGTGATCTACGAGTATGTGGATGATCCTGACAATCCTGATGGTGTTCCTGATCAAATTCGTCGGGACTCGACCAATGAGATTGTGATTGAGAACGTTTCAAGTTTTAGTTTTTGTTATTACATGGTGGGAGACTACTGGAACTGTAATCCTCTGGATCCCACGCTCATTCGAACGGTTCGATTGAGCATTGAAATTGAAGATCCCAACACGGGCGAAGTCGTCAACGAGTTGGAAATGGATTTTCGAATGAGAAATTTTTTGTTTTAACAGAAAAGGCAGGAAGTATATGAAAAACGTACATCTACAACAACAACGAAGCACCCAAGGCTATGTCATGGTTTTGGCGATGCTAGGATTGCTTATTCTTATGATCTTCTTGTTGACGGGGGTGACGACAACGACGACCTCCATCAAAGTAAGTGGAAACTATGGATCTACGATTGAGGCCTTCAGTGCTGCGGAGTCAGGCATTGCCAAAGGCAAGTCCATCATGAAAACCATGAACTTTGACGATGCATTGACCAACTACACGCAAGCAGGTTTGGATTTGGTTCCATCCACGGCGTTGGGAAATGCCTCATACTTTGTTCGTGTGGAAGACAACGATGATGGGGATTCTGATCCTTATAACGATAGTGATAGCATCATCATCATTCGCTCAGTAGGACAGGTTCAAGGATCTGGTCGTACGGAGATTGAAGCTTATGTTCAAAAGCCTACATCCTCGGCGACGGTATTGCCTCCTCCATCGTCGAACGGGCAGTCTCCTGTGATTGCTGTGGAATTTCGGCGGACATCAAAACCCAGGGTTCTTCTGTGATCAACGGAAATGACTTTCAACTGCCTTCTCTACCATGTGCGGGACTTGCTTGCGCTGGGATTGATTTGGGTTTGGGTTTGGGTGGCTATGCCGTTCAATCAGAGGGTGCTCTAAACATTTCAGGAGGTGGCTTCTTGAGTTTGATGGGGGTTGCTACGGTGGCCAACGTGGGTGTCGATCTTAAATGTTTGAATTGGAGAACCGTTCGCGATCAATTGGCTTCCTTGGATCCATCCAACCCTGATGTGGTGGTGCTCAATGGATCTGGAACAACGGCCAGCTTGAACACTTGCGCCGATCCGAAGATCTTCATCATTGATACGTCCAGTTCAACCTTTAAGTTTTCTGGAAGTGCCGAGCTTTGTGGGGTGGTCGTGGTCGCAAGCAATACGATGATTGAGGCTACGGGTAACGTCGTGATCAATGGTCTGGTCTTGGCCATGGGGCCTGCATCTAACCTAGGGTTCATTGCTGCTTCAGGAACACCGAGGTTATTTGGTAAAGTTGTGATAGAATCCAATACCATCGATACCGGATTGGAATTTCAAGTGAAAGGTACAGCGGATGTTAATTATAG
>JAWKOC010000004.1:0-154620 GCA_041391365.1 Bdellovibrionota bacterium | reverse complement strand
GGCAAACCGTGGTCGTGGTGGCCCACCGTCTCTCTACCATCGCGCAAATGGATCGAATCATTGTTTTCCATCATGGAAAAATTGTGGAAGATGGCCGTCATGCAGATTTGGTCGCGGCCCAAGGACATTACGCAAAATTGTGGAACATGCAGGTGGGAGGTTTTTTGCCTGAATCTGAGGATGCTCTTTGGCAGGTGGCCCACTAAGCCACACAAAACTTGGTTCTGAAAGAATCGAGTGCTACACTCAAAGCATGCGTGCCCCCACAAAAAATGGATTTTTTCTGGCCATCTGTGTGTGTTTGTTTCTCGGGGGCTGCCCAAACAAACAAGCGCAGACAGATGCAGACCAAGATGACTCCACCCCCAAAACACTTCCCGAACAGATCATTCATCTCGGAAAAACCCCAGAACGAGTCAAAACCAGACTCGACGATATCAACAAACGCGCAGAAGAAGATCGAAAAAAATTCCTCGACTCCATCGAAAAGTAACTAACCTCACAAACTTCCCTATCTCACTTTTCTCTCAGACGACCAAGTAAGCAGAATCAATAGTAACAATAAATATCTTTTCAACACTTCCCCCATGAAGCAAATACTTATCAAGCCTTTTTGAATAATTCAGCGCGTTATCTCAATCTGTAGCTCAGCAGCAAAAACGACTGCCAGAAGTCTCTACCTGTTGATAGCGCCGCCCCGGCCAAACGATCTTGGAGGACGCGGTGGTAGCTCTGACGAAACAAAACAAAAGTCCCCGGAATCATTCGAAAACTGATGGCCTCAATACCCAGTCGATAGTTCGTCCAGCCGCCTCCGTCCCCAATTCCATATAAATATTGGTTGTGAGAATCGCTCCCCAAACCAAACTCATGAGAGAGTCGAAAAATCACCAAAGGGGCCTGTCCTTTTTTTCCGGGAATGATTCCGAGGGCATGGTTGAGCTCGATCTCCATATACTGCCCTTGGTGCGAGACAATCTCTTGAAAAGCTTTTGTCCGAAAAAAAACAAATGGATTGGGCTCATAGCGAATCTCTGCACTGAGCTCATGCGAAACATTGCGTGTTCTTTGAATTGAATCTTGGGATCCAAAAATTCTTGGCCACACTCCATCACTGAACAGCCCCCACCCCAAACTCATCTCCAATTTTGACCCCAAACACTGGCTCAAGCTCAGGTTTGGTCCACGCACGGCGAGACGATCCCAAAATGCTTGAGCCCCCGTGAGGAAAACAGTTTTTGTCATACTTAGGCTGTACGCCCCGATATCCCACGGAAGAGGAAGCGAGCATCCCAATGCTCGCATCACTCTGTCACAACACATAATCGATTTGATCTGACAAGCCTGGGCTTCAGCTTTCCATAGAAAGAGCGCGCATGAGAATAGAAATATGAATTTTCGCATAAAAACTTCCTTGCCAAATACAAACGAAACACATATCCGTAAACGATTGATTGATATTTTTTTCTGTTATTTTTAAGGGGGTCATTCCATGTTGAAATCATCACTACAATCAATGGTATCCATTGGGTTTGTTTTGCTTCTTTCGTCTGGAGCATTTGCTGCAGAGCCAGAAGAGAATCGACTAGAGGAATTGTTGCAAGATCAATTTAAAATCCAGGTCGAAACCCACATTCATGATATTTTTATGGAGAACATCGACTGGTCAAATGATTACGATTTTTACCACGCCAACATCGACAAAGATTCCTGCAATCAAATTGAAACAAAAGATTCAAATCAAGATTCAATTTTGTTCGATGGGATTTTTATCTGTGATGTAAATCTCACTGGAAAGTCAGGCTTAGAATATTATTCTGAATTTTTCGATGTTTCTTTATCGATTATTGTCGATGAAAATTTCGATGCAAAAGTTGGTAAGTTGAGAATCGTTAGATAGAGCTCGTGCATCGAATTCTATACATTTTTTGACGATCTCTATCTCAATAGATACATAGAAACCCATGTACATTGAGGCCGTCGACTACCGAGACAAAAATGCGAAGGAAAAATTAGTCCAGTCCATCTTGACCAAAGGTTTTGGCGTTCTCAAAAACCATCCGATCTCCGCTTCGCTGATTGAAAGTGCCCATCAGGAATGGGTAAAGTATTTTTCTTCAGAGGAAAAACACCGAGACACGTTTGACCCCAAAATCCAAGCGGGGTATTTTCCTTTTAAAAGCGAAAATGCCAAAGG
This sequence comes from Bdellovibrionota bacterium, assembly GCA_041391365.1. Taxonomy (GTDB): domain Bacteria; phylum Bdellovibrionota_G; class JALEGL01; order JALEGL01; family JAGRMV01; genus JAGRAX01. Next base: position 152,423 of record JAWKOC010000004.1, on the reverse strand, counting down.
TCATCCACAAAAAGATTTGAAGGAATTTTTTCACTATTACGACTGGCATCCTGTTCCAACCATAGCCTCCACATATACACCCAAGTTGCGACATGAGCTGATTGACGTTGCACAAACTTTGCTCTCTTGGATTGAGGACCAAAGCCCAAGTGAAGTAAAAGAAAATTTTTCAGAGCCCCTGCAAAATTTTATCAAGGACAGTGATCAAACACTTTTGCGTCCCATTCACTATCCGCCCTTCTCCGGAGAAGAAGAACAAGGTGCAGTCCGAGCCGCTGCACATGAAGACATCAACCTTATCACCATCTTGCCCGCCGCTTCAGCTCCAGGACTGGAAGTAAAAGATTTGGAGGGACGATGGCATCAAGTATCCTGTGATCCAGGTATGCTCGTAGTAAACTCTGGCGATATGCTACAAGAAGCTAGTGGAGGCTATTTCCCCTCCACAACACATCGAGTGGTAAATCCAAGTGGAGAACTTGCAAAAACCTCACGATACTCCATGCCGCTTTTTCTACATCCCCGTAGCAACGTCAAACTCTCCGAAAAACACACAGCAGGGTCATATCTTCATGAACGCCTCAAAGAACTGGGTTTAATGTCTTAACATGTTTTCACAAGCGGCACTTACTTAAGCTTGAAGTTTTCGGGTAGGGCGATTATACAACGGAGTCACGCATGAAGTTTCAAAAACCAGAGCCTCAGATATCCTTTCCACAGTGGGAACAAGACATTCTTTCTCAGTGGAAAACCCAAAAGATTTTTGAAAAAAGCGTCGAAGAAAAAGATCCTGATCGGCCATGGGCCTTTTACGATGGACCGCCCTTTGCCACGGGTCTTCCCCATCATGGGCACCTTCTTGCAGGAACCATCAAAGATGTGGTGCCTCGCTACTGGACCATGAGAGGTCACCGCATTGAAAGACGATTCGGGTGGGATTGTCACGGTCTTCCCATTGAATTTGAAACCGAAAAAAACCTGGGTCTCAAGGGTCGAAAAGACATTTTGGAATTCGGCGTAGATCGGTTCAACGAGGAGTGCCGAAAGATTGTTCTCAGGTATACGAGTGAGTGGCAAAACACAGTGGAGCGAATGGGCCGCTGGATCGACTTTGAGAACGACTACAAAACCATGGACTTGAATTTCATGGAGTCGGTGTGGTCCGTATTCAAAAAGCTGTGGGACAAAGGTCTGATTTATGAAGACAAGAAAGTATTGCCCTATTCCACGCGTGTCACCACGCCACTATCGAACTTTGAAGCCAATTTGAACTATCAGGAAGTTCAGGATCCCGCGATCACGGTCAAACTGCCTTTGAAAAACAAAGAACATACATCGCTGTTGATTTGGACCACCACTCCATGGACTCTGCCTGCCAACCTAGGCGCAGCGGTTCACCCCGATTTTGACTACATGCAGGTGCAATGTGAGGGAGAAACTGAAACCTATGTTGTGGGCAAATCTCTGTTGTCCAGCGTGTTCGGCAAAAAGAAATTTACCATTCTTGCGCAGTGGAAGGGAAAAGAGATGGAAGGGTGGACATACCACGCCATCATCCCCTGCTTTGAAGGGAAAATTCCTGAGCAAGCTCATCAAGTGCTTCTCGCACAGTACATCACTGACGACTCAGGAACCGCCATCGTTCATCAAGCCCCCGCTTTCGGAGAAGATGACTTTGAAGTATGCAAACGGTACGGCATTCCGGCCCTCGATCATGTTGATGAAGAAGGCGTATTCAACTCCGAATGTCCACTCTTTGAAGGTCAGTATTTCAAAGATGCAGACAAAAACATCATCGCCTATTTGAAAGAAAAAAATCTCCTCTTCAAACATGAGACCATTCAACACAGTTATCCATTTTGCTATCGATCCGACACACCCTTGATGTACAGGGCGATTTCTACATGGTTTGTAAATGTCACGAAGATCAAAGAAAAACTTTTGGAAAACAATGAGCAGACGCATTGGGTTCCCGGACATCTCAAACATGGACGTTTTGGCAAATGGTTGGAAAATGCCCGAGATTGGGCGATCTCGCGCAACCGATTCTGGGGAAATCCCATTCCTCTGTGGACGGATGAATCCATGGAAGAAATTCTTTGCATTGGAAGCCGAGAAGAATTGGAAAAACTTTCTGGAAGAAAAATCGATGATCTTCACAAACATTTCATCGACGACATTGAAATCACATCGCCAACCACAGGAAAAACTCTCAAAAGAGTTCCCCAAATTTTGGATTGTTGGTTCGAATCTGGATCCATGCCCTATGCTCAGCAGCACTATCCTTTTTCCATCACCGAAGAAGAGTTTGAAAAAAAATTCCCCGCCGAATTCATCGCGGAAGGTTTGGATCAAACCCGTGGATGGTTCTATACCTTATCAGTTCTTTCAGCAGCTCTGGACAAAGGTCCAGCTTTCAAAAACGTGATCGTGAACGGCATCGTGTTGGCTGAAGATGGACGAAAAATGTCCAAACGGTTGAAAAACTATCCCGATCCCGTCGATGTCCTAAAACAATACGGCGCAGACACACTACGTATTTATCTTCTGCAAAGTGGTGCGGTGTATGGAGAGGATCTTCGCTTCAGCGAAGAAGGTTTGAAAGAAATGACTCGAAAGGTTCTACTCCCTTTTTACAACGCATATTCCTTTCTCGCCACCTATGCGGCCGTCGATGGATGGGATCCACAAATAGATTTCACGCAAGCCCGAGATCATGAGATGGATCGTTGGCTCAGCATCAAAACCACGCAGCTCAAACAAGACATTCACCGCGAGATGGAACAATATCAACTCTCCAAAGCCATCCCTCCCCTGCTGGCTTTTTTGGATGATTTGACCAACTGGTACATTCGAAGATCCCGAAGACGGTTTTGGAAATCGGAAAACAACACCGATAAGTTTCAAGCGTATTCTACCTTGTATCAAGCCTTGGTAGAGTTTTGCAAAATCAGTGCGCCGTTCATTCCCTTTTTGTCGGATGCCTTGTACAAAAAATTGTCTTTGGGTCATCCGATGTGTGCTCACGCTTCGGTGCATCTTGAAACCTATGCCTCGGAATCGGCTCTGAGTGCGCAAGACCAGGACATCGAAACGGCGATGGACCTTAGCCGACAAGCCGTTGGATTGGGAAGAGAATTGAGGGAAAAACTCAAAATCAAAACCAGACAACCCTTGTCCACGCTGTATGTGGGAGTGATCGGAGAGAAACAAAAACAGCAGCTCGACAAGCATCAAGATTTGATCCGCGATGAACTCAATGTCAAACAGGTGGTGTTGCTTCCCGCGCAGGAGATGGCCAATTGGAACATCAAACCCAATTTCAAACAGGTGGGAAAAAGTCTAGGCCCCAAGATGAAAGAGTTTCAAAATCTTTGTTCACAATTGTCGACACAAGAGATCCAAGATTTGCTGTCTGGAAAAAGTCTGCAGCTCATGGACCAAAGCTTTGGCCCGGACTCTTTTCTTACGCACTTGGAAGCCAACGAAAACTTCAAGCACAGCGTTCACTCCTCTTCCACGTTGGTCGTGGCCTTTGATGAAGTCCTCACCCAAGAGCTGGTGTTTGAAGGTTGGACACGGGAATTGATCAACCGCATTCAGCGTTTTCGAAAAGATTCGGGGTTGGAAGTTGAAGATCGAATTGACCTATCGGTGGAAGCATCTGAGGAGCTTCAAAGAGCCTTTGAGCCGCACAAAACTCTGATCGAAAAAGAAACGCTATCCACCATTCAGTGGGGAAAAGCTTCCAAAGTCCGATTCTCGAAAGATGAAAATATTGAGGAGCATCCGATAAGTTTAGGAATTTCTTGAGAAAAAACTCTTCATGAAAATTTAACTTTTCATGAAACTTTATCAACTGATAGGTGGAGGGCCATGAGGTTAATAAAAAAAATTATTGTTTTAGGGGTATTTTTCTCAATCACTTTGCACTTTTCTAATGCTCATGCATTCATGAAATGCACAGCTTTGGTCGATCAGGAAAACATTGAGTTTGAAGTCGATTGGTTTGATTTTTTGGTTAGATGTGAAGAAGGCAATTTTATTGCCGGTTCAAGCATCTCCGAATTTGATTCTGAAGACAAGGGCCTCTGGCAAGAGGACCAATCTACTATTGTTCCTAAAACAAGATTTTGCCCTTATGCATTTTTGGTTCCCGATGACTTAGATAGCGAGCAAAATCCATCGATGAATGAACCCAAAAGAGCCTTGTTCAAAGGCTCCGAAAACGGCACATGTCGGTATCACGTTGGCGGAACCTACGTTAAGCATAGAGGGAAAATCGGTGGCGTCCTCACCGGAGGAATTCCAATCACATGTGTCGGCAGCGAAGAAATTCCTGATCGGAGAAAAAAAGAAGAACCCACATCTGAACCGATGTCGGATGATCCTCTCAACTACTACTATTACAACGAGAGTTGGCGTAACGGAGAACATAGAAAAATGTATCCAAACTACACTCCTACTTCGTCATCCGGCAAAAAACCGGTTCAAGGTGTTACTCACTAATTTTTACTTGTTTTATTTTTTCGAGACCCAAAACAAAAAAGGCCGGATTCAATCCGGCCTTTTTTTATCTAAATTGTAAAAAAAATTCTATTCTTCGAGAAGATCTCGTTTGTCTTTCTTTTCCTTCCAATCATCGGCATCCGCAGGAGCATCTTTTTTCTCCGTGATGATGGGCCATTTTGCGGCCAAATCGATGTTGAGTTGAACATAAGATTCCCATTCTTCGGGAACTTCTTCCGCTGGAAAGATCGCCTGCGTAGGACACACAGGATCACATGCGCCACAATCGATGCATTCATCAGGATTGATGGCCAAAAAGTTGGGACCTTCGTGGAAGCATTCAACCGGACAAACTTCTACACAGTCAGTATATTTGCATTTGATGCAAGGTTCAGTAACAACGTAACCCATGATATTCGCTCCTTACAGGTGTTTGTTTGGAATAAAAACCGACGCCAAAATATGCCACTTCGGCCTCTTTCGCAACCTTTTTTGCACCCATCTCTCTTTGAAAGAAGGCGCGTTTACCAGCGGTGGTAGGCAGGATGTCCAGGTTTGACGGCCACAAAAAGTCCTTCGCAGGTTGCAGTGATCTTGCCTTGCACCGACAAATGTCCTTCAATCCAGGCCTTGGATCCTTCGAGCCGAACCAATCCGCAGTCCAGGGTAAGTTCCTGCTTGGGAGTTGGGGCCAAAAGCTGAATTTTGTATTCGGCAGTCACCGTGCATGGAGGCTCCGTGAGCTGCTTTTCTTTCATCAAAAAATAACTGGCGGCCCAATTGCAGTGACAATCGAGAAGACTTCCAATGATGCCCCCGTTGATCACACCCTCAAAAGCTTGATGATGCTCTTGAGGCAAAAATGTGGCTTTGATGCGGTCTCCGTCCACAAAACTTTGGATGCGAAGGCCCTTGTCGTTTGCAGGGCCACATCCAAAACATCGGCTGGTGGGTGCATATTGCATTTGTAAACTTTGATTCATGAGTCCGATGATGAATCATGGGCGATGATTTGGCAAGCGGGCTTTTTCCTTGGATCCTTCCACGTTCGATGCTAAGCCTGACAAGAAAATGGTAACCAAGTGTATGAAAAAAAGTGTGAGCATTGTGGTAGGTTCGTTGTTGTTGTCTGCATGCAACATTCTCAAAGATGAAACCTATTTTGGAAAAGTCGTTCCCCAACACGGCCCCAATGAACTTTGGGTCAATGGGGGAAGTGATCCCGAATACATAGACCCTCAGCGCGGTCACGACAACGTGTCGGGAGAGTTCGGCCGCAACATGTTCGAGAGATTGATCGACCTGATGCCCGAAACCAAGGTTCCCATTCCATCGCTTGCGCAAAGCTGGGAAATCTCCGACGATGCAACTTCCTACACCTTTCACATGAGAAAAGATCTCAAGTGGTCCGATGGGCGCGAGCTCAATGCCACGGACGTGGAATGGAGTTGGAAACGACTGCTGGATCCGAAAACCGGCTCGGTGAGTGCAACCTATGGCTATGTGTTTGGCAACGGGGAGGCCTTCAACTCTCGCGCCATTCATCTGAAAGGACTGGCCAAAAATGCAGATCTCGAAGCCCTCAAAACCAGTTTGGAAACCATAGCTCCCATTGAAAAAATTCAACCGGCCATGAACGTGGAAGGTGTGTTTGTCTACATCCATGAGGAAGATGGTAACAAACGGCAAGCTCTACGAGACCAGTTGATTCGCACCATCAATGACCAAGGTCTGGAGGGTTATTCGTCTTTGCAAGCCAACATCACCGACGACTCGGTGGTCCAAGTTACGGCGATAGATCCATATACACTTCAGGTTCATCTGATCGGTCCGATTCCTTATTTTCTTTCGATGATTGATCACACCTCATTCTGCCCGGTTCCTCGACATGCCATCGAAGCCACGAAAGCAAAAACGGGGAGAGAAGAGCTCTGGACTCGCCCAGAAAACATTGTGGTGAGCGGACCCTACAAACTCACGGAAGAAAAATTTCGTCAGTATAGGATCATGGAAAAAAATCCTTATTATCATGATGCGGCTTTTGTGAAACTAGACAAAATCAAAGACTTTGCGAACCAAGACTATAGCAGCTCACTCTATTGGTATCGAACGGGCGAAATCGATTGGAACTATGGAGGTGTGATCCCCAATGAACTGGCCGATGCCATGGGAAACTATCTTGACTACCAATTCGAGAGCAATTTGGCGGTGTATTTTTACAACTTCAATGTCAACGAGAAACCCTTTGACAACAAGTTTGTTCGCAAGGCCCTCCACATGGCCGTAGATCGAAAGGCCATTGTGGATAAAGTGACCCGTGCGGGGCAGGTTCCTTCGGCAAGTCCAGTGCCCGATGGACTCAATGGCTATGAAATTTTCCAAAAAACCATTTACGATCCAGAATTGGCTCGGGAATACTTGGCCAAGGCCGGATACCCTGGTGGAAAAGGATTCCCTGTTACAACCCTCAAATACAACACCTCAGAAGGTCACCGAAAAATTGCCGAAGCCATTCAACAAATGTGGAAAAAAGAGTTGGGTATTCACATTGAGATTGAGAACATGGAATGGAAGGTGCTCCTGCAGGACATGGAAAACATGAATTTCCAGATGAATCGCTATGCTTGGATTGGAGATTACCCCGACCCTCAGACCTTTTTGCAGCTTTTCATTTCCGACAGTGGAAACAATCACACCGGCTGGAAAAACAAAACCTACGACAAACTCATGGCACAATCCGATCGAGAGACCGATCCCGCACAGCGAAACCAACTCATGCAGGATGCGGAAAAAATCTACCAGGAAGAAGTTCCTGCGATTCCGATCTATGTGTACACCCGTGGAAACATGATCAAACCCTATGTGCAGGGATTTTATCCAGATATTTTGAATCACCACTTGTGGAAGTACATGTCCATCGACGAAAGGTGGTACAAGGAAGTTCCTACCACTGTCATCAACCCCAGACCCTATGTCGAAAAACTGTATGTCTCCTCTGCGCGTTGATCGCTTGACCCTTGCTCCTTTTTTGCTTGCTGGGCTTTGCGCGTGTAGTTCGGCATTGGACTCGGAATATTTTGGAAAAACCGTACCTCAACACCCCGCTGACATTTTGTGGATCAATGGTGGAGGTTCACCGCAGTTCATTGATCCGGCCTTGGTTCATGACTCTGTGGGGAGCCAGTTTGCGCGCAATCAGTGGGCACGATTGGTAGAAATCTCGACCGTGACAGGCATGCCCATTCCTGATCTTGCCACGCACTGGGACATCTCGAAAGATCGAACCGAATACATTTTTTATCTGAGAGAAGATGCCACATGGTCGGATGGAAAACCCCTCACCGCCCATGACGTGGAGTGGAGTTGGAAACGGGTTCTCAATCCTTCCACAGGAGCCACCTCGGGAAGCCTTGCGAACGTGTTCATGAATGCGGAAGCTTTTTCATCTCGAAGTCTTCACCTCAAAACACCCCACAAGAACCTATCGCCTGAGAAAATCCAATCCATGCTCGAAACCATCGCCCCCATCGACCGGGTGGAAAAAGCTTTGGGAGATGTTCCGGGTTATTTTGTATTTGTGGGTGGAGAACCCGAGCAGCTTTCAGCGCATCGAGATCAGTTGATCAAGCATGTTCAGCAACATGGTCTGAACCCTTTTGACATGGTCTCCATGGAAATGACACGAGACGATGTTGTGCAGGTCAAAGCACTGGACGATCATCGAATCTGGGCCAAACTCATCGGTCCACTCCCCTATTTTTTGTCCATGCTCGACTACCATATTTTTGCTCCCGTACCTGCTCACGCGATCGAAGCAGCCAAGAAAAAAACCGGTCGTGAAGAACTCTGGACTCGTCCAGAACATGTGGTGGTCAGTGGACCTTACAAACTGATCGAAGAAAAATTCAAACAGTATCGAATCCTGGAAAAAAACCCCCTTTACTACGATGCAAAATACGTCAAAACTCCCAAGGTCAAAGTCTTGGTGATCGAAGATTACAATGCCTCTTTGTATGTGTATCGAACCGGGGGAATGGACTGGGCAGGATCCAATGTTTCCGTTCCTGCTTTTTTTGCGGATGACATCAAAAAATACAAAGACTATCGACTGACGCCGCAACTGGTGATGTATTATTATTACATCAACGTGGCCAACAAGCCCATGGACAACAAATGGCTGCGCAAAGCGCTCAGTCTAGCCATCGATCGAAAAGCCATTGTGGAAAAGGTAACTCGAGCCGGGCAACTTCCCTCCGCGAACTTGATTCCCTGTGGTTTGGCCGGATACACATGCGCAGAGACTGAGCTTTTCAATCCCGAAAAAGCCAAACAATATTTGAAAAAGGCCGGATTTTCTTCCGCCAACAAGGTTCCTACCTTGGAAATCAAATACAACACTGCCGAAGAACACAGAAAAATTGCCGAAGCCATTCAGCAAATGTGGAAAAAATATTTGGGCATAGATGTTTCCCTGGTCAATGAGGAGTGGAGAGTCTTTTTGCATGACCGAAAAGAAGGCTTTTACCAAATTTCACGTGGGGGTTGGATTGGAGACTATCCAGATCCTCAAAACTTTCTTCAGCTTCTTCTTTCGGATTCTACGGCCAACATCACAAACTGGAAAAACACTGCTTTTGATCAGCTGATGCACAGCTCGGATCGGGAAGGAAATGTAGCCGATCGTCTCAAACAAATGAATCAAGCAGAAGCCATTGCCCTTGAAGAAAGTCCGATCATCCCTGTGTATGTGTACACCAAGGGAACCATCAAAAAACCCTATCTCATGGGTCACTATGACGATCTGCAAGATTATCACCCCTGGAAGTACATGTGGATCGATGCACGGTGGTACAAAGAGGTCCCTCAAACCCGTTTGGATGAGACACCCTATAAATCTTAAGCACTTAGACTCTACTCCAAAGGAAGAGACTTTTTCTCACACTGTCCCATAAATGGGCTTTGCATTTGAGTTTGAAGATGATAAGGCCGATTTATGAATAAAATCTTGGCGGGAATTATGCTATCTTTTGTGAGTCTGAGCCTGGGGGCCTGCTCATTCGACTCTACTCAATATTTTGGAACCACGGTGCCCCAGCACAAGGCCAACGAGATCTGGCTCAACAATCGTAGTGAGCCTCAGTGGATCGATCCCAACAAAACCAACGGCGTACCCGATGGAAACATCACCCGAAACATTTTTGCTCGATTGACTCAGATTCACCCCATCACCAACCAGCCCGTACCAGACTTAGCCGAACGATGGGAAATCTCCGACGATGCCAAAAAATACACCTTTTACATGAGAGACAGCAAATGGTCCGATGGAACTCCCATCACCGCCTATGACATGGAATGGTCATGGAAGCGATTGCTCGACCCTGCCACAGCTTCTGTGTATGGCTCGTTGGGTCTTGTGGTCAAAGATTCCTCTCCTTTTTTCAACCGAGCGGTTCATGTTCGCGGTTTTGCCCCCAACATCGATCAGGAGGCTCTCAAAAAGGTTCTCAACGAAGGGAACGAATACAACATCGAAATCGCAGATGATCATCCCGGCATGTACGTTTACATTGACGAAGAGGCCGAACGAAAAGCTTTCATCGAGAAATACAATGGCGCTTTGGTCAATGGTCAGGAGCTCAAAGCCTCCGTCACGGATTCTTCCGTGGTCAAAGCCTATGCACTGGATGAAAAACGCTTTTACGTAGAATTGGAAGATCCGGTTCTCTATTTCTTGGCGTTGATAGAATTCGATATTTTTGCTCCGATCCCCAAACAAGCCGTGGAGCATGCCCTCAAAGCCACTGGAAACGCAGACAATTGGACTCGTCCCGAGTACATCGTGTGTGGAGGAGCCTATTGCCTGACCGAGGAAAAATTCCGACAGTACAAAATTTTCACGCGCAATCCCTACTATTGGGATGATCGCAGCACGAGATCTGATCTTGTGAAACTCTTGATGGTGGAAAAGGAAACCACCAGCGCAAATTTTTACCGATCAGGAGAATTTGACTGGATCGGCCCCGGAGAATTGCCTCCCGAATACACAGAGACACTCAAACAATACACCGATTACCACAATGATCCCTATCTGGGCATCTACACGTACATCATCAATGTGACGGAGCCACCTTTTGACGATGTTCGTGTCCGAAAAGCCATGAGTTTGGCGGTGGATCGAGATCAGCTCACCACCTATGTGCTGACCGCAGGTCAACAGCCCGCCACCGACGTGGTTCCAGACGGTCTGGCAGGATACAAAAGCACACCTCGCAAAATGTTTGATCCAGAAAAAGCCAAAAAACTTTTGGCCGAGGCTGGATACCCCAATGGAAAAGGTTTCCCCAAAGTCGCTCTGAAATTCAACACACAAGACACGCACCGTTTGCTGGCCGAGGCTGTGCAACAGATGTGGAAGGTGAATCTGAACATCGATGTGGAACTCACGAACGTCGAATGGCGCGTGTATCTGGATGATCAGCACAACAAAAACTTCCAGATGATTCGTCAAGGTTGGATCGGAGACTTCCCAGATCCTTACACCTTTTTGGATTTGTACATGTCCTACAGTGGAAACAACCACACGGCATGGGTCAACCACGAGTATGATGCGTTGGTCGAAGAAGCCAACCGAACGCCAGACTACGATGTTCGGAACGGACTCTTCGCACGAGCCGTGGATATTTTGATGGATGAAGCTCCTGTGCTTCCCATCTATATCTACACACGATCGTATTTGAAAAAGCCCTTTCTCAAAGGTTTCTACAAAGACTACCAAGATCACCACAATTGGAAATTCATGTGGAACGATCAGCGGTGGTACAAAGAAGTTCCAACAAAAGAGATTGACGATACACCAAAATTCGGGTCATAAGATCACTGGGAGAAAAAAATCATGTTGAAATTCATTTTACGACGATCGGTGGGCATGGTGATCACACTCTTTGTGATCATTATTGTCTCCTTTTTCGTCATCCGATTGGCCAAGGGTTCGCCCTTTTCTCAGGAGCGTGAGGTTCCACCTGAGGTTCTCAAAGATCTTGAAGCTCGCTATGGTTTTGACAAACCACTTCCCCAGCAATTTTACAACTACATGAACAACATCGTGCACGGTGATTTGGGGCTTTCGACCAAATATCCGCAGCGGACCGTGAATGAGATCATTGCGATCAGCTTGCCCAAAACGATGGTGCTCGGCTTTTTTGCTCTGCTCTGGGCGGTGATTGTGGGTGTGACCGCAGGTGTGGTCGGTGCCGTTCGACAAAACACCAAATGGGACTACTCGGCCATGTCCTTGGCCATGGTGGGGATCAGTCTTCCCTCCTTTGTGCTTGGACCCTTGTTGATTCTCTTCTTTGCTCTCTATCTCTTGTGGTTGCCTGCAGGGGGATGGGGAAGTGCAAAACACTTGATTTTGCCTGCCATCACCTTGGGAACCATCTATGCGGCGTACATTGCTCGACTGACTCGTGGAGGGATGCTCGAAGTCATTCGCGCAAACTTCATTCGAACCGCTCGGGCCAAAGGACTCAAAGAACAAGTGGTCATCTGGAAACACGCCTTCAAAGGTGGAATTCTTCCTGTGGTCACCTTTTTGGGCCCCGCCATTGCCAACATCATGGTGGGTAGTGTTGTGGTGGAGAAAATTTTCAATACTCCCGGCTTGGGACCGTATTTTGTGGATGCGGCTTTCAACCGAGACTACTTTCTCATCATGGGCATTGTAATTGTATATTCCGCATTCCTGTTGATCTTGAATCTCTTGGTCGATGTGGTCTACGGATTTATTGATCCAAGAATAAGGTACGAATAATATGGCAACACCAGCACAAAACCTCAACACAACATCGACTCCAGCTCAGTCCAATCTTTTGGAAGGAACCTCCCTCTGGAGAGATGCGTGGAATCGACTGAAAAAAAACAAAGCCGCAGTAGTTTGCGGTTTTGTGGTGGTCTTTTTGATCATTGCGTGTGCTTTGGGTCCAAATCTCATCGAATGGATCTTTGGATATACATATGAAGCTCAAGACTTGAGCTATGGAGCCAAAGGCCCGACCTTGCGCCCCTTCCATCTTTTTGGAACGGACTTTTTTGGGCGAGATTTGCTCACACGTGTGCTTGTCGGTGGGCGCGTGAGTCTAAAGGTGGGACTCATCGCAGCCACGGTGGCCGCGGTTGTGGGAACCATCTATGGTGCGGTATCGGGTTTTTTTGGTGGAAAAGTAGACGATTCCATGATGCGTTTTGTGGACGTACTTTACGCTCTTCCTTACATGTTTCTTGTCATCATCTTGGTGACCATTTTTGAAAAAAGCGAATCTTTGCTCTTTGTAGCGCTGGGATTGGTTGGATGGTTGACCACTGCACGGATTGTACGAGGGCAAGTATTGAGTTTGAAAGAACAAGAATTCATTCAAGCCGCACGAAGCATCGGAACACGCAACATCAACATCATCTTCCGTCACTTGATCCCCAATACGTTGGGACCAGTGATTGTGTATTTTACCTTGACCGTACCCACCATGATTTTGCAAGAAGCCTTTTTGTCCTTTTTGGGCTTGGGAATTCAACCCCCCAAACCCAGTTTGGGCACGCTGATGAACGATGGAGCCAATCAGATGCTTGTCTACTGGTGGACCATTGTGTTCCCTGGCATTTTCATGTCGCTGCTGTTGTTTTCACTGAACTTCTTGGGGGATGGTGTCCGTGATGCCCTCGATCCAAAAATGAGAAAGGATTAAGATCATGGAAAAACTTCTCAGTGTGGATGATCTTCGGATCTACTTTAAATTGGAAAAAAGCATCGTCAAAGCAGTGGATGGACTTTCCTTTGACTTGAATCAAGGAGAAATTCTCGGGATCGTTGGCGAGAGTGGCAGCGGAAAATCCGTAACCTGTTTGGGATTGATGGATTTGAATCCTCAACCTCCTGCATATTATCCCAGTGGCAAAATTGTGTTCAAAGGCACAAACATCATGAAAGCCACCAAAGAACAGCTGCGAAAGATTCGAGGAAATGAAATTTCGATGATTTTTCAAGATCCGATGAGTTCGCTCAATCCTTTTCTCACGGTAGAAACACAGTTGTGCGAGGTATTGATCGAGCATGAAGGCCTCACGGCAGACCAAGCTCGCAAAAAAGCCATCGACATGTTGGCTCGAGTGGGCATTCCTTCTCCGGATCGACGTATCACTCAATACCCTCACCAATTTTCAGGTGGAATGAGACAGCGGGTGATGATCGCCATGGCCCTGCTCTGCAGACCCAAGCTTCTCTTGGCTGACGAGCCTACCACCGCATTGGATGTGACCATCCAAGCGCAGATCTTGGACCTGATGAAAGAGCTCAACCGAGAATATGGAACCAGCATCATATTGATCACCCACGATTTGGGTGTAGTGGCCGGCATGGCCGAGCGATCTCTGGTGATGTATGCCGGAAGGATTGTAGAGCGCGCTTCCACCAAAGATCTCTTCCAAAAACCCAAACATCCATATACCCATGCTCTTCTCAAAAGCATTCCGCGATTGGACGAAGTTCGAGGCAAAAAACTGGATCCCATTCCAGGACTGCCACCTGACCTATCCAACTTGCCTGGTGGATGTTCGTTTCACCCACGTTGCCCCAAAGCCGTGGACAAATGCAAACAGACTTATCCCGATGTCGTCACCTTTGATCCAACTCACAATGCTTCGTGCTGGGAGGTAAGCGCATGAGCCACGAAACCCTATTGCAAATCAAAGATCTCAAAGTTCATTTTCCTCTTCCCAAAAAGATGCTGGAAAAACGATCTGTGGTCAAAGCGGTCGATGGCATCACACTCGACATCAAAGCAGGGGAAACCCTCGGTCTCGTCGGAGAAAGTGGTTGCGGAAAATCCACCTTGGGCCGAGCCATGTTGCAGTTGATTCGACCAACCGCTGGACAAGTCCTCTTCGAGGGACAAGATCTGACCGGTCTATGGAAACAACGATTTGGTGTCTTTGGAGTGTGGAGTCCATCGGAAATCATGCGCAAAATGCGCCAAGACATGCAGATGATTTTTCAGGATCCTTATTCAAGTTTGAACCCTCGCATGACGGTGGAAGACATCGTAGGCGAACCCTTGAAAAACTTTGGCATCCTCAGCGGTCGGCCCTTGAGAGAAAAAGTTCAAAACTTGTTGGAAATCGTGGGAATGGATCCTCGATACATTCGACGCTATCCTCACGAATTTTCCGGTGGGCAGTGCCAGCGGATTGGGATCGCACGGGCTTTGGCTCTCAATCCCAAAATCATTGTCGCAGATGAACCTATCAGCGCGCTGGACGTTTCCATTCAAGCTCAGATTTTGAATCTGCTGGAACGCCTTCAAGATGAATTCAATCTTACCTACATTTTCATCGCACACGATCTTGCAGCTGTTCGACACATCAGTGATCGCATTGCTGTGATGTATTTGGGCAAAATTGTTGAGATTTCAGATCAAGAAACCATCATCAAAAACCCAAAACATCCCTATACCAAGGCCCTGATTTCGGCGATTCCAATCCCAGATCCGGACGTAGAAAAAAGCAGAAAACACATTGTGCTTCAAGGGGACGTACCAAGTCCCATCAACCCTCCCAGTGGGTGTGCATTCCATACGCGATGCCCCATTGCCGAAAGCCGATGCTCGCAGGAAATTCCTGTGCTTCGGGATCTTGGACCTGGGCACAAAGTTTCTTGTCATTTGGTGTAGATCGGCGTAGGTAGTCGGAGTTTTTTTCGTTTCCCACAGAATCAACCATAGAAACGAAAGATCAGAACAAAACGGAGAGGTGGCCGAGTGGTTGAAGGCGCTCGCCTGGAACGCGGGTATACGGGTTAAACCGTATCGGGGGTTCGAATCCCCCTCTCTCCGCCAGCTTTTGCTCCGTCATAGCGACGTTTGTTTTTCGGGGTAACAATCAGCTCACCATCCTCTGGAGCCTTATGAATCATTTTTTTTCATGAACATATAAAACACTGTATCGCTTCTAACAAAAAGTAAAACTTTATCGAGATACATACTTGGGTCTGTGCCATATTCTAAAAAAAGATTCTTTTTGCTCTGGTGTGTATTATATGAATATATTGTTCTTGCATCTGTTTCGATAAAAAACTTTTCTTAATGAGTTGGATCCACTTTGGAATTTCTTTTTCCATACGTGCATATAGATTGTGAATCGCTTTTTCTGGTAACTCGAAATACTGAAAGAGCATGTCAAAATCATTTTTGACCAATTTACTTTTTTTGCCATTTATGGTGAGTGCCATTTCTTCTTTGTCTTGTGGAATAATCAAAGCTGTAGAAATGAGATCGTACCCCGGAGAAAGCACCGTCAACCCTTGCGTGTTTGTAAGAAGTGAAAAGTTTTTCAAATGCATATCGGCATTGCCTGTCAGAAACGAAAAAAGTGCTAGCTCACAAAATCTGATCAAATCAAATCCGGGATTTGAACTATATTCGGAAATAATGTTTCCCGCTTTCTCCATTGAGCCTCGATACTTGTGCTCTGTTAACTGCTGACTAAGTTGACAAAAATCCTCTTGAGCTAATTTACTATTTTTGTCTGGTCGATCGAATCTTCGAGCAACATAGGCCAATTCTCCTGATTCAAATTGAATCAGGCCATTTTCCGCAGTTTGTATCCCCATCATCTGGGCCATGCGCATTGTAATGTGCTCCAATGCTGGCATTTGCGGATAATCTTTGTGGGGTGGTTTTAAAATAAATCTTCCCCAAAGCCCAACCACCGTCAATCGATTATTTTTGTTTTTCCCTTCAAGACTTTCAAAATCCATGGAAAGTTTGGGTTGTACACCCGTAATAACGACTCTTTGATTTATTTCCTGCTTCGCAAGTTCTTCCATATTTTCCATGGTAAAATCAATTTCAGGTACTGCAACCGTTCCAAATAATTTTTCTACACATTTCTCATGGTAGTTGCTATCGATCGCTAATCGAGTTGATTCACAACAAACTCTGCATTTATGAGAGGAATGTTTACTCATATATTTTCTTCCTCATTTTCTATATGAACATTCCCAATACAGTCTCGACAGACGGTAAGAAGCAAAGCCATTCGATCATTCGATTGAATTTTCCAATGTTTCTGCGTGATGCTTAGGAGCCATCCCTCTGGAATCAATCCGTCAAAAAATGGAAACATTGTTTTGCTTTTGTATTCGTCAGATTGTAGGGGCATTGTCAAACTGACAGGTGTCGCATTTTCTATGCGTAAATAATTTTGATCATAGGCAAAAATAAAACCTTCGTCAGACTCATAAATACGCCCCGCAAATTGATTGGATACAAAAACTTTTCCACTCCTCATGATCCAGAACCCTTTTTATTTCGATCCATTGGAATTGGACCCAGTTCGTGCCCAAAAAGTTGCAACAGTTGATTGACCTTATCCATGCGAAGGGTTGGCTTTTTTTGCTCAACGTCTCGAATAAATCGAAGACCCAACCCTGCCCGATCAGCCAGCTCGATTTGACTCAACCCGAGTTCCTTTCGCCTTTTTTTGACAAATTGATCCAGCACAGGCTTATTATACCTGATCAGGTATAAATATTCCATATTTTATATTTTTATACCCGATATGGTATAAAAATATACTAAACACGTGAAATATACCCAATCGGGTATACTAAAAATCTTGTTCGTTTTATGGGGCCGACCGAGCGAGAACCAAGAAAACGGGCAATGATGGAGCAGTGCTTTTATTTAGTTCTTTGAACGATTGGATTTCCTTGCTATCTTTTCAATAAATTCCAGCAGCATAGAAATTCAGGAGAATATCCATGGCCGATCAATTTAGCGAAACCAGTGTTACATCTTGGGGCAAGCGTATTGCGGGCGCTTTTGTTGGGATTATCTTTGGGATTGGATTGTTTATCGGTTCATTCTTTTTGCTCTCCTGGAATGAAGGTCGATCCGTTCGTCGAATCAAAACCCTGGCTGAAGGACGAGATTTGGTTGTTAGTGTCGACTCTCAAAACGTAGATCCAACCAATGAAAATAAATTGGTGCATAGTTCTGGGCTAGCCAATACAGACGAAACGTTAAAAGACGCTTATTTTGGTATTGAACAAAACGCTCTAAAACTTCGCAGAGTTGTAGAGATGTATCAATGGGAGCAAAGCTCAGAGAAAAAGACCGAAAAAAAACTCGGGGGAAGCGAAGAGACAACCACCGTGTATACGTATAAAAAAGTATGGTCGGAAAAACAGATCAAATCTTCTGACTTCAAAAAACCCGAAGGACATAAAAATCCCAATGCAATGCCCTACAAAAGCCAAACCTGGACTGCACAACAAGTCCAAATGGGAGCTTTTTCCCTAACGAGTCCCTTCATAAGCAAAATAGATCAATTCAACTCATATCCTTTATCTGAAGAAAACTTCCAAAATGCAGATGATGCAGTCAAAGCCAATTTCAAGCTGGAAAACGGAATGTACTACTCTGGAAAAGATTCAAATGAACCCGAAATCGGTGACTTGCAAATCCAATACAAAATTATCACTCCTAGCGTAGTGAGTGCAATTGGTCAGCAAAGAGGTGCTAACCTTACAAGTTACACCACAAAGAACGGCCAAATTGATCTTTTGCAGTATGGCAATGTCACGGCAGACTCTATGTTTGCAAAAGCAGAACAGGAAAATACGTTATTTACCTGGCTCATCCGATTGGGGGGCTGTGCAATGATGTGGATTGGGTTGATACTGATGCTGGGACCCGTAAAAGTACTTGGAGACATCGTACCATTGATAGGAAACCTATTGGGTGCGGGAATCGCTCTCATTGCGGGACTGGTCGCTATCGCATTGAGTTTTGTAACGATCGCCGTTGCTTGGATTGCCTATCGCCCTATTCTAGGAGGGGCTCTGCTTATTGTCGCAGCAGCAACCACATTTTTTGGATACAAAACGATTCACAAGAAAGCCCTCAAACCGATCTAATTTTTCGAACCAAGGCTATCTATACACTTGGACAATGCCATTTTAAAAAACGCCTGGCTCGATTGGTACTTTTGGGTTAGAACATGTTGAATTTATGAAAATCCCTTCTCAACAGCAGCCTTTGTCCAAAATTGCGGTCTGGCCTCAAATCAACCAGACTTACAAAAACATCAAGCGAATGAGAAAGATTCTTTTGGTGTTTGCCAAGCATGGATTTTTTCAAATCATTGAAGAGATGGGGTTGGCCAAACTGGTTCCCTTCTATCGTCCTCAGCATCCCAAAAACACTAAACTTTCCAAAGAACAGCGGATTTGTTTGGCCTTTGAGGAGCTTGGTCCAACCTTCATCAAACTGGGTCAAATGCTTTCCACGCGCCCAGATGTTGTAGGATACAAAGCGGCAAAAGCCTTTCATCGACTCAAAGACCGAGTTGAGTCGATCGACTTTTCCATCATCAAAAAAACTGTAGAAAACGAATTTGAAAGCGGCATGGAAAATCTGTTTTTGCATTTTGATGAAAAACCGATTGCCTCGGCGAGCATCTCACAGGTCCACGGGGCCACTCTCCACGATGGACGAAACGTTGTGGTCAAGGTTCAAAAACCTCGGGTCACACAATTGATCGAAACCGATCTTTCCATTTTGTATTACTTTGCCAAACTTGCAGAAAAATCATCTCCAGATTTTTCATCCATGAAACCGGTGGAAATCGTGAACGAATTTTCCACCTTGATGAGAGACGCCGTAGACTTCATTGAAGAAGCCAAAAACACACAAATCATCTCAAAAAATTTCGAAAACAATCCGCAAGTTCTGATTCCCGAGGTGTATTGGGAATTCAGTTCCAAACGCATTCTGACCTTGGAAAGAATCGAAGGCACAAGCCTGACAAACCTGGATCAACTCAAACGAAAAGGCTTGGATCTGAAAAAGATCTGTCGAATCGGAACTGATGCGTTTTTTCAGCAGATTTTCATGGACGGATTTTTCCATACCGATCTTCACGAAGGCAATCTCATGGTTCTTTCCGAAGACAAAATTGCATTCTTGGATTTTGGAGAGATCGGAAAGCTTGGCTCCAATGCACAACGTTCTCTTGCTCACCTGTTCATTGCGCTTTGCTCTCACGACTACTACTCCCTAGCACGAGAATACGTAGAACTCAGCCAAGGAGCCTATCCGGTCGATTTCGAGAAATTTGCAGATGACCTAGAAAAACAACTCAAACCTTTGCATCAGCAAAGTCTTTCCCAAATCAACCTTGGCAAAACCTTGGCGCAAGCCGCTCACATCGCACGTCAATACAACATCGATTTACCTCGGGATTTGATTTTGGTGGGGCGAGTTGTCCTTGCGGTTGAGAACATGATCCATCAACTTCATCCTGAGTTTGATTTGCTCAAAGAGAGCGGTTCTTACGCCCAAAAATTCTCTCAAAAAAACTTTTCTCCGCAGCGCATGGGCCAGGAAATTTTTTGGAATTTCAAAGACGTGAATCGCTTGATGAAAGAGTTGCCCTCACAGTTTCGTTATGTCCTCAAAAAATTTTCCCACAACGAAATCAAAATCGGTTTGAGCATCGATGATCTGTCACACTTGATCAATGAGCTTGATCGAGCCTCCAATCGATTGGCGTTTTCGTTGATCATTGCTGGCCTCATCATTGGATCTTCGATTTTGACCTTTACGGACAAAGGGCCCAAGTATTTTACCATTCCTGTCATTGGGATTGCAGGCTACATTTTGGCCGGAGTCTTCGGATTAGGTTTGATCATCTCGATGATCCGTTCGAAAAAACTCTGACGCTTTCCCTCCAAAACAAACAAAAAAAGATCCTAGAATATTCCTAGGATTTTACGTTATAATGGAATCTCCTTAACCGAATTCCAAATCTATGAATCATAAAATCGCTTCTTTCTTGGTGACTCTTGCGTGCGTCTTTTTCTTTTCCGATGCCATGGCCTGGACCATTTCCAGGCGATCGGGAGACACATTGTATTATGAAATCACGGCTCCAACAGCACCTGACCCGGCTCAGAACTGTGGATATGTTGCGTATGAAATTTATCACGACGCTGGCAGCAACGAGCCCGACATCTGGGTAAAAATCGACGGCTTTTCCCCCGTCGCCGTCATTGAACTCGCAGGAGACGAAAGCGACTCTTACCATGTTGGCCCCATGAATGTTGGAGACCGAAAGTACATTTATTTTTACCTTTGTACCACCGCAGACACGGTCCTTGCTGAATCCCATCAAATCAAAATCTTTGACGAACCTCCTTCAGGTTCGAGTACAGCCATATACACCTCGATCTTTTTGCTCAACGCCTCCGATGCACAGTCGGCTTCCGCCAACAAAGTCATCACGGTCGTCAATGGACCCAATCCACCAACCCTCGGAGGAATTTTGGAGGTCATCGTATCGGGGCAAACCGGTACCATCGCTTCCAGTGGGGGAAATGCGGGGAAAACATATTTCACCCCAGCTTTTGCTCCGGATTGGCCAGCCTATTTATTCCGATTGTATAATGTAGCGTTTGAGTTCAATGACGGTGGAACCATTTATACGTACGATGACTATTTGAAAATTCCAACCCCTCTTCCCTTCTCCAGTTCCACCTATGTAGTGACATACAAATTCCGATTGGAAGCCACCATTTCAACACAAACCGAAGTTTGGCCTTCGGGATACATCGCCTCGGGGGGCATTATCAAATACACGGGAACCTATCCCACGAGCATCATTCCCATTCCTCAGGTGATCAACAATCTGACGATGAGCAAATCATCAGATGTTTCCTCTCTTCCCGCAACCGGTGGAACCATCGAATATACGGTGTCAATCACCAACCCCAACCCAGACGATACCATCAATGGCTACTCAGGAGATATGTCGCTCGACTCCATTCAAGACACTCTTCCCGTAAGTCCGGATGTTGGAGCTTATGTGCTCGGAAGTGCCAAATATGGAGCCCCTGGGGCTGAGGTTTCAATTGATGACCCCACAATCAGTGGTGGATTCAATCAGTTTCTTTCGTGGAACCGAATCTTCACCATTCCAGCTGCCAGCAATGCTCTGACTCCAACGGTGTACAATCTCATTTATCAAGTGACTCTTCCTGCGACCACTGGGCTTTACAGCAATCAGGCCATCGGTTTTGTTGGAAGCGAACAAATTGATACCACAGCATCCACCGCAGATGATGTTCCAGCAAGTGCCTCAGTAAGTGTTGGAAATACTCCCCCCGCTCTGACCATCACCAAAAGCGTAAGCCCCACCGGTGCGGTCAATGTCGGAACCAACCTCATCTACACCATCGGCGTAAGCAACTCTGGTCAGCAAACCGCCACCAACCTCGCCATCGATGACGCCTGTCCTTCCGGTACCTCCTCCGTCTCCAGCTCCACCGCCACAGGTTCTTACTCCAGTGGTACATGGTCGGTTGGCAGTCTCGCCAATGCTGCCAGTGCTTCCCTCACGCTAACCTGCTCTGTGCAATCCAGTGCAGCTGGTTCCACCGTCTCCAACTCCATCTCTGATGGAGATGTCACCTTCGACCAAGAAGGAAGTGGTGGTACCGACAACGTTTCCGGTGCAAGTGTTTCAAACTCCGTCAACTCTCTTCCCGCTCTGACCGTCACCAAAAGCGTAAGCCCCACCGGTGCGGTCAATGTTGGAACCAACCTCATCTACACCATCGGCGTAAGCAACTCTGGTCAGCAAACCGCCACCAACCTCGCCATCAATGATGCCTGTCCTTCCGGTACCTCTTCCGTCTCCAGCTCCACCGCCACAGGTTCTTACTCCAGTGGCACATGGTCCCTCGGAAGTCTTGCCAATGCTGCCAGTGCTTCCCTCACGCTAACCTGCTCTGTGCAATCCAGTGCAGCTGGTTCCACCGTCTCCAACTCCATCTCTGATGGAGATGTCACTGCTGACCAAGAAGGAAGTGGTGGTACCGACAACGTTTCCGAGTGCTTCCGCAAGCAACTCCGTCAACTCTCTTCCCGCTCTGACCGTCACCAAAAGCGTAAGCCCCACTCGGTGCGGTCAATGTCGGAACCAACCTCATCTACACCATCGGCGTAAGCAACTCTGGTCAGCAAACCGCCACCAACCTCGCCATCGATGACGCCTGTCCTTCCGGTACCTCCTCCGTCTCCAGCTCCACCGCCACAGGTTCTTACTCCAGTGGCACATGGTCCCTCGGAAGTCTCGCCAATGCCGCCAGTGTCTCCCTCACGCTAACCTGCTCTGTGCAATCCAGCGCAGCTGGTTCCACCGTCTCCAACTCCATCTCTGATGGAGATGTCACCTTCGACCAAGAAGGAAGTGGTGGTACCGACAACGTTTCCGGTGCAAGTGTTTCAAACTCCGTCAACTCTCTTCCGCTCTGACCATCACCAAAAGCGTAAGCCCCCACCGGTGCGGTCAATGTCGGAACCAACCTCATCTACACCATCGGCGTAAGCAACTCTGGTCAGCAAACCGCCACCAACCTCGCCATCGATGACGCCTGTCCTTCCGGTACCTCTTCCGTCTCCAGCTCCACCGCCACAGGTTCTTACTCCAGTGGTACATGGTCGGTTGGCAGTCTCGCCAATGCTGCCAGTGCTTCCCTCACGCTAACCTGCTCTGTGCAATCCAGCGCGGCTGGTTCCACCGTCTCCAACTCCATCTCTGATGGAGATGTCACCTTCGACCAAGAAGGAAGTGGTGGTACCGACAACGTTTCCGGTGCTTCCGCAAGCAACTCCGTCAACTCTCTTCCCGCTCTGACCATCACCAAAAGCGTAAGCCCCACCGGTGCGGTCAATGTCGGAACCAACCTCATCTACACCATCGGCGTAAGCAACTCTGGTCCAGCAAACCGCCACCAACCTCGCCATCGATGACGCCTGTCCTTCCCGGTACCTCCTCCGTCTCCAGCTCCACCGCCACAGGTTCTTACTCCAGTGGTACATGGTCGATTGGCAGTCTCGCCTAATGCTGCCAGTGCTTCCCTCACGCTAACCTGCTCTGTGCAATCCAGTGCAGCTGGTTCCACCGTCTCCAACTCCATCTCTGATGGAGATGTCACCTTCGACCAAGAAGGAAGTGGTGGTACCGACAACGTTTCCGGTGCTTCCGCAAGCAACTCCGTCAACTCTCTTCCCGCTCTGACCGTCACCAAAAGCGTAAGCCCCACCGGTGCGGTCAATGTTGGAACCAACCTCATCTACACCATCGGCGTAAGCAACTCTGGTCAGCAAACCGCCACCAACCTCGCCATCAATGATGCCTGTCCTTCCGGCACTTCTTCCATCTCCAGCTCCACCGCCACAGGCTCTTACTCAGTGGTACATGGTCGGTTGGCAGTCTCGCCAATGCCGCCAGTGCCTCCTCACGCTAACCTGCTCTGTGCAATCCAGTGCAACTGGTTCCACCGTCTCCAACTCCATCTCTGATGGAGATGTTACCTTCGACCAAGAAGGAAGCGGTGGTACCGACAACGTTTCTGGTGCTTCCGCAAGCAATTTTGTCAGCATCATTGTATTTCCAGATCTTTCCGTCCAAATGTTTCATAGCGGAAATGGAGTTCAAGATGGGACACTGACCTATTCGATCGATGTGTTCAACCATGGAGGAGCATCCACCACAGCTCTTACTACAGTTACGGTTTCTTTTCCTTCTGGACTGGATTTTGTTTCGTATTCGAGGAAGCGATTGGACCTGTTTGCATGTGGCAGGTCAACTGACTTGTCAATTGATCGCAAGCATAGGTTCTTTGGCCTATGCTCCTACGTTGAGTTTGCGGGTATCCACACCTACACCAGGAACGTTCAAACCCAATGCTAGAGTGCTCACCTTGGGAGATTCCAATTCTTCGAACAATGGCCCTGTACTCGATGAAACCCTCGTTTCTCCCAAACCATCAACCACAGACTCTGATGGGGATGGAATCAACGATCAAGAAGAATCAGAAAAGGGGCTCAATCCCAATCAAGTAGATGTTCGTTTGGGAGGTTCTGCAGAAAAAGGTTTGTTTGGAGGGTGCCAATCCAGCTCAGGGTCAGGTCTTTGGAGATTTTTGCTTATCTTTGGACTGTACATCCCCGTTCGAAGAAAAATGTTTGCGTAAAAATATAGATCTCTACACATGCAGCGGTTAGCATAAGTACTCTATGAAATGTCTGACAAGAAACCCACTGATCTTGCTTGCTGCACTCCTAAGCTTTTTCCTTCCATCTCGGATTCACGCCTTTGATGTTCAGTTGTTTCGTCCAAAAGTTCAGTACGATCGGTTTTTTTCAACTCCTCAAAGCACTGAATCCAATCTTCCGCCATGGGTGTTTGGACTCACAGCAAACTACGTTCAAAATCCTCTGGAGTTTGAAATCATCGGATCAGACAAAAAAGTGGATGATCTGGTCAACTCTTTTCTCACGTTTAATCTTCAACTATCGTACCGCCCATCATCTCGGTGGGTGCTCTCGGCAGACCTTCCATTGAACTTTCTCAGCGACATTGAACCCCCTCAAAGCTCTTCCAGCACTGCCTCCCAGAGTGTAGGTGATTTGCTTCTTCAAGCCTCATATCTTCTACGAAGCTATACAGATCAAAATGGGGTTTCGCAGTGGGCATTGACCGTGGCACCTTTCGTGTTGATTCCTTCGGGGACACAAAAAGATTTTTTTGGAGAGTCGAATGTCGCCGGAGGTCTGGCAATCACTGCCAGCCGCAATGTTTTTCAAAATGGTCGAGTATCTTTTTCTGTGGCTCCCCACATTCGAGAAAACGAAACATTGCTCAACCTAAAGATCGGATCATCTCTCAAAACATCTGTAGGATACAGCCACACATTGTTTTCAAACCGCTATGAAATCTATGGAGAACTTTTTGGATTCACCATGTTCAAAAACTTTTACTCAGATGAATCCACAAGCCCCTATGAGGTTGTCCTGGGGCTGAAAAAAAGATTCGTGGACAAACCATGGATGTTTACCGTGGGTGCAGGTCGTGGACTCAACAACGGATATGGAGCTCCCGACTATCGCCTTTTCGCGGGTGTAGGATACATTCCAGGGCGACACAAAAAGAACCCTTCTCCGCCTGCAAGATCCCAAGAACCTGCGATACCAGAGTCCGTGGCCACTGCAGCTGCAACTCCTCCAACTTTTCCTACGGTGTATTTCGACCTTGATCATCCATCTTGGCAAGAAATCTTTGCCAAAACACTTCAGGAAGTCAAAGCGATTTTGGAGGAGAATCCATCCATTGAATCCGTCGCAGTGATCGGTCACACAGACTCTCTTGGATCGGACACTTACAACATGATTCTTTCCAAAAAACGAGCCGAAAACGTAGCCCACTTTTTGAGAGAACTTGGAGTAGATCCTTCACGACTGCAGGTGGAATATTATGGAGAATCGAGGCCGATTCATGATAACGAAACCCCAGAGGGAAGACTCATGAACAGACGCGTTGAGTTCGAAGTAAGATAACTCACTCAAAAAAAATATAGCTATAAATTTGAGTTCGTGATCGGAAGAAATACCTGAACCATTCCTTTGTAAGCCTTGCCCGTTTTGACAAACTTCGAAAGATCAATTTCTTTTGGAAAAACTTCTCCAGGCATCTCTGAGACGTAAATCACACTTTTGGGATTGCAAAAGATGGCTGGAACCGCCTCTTCAACTTCTACACGATAACAATCAAATTTCGCCCGATGATTCGGATCAACATCCACATAGATCGCTGCCTCACATACCATCAGATCTGACGAGCTACCTTCCAACACATCTCCTGTCTCGAGCATCCATGTTGGGTGAAAAGCTGGAATTCTAGATCCACTCACTGCTGTGGCAGAGGAAATATGACCTTGTTGCGCCATCGCACCAAAAGAAAAAAACACAATAAAAACAAAAAGATATTTACCCATCACGACCTCCAGGTTGTCTACCAAAATGACGCTATAGCACTGGATACCTCGTGTCAACAGAAGATTGAACAAAGAAGTGATGAAAGTAAGCTCATCTGAAAACAAAAAAATCGGATCCGAACAGAGACTGTTCGGATCCGATCAAGATTGCACGATGTGAGGTTAACCTCTATCGATCACGATCGCGGTTGCGGTCCCGATCAAAGCGAGGGCGTCTGGATGAAGAACGATCGTTGCCTCGGCCTCGGTCGTTTCCACGACCTCCACGGCCTCGATCTCCACCTCTGGAACGGTTTTGGTCCAGTCCCAATTCTTTTCGTGTCTCATCGTCTTTCTGAGAAAGCTTGATTTTACCTTGTCCATCGATGCCCACAACGCGAACTTCGACTTCATCGCCTTCGGAGAAAAACTCATTCACATCTTCTACACGTTCATCTGAATCAAATTCACTCACGTGAAGAAGACCGTCTTTTCCAGGAAGAATCTGAACAAACGCTCCATAGGCTTCGATGCGAACAACTTTTCCTGTGTATGTTTTTCCAATTTCTGCTTCCGCAATGATGTCCTGGATCATGGCTACCGCTTTGGCCAATGAATCTCCATTTTCCGAAGCTACCGTCACAATGCCATCGTCGTTGATTTCAACTTTGGCTCCGGTCTCTTCGATGATTCCACGAATCACTTTTCCACCGGTTCCGATCACTTCACGAATTTTATCTTTGGCAATTTGGAAGCTTTCCAATCGAGGAGCATGTTTGGACAACTGTCCTCGGGTTGCAGGAAGGGCTTCACTCATTTTGCCCAAAATATGAAGACGTCCTTCTTTGGCTTGGTTCAGGGCTTTTTCCACCACGTCCCAACCAATACCTGTAACTTTGATGTCCATTTGAACAGCCGTCACACCATCTTTGGTTCCAGCCACTTTAAAATCCATATCGCCGACATGGTCTTCATCTCCAGTGATGTCGGAGAGAACAAAGAACTTATCACCTTCTTTGATCAAGCCCATTGCAATTCCTGCAACAGGAGCTTTCAGTGGGACCCCCGCGTCCATCAGAGCCAAACTGGCTCCACATACGGTGGCCATCGAAGAGGATCCATGAGATTCCAAAACATCGGAAACCACACGCATGGTGTACGGAAACTCTTCTTTGGTGGGAACCACTTGCATCAAAGCCTTGTGAGCCAAAACTCCGTGGCCAATTTCTCGACGAGCAGGACCTCTCATGGGCTTCACTTCACCCACAGAAAATGCAGGAAAATTATAGTGAAGCATAAATCTTCGAGAACTTTCTCCCATGAGCGAGTCCATGCGCTGCTCATCATCCGAAGTTCCCAAGGTCGCTGTCACCAGAGCCTGGGTTTCACCTCGCGTAAACAATGAAGATCCATGAGCTCGCGGCAAAACACCCACTTCAGAAGTGATGTGTCGGATCGTCTCAGGACTTCGAAGATCCATGCGCTTGTTTTCTTGCACAATGCCTCTTCGGATTTCTTCGCTGATCATATCGTGAACGATACTTTTCAATTGTTTTCCACAATTGGCGTAGTCTTCACTCTGAGCTTTGAACTCTTCGATCATTTGATTCTGAAATTCATCAATTTGTTTGTACCGAGCAATTTTTTCGGTCACTGCAAAAGCTTGACGAATGTGACCGATGGCTTTTTCTCGAACCAAGGTCTCAAACTCGCTCATGGTTTTTTCCGTCTCGGAAATTTGAATCTTTTCTTTGCCCAAGGCTTTGCGAAGCTCTTCTTGGAGCTGCAACAGAGGTTGAATGCTTTGGTGTGCAAATTGAAGCGCTTTCAACACTTCAGATTCGGGTAACTGCGCAGCTTCCCCTTCCACCATCACAATCGCATCTTTGGATGCAGCCACCGTCATGTCGAGATCTGATGTTTCCATCTGCTCGATCGTGGGGTTGCAGATCAATTGTCCTTGAATACGTCCCACACGAACAGCTGCAATGGGTCCCAAAAATGGAATGTCCGAAATGTGCAAAGCTGCCGAAGCACCTAGCACAGAGAGCACATCCGACTCGTTGGTTTTATCAAATGAAAAAACCGTCGAGATGACTTGGGTTTCTCGTTGAAACCCTTTGGGAAACAAAGGGCGAATGGGCCGATCGGTCAAACGAGAAATCAAAATTTCTCGCTCCGATTGACGTCCTTCTCGCTTGAAAAAACCACCAGGGATTTTTCCCGCGGAGGCAAACTTTTCTTGGTAGTCTACGGAGAGAGGAAAAAAATCAATGTCCTCTCGATTGGACTTTCCTGTCACTGCTGTTGTGAGCAGTGCAGTTTCGCCATATTGGATCCATACGGCTCCATTGGCTTGTTTGGCCATACGTCCAGTTTCAATGGACAAAGTACGACCGTGAAATTCGATACTTACTTTTTTCATATTCTTATCCTTTTGAGAATGCACTGAGGATGAGTTTTTCAACCCCAGAGAGGAAAGTAGTGAGCTAAAAATGGGAATAACCTTTGCTGTTGGCGAAACTATTTTCGCAAGCCAAGCTCTTGAATCAGCCCTTGGTATCGGGAGATGTCAATTTTCTTCAGATAGTCGAGATGTCTACGTCGAGCACCGACCATTTTGAGCAAACCCTGACGAGTATGAAAATCTTTTTTATGCTCGTTGCAATGTTTGGTCAGATGATTGATTCGATCGGTCAAAAGAGCCACTTGGACTTCGGGTGAACCGGTATCTTTGTCGTGTTTCTGAAATTTTTCAATCCATTTTGATTTGGCTTCCACGTGTTTTTCCTTTTAAAAACAATAACTTATATTTATTTTCGTTTATAGTAGGCCTGTTATGACATATCTATTGAGCAAAATCAACGTGAAATTACTCATGCATCGATAAGATCTGTTACGTCGGATTACAAAAAAATACACGTGACAACTCTATCAGATTCATTAAAAGAAAGGGGTTCCAGTCTAGACCAAATCATTCCTTACCTTGGATATGAATCATTTCTGGATTGGGGGCAAATCTGGTTTTTGTGAATTCGTCATGATCTAGCCTAGATCTTCTTTCGGCATTTAAGGTTGAATCTGCACTAATTTGAGACGTTACTTTTACAGATGATATAAAATACTTTCCATTGTTCAAGACTAGTTCTCCGACTTCTAGATCAAATAATTTTATTTTCTGCCCTCCCACCATGATGGTTGGAGCTTCTTCAATTTTTTTCCTGTCGAAAGTTTGAGAAATCGAGATATTGCGAGAACCGGGGCCTTCCAATTCCACCTCCAATTCAATCGTTTCTTTGCCTTCCCAGCCTTGAATGGGAATTGAAAATTTGGATTTGAGTTGAGGCAAAAAATCTCCTTGACCGAGAACTTCGATTTGTCCATCAGCTTCAAATACATTTTTTATCTTCACACGGTCCGAAAGATCCGACACATTTCCATAAACTTTTGTTTCTCCCACATTGATCAGCGAAAATCCTCCTTCCAGATCAAACTTCACCAGGTCCTCCTCCATCTCATATCGTTCTGGATCGGGGTTATAGAATTCCGCTCCTACCTTCTCCAATACAAGGTTTGTACATGCATACAATTCCAAGGGAAAGTACACATAGAATTCCATGTATTCATCCCCAGGCTTTGAAAGAAATTTATCAATTCTTACCACACTATCGTCTTTATATTTGCAGTCTGGAAAATCAAAATACAGGCGGAGGGAATGAATTTTTTCGTGATGTCTGCGGTCAATACGTACTCTATGAACATTGGCTTGATATTCAGGATCTTGGAAAAATACTTCTTCCACAGTAAACTCTTTTACAGCACGACTTGGAAGTGTAGTCTCCGAAACCTGGTAATATTCATACGCAGTGATTTTCTCCTTAGGGTATACGATATATCTTGGATCCAAAAGCTCAAAAGAAAGATCATGACTTTGTGGGAGCATACTCCGAAGTAGGTCTTCAGGATATACAGTTTTATTGTTAACGACATCTTGAACCGTCAAAGATGAAATCATGTTTTCACCCCTGTACAATTTTCCATTCTCATTGTCTGGTTTCACAATCCTCGTAAGGCTAAGCTTTCCAGAGCTAGACAGGGCATTGCCATGCTCAGACTCTCCACTCTCATGAAAGTCGCTATTTTTTGGATTGAATCTGTGGTCTATTCCTTCCATAACCTGAGAGGAAGGGAGAATCTCTTTGTTTTCCCAGGACAACTCAAGAGTAGAAACAAAATTTCCTTGGCTTTTTCTTTGTTCTTGCAGCGAAAATGCATATGCGTATTCCATTCGATCAAGATTCATAGGATTGAATTGCGTGCTAATTTCATCGTATAGTTCGTCTATCAGTTTTTCTCTGTTCTCTGGTTTACAGTTTTCCGTATCGAAAAGATAATCAATTTCTGTTTCAATGTAGCTTTCGAAGTCACTCCTCGCTCTGTCACTTATGGCAACGACAGTCTCCTGATTCAATCGATGATACTCCTCATAAATCTCTTTCATCTGAGCAATCGTCTTGCTCCGCAATTGCATTTTGGAAATACTCAAGGTCTCATATGTCACCGTTTGATCAATGATTGACTGGCTCCATGTAAAACTACCCAACTTCGGCGTTGACCAGAATTCAATTCCCGTGGTGATATCTGTTGTTAATGTCGCTAGACCTTGTCGATACACCAACATTTTTCCATACATGCGTGAAAGAAAATCAAACTTATCTTTCGCTCTATTGTATAGATCCCAAGGAGCAATAAAAAACGCGCTGAAGTGCTCTGCAAAATCCTCTGCGGGTTGCAAGCATACCTCTTTCCTGATTTTCTCAGAATCTGTGTCAGAGGAATCCACAAGAGCAAGCATATGAGAGCACTCTTTTGTAGTAGAGTATTCAGAAATAAACTGCGTGTTGTATGCCTCCCAACTTTGGCCACCACCTTGATTTTCAATCAATTTCCAACTCAGTTTCAGATATTCTATTCGTTGATCACCTGACAAAAAGTGATGCCAGATCTGATGTCCCATCTCATGATAGATTGTACTCTCAAAACCATCCAATCCACCGTCTCTACCGAGAGCTGAACCAATAACAATGTGATGTCCACTCGAGATAGCTGCTGCATATCGAGTTTTGGTGCGAACTTGATTTTGAACATCTCTCATAATGCTATGGATCTCAGAGTTTTTCACCATGTTATAAAGATCGATATTTCGAAGGGCTTTGTAAATTCGATACAACTGATTTGTTGTAAATTCAGTAAATTGAAATTCAGACAAATGTTCACCAGGTTGTTTTTCGGAAACCTTAATTCCAAAACGGTCTTGAATCAGTTGTTTCCAGTGATCAGCCAGCAACAATTCCTTGAGCAAAATAAATTCCAAAACATGCGAAAAAGGCTCATTTCGATTGCGAAAGATTTCAAATTGACTTTCAGGTGATAGCTCTATTACAAGTGATTCTCTCCCCAAGAAGGAAAACAACGGCTTTTCCTTTTGCACGACCAACAACTGATGCGGGTATTTTTGAGAAAAATTCAAAGGTTTGCTGAATTCCACTGTTTTAAAAGCCAAACCAATATCATCTAAGGTTTCGACCAATCCGTGAAAGTACTCCTGCTCAAATAGAGTGAAACTCTCTTTTGGATAGAATTCCACGTTGGCTCTAGCCCAAAGAGGTAAGGCATACGTGAGTGCCAATAAAATCAAAAATCCATGCTGTATCTTTTTCAATGTTTTCCCCTGGAGCCTAACTAGTGCATTTTTCATTCCACATCAATCGCAAAAAACAATCATGAAATTGGGGAGTTAAAATTTCAAAAAAAAGAAAAATGCGACATTCCCACCCCATTTGGGGTCACTCAAAACCCCCATAGATTGGGTAATGATCGGAGCCTTGAAGAGGGAGGACTTGAGCACTATGTAGGGTGAGTCCGATGCCTTTGCAATAGATTTGGTCGAGGAGGATTTTCCGGTCTTCGCGATTGAAGGAATACGATGCAAAACAATGCTTGTTTGGGTTAAAACACTCGACGAAGAATGTGAGGAGGAATCGGGCGGTCGGAAAAGAGCTGCTCACGAAGCTTTGAGAGAGGAATCAATGCCGACAAAAGTTGTTCGATGGTAATACTCTCATCCAGAGCAAGAGCATGTTTGACGGAAAAAGTCCCACTCTGCGTTCGTCGAATGCCACTAGCCAGCGCCCCACATCCCAGGGCTTGGCCCATGTCATGCACAAGCGACCGAATGTAGGTACCCTTGGAACAAACGACGCGAAGCTGAGCTTGCCTGGGTTCAAATTCCTCAACGGTGATCGAATCGATGATCACTTCCTTTTCAGGAATCTCTACCTCTTGCCCTTTGCGAGCGTATTCGTAGAGTTTTTTCCCGTTGATTTTCTTTGCCGAATACACGGGAGGTTTTTGCAAAATTTTTCCAACAAAAGAATTCATCACCTTATTCAAGGAGATTTCTTCCACCGGATCCGAAGAGCACTCGGTGATGACTCCCGAGCTATCATAAGTGTCGGAAATTTTCCCAAAGTGCATTTGAGTTTGATAGGTTTTTTGACCTTCCATCAACACATCACTGAGTTTGGTGGCTTTTCCCACGCACACCAGCAATAGACCGGTGGCATCTGGGTCGAGGGTTCCGGCATGCCCCACGCGCTTTACGTTGGCAATTTTTCGAATTTTTCGAACCACTGCAAACGAGGTCAGCCCCTCCGGCTTGTCCACCAGAATCAGACCATCCATGATTTACTCCTCTTCGGAGGAAAGGTCGTGAAGAAGTTGATCGATTTTGTATCCGTATTCGAGCGACTCATCATACACAAACGAAATTTTGGGAATGTATTTCATTTTCACACCCCGGGCGACTTCCTTTTGAATGCGAGGAGCAACATGATCCAAAGCCTCTTTGATTGATCCGAGTTTGCTTTGATCAAACACTCGGAAATACGCATCCGCATGTTTCATATCTGGCGAGAGTTTTACTTCGGTGATGGTCACTCCATCGAGATTGCGGTGGTGAACCTTATATGAGAGTGCTTCCGAAATGATCGAACGAACCAAATCAGAAACTCGATCTGCTCTTTTGTATGGAAATTTTTGCTGCACAACCTGGCCCCTCGTTCTTCAAGATCACCCAAGAACGTTCTCTATTCCAAACTTGCGGCCACTTGAGAAATTTCAAATGATTCGACCACATCTCCAACTTTGATGTCGTTGAAATTCTCAATGGAGAGTCCACACTCTTTTCCTTGTGTGATTTCTCGCGCATCGTCTTTGAATCGTTTGAGAGAAGCCAGCTTTCCTGTGTACACAACCACATCATCTCGAATCAGACGAACCTGATTGGATCGCAAAATCTTTCCTTCGACGACTTGACAACCCGCCACAGTACCCACTCTTGGGATGCTGTAGGTTTCTCGAACCTCCGCGTGTCCCAACACATTTTCAACTTCTTTGGGAGCCAACAGACCCGCCATGGCGGTTTGAATATCTTCGGAAAGTTCGTAGATGATTTTGTACAATCGAATTTCGACTTCTTTTTGCTCTGCCAATTTTTTGGCGTTGGTTTGAGGACGAACGTTAAATCCTACAATGATGGCTCCTGAAGCCAATGCAAGAGTCACATCA
The DNA here is from genome assembly GCA_041391365.1 of Bdellovibrionota bacterium. Classification (GTDB taxonomy): domain Bacteria; phylum Bdellovibrionota_G; class JALEGL01; order JALEGL01; family JAGRMV01; genus JAGRAX01. The sequence continues at coordinate 118,417 of JAWKOC010000004.1, read as the reverse complement.
TTTTCTGTGATACCTCCCACAGCTCCGTGAATCACTTTCACCGTTACTTTTGCCGTGGAAAGTTTTTCCAAAGTATCTTTGAGAACCTCAACCGAACCCGCGGTGTCGGCCTTGACCACCACACGCAGCTCTTTGACATCTCCTTCGGCGATTTTGTTGTATAGATCATCCAATGAAACCCGACTGGACTGGGCCAGTTCTTTTTCCCGCGCAATGTTGACACGCATCTGAGAAATCTGCTTGGCCACGCGTTCATCTTTGACGACGTTGACCAAATCTCCTGCGGTTGCAATGCCAGAGAGTCCGGTGATTTCAACCGCTTTGGAAGGCCCTGCATCTTTGACTTTGGCGCCACGGTCATCGCGCATATCTCGTACACGCCCGTATTCGCCGCCGCTAACAATATTGTCACCCAAACGCAGAGTACCCTGCTGTACCAACACAGACATCACGGAACCTCGACCTTTGTCCAATCGCGACTCGATGACCACACACTTGGCCAGAGTTTTGGGATCGGCTTTGAGTTCCAAAATGTCAGATTGCAAATGAATGAATTCCAAAAGTTGCTCTACACCTTTTCCAGTTTTTGCAGAAACAGGCACGTAGATGGTGTCTCCACCCCACTCCTCGGGAACCATTTCGAATTCTGTAAGTTCTTTTTTGATCCGGTCGATGTCCACACCAGGCTTGTCCATTTTGTTTACCGCCACAATGATGGGAACGTTGGCCGACTTCGCATGGTTGATGGCCTCTTTGGTCTGTGGCATCACCCCGTCATCTCCTGCCACAACAAGAACAACAATGTCCGTGACCTGAGCTCCACGCGCTCGCATGGCTGTAAAAGATTCGTGACCAGGCGTATCGATAAACGTGATGTATTTTCCATCTCCGGTTTTGACCGTGTAGGCCCCAATATGCTGAGTGATCCCGCCAGCTTCTCCCGAGGCCACATCGGCCTTGCGGATGGAATCCAGCAAACTTGTTTTTCCATGATCGACATGCCCCATGACCGTGACCACAGGAGGTCTTGTTTCGGAATGCTCTAGATTGGTCTGCAGATTTTCTTCCACAAGAAGATCTTCCGGAGCAAATGCTACGTTTTCTACCTCGAACTCAAATTCAGAAGCTACCAAGGTTGCAGTGTCGGCATCAATGGTTTGGTTGATGGTCGCTATCACACCCAATCCCATCAGTTTTCGAATCACTTCTCCCGCTTTGACGCTCATCTTTTTGGCGAGTTCTTGAACACTGATTTGTTCTCGAATTTTCAAAACTCGCTTGGCTGCCTTGGGAACCGTAATCTCGGTTTTCTTCCCTTTGATACCGGGACTGAGTTTTTTCTTCTTGGCGGATCGAGGTCGATGAACATCTCGAACATCAATGATTTCTTTTCGACTCAAACTCGCTTTGCGTCGCTGTTCATTGGCCAACTCTCTTTTTTCTTCTTCAGTAGGAAACGAAGTGATTTTTGGTTGCAAATCTCGCTGCGGTTGAGAAACGACTTTCAACCGACTGTAGTTGTCACCGGGAGCTTCAACCTTGGGGGTGGCCACAGCAACGGTTTCCTTGACAGGTTCCTTTGCAGGTTTTTCAACCACTTTCACAACCTTTTTCAACACAGAAGAAGGTTGAACTTTTTTGATCACTCTTTTGATTGGAGTGGCCACAACCTTGGGAGCAGCCTCCACAGCCGCATCCACTGTTTGCGTTTGATCCATATCAACCGAGGACTCCACATCCGTCGATGCATGAAGTTCAGTTTCAGAAGCGACATCTTTGACCTCGACTTCAGTTCTTCTTCGACGAATGACTTTCTTGGTCACTCGTTTTTCGGTCAACACCTTTTCAGTTGTTTGATCCATAATTTTGTCGTCTCCAGCCACGATGTATGCTTTCTCCTCCCAATTGCCAACTTGATTTACTGATCTTCAGACTCTGTGTTTACGGGAGCAGTTTTTTCCGCAACCACAGACTGATCCGAACTCGCCTCAGGCTGTACGGTCACAGGATCCAATTGAATGTTTTGCTCTTTGGCATAAACCTGCCAATCTTTGGCAGCCAATTTCAGTTGTTCGATTTTTTCCTCAGCCAATCCAGTGATCTGTGCGATTTCATCCGTGGGGTGATCTACGAGCTCATCAGGACTTGTGATTCCCTGGTTGTACAAAAGGTCAGCCAAGTTTTCGCCGATCCCTTCGATCTGCGTAAGATTCAACTTACCTTCTTCCGCAGCCTTTTTCATTTTGGATTCACTGTGGATATCAATTTTCCATCCGGTCAGACGAGCTGCCAATCGAACATTTTGGCCTTTTTTTCCAATGGCCAAAGAAAGTTGATCATCCGCTACAATCAATTCCATGCTTTTGTTTTCTTCATCCAAAATCACGCGTGAAACTTCTGCAGGAGCGATGGCATTGCACACATAGCGTGCAGGATCAGGGTGCCATGGAACGATATCGATCTTCTCTCCTCGCAATTCCTGAACCACAGCCTGAACACGAGAACCTTTCATACCTACGCATGCTCCGACAGGATCCACATCTGGGTCCTTTGTGGAAACCGCAATTTTAGCACGACCTCCGGGCTCACGTGCAGCAGCCTCGATGGTGACAATTCCCTCGTAAATCTCCGGCACTTCGTTTTCAAACAATTTGATCAAGAGTCCTTCATGTGCACGAGATACAATGATCTGAGCACCACGATGGTTTTTTTCAATGTCTACAACATAGGTTTGAACACGATCTCCCGGACGAAAATGTTCGCGAGGGATTTGTTCAGAATAGGGAAGAACCGCTTCGGTCCGACCCAAGTCCACCATGATGGCTCGTCTCTCAATTCTTCGAACAATGCCTGCGAGCAAGGTACCTTTTCGGTCATTGTATTCACCAAAAATGATCTCAGCTTCTGCATCACGAATTTTTTGAATGATTACCTGTTTGGCGGTCTGAGCCGCAATTCGTCCCAGCTCTTCGGAATTCATTTTCAATCCGATGACATCTCCGATTTCGCATTCAGGATCGTGTTTTTTGGCTTCTTCAAATCGAATTTCTACGTTGGGATTGGTAACCGTTTCCACAACGTTCAAAAATTCGAAAAGCTCAATTTCTTCTTCTTCCTCATTGAAATGTGCTTCAATTTCTTTTTCTTCGCCAAATCGTTTTCGAGCAGCACTTAAAAATGCAGACTGAACAGCATCAATGATCACATCTTTGGTGATGCCTTTGTCTTTTGCGATTTGTTCTACCTCTCGGTTCAAACCTTTAAACATTCCAATCATGGTGTTGCATTCTCCTACATTACGATAAACATTGCTCTCAAAGCCATCCTCAAGAGCCTTGCCTGCATTTCTTTATCTAAAAATCTAAAAAAACGATTCGGACCCCTCGTCCGATCTACGTCAGCGTCTTCATAAACACCCAAAAACACTTCGCAGACAAGAAACAAAAAAAGTGGACGTTCGGGCCCACTTCGATGCCCCTTATAGACAAGAATATAGCCTTTGCGCAAGTGAAAAGTGTTGACTTTATAAAGGCTTCCTCTAAGGTTGGTGTCATTGTATTTTATTACGTTATTTCAACAGTTTTTCACCCAAGGGAGATAAAAAAATGACCAAAAAAGTGTTTCAACTACTGACTCTGGCTGTCGTCATGGGACTGACCGTGACCGGTTGCGCGAAAAAGAATGCAACCAGCGTGTCCGAAGCCGGCGACAAAGCTTCGACAAGCACCAGCGGTGCGGACGAAGATGGTTTTGACGCTACCAACATTACCGATGAGGAAGCCAAAGCCATTTTGGCCAGCCTTCCCACGGTTTATTTCGATTTTGATCAATATGCCTTGAACACTACTCAGCGCAAACAACTCAAAACTGTTGCTGAAGTTCTCAAAAAGAACTCTACGGTGCGTGTGAGCATCCAAGGTCATTGTGATGAACGTGGAAGCACCGAGTACAACCTTGCATTGGGCGATCGACGCGCACAAAGCGTGTTGGAATACCTCGAAGACCTTGGTGTATCTCAGCAACGCCTGGAAGGTGTGAGCTTTGGTGAAGAACGACCTGTCGCCACTGGCGATGACGAGTCCGCTTGGGCACGCAATCGTCGCGCTGAATTGGTCGTTGTACGTTAATGGAATGATTGTCTTCCAAGAGCTTGACCATGAGTTCAAAAACTTGGATGACCCTGATTTGTGCAGGGGGACTGACGTTGACCGGGTGTCGCATCGGTCCTCCTCCACCTTCTCTTGAAAATCAATCGGACGAAGCTCAAATGTCTTCGTCCATGGTTCGGGAAAAAATCGCCGACCAAAATGCTCTGATCATGGAGCTAGAATCCTCGATCCGTGAAATGAAGGGGAAAATCGAGTCTCTCTCTTTCGAAATGGATCAAAAAGAAAAACAACAGCAAAAAGTTCTAGAAGACTTCGATTTCCGCTTAGGAGATCTGGAGAAAAAAGCTCAAACAAGTTCGAAGTCCTTTTCGCAAGAGGCTGATTCTTCGGATGATGTCGTTCCTGCCTCGCATTCCGAAAGTATTTTGCCTCCCGTAGACGTGGCGCCCAAAACACCTTCACTTCACTCTGAAATCTCGATGCCTCCCGTCACCGAACCTGCTGCCACCGGTAAGCCACAAGAAATCAAACCAAGCAGCGAGAATGACGAAGTTTCCGAATACCAAAGCATTTTGGATCAATTCAACCGAGAAAAAAACAAAAGCTCCAGCATCCAACGTTTCAAGATCTTCGTAAAAAAAAACCCTCAGAGTTCCCTGGCCCCCAATGCACAATATTGGATCGGCGAGGGACACTATGTGCAGGGTGACTATGCCCGGGCGATCACGGCTTGGCAGGTGGTGGTTGATGAATATCCAAAAAGCAACAAAACCTGTGATGCCATCCTCAAACAAGGCCTAGCGTTTTCCAAACTCAAAGACAGCAAAAATGCGACATTGTTTTTGGAGGAAGTGATTGATCGATGTCCGGACTCTCCCTCCTCCGAAAAAGCAAAAGCCTTCCTCTACAAAATCAAGCAAGAATCATAGTTGATCATTGCTCTGGAGCCATGTACATCCTTTGCAACGTATGATTGTGTTGGGAATTGAAAGCTCGTGTGACGACACTTCGGTGGCCTTGGTCCAAGATGGACACACTCTTTTGAGTATTCATACCCAATCTCAATTTGAAGTTCACAAAGAGTTCGGGGGCATTGTTCCTGAACTTGCTTCTCGAAGTCATTTGCAAAATTTTTTGCCTTTGTTGGAAAAATGCATGGAGTCGGCCTCCATCACCAAAGATCAAATCGATGCCATTGCCGTGACCTATGGGCCGGGTTTGATTGGATCACTTTTGGTTGGACTGTCCTACGCAAAAGCTTTGGCCTTTTTGTGGAACATACCTTTGATTGGTGTGCACCATATTCAAGGACATTTGATGGCAAGTTTTTTGCGACAGGACCCACCTGAGTTTCCACTTTTGGGTTTTGTAGCTTCTGGTGGACACACGCATGTATACTTGATGAAATCTTTCGATGAGATTGAAGCCGTCTCCTGGAGCATCGATGATGCTGCCGGAGAAGCCTTTGACAAAGGGGCCAAACTTTTAGGCCTTGGATTTCCTGGAGGACCTGTGATCGATCGACGATCGAAGCATGCCAACCCTGATTTTGTAAAATTTCCCAGACCCATGCCCACTTCTCCACACTTTAGCTTTAGTGGGCTCAAAACCTCTCTTTTGACCTGGATCCAAAAACATGGCTTACCCTCGGATGAGGCCACGTTGAATGACGTTGCGGCTTCTTATCAGGAAGCCATTGTGGATTGTTTGGTCAACAAATTGATCAAAGCTCTGGAAGCACACAGCGAAGTCAAAAGCGTAGTTCTGTGCGGAGGAGTCGCGGCGAACTCGCGGTTGAGAGAAAAACTTTCCAAAGCCATGCATCGATTCGATGTTCAAACCTATCTCACAGACCTAAAACTCTGCACGGACAACGCCGCGATGATTGCCTGCGCTGGGTATCACAAACTGGCGAGCGGACAAGCAGACTCCTTGGAGCTGAATGCTTCTGCGTCCGTCCCCCTGACATCGTCTCTATGAGCAACATCAAAACCATTTTGGATCAATTGGGGATGCATCCCAAAAAAAGTTTTGGACAAAACTTTTTGCACCATCCTGAAAGTGCAAAAAAAATTCTTCGATGGGCGAATGTTCAACATCAGCCATCAATCTTGGAGATTGGTCCTGGATTGGGGGCTTTGACGGAAGTCTTGCAGCATCATTGCGATGCGCTGATCTGCATTGAGAAGGACAAAAAACTCAAAGAATATCTTCAATCTCAATTTCAATCGGTTCCTGGCTTTACCTTGGTGATGGATGATGCCATCCACGTGAACTATTCAGCGCTGCTCCACGGAAAAAAAACATTTGTATTTTCCAATCTTCCCTATCGTGTTTCAACCCTCATTTTGGAACGACTTCTTAGCAACCTAGACCTCATCTCAGGGATGGTATTCTTGCTTCAAGAAGAACTCGTGGAAAGGATTTGCGCAAAACCCAAAACCAAAAACTTTGGTCGGCTCTCCATTTGGATTCAAAGTCTTTGCGAAACTTCGATTGGACCCCGAATCTCAAAAGGCAGTTTTTATCCTCAGCCGGAGGTGGAATCTCGCCTGATCAAAATGATTCCCATGGAAACACCTCAGATCGAACCTCACATGCAAAAGGATTTTTTTTCTTGGATCGCAAAAATTTTTCAACAGCGCAGAAAAACCTTATCCCATCAATTGAAAAAAATGGGACATGACGCCACCGCATGCGAGCAGGCTCTGCGAAAAATTTCATCCCAACCCAGCGTTCGCGCAGAAGAATTAGACATTCCACAACTATTTATGTTGTATCAAGAGCTGCATCACCATGCCCGCAACCCACTCGCGTAGGCAACATAGCAGTCCCGAAATTCTTCTTAGTCATTTTTTGTACGGATGGTTCTTTTCGTAAATCCTTGAGCGATGGGAGTCAATAGGATCTCATCGATGTTGACATGGGGAGGTTGAGAAAGAACAAAATCAATGCTGCGAGCAACATCTTCCGATCGCAGCGGAGTAAGGCCCTCATACACAGCCCTAGCTTTGGTTTCATCTCCACCGTAGCGTACGATGCTGAATTCGGTTTCCACCAGACCCGGATCGATGGAGGTAACTCCAATGCCTTTTTCAAGCAGCTCCAGACGGAGCGTTCGGCTCAACGATTTTACCGCAGCCTTGCTGGCACAATAACCTCCACCTCCTTCATAGGCCTCACGTCCAGCGATCGAGGCAATGTTCACAATGCGCGCTCCAGAATGTGGATTCATCATCGCGCTTGTCGCCTGTACCATCCTCATGACACCCATAAAATTGGTCTCCATCATGGCCTCCCAATCTTTGGGGTCGGCATCGTCAACCGAGTCTGTTCCATAAGCAAGACCTGCATTGTTGACCAAATAATCAACATGGGGGGCTTTGGTTTTGATTTTTGAAATGAATTGGTACACAGAGGTCGACAAACAAACATCGAGGGGTTCATAAAAAACTTGACTGGAAGACTCGTGCCGAATCAACTCCGCAAGCACCTCCAATCGATCCGTGCGGCGGGCGCCCAAAATCAAATTCCATCCTCTTTTGGAAAGCTCTAGGGCGGTTGCCCATCCAATTCCACTGGAAGCCCCAGTAATCAATGCTGTTTTTTGGTTCGGATTCATAAAAAACCACCATCCTCTACTTTCTTAGGATGACATAAAATGTGAAAAAGATCGACCCCTTGAGGATGCCAGCCCCCGAGGCCCCAGTTGCCTCCTTCATGAGCAAAAATTGAGCGCCAAAACAGGTTCAAGTGCCTATTTTGATGGAGATTTTCTTGGCATGGGTTTTGCTTTTATCTTTATCAAGATGAATGCAATCGTCAAACACTACGAAAATCGAACCTATCGACTCATGTTCCACACCTTGGCCATTTTTTTGTTGATGGCCCTGCTGCAAGGCTGCGGTGAAAATCAGGTGGAAGGTCGTCAGGGTAGCGGTCCTGTGGAGATGGCTCCTTTGTCCACACCTACAGGATTTTCAACCGCCATGGACGGAAGTACCTGATTCACTTTGATTCCTGCCGCCGCCAAAGAATATCGATTGTATTTTGGTGACACCAGTTTTGCAGCAGGAGTGGGAGGGCGTGTTGCCGTTTCCTTTGTCACCAAAGCCAACTCCATCAGCGTCAAAGGCTTGGTCAATGGAACCTCTTATTATTTTGCCGTTCAAGCCATCGGTTTGGATGGAGAAGAGAGTGATCTGACACTGACCCCTTCAGGGGATGCCTCAAAATTCGCCTGCGACCTATGAAGAATTTGAAATGGAAGTTGTTTGAAGCCTGTGCCAACCGCTTGGATTTGATCCAATTCGAAGAAGGCCAGTTCAAGCTGATCGGACACGAAGATGGAAGCAAGCATCTGAATCAAAGCTCCAAATGCGACGATGACCATGTGAAAATCAAAACCACAGAACATTTTCCTGGATCTCCCAGCTTGAGCAAAAATTATACATGGAAACCCGCAGTCAATCCCAACCTGGACCTCAACATCCCGGGTCTCAAAACCGACGGTCTTCATCTGATCTCTGCTGGAATTGCACGCTACGTAAAGTGCACAAGCTTCTCGTCCAAACTTTCTGCGGCTCTGTTTGGGACCGATTCCAATGGCATTCCAAATTTGTTCAAATTTGATGGACGCCAGTGTTCTCAGAACGACATCACCGAATTTACCACAAAAAAATCTCAGGAGCTTACGTTCAAACTGCACTTCCAAGCAGATCCCAATCTTTATCTCCCGTAAAAAAACCCCATGAGTGCCCGGCATCCGTGAGGTTGTTTTCTCCATGGTTTGTAGACGATTTTGGATGGGGGTGATACATCGTGGCTCGACGTGAAAAAGAAGTTGATATGCGTAGAAGGTCCATTTGGAGCAGGGAAAACCGAAGTTGTGGAAGCCTTGCAGCCCGTTTTTGGCGCCAAGACCTGTTTGGACACTCAAAATCCCTTTTTGGACTCTTTTTACCAAAACATGGAACAGTACGCTTTCCAAGTTCAGTTGTTTTTTTTGCTCTCTCGTTTTCAACAACAGAAAGAAATTGCACAATCCGAGCTATTCACGCCCATGGTGCTCAGCGACTATCTCTTTCAAAAAGACAGACTATTTGCCTCCCTCACACTGGAAGCTGCTGAGTTTGCGCTGTATGAAAAGGTCTACAGCATGCTCAATGTCAGTGTGCCTCCCCCTGATTTGGTGATCTATTTGCAAAAAGATGTGGACCGTTTGATCAAGTCTTTGGAAAAAAAAGATGAAAAGCTATCGGTCTTGGTCGATCGACAATATTTGCAAAATGTCGTGCAGGCATATCAAACTTTTTTTCAGCACTACAACCAATGCCCCGTGATTGTGCTCAGCACAACCGACGACCACTTCATTGAAAATCCCATGAATGTGGATCTCTTGGTTCGAAAAATCAAAGAAGTGGAAACAGGTACCCACTATCTGCAAATTGGAGAATGACCATGAACATCACCAACATTCAGGCCCGAAGCATTTTGGACTCTCGTGGAAATCCCACCGTAGAAGTGGATCTTATACTGGAAAATGGAAGCATAGGCCGAGCTGCGGTTCCGTCGGGCGCTTCCACTGGGCAGCGCGAAGCCTTGGAACTCAGAGACCAAAATCCAAGCGTCTACTGTGGAAAAAGCGTGTACGGCGCCATCGAAAACATTCGCAATGTGATTGCTCCGACACTGTTGAAAAAAAAGGACCTGGATCAAACCTCTCTCGATCACTTCATGATGGAACTGGACGGTACCGAAAACAAATCGAAGCTTGGGGCCAATGCCATCTTGGGGGTATCCATGGCCTATGCCAAAGCTTTTGCCAACGCCACCAAAAGAGACCTGTTCGAAACTTTTTCGACGCAGGATCACTATTCGCTGCCCGTACCCTTGATGAACGTGATCAACGGGGGAGCCCACGCCAGCAACGGATTGGATTTTCAAGAATTCATGATTGTTCCGCATGGATTCGATCATTTTTCCAAAGCTCTTCAAGCGGGTGCCGAAATTTTCCATCAACTCAAAAAACAACTCAGCGGAATGAACCTGTCCACAAATGTGGGGGATGAGGGTGGCTTCGCTCCCGAACTTCAAGAAGTCGAGCAGTGCTTGGATCTCTTGTTGTTCTCGATTGAAAAAGCGGGATACAAGACCGCCGACCAAGTCAGCTTGGCGTTGGACGTCGCATCCTCAGAGTTTTATGCCAATGGACGATACCAATCCAAAAAATCCAAGGCTTTTGATTTCGATGCCCAAGGGATGATCAAATGGTATCAAAAACTTTGTCAAACCTACCCAATTGTGTCGATCGAAGATCCTCTGGCAGAAAATGACTGGAGTGGATGGGCAGATCTCACTGCGGCTCTCGGAAAAGATGTGCAGCTCGTCGGAGACGATATTTTTGTGACCAACCCAACCATTTTTTCTCAAGGCATTGAAAAACATGTGGCCAATGCTATTTTGATCAAACTCAACCAGATCGGCACCGTCACAGAAACCTTGGAAGCCATCAATATGGCCAAACAAGCGGATTATGGAGTGATCATCTCTCATCGTTCTGGAGAAACCGAAGACACCTTCATCGCAGATTTGAGTGTAGGAACTGCGTCAGGTCAAATCAAGACCGGCTCGTTGTCCCGTTCTGATCGCGTGGCCAAATACAATCAGCTGCTTCGGATCGAAGAAAAAATCCCCTCCTGCGGATTGGCTCGAGGTCTATTTACAGCAAGCTGATCCCTGTGGGTACTGTAGAAAAATGCAAAAATTAGAGCTCTTGAAGAATTGACCCCTATGGCATAAAATTTCATTGAAATTTTATGCCATAGGGGTCAAAATAGTAGAATGAGTAAAATTACTCGACTATTTTCCTTCCCAAATGATTCGTTTTTCCTGTTTGGCGCACGAGGCTCGGGGAAAAGCTTCTTACTCAAACATCAATTTCACAACAAAGCACACTGGATCAATCTACTGGATCAACAAAAATATTTGGAATATAGCGCTTCGCCCGAAAGATTTTTTCAAGAGATTTCTGCATTGGATTCAGGGTCCTGGGTCGTAGTAGATGAAATTCAGCGCATTCCCAGTCTTCTCAATTATGTCCATATGTTGATTGAAGACAAAAAACTTCGATTTGTGTTACTCGGTTCCAGCGCAAGAAAATTGAGAAGAGAAGGAATCAATTTATTGGGTGGCCGAGCTTATTCCAAAAAAATGTTTCCATTCTTACCTCAAGAGCTTGGAGAAAATTTCAATTTTGATAGGGCTCTTGAATACGGGCTATTACCTTTGGTTTACTTTGATGCCGATCCAGTCATGAGACTGCAAGCCTATGTAGAAAAATATCTCACAGAAGAAATCGAAGCAGAGGCATTGGCAAGAAACATAGGTGGCTTCTCTCGATTTTTACATATTGCCGCTCGCTTCCACGCGCAAACGATCAACTTGAGTAATATTGCAAGAGAAGCCGAAGTAAAAAGGCCTACTGCCAGTGGCTACTTTGAAATTCTCAAAGATACATTGATCGCCACAGAGCTATATCCTTTTTCATCAAAAAATAAGGTTCGCTCTGTACAAAAACCAAAATTCTATTTCGTTGATTCTGGATTGGTTCGTGGAATTCAAAAGAGACAACATTTGAAAATCTCAGATAGCGAAAAGGGTCCTCTCTTCGAAGGCCTGATCTATCACATTCTCTGCGCCTGGAAAGAGTATCGCCCCATGTTCTTTGATTCGATCTATTACTGGAAATCTCACAGTTCTAAACAGCAAGAAGTAGATTTCATATTGGAAAAAGATAAAGATCTGATCGCTATTGAAGTAAAAGCCAAAGACAAAATTTTCAAAAAAGACTTAAATGGACTCAAAGCTTTTTCTAATCTCCATCCCGTCAAAGAAAAAAAAATCATCTATCTCGGCAAGGAGAAGCAGAAGATAGAAGATATCGACATCCTTCCCTTTCAAGACTGGCTTGGTGACCTTACACCCTGATTTTGGGTTTCAGTGTTAAAAAGCTTTTGTACTTTCGACGAATGGCGGGAAGACTTTCTTTGAGAAAATCATCCACTTGATCCGCCGCCATCCCCGTCAATCGTCCTGCATCGGTCTTGATCAACAAACGAGGTGGAACCTTGGCAAAAGCCTCATCACTGCGAAGGCGAGTGAGCAAATCGTTGGCCTGACCTTTCTCACGAATCATTCTCACAGACTCTCGGGAATGCTCACGAATTTTTTCGTGAAGCTCCTGTCGATCGCCGCCTTCTTTGACTGCAGCCATGAGAACTTCTTCGGTTTGCAAAAATGGAAGCTCTCGATCAAGATTTTGGTTGATGACTTCTTCATGCACTTTCATTCCTGAAGATACGTTCACCACCAGATCGAGCACCGCATCGGTGATCAAAAAAGCTTGAGGAATGGCCAATCGTCGATTGGCCGAATCGTCCAAGGTTCGTTCAAACCATTGTGTGGATGCAGTTTCCCGGCAGTTGCTCACCAAATTCATCACATAGCGAGAGAGCGAACAAATTCTCTCACTGCGCATGGGATTTTGCTTGTAGGGCATGGCAGAGGATCCAATCTGTGCGCTTTCCTGAGGGTCCTCCACTTCGTGAAGCGCCTGCACCAAACGCAAGTCATTGGCGAACTTCGAGGCAGATTCGCAGATCGAGGCCAACGAGGCCAACACGCGTGAATCAACTTTTCGTGGATAGGTTTGTCCAGTGGCCAAGAATTTTTTGGAAAAGCCCATTTTTTCTGTCACTTTTTGGTCGAGTTTTTTTACTTTGTCTTTGTCGCCTTCAAAAAGTTTCAAAAAGCTATCCTGGGTCCCTGTGGCTCCTTTGGCCCCCAAAAACCTCATTTCCTGAATCTCAAATTCGACTTGCGACAAATCCATCAAAAAATTCTGAATCCACAAACAGGCTCGTTTTCCCACGGTCGTGGGCTGCGCGGTTTGAAAATGTGTAAACGCCAAGGTGGGCGTTGCTCTTTTTTCTTTGGCAAAGGTTGACAGTCGATCGATGGCACTGGCCAATTTTCCTGCGATCAATGCAAGTCCTTCCTTCATCAACACCAAATCGGCGTTGTCAGTTACATAGGCGCTGGTGGAGCCCAAATGGATGATGCCGGCAGCTTTTGGACATTCATGACCGAAGGTATGGACATGAGCCATCACATCATGACGAAACTTTTCTTCTTTTTCTTCGGCCAATTTCCAATCGATTTTCTTTTTGTTTTTTTTCATCTCTTCGATCTGAGATTTTTTGATGGGCAGTCCAAGTTCTTGCTGAGCTTCTGCAAGTGCAATCCAAAGTTCTCTCCACAGTGTGATCCTACGCGTAGGAGAAAAGATTTTGAGCATCTCCGGGCTGGCATAGCGTTTGAGAGTAACGTCGATTTGATTGTTGATGTCAGGTGAGTTTTTTGTTGTCATTGCAAAATTCCTACTTGAGGTTAGGCATCAATGCCTTTTTCCAAATTTTCTTTGAGCCACGATACAAGCTCTGAAGGGCTTATCCAATGCTGATCTGCCGCCCAACGCATTTTCACTTCCAATTGCTGTTGTTCAATTCCTTTGTGTCCCACCAAAATGCGAGCCGGAATTCCGAGAAGTTCAGCGTCTTTGAGTTTAACTCCAATCGACACATCCCGATCATCCAATAGTACGTCAAAGCCATGATCTAGCAAGGTTTGATACAGTTCAACGGCGTGTTTTTGAAGTGTTTCGTCTTTCCACTTCACCACATCAATCACGACCTCAAAAGGAGCAATGGCCGGAGGAAAAACAATTCCTTTGTCATCAAAATTTTGCTCCACCGCAGCTTGAGCCGTTCGACTCACGCCCACGCCATAGCATCCCATTTCCATGGGCTTTTCTTTGCCGTTTTCATCCGTGAACACGCAGTTCATGGCTTTGCTGTATTTTGTGCCCAAGGCAAAAATATGGCCGACCTCGATCCCGCGTTCGACTTCAAGCATCCCCCCATCACATTGCATACATCGATCCCCTTGCGCTACCTTGTGAAGATTGTACGGTTCATCATTTGCAAGAAAATCTTTTCCTGCAACCGCACCCACCCAATGGAATCCATTTTCGTTGGCTCCCACACAATAGGCTCGACCTTTGTGAATCAACGTATCGAAAAGAACCTGGGTCACTCCCGGAATGGCTTTTTTCAGGTCGATGGGACCGATGGAGCCGAACTCAACACCGCCTTGGCCCTTGAGTTCAGCGGGTGCCAAGGGTCGAAACTCTGAAACGCCCAAGGCTCGTTGAAATTGAATTTCGCTCAACTCCCGATTTCCTGGAAGCACCGCTGCGGCGATGCCTTTTTCCGTATGATACAAGAGAACCTTGAGAGTTTGATCTGGATCGATCCCCAAAAAGGACGCCACCTGTTCGATGGTCTTTTGGTTCGGAGTTTCTTTTTTCTCCTTCTGCACAAAAACTTCTTTGGTCAGCGTAGAAAAATCGATGGAGCTCTGCGCTTTTTCTGTATTGGCGGCATATCCGCAGTTGGGACAATGAGCAACTTCGTCTTCTCCTGATTGTGCCAACACCATGAACTCTTCGGATTGGCTGCCCCCAATGTTTCCTGAATCTGCTTGAACGCTCCGAAATTGTAGACCACATCGGCGGAAAATATTTTCATAGGCAACTTTCATTTTCCGATAACTTTCCTGCATGCCCTCCAGCGAGACGTCAAAACTGTACGCGTCTTTCATGCTGAACTCTCGGCCCCGCATCAATCCAAATCGGGGACGAATTTCATCCCGAAACTTTGTCTGAATTTGATAGAGATTCACAGGAAGTTGCTTATAAGAACGAATTTCCCGACGAACCAAATCGGTAACAACTTCTTCGTGCGTGGGACCCAAACAAAAATCTCTCTCATTGCGATCTTTGAAACGAAGCAGCTCTTTTCCATTGCCTTCCCAACGACCGGTCTCTTTCCACAGTTCTGCAGGCTGCACCATCGGCATGAGAATTTCCTGCGCGCCGGCACGATTCATCTCTTGTCGAACGATGGTTTCGATTTTTCGAATCACACGCAGCCCCACCGGAAGCACATCGTAGATTCCTGCCGCAACCTGGCGAATCATTCCAGCTCGCAAGAGCAGCCTATGGCTCGCAACCTCAACGGATGCTGGATCTTCTTTCAATGTTGGACAAAACAACTGACTGTATTTCATGCACACACCTTACAACGCAACAAGTTAAAACCATGTAAAATCAAACACTTTTTCCTATTCGGCTTCATTGGCATTTTGCTATAATTGAACTCGAACCTATTCAAGCTGTGAAAGCAAAACGCTTAAGGTAGACGATACTTATCAAATCTATAGAGAAAAAGAAATCCGCCAAGTTCTTTGGCCTTTTGTCCTTCCGATGCACTCCATGGGTCGGCATGACCCTGCTCGTTCTGATCCAGATTTTGGGTCAAATCGGACCTGTGCATGCAGAGCAAAATTCATGGGAACAGATCGATCAAGAAATCCGAAACCTTTGGAGGGTACGATCAAAAGTCATCATGGTTCCTGGACAAAAAGGAGAAAAGCAGCTCGATCAAATTCTAATCTTGCAGCAAAAATACAACATTCAGAATCTGTCCATCTTGACCGAGCTTCTCTTGGATGAACTCGGAGCCATGCCCATTTCAGAAAGCCTCCTGGATGTTCGCTATCGAATGGCGGTAGAACTTTCCAAAGACAGTCCCCTGCCGGAGTATCATTTGTGCCGATTCTCTTCGAATTTTGACGAGTGGAAAATCATGCTGGGAGCATGTTACAAAGGACTCATCAAAGAATGGTCCAATCCTTTTTCTCGATTGAATTTGTTTGTTTGCTTTGCACAGTGTTGTTTTTATGCGTCTTGTTTCTCCCTCTTGATTGTTCTGATCTTATTCCTCACCAAGTATGGCGATTTTATTGTTCAGTATTATTCCTCCAGTTTCAAAGCTTTGACGCCGATCAATTTTCTCCTGATTTTGGTAATGGTGTTTGGATTGATTTATATGGTGATGGGCCCTGCAGGCGTGATTTTAGCTTTTACACCTTTTTTGTGGAGATTTACCAAAGTAGATGAGAAACACCTTTTGACGGTTTCCACCATTGGGTTTTCCATTTTCGTTTCGATGTTATTTTTTCCTTTGGCGATGGAAAAACAGGCGCGTGAAAATCTGGGCATCGTATTCAATGAAATTCATAGCGGCTTTCGAATCGCGCAAAACATGGAGAACCTCAAACAAGCCTTGTCCGAAAACCCTGAAGATCCAGAAGCTCTGTTTGCATTGGGAACCTTGGAAAAATCCATCCATCAAAATGAAGAAGCCGAAATTCATCTGAACAAGGCCACTCGTCTTGCCCCGGCTTGGCCAAAACCCTGGATCAACTTGGCCAACTTGAATTTCCCAGAGGAAGACATTTCAATCACGCGTGAAAACTATGAAAAATTGCTGGATCGATTTCCGAACAATTTCTTGATTCATGCCAATGCCAGCATTTTATCGTCACGAGTGGGCGATATTGAAAAACGACAAATGCATGAAGATAAAATGCGAAAAATTGACGGAAGAAAGTACAACCAAATCAAAACTCGATTGACTCAACATGAAATCCTGATCGATTCAAACATCGAACCATCAGACTACGCGCAGCGTGTGATCACGATCAATCCGCAAACACTACAATCTTTTCAATCTATTTTTCGACACTATTTTACTTTTTTCTCATTCACCAGCTACTGCATTTGCTTGTGCTTGACCATGCTCATTTGCATCATGTTCCGAAAATTCATTTCCCTCCAGCCTTTGTTTTTGGTGTATCGAGAAAAACTTTCCATGATCCGAGAGACCAATTCCAAAACCTTGGTCCAACAAAGAAGAGGCCTTCTTCCTGAAATTCACAATCCCTGGAAACGATTTTTTTTGTCGGTCATGCCGGGGGTGTATTTGTTTCTTACGGGTGAACTCTCCAAAAGCTTTTGGAATTTGTTTTCGATTTTGTTCAGTGTTGTGGCTTGTGTCATTTCATACAAATATTGTTGGGAAGGATACCACTTCCCCTTCTTCATCATTTTTCTATTCCTACTCACTCTTACGTACGCATCTCACATTGCAAACCTTCGATACAAAAAAAGGAAACCCTCATGAGCAACAATCATGACCACATGTCTGGTTTTTTCCGATGGGTTTTGAAAAATTTCCCCTATTTTCTGGTGTATTTCTTTTTGGCTTTCATCACACCCATTTTGAGTTATCGACTCCCTTCTCATGTTAATTTCAACCATGGACTGATGAATCCCGAAGGAAACAAAATCCGGATTGATCGCTACGGATTCGGATCATTCAATCAGCAAAAAGAGAGAGAAGAATTGGAGAAAAAAATCTATGTGTATCAAATTCAAAACAATCGATATCCTTATCGACTATCGGAGCTCGAAGATGTAGAAGATCACAAATGGATCTACAATTCTGAGAAAAATCGTTACACCTTGTACAGGAAGTAAAAAACATGAACAAAACCTTAGACTTTGAAAATTCTGAAATCGCACGAGTTCTGTTTGGACAGCAAGACTCCAACATCATTTTGATCGAACATTTTTTTGACATCGACATTCAGATCCGAGGCACAAGCCTCCATCTCAAAGGACCAGATGCCCAAGTTGAAATGGCACAGAAAGCATTGCATGGACTTTATCAGTATGTTGAACATGGCCATACTCTGACAAGCTCAGATGTCGAGCAAGCTTGCAAACAGGTGAAAAAGTCTCCTCACGGACAACTCTCCGAGATGCTTGAAACCTCTGTACCCGTTTCCAAAAAAGGGACTGACATTGTAGCCAAGACTCAAAATCAAAGTCTGTACATCAAAACGATCGAACAAAAAGACATTGTCTTTGGGTGGGGTCCTGCAGGAACGGGAAAAACCTACCTTGCCATGGCGATGGCCGCCAAAGCCTTGATCACCAAACAGGTCAAACGGATTATATTGACTCGGCCGGCGGTAGAAGCGGGGGAAAAATTGGGTTTTTTGCCGGGCGATATGGTTGAAAAGGTGAACCCCTATCTGCGACCATTGTACGATGCCCTGTTCGACATGTTTGATGGAGAACGAGTCAAACGTATGATTGAAACCGATGTGATCGAAGTGGCACCTTTGGCATTCATGAGAGGAAGAACGTTGAGCCAAGCTTTTGTGGTTCTCGATGAAGCTCAGAATACCACGATCGAACAAATGAAAATGTTTTTGACTCGACTGGGAAAAGACTCCCGTGCCGTGGTCACAGGAGATATCACCCAAATCGATTTGCCTAGAGGACAAAGCTCTGGACTCGTTCACGCACTGAATATTTTGAAAGACATTGATGAGATTGGCTTTGTAAAATTTACGTCCGAAGATGTTGTCCGACACAAACTGGTCCAAAAAATCATCAACGCCTACGAAAGTCATGAAACGCAGCGGTAGGACAAAGACCAACCGGATTCTCGTCCAAGATACAAGACCCCAGAGCGCACGCAAAAAAGACCTTGAAGCAACTCTGCTCAGAGCATTGCATATTCTTGGTCTATCTCATGTAGAAATTTCTGTGGCCATCGTTGACGATCAACAAATCCAAGAACTCAATCGAGAATATCGAAATAAAGATAAACCCACAGACGTTTTAAGTTTTTCACAGGATGAACACATGGATGGCTGGAGATTTTTGGGCGACATCATCATCTCAAAAGAAACCACCGTACGACAAGCACGTGAAAAAAACCAACGGATCAAAGATGAATATCGATTGCTCGCGATTCATGGACTTTTGCACCTTCTTGGCTATGATCACGTTACTTTGCAACAAGAAAAAGTAATGTTTGCATTGCAAGGCCAGTTGCTCGATGAAATTCAACAAGTCCTATAGGTTCGCACTTTGCGTTTGTAGCTCGATTTTGTACATTTTGAGTTTTCCCATGGCTTTTGGGACCCACCCCTGGTGGAATCAATCGTATACGCACGTATTCACCTTGATTTCTTTTCTTCCGATGTTGTTCTTGAGCTCTCGATCTACACCCCGACAAAGTTGGATGTGGGGATTTGTTTTTCATGCGATCAGTGGTCTGGGAACCTTGTATTGGATTTTCATTTCCATGCGTCAGTATGGTGACTTGAATGTTTTTCTCGCGACCATGGCATTGATTTTGATCATCGTGGTTCGCGCACTGGTCTTATCCATCCCCTTCTATTGGATCGGAAACTATCGTGGTCCCTACCCCAGAGTGTGGACAGCAGCAGCTTTGACGATGGCTGAATATGTGTTTTCATTTTTCCCTGTTGGTGGTTTTCCATGGATCGTTCCAAGTTATGGATTGTACAGTGACCTGCCGTTGATTCAGATCATCGATGTGATCGGAACCCTGGGGCTTACGTTTTTGTTTTTTCTTTTCTCCACCCATGTGGTCTTTGCGATGGAGATGTGGATTCAAGGAAAAGCAAAAACTCTAACGAAAACCGTGGGAATGTTGGTGGGTTCGATGATCGTGATTCATCTCTATGGATTCTATCAAATTCATCGATGGCAATCTGAGACCTCGAAAAATGTCCTTGAGGTGGCCTACCTTCAACCCAACATTTCCCAAGATGTGCGACTCTCAAAAGGGGCAGGTCCAATCATGTATCAGCGATACTTTGATCTGTTGTCCAATTTTGATTCGAGTCACGTGGATTTGATCGTATGGCCAGAGGCCGCCTTGCCACAGACGGTTTCGGATCAGGTCAAAGCTTTTCCCTTTTTGAATCAATATGCCCCTGATGCATTCCACGTGATTGGAGCTGTAAGCTGGCAAAACATGCACAGTCAAAACAGTTATTTCAACTCTGCTTTTTTGGTTGATGATCAAGGCACCATTCTCAGTCGATACGACAAACGACACTTGGTCCCTTTTGGTGAATATGTTCCTCTTGTGCCCATTCTGCAACGATGGATCCCCGCAATTGCCGGCGATTTTGAAGCCGCGGATCAGCTCACTTTTTTTTCGGTGAACGATCATCGGTTTTCGACCTTGATCTGCTACGAAGTGTTGTTTCCAGAGCTGGCTAGGCAGGCAGCGAAGCAAGGAAGTGAATTTTTTGTCAACATTACCAACGACGCCTGGTTTAACAACAGTTCCGGCCCCTATCAGCATCTGCGTTTTGGAGCCTTCCGAGCCATTGAAACCCGAAAAGAAATCGTGCGATCCGCCAATACAGGAGTTTCTGCCAGCTATACCGTGATTGGGGAAATCCAAAATCAAACGCCTTTTTTTGAACAGGGGACCAAAACGGCCACCCTTCATCCCAATACCTACAAAACCTTTTATGTGCGATTTCCTCATCTGGCACTGATGATCATTCTGGGACTGTTTTTTTGGCCCGCTTTGAGTTATTTTGTACAACGGTATGCACGACAAAGTTGATCATTCGATTTTTTTTAGCCTTGCGGTGTTCTTTGCATTGTCGTTTTCCTATCTGTGCTATCTTTTGATCCCTCAAAGTTATTGGGTGGGTCATCACTACGGATTGGTGGGAATCACTCCTGAAATTTCTCAAGATCAGATTGAAAACAACATTCAATCTGTGGCTCTTGAAAGCATTCGCATGATTTACCCTCCTTTTGATGAGACTCATCTGATTTGCAAAAAATCTCTCAACAGTCCTACAGCGTCTTGCAAAGCCATTGCACAGAATCGAAGTCAGCGCGGGGCTGTAGAACATGTGTTTTCTTCTGTTCTCCCTTCCACATTGGGAATGATCCATAGAGACATCGCCAACGAGCGAGTGGACCAACTCAATCAGGAAATCATAGATCGATCCACCGATCTGAGTTTGCTTGAAATCCAACTCCAAGACATCGACATCGATTTTTATGAGGTGGAAGAAGAAGTGGATCGAGAAGACCGAAAACTCACCAACTTGAAAGAGAATCTTCGACTCAGGCAAGCACAGCTGAGCGTGATGGCAAGATTGATGGAAAAAGGAGAAGAGAACTCCTTTCAAACGCAATTGACCCAAGCGCATGCACAAATTGAAAAGCTCACGCCAAAAATTGAGGAGATCGAAACTAAGATTGGCCCCAAGCAAAGCCAGCTCAAACGGTATCAAGAGATCGAAGCCAAAATCAGTGAAACTGAAAACAGCATCAACGATTTGGAATCGGAGATGTACCAGTGGAAAAACGTGCTGGGCCAAGAAAGCCAGGAATATTTGGAAGATTTCAGAACATTCCAGCTGAAGAAGCTTCCTCAAACCTTGGAAGTGGTGAAAAATCGAAATCCATTTGTTTTGCTATGGGCATTTCCTTTGGGGTTTCTCATGTTTTGTAGCGTAGCCATCGTTTTGATTCCTTTGATTGAAAGAAAACCTGCATCCGATCCATCTTCCGAAGCCACAGAAGTTTTTTTGGATCCCAAAGAGTAATGCTCAGTCGCCGCAAGGCTCCCCCGGCCAAGGACGGGTGGGGCACTCATCACAGACATGCGTAAGCTCCCGTTTCGAAGTTCTGGGAAAATGGCTCGCCTGATCTCAAGAGAAGATCAATCGACTTCCGGGCTGCGCTTTAGTTTTCCCAGAACTTCGAAACGGGAGCTTTCCCCTCTCAGATTCTTCGCTTCATGCACAAGAAGAAAAAAAGTAATAATAAGAAACAATGATGCATGCCCATGGCATGCATCTCCTCTTTTTTTCTTTTTTCTCCTGATCATTGCATCTGATGAAATGGGACACGTTGTGAAATCCTCGGAAGGAAACTCAAGCGCAGCAGGTGATTCTGCAGTGAAGATTTGCAGTTCCGGCGAGCCATTTCCTGCCGAGGACTTCACAACGGATCAAGATCGTCTGTGA
Source organism: Bdellovibrionota bacterium (assembly GCA_041391365.1). GTDB lineage: Bacteria > Bdellovibrionota_G > JALEGL01 > JALEGL01 > JAGRMV01 > JAGRAX01. The sequence goes on along the minus strand of JAWKOC010000004.1, from coordinate 96,452 downwards.
GACCCTTATCTCCGGCTTCGGCCGGGGGAGCCTTGCGGCGACTGAGCACCTTTTAACATTTTGCGAAATAACATAATGAAATAAAATCAATAAGTTAGTAAAGTCACACATTTATTCACTTGCACTCGACAAAATCCTGGAATATAAGGTCAGACATGCTGCGTAATATTACATCCCCCCTTCGTGATTCACGCTTGTTTTTCACCCTTTTGAGTGTCTGCCTGCTCACGAGCTGCGGCTCGGAAAGCCGTCAAAATCGCTTCAACGAGGATGGGTCCCCTTTTGTTTTCGATGTCATTGCAGTTTCTCCTTTCCACAACTCCACCTACAACAGCGGGCAAACCACACTGGTTCTGACCTTCAACTCGGCAGTAGATCCAAGCACCGTCGATGGAAACATCCGAATTTATCAGGAAACCTCTCCCAACATCGGAACATCCATCATCAATCAAGAAGTGACCACCAGCCTCTTCAATTCTCCTCCAACCCTTTCCAGCGATGGAAGATCTCTGATTTACACCGTCCACCAAGGTCAAACGCTGCCGGCGGCCAAATACATCACAACCATGAACTCCTATGTTCGCGATACCTATGGCTCATTTTTGGCGGATCAAAAATATAGTGAAATCAAACTCAATTTTTGGGTAGGATCACCTTTTGGAGGGGGAATTGCCAACGACCCCACCCATCCACCTCATGCGGTGAGCATCGTGAAACGAAAATTGGGCAATTTTGGCTGCAATGGTTTGATGGTGGTGGTCAATTTCAACGAGAGCCTTGAGTCTCCTCCTGTCATGTATTTCAAATACAAAGATGCGTATCTTGGCCTGAACAACGATACTGAATACAAAAAATGGCAAAACGTAAACACGCTTACCCCTCACAGCATTGGAACCACAGATTTGTTGAGTCAAAAATCCTGGCATGCCTATCTACCGATTGGCTATGGATCTTGCATTCCGGGAAGAGCCTATCGTCTGGTGATTGATTCGGCCACCGACATCGACGGCAATACCATGTCTAGCACGATTGTACTACCTGTGTTGGATGCCAATGGTGTTCAAATCATCGATGACAATGGAACACCCAACGATCCAAGCGATGATTTTCCCAAAACAGAAAACAAAAATGGTCACGATCTTTCCGCGTACGGTGTTGGACAAAGTCAGCCTCATACGGGAGTCGATGCTGACTCTGTGATCTCAAATGGGTCCCTTTTTACCGAGAGTGAGACCTTTGGACCCTTTCTAGGGTTGTAGAAACCATGGGAGGGGGATGGACATCAAAGCCGCAGAAACACTCGGCAACATCTTCTTTCGTCCTATGATTTTAATAAGTTACAAAGAGAGAAGTTGGCACAAGAGTTGCTAATTCTAGGGGTACGATGAAAAAAACAGAGCAAAAATGGTATTTTTCTATGAGTCGCATGGTCGGAGCTGGTCTCCTTTCCATCGCCATGGCATCCTGCGGAACCACAGGATCTCCGTCCAATGGATTTTGGCAGCAGGGATCCCTGGGTCAAAACATTTTTGACCTTGTGGAATCTTCCCCTTTGCATGAGTCGGCCTACAACTCCGCCCAGGGCACCAAAGTTTATTTGACCTTCAATGAAAAAGTCGACGCCAGCAGCTTGAGCAGCAACATTCGAGTGGAAAGAACCTCAACCAATGGAACCATAGATGATGTAACTTCCAAATTTGATCCAGCCGTATTGACCAATGGTGATTACACGGTCGTGTTGTCATTGAGTTCCTCGGTGGTCTTGAGCAACGGGGAGTACAAAGTTCTACTGAACAAAAACATTTATGACCAAATTGGTCGACAACTCTTTGGTGGAATCTATACCACGGGAAGCATTCGTTTCTGGGTTGGTGCAGCCAACGGTGGAGGCATCAACAACAACGATCCTGTCAATCCTCCCTACATCAAAAAAATAGAGCGCATCAAAGAAGGCACCGGTTGCTTCGGACACTTCCGAGTCACGTTCAACGAAGGTCTGGCATCTATGCCTCAATTCAATGTGCTTTTCAAAGGAGCCTTTGGCAACTGGAACAATCCTAGCACTGCATCGTATCTGCAAGTGGGAACCGTTTTTTTCGACAAGGTAGATGTTTGGTATGTCAAACCTTTGTATGAAGACTGCACCTCGGGTCGAAGCTATCGATTGGTGGTCAATCAAGCCTATGATTCAGCTGGAAACCAACTGACCAATGCAGGTCCTAGCGGAACAGGAATTGATCTCTCCATCAGCAGTGGGGTCAATGTGGATGTTCAAATGACCACCGGACAAACCGAAGTGACCAGCGAGGCGTTTGGACCCATCACCGGTTTTTAAAAGAAAATTGAGGAAAGGTCGTGGGTGAAATCTATCACCCACGACCTTTCCTGAAAAAAAGAGATTATGCAGTACTCGAAAAAAAAGGAGAATTCAAAATGGCTATGGATGGCCATTGTTGGAATCCTGATCACTGCAGCTCTTCCCTGGGTCATGGCCAAGGCTGTAACCTTCAGCGATACAAGGCTACTGTCATTTTCCAACATCTCTTCTTCAGATCTTTCGGACAATACATGCATGGCTTTTCGCATTCGATTCGACCACGACGTGGACTCGCTGCCACGAGCGGAGATCAGTTTTTACACCGATTTTGAAACCGTAGAAAAGTTCGACATGCGCGTGGTTCGCATCGGTTCATCTTCCATCGAACTATCGTTGATGAAAATGGGCATGGAGTCCTGCCCAGAGTCCAATAGATTGCAAATCTCTGTGGCCACAACTGGCGGCTCCAGCAACGAAGGGGAGTTGCTCCCTATGGAACAGGTCTTTTCTCTTTCCAACGGTCAATAAATTTTACGCTCAATCGCCGCAAGGCTCCCCCGGCCAAGGACGGGTGGGGCACTCATCACAGACATGCGTAAGCTCCCGTTTCAAAGTTCTGGGAAAATGGCTCGCCTGATCTCAAGAGAAGATCGATCGACTTTCCGGCTGTGCTTTAGTTTTCCCAGAACTTTGAAACGTATGCTTTCCCCTCTCAGATGCTTCGCTTCATGCACAAGAAGAAAAAAAATAATAAGAAACAATGATGCATGCCTTTGGCATGCATCTCCTTTTTTTTCTTTATTTCTTTTTTCCCCTGATCATTGCATCTGATGAAATGGGGTACGTTGTGAAATCCTCGGAAGGAAACTCAAGCGCAGCAGGTGATTCTGCAGTGAAGATCCGCAGTGCCGGCGAGCCATTTCCTGCAGAGGACTTCACAACGGATCAAGATCGTCTGTGCGAACCTTGTCTCCGGCCTCGCCCGGGGGAGCCCCGCGGCGATTGAGCGCAAAGTATCTCTAATGTAAAGACGCGTGTTTTTCGCCAGAAGGTTGATACCCTTTCAAAAACTCAACAATGCCCGAACGAATCGCCATGGCCAAAAAATGTGGATAGGTAGGATCTTTCAATCGTTTTTCTTCGTCGGGATTGGAAATAAACGATGTCTCTACCAAAATGGCTGGCATCTCTGCCCCCGTAAGAACATACAAACCAGCACTTTTGACCCCACGATTGAAAATATTTTGGTAGCGGGTGTTGAGAGCTCCAATCATCGACGTCTGAACATTTTGTGCAAGCTCCGTGGATTGGCTCGTATGAAAATTTTTCATCATCGAAGCTTTCATGATCTCCAAATAGTAATTGTCCTCCTTTTCCGAATGAGACATGAAAGCTTTGGGATCGAGCTCACCGTTCTCACGTGTAGCCACACGCAGAGACTCTTCATCATCGGCATTGTTGAGAAAATAGGTAGAAACACCTTTGGCCGTGGATTTTGGACTAGAGTTGGCATGAATCGACACAAACAAATCTCCGTGCATGCGATTGGCGAACTTGGTTCGATCAAGCAAATCCACATACTCATCTTTTTCCCGAGTCATAAGAATTTTGTGTGGGGTTGTTTTTTGCAGCAGATCTCTAAGTTTTTTGGCAATTTCCAAAGTGATGTGTTTTTCCATGGTTCCGCGCTTTCCGATGGCGCCTGGATGCTTGCCTCCATGACCTGGATCCACAATGATGGTATACACTTTTTTTTCTGCATGAGTTTTGGGCAGAGGCTGCAACACCACCGGTGTGGAGGGCTCAGGTTTTTTTACCACGGGAAGAGGAGTCCCTGGGGCTGGGGTTTGGATCTCTTGAGCGATCGTCTCCGAAGAAGACCTGCCCCTGGAGATCACAACGCCATTGGCATTGGCGTGAAAAGAAAAATCCCCTTGGCTGCTTTTTTGTTTCAACTCCACCACCAAACGAACACGATGGGGTTGGTTCTGTGCAATTCTCACACGAGAAACCCAAGGATTTTCCGCCAAAATCATTTCATCCATGGGATTGATCAAGGTGGATTGTGAAAAATCCACAAACATACGGTCGGGGATGCCTTTTTCTGCAGACAAAAACCCCACCGAATAGGTGGCATCTTCCGACAAAAAAATGGTCAACTCCATATGATCAGGTTGATCCACTTTGGTCATGGCCGAAACACGGGCTTCCGCCCACGCCGAAGTAGAGAACCATGCGCAGATGAGCATCAACACTGCTGATTGTATGCTACGAAACATCATATCTTTTGCATTCCAAGTATAACAGAGGATCAATTTTTTGAAGAGTTTCGTATTTTTTTCAACTCGTAGAGTCGATCCAGGGCCTGCTTGGGGCTCATCTGGTCTGGATCAAGCTGATCCACCCACATCTCCATGGGAGTGGGTTGCAACATTTCAGGTTCCGCGCTGAGTGGAGGAAGATCTCCAAGAGACGTGGTAGAAGATGTTTTCTCTAGGCCTTTCAAAATCTGCTGCGCTCTTTGGGTGATGCTCGTTTCCATTCCTGCCAATCGAGCCACTTCAATTCCATAGCTTTTTTGAATGCTGCCCATCTCCAATTTTCTCAAAAACACTATTTTGCCTTCCCATTCTTGGATCGTCATTCTCATGTTTTCGATGGTATCAGACTGTTGTGCAAGAGAAGTGAGCTCATGATAGTGCGTGGCAAAAATGGTTTTTGCACAAATCTTCTGATCCAGATGCTCCATGATCGCCCAAGCAATCGACAATCCATCGTAGGTGCTTGTGCCTCTTCCCAATTCATCCAGCAAAATCAGAGATTTTGGCGTCGCGTGATGCAAAATGTATGCGGCTTCACTCATTTCCATCATGAATGTGGACCGACCTTTTGCCAAATCATCCGAGGCTCCAATGCGTGTAAACACACGATCGACCAAAGAAAATTTTAGTTGTTCTGCAGGCACAAAACAACCCATCTGTGCCATGATCACGATCAACCCCACCTGTCTCATCACCGTAGATTTTCCGGCCATGTTTGGACCGGTGAGCAAAATCATTCTCTTGCCATGGGAGGTAAAGTGCACACTGTTGGGAACAAACGGCTCAGTGAGTGCAAGACTACGCTCCACCACAGGATGTCTTCCTTGATCAAGAATCAAATCATCTCCATCTTGTATGACAGGGCGAACATAGGCATAGTCTGCACATACTTGCGCCAAAGACACCATTGCATCCAGCTGAGCCAAATGATCTGCAAGGGTCTGCAGTTTGTCTTTTTCCATTGAGACGTTTTGACGTAGTTCCTGAAACAACTGCATTTCAAGCTTTTCCATCTCTTGTTTGGAGTTTTCAATCTCCAACTCTTTTTCTTTCAATTCAGGGGTCACAAAACGTTCTGCATTGGCCAGCGTTTGTTTTCGAATGTAGTGGGCGGGTATTTTATCTCGATGAGTGTTTGTCACTTCCAGATAATATCCAAAAACCTTATTGTACCCGACTTTGAGGGAGGAGATGCCGGTCTCTTTTCGTTGTTTCTGTTCCAGTTCCAAAATCCAATTTCGATTTCCTTTGGCAATGTTTCTCCATCGATCGAGCTCCGCATGATAGCCATCTTTGATCAGATAAGAGTGTTTGGAAAAATCAGATTCAAGGTTCAACGACTGCTGCAACAAATCTTGCAATGCAGGCAGAGGATCCAACAAGTCTTCGATCCCTGCAAAAAAAGTTTTGGGGAGATGGGCCAGCTGTTGTTTGATCTGGGAAGCACGTTGCAATGATTCCAATAGACTGATCAAATCTCTCAGACTTGCATTCTTCGAACTCAAACGAGATAAAATTCGTTCCACATCAAACACGTGTGCCAGATGAACTCTCAGCTCTTTGCGAAGTTCTCTCTCTTGGATCAAAATCTCAATGGCATCGTAGCGCTGCTCGATGGGCTCTCGCTCACACAAAGGACGAACCATCCACTGTTTGAGGCGACGCGCTCCCATGCTGGTTTTGGTTTGATTCAAAATGGAAAACAAACTGTTTTCAGATTTGGCGCCACGATCCAAAAGTTCCAAGTGTTCAATGGTATGATGGTCGAGTACCATATAGCGCTGATCACGATGCTGTTTGGGAAGTTGAAGATGGGCCAACGAGGCTTGGTTTTCGACTCCAACATAATGATACAAAGCCGCGCAGGATTCCAAGGCATGAGGAATATGATCCAAACCCAACATTCCCAAATCCATCACATTCAAGTGTTTTTTGATTTCTTCTTTGGCCTGCGAAAACACCCACTGAGGAATCTGATGCACATTGGACATACGCTCGGGGGCATAACGCTCGATCCACTGTGCATCGTCGGTATGATCAAAGACCAGGATCTCAACAGGATTGATTCGATCGATTTCATCCATGAGATCTTCGATGTGATTTCGGGTCATGACTTCTATGGAGCCTGAGGCATAGTCCAAACAGCCCAAGGTGTATTCATGCAACTCATTGGGCAACGTTCGAACACACAGGGACAACACAAAGTTTTGTGCCATGGGCGCAAGGCCCTCTTCGTCTGTGCGAAGTCCGGGTGTGATCACTTTGATGATCTCTCGTTTGACAATTCCTTTGCTCTGGGAGGCATCTTCAACCTGCTCACAGATGGCCACTTTCAAACCTGCATCCAAAAGTTTGGCTACATAACTCTGAGAGCTATGAAAAGGAACGCCACAAAGAGGAACCGGATTCTGCGCATTTTTGTCCCTGGAAGTCAGCGCAATTCCCAGAATTGGCGCAGCTTTGACAGCATCGTCAAAGAACATTTCATAAAAATCCCCCAAACGAAAAAACAAAATCGCGTCTGGACACGTAGATTTGATCTCCCAGTATTGCTTCATCAGCGGCGTCTGAGAAGCTTGGGACGCGGGAGAAGTCTTTGGGGTTGAGCTCTGAGAATCGGAGGATACGTTTTCAAATTGCATTTGTGACTGCATAACCTTGTGTCTATACCATGGCCTACAAAAATAGGTCACGAGCTTTTCGAAGAGGTGGACATTTGAAGAGAGGCATACTATTCATAGAGGGCTGTTATGAGAAACTATCTGAATTTAATGCAAAAAATATTGGATGAAGGCGTCGAAAAAACAGATCGAACCGGCACAGGGACAAAATCCATTTTTGGACACCAAATGAGATTCGATTTGGGCCAAGGATTTCCCTTGGTGACCACCAAAAAATGTCACCTCAAGTCCATCATTCACGAGCTGCTGTGGTTTCTCCAGGGGGATACCAACATCGCCTATCTCAAGGAAAATCAGGTGAAAATTTGGGATGCCTGGGCTGATGAAAACGGCAATCTTGGCCCCGTCTATGGAGCCCAGTGGAGATCATGGAAAGCGGCCGATGGAACCACCGTCGACCAAATTGCGCAGGTCATCCAGCAAATCAAAACACAGCCCGACTCACGCAGAATGATCGTCAGCGCCTGGAATGTAGGAGAGCTGGATCAAATGGCACTTCCACCATGCCATGCTTTTTTTCAGTTTTATGTGGCAGAAGGAAAACTCTCTTGTCAGCTCTACCAGCGTTCTGCAGATGTATTTTTGGGTGTACCGTTCAACATTGCTTCGTACAGCTTGCTTGTGATGATGATGGCCCAAGTGTGTGATTTGCAACCTGGCGACTTTGTTCATACGCTTGGCGATGCTCATTTGTACACCAACCATATGGAGCAAGCCAAGTTGCAATTGACCCGAGAGCCTTATCCCTTGCCCACCATGACCATCAATCCTGCGGTCAAAAATATTTTTGAATTTCGATTTGAGGATTTTGAGCTATCAAAGTACCAAGCTCATCCTCACATCAAAGGAGATGTAGCTGTATGATCATTTCTGCCATTGCGGCCATGGGAAGAAACCGAGTCATTGGGAAAGACAACAAGTTGTTGTGGAGACTTCCTTTGGAATTCAAATACTTCAAAGAAACCACCATGGGCCACCACATCATCATGGGCAGAAAAACGTTTGAATCTCACCCTCCCCTGCCGGGCCGCACCTCAATCGCCATCACACGAAACACAGAATACCAAGTGCCCGAAGATTGTTTTGTGGTTCACGGTTTGCAGCAAGCACTGGACCTCGCCAAAGAGCGCGAGGAAACCGAGGCCTTTGTCATTGGTGGGGAACAAATTTATCGAGAAGCCCTTCCTCTTCTCGACAAACTGTATCTCACCTATGTGAATTTTGAGGCGCCGGGAGATGCTTATTTTCCAGAGATCGATCTCTCCTCATGGAAAGTAGAATCGGAAGTGAGTTTTCCTGAAACTCCCAAAAATGCTCATGCTTGGATTGCAAGGGTGTATTCCAAAAAATAAGGCTCAGTCGCCGCAAGGCCCCCCCGGCCGAGGCCAACATCAGAGCTATTGAATCATTGGCCATTTTCATTGTTGTCGCTCGTCGGCCATCCTCACGTACACCGCAGGTACGCTCCGGTGGCCTTCTCGCTTCCGCCTCGAAAATGTCTCAATTCTCCAATAGCTTTCGTACCGAGTTTCTCAAAATCCTATAAATAAGAAACAATGATGCATGCCCATGGCATGCATCTCCTTTTTTTTCTTTATTTCTTTTTTCCCCTGATCATTGCATCTGATGAAATGGGATACGTTGTGAAATCCTCGGAAGGAAACTCAAGCGCAGCAGGTGATTCTGCAGTGAAGATTTGCAGTGCCGGCGAGCCATTTCCTGCAGAGGACTTCACAACGGATCAAGATCGTCTGTGCGACCCTTGTCTCCGGCCTCGGCCGGGGGAGCCTTGCGGCGACTGAGCGTACCTTTTAATGAATCGTGTGGTTGTTGTAAGGATCCTTCACACTCTGATCCTCCGGTGGATTGGAGATCACGCGAAACTTTTTCTTTTTTCGATTGCGTTGGATGTCTCGAAAAAAACCTTTGAAATCAAACTTTCGCAAACGAAACAAAAACCACAACAATCCAAATGCAAGCCCCGCCAAATGTGCTGCATAGTTGGTCATGCTTTGATCCGAACGCATCATCAAAAAAACCAACTCAATCAAACCAAAGAGCATCACCGCATATTTGGCCTTGATGGGAAAAATAAAATAAATGTACAACGTTCGATTGGGAAACAACATTCCAAAGGCCAAAAGAAGACCAAAGATGGCTCCCGATGCACCCACCGTTGGGATGCCCATGAAAGCAGAAACCAACCCCGCTCCAGCTCCCGTAAAAAAATAATACTGCAAAAATCGGCGCGGCCCCATGATCCGTTCCACGTCAGATCCAAACACCCAAAGTCCCAACATGTTCATGAGAAGATGCATCCATCCCACATGCAGAAACAGATAGGTAAAAGGTTGCCAAAACGCATACTCATGCAACACCGAATGAGGTTTGACTCCCAGCATGTGAACGATGGCTGCTGGATAGCTAATGTCCAAAAAGAAGGTCTGATTTTGAACCAATAGCATACAAACAAACACAATCGCATTGATCCACATCAAATTCCGAACCACAGGCGTCAACGGCAATCCAAAAGATAAGCGAACATTTCGTGAGGACGGATTCATAATCTATCAACTTTCTATGGTATCGTGATTTCGAGCATGAGGTAAAGGGCGTTTTTTGAGATCAAAGCTAACCCCTTGGAAACAGAGCCTGCGCGAACCATTCTTTTTCTAGATCTTGGGTTTGGTGGGAAGAATTTCTTCTTCCTCGTCGGTTTTTCCACGCAAATGATATCCCAGAGCCAACCCAACCACAAAGGTCTAAGGGATCATATAAAGATGAGGAAACAATGGCATCGAAAAGACATCTTGCAACCATTGGTTCATGGCCATCCCCTCCTATTGATCGATTTTGGACGTGGTGATTTCTTGCTGGGCTTGATATTTCCCTTTTTTGTCCGCATAGGATGTTTTGCATGCTTCATCACTCTGCAAAAACAACAATTGACCAATGCCCTCACCGGCATAAATTTTAACAGGGACATGAGTTGCATTGATCAAGGAAATGGTGGCAAAACCTTCCCACTCGGGTTCAAAGGGTGTCACGTTCACATGAAGCCCACAACGTGCATAGGTTGATTTTCCATAACAGATGGTCAGAATGTCACGAGGAATTCGAAAATATTCTACCGTTTTGGCCAAGACAAATTCACTGGGAGGAATGATGTACGTAGAAGCTTTGATGCTTTTGTACATTTTCTCCTGATCACCTTTGGGATCAATCACATCCCCATATTCAGGATTGAGAATTTTAAACTCATCCGAAATACGGAAATCATACCCATAACTGGAAACCCCAAATGAAATTGCACCTTTTCGAACCTGAGCAGGTTCGAAAGGTTCAATCATTCCCTTTTCTGCCATGGAGATGATCCATGAATCTGATTTGATCGACATAGATGCTGTCTATAGCAGCATCACTCACCCAAGGCAAATGCACCCGTGAGACTGTCCAAACACTTTTTCAGACTCTACAAAATCAAGATGATAGGTTTTTGCTTCTTCTCTGCTGATATTCTTTTTGATTTGGTGCTTGAGTTTGTAGTTTTCAAAATTTTCTTCCACAAACCGAATCGTTTTTTTGAATTTGTCAATCTGACTGGAAACTTCAGCTTCGCATTGGGTTTGAGAATCGAAAAGTTGGGTCCCGAGCAAGGGATTTCCCCATCCAATGCACTTTTCTTCTCCTTCTTCTTCTCCCGCCCATTTGAAGCTATCTTTGGGAGCTGCGGAAGAGCTGGATCGAGAGGACGATCCTGAGGAATAGGAAGGGGCAAAATCTTCTTCGTCATCCATGCCCGGAAAAAATGGCACCGCTGGGGCATCATCGGCTCCGGAGGTGCTTGGGGCAGCTTGATCTCCACCAGAACTCCCAGAATCTCCGCTGACCCAAGGAGGTGGGTCGGAGCTTACGGGAGGAGGACTAAAAAAATCATCGTCCTGGGCCCATATGCCCCTGACTGGCCCCCACAAGGAGGGAAACTACCGCGATGATCATTCCCCATTTCATATCTACCCCCATTGTACCACAACTCATCACCCAGCGCTTTGGGCTCTTTGCCTGCCGGGAATGGGACCTTGTGCGGAAAAAGGCTGGGTGATATACCCCACATCATGGCCAAACATCCGACCATCAAAGATTTCATTCAATCCAAGGGCAAAGAAAAATTGGCCGTGTTGACAGCCTATGACGCTCAAATGGCAAAAATTTTGGAGCAGGTGGGGATTGACATCATTCTCGTGGGTGACTCTCTGGGCAATGTGATGCTCGGTCATCCCAACACTCTTCGTGTGCGAATGGAGGACATGATCCACCATACGCGAGCGGTCACACGATCGGCCACGCAAAGTTTTGTCGTTGCAGACATGCCTTTTGGCTCGTACCAAGAGAGCCCCGAGCAGGCCTTTCGAAATGCTTGCCGTCTGATTTCAGAGGGAGGCGCGCAGGCCATCAAGCTCGAAGGCGGAAAAAACGTAGCCCCCATGATTGAAAAAATCACCTCCAATGGCATTCCTGTCATGGCGCACATTGGACTGACTCCGCAATACGTTCACCAACTGGGCGGCTTTGCCAAACAAGGAAAAACCGAACAAACCGCCGGAAGAATTTTTCAAGATGCCTTGGCGGTGGAAAAAGCTGGAGCTTTTTCTGTGGTCATTGAATGCACCGAAAACACTCTCACCAAAAAAATCACACAAGAATTGCACATTCCGACCATTGGCATTGGTTCCGGAGACGACTGTGATGGACAGGTGCTTGTGATCAATGATCTGCTTGGCTTGGCAACCTATCCCATTCCATCGTTTGCCAAACCTCGCATTGATTTGCGATCCATCATCGCAGAACAAATTCAAGGTTTCATCACCGATACCAAATCCAAGGTGTGAGGAATTTTCATGCTGGCCATCGACATCGGAAACACCAAAACTGCACTGGGATTGTTTGACCATCAAAGACTTGTCCATAGTTGGAAATTTCGCACGGAAAAAAAACGATTGGCCGATGAGTTTTTTGCCAATGTGGATCAGTATTTGAGCAAAGCCCAGACCTCGATCGCGGACCAAGATGCATTGTGTATTTCTTCGGTGGTTCCCGAACTCACCGGTGAAATCCGAAATGCACCCGTGCAAACACCGATTCATTTTGTCACTCATCTCAGTCCCATTGATTTTTCCATCACCTTGCCCAATCCTCAAACCTTGGGGCCTGATTTGATCAGTGCTGCACAAGCAGGATTGGATTTGTATAGCCCTCCATTGATCTTGGTGGATGCTGGAACCGCAACCACCATCACCGTGGTCAACCAAAAACGAGAATTCATCGGCGGCGCGATCTGCCCAGGATTGGGAATTTCTTCTCAGGCCCTGTTCAACGCTGCTTCCGCATTGAGTGCGGTTACCTTGAGCATCCCACCCGCCGTGATCGGAAACCAAACGGAAACCGCTGTGCAAAGTGGCTTGTGTCGAGGACATGCCGCCATGATCGAAGGATTGGTCAACCAATGCAAACAAGAGTTGGATGATCCGAGTGCCACGGTTTTGATCACGGGAGGAGCGATGAACACTCTGCGATCCATTTTACCTTCGGATTATCGCTATCATCCAGATTTGGCTCTTTATGGAATCTCCAAAATTTATCAACATCTGATGGAGGGGTAAGCATGAACATCTTGCTTGGAGTCAGTGGAAGCATTGCCGCATACAAAGCTTGCGAACTGGTGCGCGGATTTCAAAAACAAGGCCAAACAGTTCAGGTCATCATGAGTCCCAATGCAGAAAAATTTGTGAGTGCATTGACCTTTGAATCTCTCACGCAGAGAAAAGTTGCCACACATACCTTTGGCAAAAAAAGCTTTGCCACCGAACACATTGACCTGGCTCGATGGGCGGATCTTTTTTTGATTGCTCCAGCCAGTGCGAATCTTTTGGCAGACCTGGCGCATGGAAAAGCCGATCACTTGATCACCACCGTAGCTTTGGCCTATTCCGGACCCTTGTGGCTATCGCCTGCGATGAATACGTTCATGTGGAATCACCCTGCAGTTCAAGCCAATCTTCAAACGTTGATTTCTCGGGGCGTGCAAGTCATCGATCCTCGGGAGGGTGAATTGGCTTGTGGAGAAATCGGTCAAGGTGCCATGGCCGATGTAGATCTGATCATCTCACGCACCTTGCAAAGTCGTTGCACGGGTCCCCTTTCTGGAAAAAAGGTCGTGGACACGGCGGGTCCCACGCGAGAGTATTTGGATGCTGTTCGTTTTTTTTCCAACCCATCTACCGGCACCATGGGTCTGATGCTGGCAGAAAAAGCACACGAGCGAGGGGCTGATGTTACCTTGGTGCACGGACCGGTTTCGGTGAGTATCCCTGCACATCTGCGTTCGATCTCTGTGGTCAGTGCACAGCAAATGTTTGATGCTGTGGCCACGCTTGTTCCCTGTGATGTATACATCTCCACCGCAGCCGTGGCAGATTTTCGGTTTGAACAATCGTTTGAACAAAAACAAAGCAAAAACAACATTCCAGCTTCTCTGCCACTGATCAAAAATCCTGACATCATTTCCTATGTTTCACAGCACAAACGAGCTTCGGATCTTGTGGTTGGATTTGCAGCACAAAGTCACGACATTGAAACCTATGCCAAAGAAAAAATGCAGAGAAAAAACCTAGACCTGATCGTTGCCAACCAAGTGTATCAAGAAAAATCTGGATTTGGAGACGTAAGCAATGATTTTTTGATCTTGTCTCCCGACCAAGATCCCACATGGCTACGCAATCACAGCAAAAAGCAAACGGCTTCTGTGGTCTTGGATCGTATTGAATCCATGATGGAATCGACAGCATGATCATTGCAACCAACATTGGCGAGTTGCAAACTTCGCTACGCTTTTTTGACAAACATCTTGGGTTTGTTCCCACCATGGGCGCTCTTCATCAAGGACATTTGGAATTGGTTCGTCAGTCCAAGACCCTGAACCTTCCAACGGTGATGAGCATTTTTGTAAATCCCACACAGTTTGGACCCCACGAAGATCTGGAAAAATATCCTCGTCCATTTGAAAACGACTGCGCACTGGCCAGGCAAGAAGGCGTGGACGTATTGTTCGCACCTCCCATCGATCAAATGTACACCACTCCATCGTGGTTGAGTGTGAGAGAATCACATCTGAGTTCGGTGTTGTGTGGACAATATCGACCCGGTCATTTTGATGGAGTGTGTTTGATTGTGCTCAAACTTTTGCAACTTGTTCGCCCCTCTCACCTTTTCATGGGGCAAAAAGACGGCCAGCAGCTTCGAATCATTGAGCGCATGTGTGAAGAGCTTTTTTTGCCAACACATGTGGTTGGAGTCCCGACGGTGCGCGAATCGGACGGACTCGCCATGAGCTCTCGCAATCAATATCTACACCCCGATCAACGAGAAATCGCTCCCAAACTTTATCAAGCCTTGCAAGCGGCCAAAAGAGCGTTCGAAGATGGCGAACGCGACGCACGAACTTTGATCAACTCTGTGCATCAAAATCTTGACGGTATACCGGGGATGGAGCTGCAATATGTGGACCTTTTGCGATGGGAAGATTTTCAGTTTTCACAGACGATCCAAAAAAAATCCATCTTGGCGTTGGCTGCTTTTTTGGGAAAAACTCGATTGATCGACAACATCCTGCTTGAAACATCTTGAGAATCAAGTGCATAGACGTTTTCGCCATTTTGCAGTTGACCGAAAGCCCGGTCCTCGTGATAATAGAAGGGATCAAAAGGCCTGCTCGACTACAGGTTAGGGATCTACGTTTTATTCCTTATAAGTGTTTTCGTCGGGTGAGGTTCCTCGCTGCGGAGTGAAACATCTGACGCGATCAGATTTCCAGAAACAGCGATTTCCACCTTGCCCCCTTGATTGATTCGAGGATAAAACACTTCCCGACGGTAGTTCTTGCGGCCTTTTTTTTATTTCTCTTTCATTTTGCACCCAGCAAGATTCTTCGCTATACCCTTGCCATCATGTCCATCCAAATTGATCAGACCGAACTGTTCTGCCATTTCTGTCAGTTGCACGAAAAACATGTTCCATTGGTTCGTTCCATGCATGGATTGTATTGCAGCAACGAATATTGCTATTCTCGATCGGCCAATGGAAATTTGGTTCCTGCATCTCAATGCGAAAACTGTAGAGAAAATGCATTTTACTTTGAAGAGGATGGCACAATAGAAACTGGCGCTTATCGTTGCATTGCCTGCGGTCACATTGAACCAACATGAACCAGCCTTTGTATCGATCCAAACCACGCATTCCTCGATGGGCCAAAGCATTGCTCATCGTTGCAGCTGTGGTTGCACCTGCGCTCTGGATGACACATGATATTTTGCAAACGCAGGGTACGCAGTGCCAGGTGTGCGTTTCATTCAAAGGGCGTCAAAATTGTCGATCAGCTCAGGGTCCGAGCAAAGATGAATGCGTGCGCACCGGCACCGACAATGCCTGCGCCACCATCACATCGGGAATGACCGAAATCATCCAATGCACACAAAGCATGCCGAGCTCCATCGATTTTTTTTCATCCAACGAAATGCCTCTACGCTGACCAAAACCTGAAGACAAAGATCTAAAATCCCTCGAATGATCAAAGGGAAGAAAAAACATCTTGGATGGCGTCAAAAAAACGGAAGTAATACCCTCCATGATTCGCATCGAACTCGATGAGTTCATGATGGATTCCATGTGATGTGAGTTTTTTGGCGATCTGTCGGTGTCCCAGTTGTAATCCATATTGGTCACGGGAACCCGCTCGCAGCGAAAATGTTTTCAATGTTCTCACATTTTCTTTGTATTGATCCACCATGAGCAAGGGATCCCAAGCCAAAAATTTTTCCCATATCTTTGGATTCAGTTCCCCTGTGTGAAGATCAAAAAACAAATCACAAAACAAAGTGGGAACATCGGGATTGGGAGCATAACACTGGCACATGTTCATGAGCATCATCGTCTCAATCTCCGCAGAAGAAGACTGACTCATGGGATTGGGACGAGAAAAAAAAGCTTCGACAAACGCCGAGAGGCTTTTGTATTTTTCGTTCACAGAGATGCATGTGGGAATCATCTGACGATACATATGCTCATACCAGCAGTCCCCCGCAAAACTCACCACATGTGAAATGCGCGATGGACGAAGCATGGCAAACACCATAGCACCAAAACCACCGCTGGAATGCCCCATGATCATGCGCTGGTCCTGATTCACGCGAAGGCCCAAAAACGATTCCACCGTGGGAATCACTTCTTGGTCAAAATGATCCATGTGAGGACCGATCCAAGATGAGTTGATGTATTGACTGCAGCCAAACTTGGAAGACCCATCGACGGCCACCACAACCGTGGGCGGAAGCTGGTGCTGCGCGATGGCTCGATCCAACATCTCTGACAACGACGGTGCAAAAGCGCCTCGATCGCTCAACACCGACTTTCCATTGCTGGACCATCCACTCAAAAATAAACGACTCGAACTCTTTGTGGATGTGCCGTGTTGAGCGATGCCGGAACATACACACTTGCTGTACGCTCCGAAGGATCCCCCATCCTATTGTTTGCGAGGAGCTGACTCGAAATGGGGATTTCAATCAGAGGCATGTTGTTTTTTCCATTCAAGAGGTGTGTACAGTTTCATCGCCAAGGCATGAATCTCCGGACGCGGCATGGACAACAGGGTGTAGATCATTCGATGTCTTTCGATCGCCGACACATCTTCAAACGCCTGGCTCACAACAACAAGTTCGAAATGCCCTCCTCCTGTATTGCCGGGATGGTGCTTGTGTTTTTTGGAGTCATCTTTGACATCCACATGCTCAGGAGAAAGCTCCCTTTCCAGAATCGATTTGATTTGTGTACAATCCATGATAGCCACAAGCTTAAAGGATTTTTGGAAGATGACCAGAATGAAAAACGAAGATTGGCACCAGCGGTGGGCAAGCGGCAACATCGGGTTTCACCGAAGCGAGATCAACCCCGATCTTGTATCGTGGTTTTCCTCAACCAAGCCCTGGAAATCCTCAGCCCGCTGCCTTGTACCGCTGTGTGGAAAAAGCCTGGATCTGGCGTGGATTGCTTCTCAAGGACACAGCGTCACGGGCATTGAGTTTTCTCCCATTCCCATCCAAGAATTTTTTGCTCAGCAACAGCTAACGCCCACCACGGAAACCGTCCATGGGATGATCAAGCATCACGCGACTCCCTTCACGTTGTACCAAGGAGATTTTTTTGAATCTCCCGCGGCCATCCACGAGCGATTTGACTGGATCTACGATCGAGCTGCCGCTGTGGCCATTGATCCCGACAAACGATCTGCCTATGCCAAAATCTTGGCCCACTTTCTCAACGATGGAGGAAAAGTACTCTTGTTGACCTACACCTACGATTCTTCCCGTTACCAGGGACCTCCTTTTTCACTCCCTGAGGTGGAGATCCGCACACACTTTTCTGATCATTTTAAAATCCAACCGGTATCCACGGCCGCGATCGACGGCTATCCCTTTGGGGAGGGAGCACGCCACGTCCACATCCTAGAAAAAAAGTAGCTTCTTTCGATTTTTTTTCATGAATTTCAATCATTTGCATGAAAAATGCGTTGCGTTATTTTCGTGCAATTCGAGATGGCTTGAGGTATAAAGGTGAGCAATCATGAATATGGGGGAAACACTGAAAAATGGACTGATGGTCATCGGGGTTCTCACTCTGGTGGCATGCAGCCAAAGCACTCCCAAAACCTCAGAGTCTCGTGCGAGTACTCCATCTTCGTCGGTAACGATTCCAGATATAGAGTCTCTTCCACCTTCTACCACGGACGATGTTCTCCCTCCTGAGGAAGCTCTCGATCCCTCCTCCGCCACCCAACCAACTCAAGATCCCGCAGCGTTGACGCGGGAAAATCTTCCCACCGCCACCATCTCATCGCAGCCCCAAAATGCGCCCGCCATCGAAGCCATCACAATTCCCGTGGTACTGCTCATCGATCATGCAGACCGCAAACAATGGGAAGATGAAACCAAAGATCTTTTTTCTCAAGTGATCGAACGCACCAACGAGGTATACCAACCCTTCAGCCGCTTTCGTTACAAAATCGAACGCGAAACCTATGTCAACTTTGAAAGCAGGCCCCAACAAAAATCCAACACAAGCCTAGCAGAGCTGAGATTGGAAGAGATGAGCAACCTCGCCCCAACCAAGGAAAATCCCGACAAAAAATTTGTGGCCCTGTCTTTTGCTGTCGATACCAAGTCAACCACTCGATCCATTGCCAAAGTTTTGTCCAACCGAATCTCGTTGTTGATCCCGATCTTCCCTGGTCGGAACTGTGAGTTGGATGCCTTGGCTCATATTTTTCTGCATGAGTTGGGACATTCGAATGGACTCCAGCATGAGTATGATCCTGATTCTCTGATGTGGGTCTATGGCAAAAATACATGCAATTACAAAACCTATTCCGATACATCCATCCAATTGCTCAAAATCTTGGAAAACAACCATCCCATGCAAACCAAAGGTGGAGTCATCTATTTGAAAAAAGAAATCGGTACTCGGATGGTCACCGAGCTGGAAAAACTTGAAAAAGTAAATCTCGATCCTCTGATGCTTTCATCCACCTACCTGATGCTTGCGCGGTTGTCAGAGGTGGCCTTTGCTGACAAAACCGAGCGCTGCAACTACATCAAAAAAACGGACCAATTCAATGTTGACCTGTTTGAAAAAATACAATCGGAAACTTCGATGAGCAATCCAGAACTTCTCACCCTGCAGAACGAAGTGTACAACACTTTCCTGGAGCTCCAAACCCTTCTTTCGAGCGCCGAATGCAAGGATATCTTTTCTCCGCACACATACACACGCACAGACAATGGAGTTGTCACTCTCGACAATCCCTCCTGAAGATTTGTCAAAAAGAAACAACGAAGAATCGATTCATCTTTGGGAGATTTTTTTAAGAAAAACTTTTAGTCTTTGAGCGTGAAGGGATTGAAGTCGGTTTCGAAATCATAATAATCTTCTTGTTCGATTTTTTTGAACTGGTGGACAAGCGCATAGGTCAATGGTGTGAGAATCGCTTCCCATGCGATCTTGAATGCCATGTTGAATAAGACCACTTTGATCATGGTCAGTGGAGACCACAGACCCCAAAACGCCAAAGGATAAAAAATGGCTGAATCAGCTGCTTGTCCAAAAATCGTGGACCCAATGGTTCGAGACCAGAGCATCTTTCCCTTGGTCCAGATTTTCATTTTGGCCATAACATATGAATTGACAAACTCTCCCACCCAAAACGCCAGCAAAGAGGCGATCACCACACGGAAAGTATTTCCAAAGGCCAACTCCAAGGCACTTTGCAAGGCTGTTTGATAGGAATCTTCCATGGTGCTGGGAGCTGCAACCACCACAAAGGCCATGATGGCAGAGAACACGGAACCTGCAAACCCCGCCCAGATCACTTTTCGAGATCGAGCATATCCATAAACCTCGGTAAGGATGTCCCCAAAAATATAACTGAAGGGAAAGAAAAGATTGCCCACGCTAAAGGTAATGTCAGATCCAAAAAATTGGATGTTCTTGCCCGCAATAGAAAGATAAGCGACTTTTCCCGGCCCAATCAAATTGGAACAGATCAACACCGTCACAAACGCGGCCATCATCAGATCATAGTATTTGTAATTTTTTCTTTGTTCGACCATGGGTTTTCCTGCAATGAGGTTTGGGATGTACCGATTTTTGAGGGGGCTGTCGAGCCTTATTGCGTAAGAAATGCGACCTAGGACCAGAGTTTTTTTTCTGGCCAATCCAAGCAGAACCACTACGATACAAGAGTATGACGCCGAACTACGACGCTCTTTTTTTGGTTTCCTTTGGAGGTCCCGAAGGGCCAGAGGATGTTCTTCCTTTTTTGGAGAATGTGCTTCGAGGAAAACCTGTACCCGAAGAACGCAAAAAAGAAGTTGCTTCTCACTATCAGGCGTTCGGGGGCATCAGCCCCATCAATCGGCAAAATCGGGAAATGATTCAAGCTCTGCGCAAAGCTCTGCACCACGAAAACATTGACCTGCCCATCTATTGGGGCAATCGCAACTGGAAACCTTACATCCAAGATACGTTGGAGGAAATGGCCAAAGACGGAAGAAAAAATGTACTTGCCTATGTCACCAGTGCCTACAGTTCCTATTCTGGATGTCGACAATACAGAGAAAACATCGAAAACGCTCGCCAAGCCTTGGATCAAGCCCCAACGGTGGACAAGATTCGAAGTTTTTTCAACCATCCGCTGTGGATCAAAGTTCATGCCCAACGCATGGAAGAAGCCCTGGCCAAAGACTCATCCTCTATGGAACGAACCAAAGTTCTTTTCACTGCACACAGCCTGCCACTCTCCATGAGCCAAAGCAGCGACTACACCCTGCAATTGCAAAACACATCCGAGCTCATTGCAAAACAGGTAAACCTGCCTCACTGGGAACTCTGTTATCAAAGTCGCAGTGGAGGACCCTCTCAGCCTTGGTTGGAGCCGGATGTTTGCGATGTGATTCGCAGCACATCCAAAAAAGATTTTGATCGAATCATGGTTCACCCGGTGGGATTTGTTTCGGATCATATGGAGATCATCTTCGATTTGGATCGGGACGCCAAACAGTGCGCAAAAGAATGTGGTTTTTCGTTTGTGCGCAGTCAAACTCCGGGCACTCATCCCACCATGATTGAGTTGATTGTGGATCTGATCAAAGAATACATTGACCCTCACCATCCGCGCCCTTCGCTCGGAGATTTGGGTCCGAGGCCGCGGCACTGTCCCCCGGGATGTTGCCCCGCTCCTGTGCGACCTCGCTAATGAGCCTGGGAGGAAGCTTTGGGAGGACAAAGCAGATCGATCTCGGAAAGATCCAGAAAAGTCTCCTTGCCCTCACCCTCGGTTTTCTTCCATTGTTGCTTCAGATGCTTCCAACGATCTTGAGGATGAGGATGAGTCGAAAACCATGAAACAAATTTTCCGGGATGTTTGTGGCCATGCTCGTCCATATCAATGGTCTCCATGGTCCGAAAAAAAGACTCAATCCCAGAGATATGACCATATTTTTTGTGCACAAGATTTGCGCCCATTTCATCGGCCAAGGTTTCCTGATGCTGACTGTATTTTGCATGGTACATCGAGGTGGAGGGTCCAACCCAATCCACATCTTCCATCTGAAAAAGCATCGAAAACAACACCAACAATATACCCCTTCCCATGACCTTCATGTGATCACGGGAAATGTAATGACCAATTTCATGTCCCATCACCATGGCCAGTTCATTTTCGCTGTGAATCGATCGAAGAAGCTTTTCGAAAAACACCACCGACCCATCGGGAAGTGCCACCGCATTGAACTGCGGCTCACACAGCACACGAAATTTCAATTTCAGATCAGGGTTGGGGCTCAATGCCACCAACTCATCCAACAGGTCTTGCAATTGCTGCATCTTTTTTGCGACAGGCAGAAACTCATGCTGTGAAACACGTTGTTGCAACTTGGCATAGGTTTCATGCGAAAGATGGTCCACCACCACGTTCACGGCCCACCCCAAGGCAAAATACACCGCTCCAATCACCACCAAAAGTCCGATCATGAGAGTGAAAAATTGCCCCAGTAAACTTACCTTGGGAAGATTGACACTCTCATCCACTTCTTTGATCGTGTTCTTCATCGAAACATCATCGAGAGAATCATTTGACGGCTGTCCCGTATGCGATCACTTCCACCATGCCCAAACTGTTTTTTCCGTTTTGATTTCCGATGGTGGAGGTTTGCACCCTCATGTTGACAATCGAGTGTGCCCCCCATGCGTGTGCGGATTCTTTCATCCGCAAGATGGCTTCTCTTCGACCTCGATCCAACAAAGTTTCGTAGGGAGCCACTCGTCCTCCCGTGATGTTGATCAAGGCCGCCAATACGCGTTTGAAATAGTCCACCGATACAACCACGCTTCCGCTGACCAAGATGGCGTCCGATATGTTTTTCTCAGGATCGGTGATTTTGGTCGATGTCGTTACAAGATTGAGGTGCCTTCTCTCTCGCAATCGAATGCTTTGGAAGTGCTTGCGCTCGATGATGGTTCCCGTAGCAAACCCAACACCCACCAAGATCATGAAAATGATCAAATCCATACGACTCTAGCTGACTTTTACGGCAGTGCCGTAAGCATAAAGTTCAGCCGCTCCCTGCGCAATGGCCGAAGTTGAAAAACGAACATTGATCACCGCGTTGGCTCCTACACTCTGAGCCTGTGCGATCATGCGAGACAATGCTTCTTGCCGAGACTCTTCCAGCAGTTCGGTGTAACCTTTAAGCTCACCTCCGAAAATGTTTTTGAACCCCGCCATGATATCTCGACCAATGTGCTTTGCGCGAATGGTGTTGCCAGACACCAATCCAAAATGCTCGGTGATGGTCTTTCCGGGAACGCTGTCGATGTTGGTGATGATCATAAATCCTCCGATGGGTAATGATGGGGTATGGACGAATGCAACCTATCAGCAGTGTAAGATAGTTCTCTCGGGATAGGAAACAAAATCCATTTTAGTATTTGTTTGGAAGATCGGGCAGTGCTATGAAGAAGAACATGGAATACAGAAATCTCGGACAATCCGGTTTGCGTGTCAGCGCATTGTCTTTTGGATCGTGGGTCACTTTTGGGGAAATGGACGACACCATGGCCCATCGCTTGATGAACATCGCCTACGACAACGGCGTCAATTTTTTTGACAACGCCGAAGTGTATGCCGGCGGAAAGTCTGAAACCATCATGGGAAAAGTTCTCTCGGAAAGCTCTTGGACACGGGACTCTTACTGCGTTTCCAGCAAAGTGTTTTGGGGAGGCGAAAAACCTACGCAGCGGGGGTTGAGTCGAAAACATATTGTGGATGCATGTCACGCCGCTTTGAAAAGACTTCGCGTGGACTATTTGGATCTTTATTTTTGCCACCGCCCAGACGCTTACACACCGACCGAAGAAGTCGTGCGGGCGATGAACGCGCTGATCGATCAGGGAAAAATTTTGTACTGGGGAACCTCGGAGTGGACGGCCACCCAACTCCAAGAAGCCTATGGTATCGCTCGGCAGCTCCGCCTTTGCCCTCCCACCATGGAACAGCCCCAATACAACATGCTTGTTCGACAAAAGGTAGAAAAGGATTTTCTTCCCTTGTATCGTCAAGGATTGGGAACCACCATTTGGTCACCGCTGGCCTCTGGAGTGTTGACCGGAAAATACAACCAAGGCGTTCCCGAGGGATCTCGTCTTTCTCTCTCCAATTTCCAGTGGCTCAAAGAAAGAACCCTCGATACCGCAGACGGAAAAGAAAAATTGGAAAAAGCCAAAAAACTTGCACCCATCGCGCAAAGCCTGGAAATGAGCATGGCTCAGATGGCCATCGCATGGTGCCTAAAAAATCAGAACGTCAGCACGGTCATCCTGGGAGCCACCAAGGAAAAACAGCTCGAAGAAAACCTGGCTTGTCTGGAACTCACCGATCGACTCACACCACAGATCATGCAGCACATCGACCAAACTCTTGGCAATGTACCTGTCCAAGACCCTGTGTTTTAGTCTCGCAATCGCTTCAACTGCGGCAACCACAACATTTTCGACCATCTGGTTCAGGCCGCTACCCAGATTTTTCTACTGCATTTTTTTGATATTCTCGGAGTTTTATCCGGGTTTATCTTGACAAACGCGGATAAAACTCCGAGAATATCAAAATGGACCGAGTGTTTTATACGCAGCATCTTCGCAACTATCTAGATAGCAAAATGCTCCTTCTCACTGGCCCTCGGCAATCAGGCAAGACTACCTTGGCAAAACAGCTCCCCGGTTCCTGCGATTATTTGAACTACGATCACGATGAGCATCGACGATGGATCAAAGAAAAGTCATGGGACCGAAAAAAAGACTTTGTTATTTTTGACGAAATTCACAAAATGCCCAGCTGGAAAAGATGGCTCAAAGGTGTGTACGATGTAGAAGGTATTCCTCCTGGAATTGTGGTCACAGGTAGCGCGCAAATGGACACCTACAAAAAGGTCGGTGATTCGATGGCCGGACGTTATTTCCAATATCGAATTCATCCTTTTGATGTTCGCGAGCTTTTTGAAACAAACCATCCGAAGGATCCTCAATCGATTGTAGAGCAACTATTGTTATATGGTGGCTTTCCTGAACCATTTCTAAAAGCGGACAAAAAATTTTATGGCATGTGGAAAAAAACTCACATGGACATTATTTTAAAACAAGATTTGATCGCAATCGAAAATGTACGAGACCTTCAAAAACTGCAGATTCTGATTGACCTTCTTTGCGAACGGGTTGGAAGCCCCGTATCGTATCAATCTATGTCGGAAGATCTGGAAACCAGTGACAAGACCATCAAACGTTGGTTGACGATTTTGGAAAACATGTATGTCACATTCAAGATTCTGCCCCTCCACAAAAACATTGCACGAGCGAACAAAAAAAAACCCAAGTATTATTTTTTTGACCTTGCACGCGTACAAGAAAAAGGAGCCCGTCTAGAAAACCTAGTGGCTTGTTCATTGTTCAAGCAATGTCAGTACCGCAATGATTGTTTTGGCGAGGACTGGAATTTGCACTATGTCAGCAAACAGGGTGGATTCGAAATCGACTTTGCCCTTAGCCAAAATCAAAAGCTAAAATATCTCATTGAAGTAAAATACGCCGACGATACACCCACAAAAAACTTTCAGCTCTTTGGAAAAGATCTTCCAAACACTCCCAAAATTCAATTGGTCCATTCCCTTCCTCAAGAAAAAACTTATCCCAACCATATTGAGGTCCGCAGACTCGGGGACTGGCTCTGCACGTGGTGATCAAAGATTGTATTGCGCCGAGAAATCCTTTCCTTGGCAAAAAGAACTCATTTTAACGCATCGCAATTATTGACTCCCAGAAAGTTCAGAAAATAGGTCTAGAATCCAATTCTAGCTATTGATCTGCTATGACAACCTTTGTTATGCTTCGAGTCCATGAGAGATCAATCTTCCAAAAGAAATGCTTCTGAGTTTGTTCCCAAACTCTATGTTCGCAATCGACACCTTCAGTCGGTGATCAGCCCTCTCACCCGCTCGTTCAAAGACCTACCTGAAAGCAAAGACATTGTGATGGAACAAGCCAACGGGCTGGTTCTCCGAGGCAAGTTGTGGCAGCAAAAAAAACCCTCCAAACTGGCCATTCTCTGGCATGGGCTGGGAGGCAAAAAGGATTCACCCTATGTGGTGGGAGCCGCCTTGGCACTTTACAAAGCCGGGTTTTGTACACTTCGCATGGATCTTCGAGGCGCGCAGGACAACAGTCCTTACATTTACCATGGGGGTGTGATCGAAGATTTTGATCCCATCATCGAACACGTTCGCAATCTCTATTCGGACATCTATTGCGTGGGATACTCCTTGAGCGCAAACATGCTTTTGCGTTGGCTCTCCTCTCCCAAAGACATCCGAGGAGCCTTCGTGGTTTCTCCTCCTGTACGACTGCGTGTCGGGGCCAAAAACCTGGACCGGCCCGAAAACCTCATCTATCGAAAATACTTTTTGGAAAAACTCGAACAGACCCTGCGAAACAAGGCCGTCCACCACCCTGAGCTCTTTGAGCCCTTTTTGTCTCCTGCAGTTTTTTCATCCATTGAGGCTTTTGATTCGCTCTTCTCGGTTCCGTTTCATGGATTTGCCTCATTGCAAGAGTTCTATGAGCACGCTTCCTCCTACCATCTGCTGGGCAACATTCAAACTCCTGTATGTTTGCTGCACTCTCGGGACGATCCTTTTCTGGATCATCGAGACATTGAAGATTTTGAAAAGATTGCTCCCGACCATTTTGAGATTCGTTTGCACAACTATGGTGGCCACACCGGTTTCTACCACGGCCTCAAACATGGTTATGTAGCCGACCAGTGGATCGTGGAGTATTTTCAATCTCTTGAACACGACTCCTCGAAGTCATGAGAGTGGCATCCTGCTCCAATTTACTTGAATTTCATCGAGGCATGACTTACAACTGGAGAAAATCATGACCATCCCAGAAATCTTGCAAGACAATCAACATCGTTTTTCGTTCAGCGTAGAAATCACGCCTCCCGCCCGAGGCAAAAGCATCGATACCATTTTCTCCGTGATCGAAGACATCCGAGAATATGATCCCAAATGGATCGACGTCACCAGCCACTGTGCTGGTGTGGAATGGGTCAAAAGCGATCAAGACGAAACCTACCAAAAACGAACGTACCGAAAAAGTCCAGGCACCATCGCCATTTGCGCAGCCATCGAACACAAGTTCAATGTACCCACCGTTCCACATTTGCTTTGTCATGGTTTCACGCGAGAAGAAACCGAAGATGCTTTGATCGATTTGCACTATCTCGGCATCAAAAACGTTCTTGCCATTCGGGGAGATGGAACCCCCAAAGAGCCCCCAATCGGACGATCTCGGAACAGCTATGCACTGGAACTGGTTCAGCAGATCTCAAAAATGAATCGCGGACAATATTTATATCAAGAGGCCGAAGAAAGCCACTTTTGTGTCGGCGTAGCCTGTTATCCAGAAAAGCATTTCGAAGCGCCAAATGTGGCCTTCGATATGGAACACTTGCGAAAAAAGCAAGAGTCGGGTGCTGGATATTGTCTGACTCAAATGTTTTTCGACAACAAAAAGTTTTTTGCATTTGCCAAACAAGCCCAAAAAAACATTCACATTCCCATCATTCCTGCCTTGAAAATTTTTTCGCGCAAAGAACAATTGGTGAGCATTTCAAAAAACTTTCATGTGGAAATTCCTCAGGCACTTGTCAAGCGAGTGGAAAAATATTCCTCCCCAGAAGACATTCAAAAAGTTGGCATTGAGTGGGCACACATGCAATGCCAAGAGCTCATCGAGCATGGCTATTCTCACATTCACTTCTACATCATGAAGCAAACGCAGTCTTTGATTGGCGTACTCAATCTCTTGGACCAATCCACGCAAAAATCTTCGTGGTCCTCCGGTGACTTTGCCTCCAAAACACATACGGCTGGACTCTCCTAATTTTTGTATGTCTGATCTTCCCACGTCACTCCAACGGTATTTGAAAGATCACATCGCGATTGTCGATGGTGCCATGGGCACCATGATTCAGCGATACAAACTTACGGAACAAGATTATCGTGGAAAGAGTTTTGTTTCCCACTCCATGGACCTCAAAGGCAACAACGATTTGCTTTCCATCACCAAACCAGAGGTGATCGAAGACATTCACCGAGCTTTTTTGGAAGCCGGTGCCAACATCATCGAAACCAACACCTTCAACGCCAACTCCATATCCCAAAAGGATTATGATCTTTGTTCACAGGTCGTTGCGATGAACACAGCTTCCGCGGCGCTTGCGCGGAAATGTGTGGACCAGTTTCAACACAAACATCCCGATCGGCCTCTATGGGTCGCTGGATCTATTGGCCCCACCAATCGAACCGCTTCCATTTCTCCCGACGTCAATCGACCCGAATATCGCAATGTGAGCTATCAAGAGTTGGAACAAGCCTATGCTGAGCAATGCCAAGCTCTGATGAATGCAGACGTTGATTTGATCTTGCTCGAAACTTCTTTTGATACATTGAACCTGAAAGCGGGAATCAGCGCAGTCTTAAAAACATTTGAAGCCACGGGCAGGTCTTTGCCTTTGATGTTGTCGGTCACGTTCAGTGATGCCTCCGGAAGAACTCTCTCCGGCCAG
Organism: Bdellovibrionota bacterium; assembly: GCA_041391365.1. Lineage (GTDB taxonomy): Bacteria > Bdellovibrionota_G > JALEGL01 > JALEGL01 > JAGRMV01 > JAGRAX01. The sequence goes on along the minus strand of JAWKOC010000004.1, from coordinate 68,348 downwards.
ACTCTCGAAGCATTTTGGAGATCAGTGCAACACGCAAAGCCTTTGACCATAGGTTTCAATTGCGGATTGGGCGCCAAAGCCCTGGGAGATTATGTCAAAGAACTCAGCCGCTTGGCCGATTGTCATGTGTGCGTGTATCCCAATGCAGGTCTTCCCAATCCATTGAGTGAGCACGGCTACGATCAGTCTCCAGAGCAAATGGCTCTTGAAATCAAAGCCTTCGCAGAACACGGTCTGCTCAACATCGTCGGAGGTTGCTGCGGGACCACTCCCGATCACATTCGTGCGATCGCGCAAACCGTGAAAGACTTTTCTCCGAGAGAAATTCCTTCACCCAGTCCTGTTTTTTCCGTCAGTGGATTGGAAAGTTTCACTCGAAGATCTCAAGATGCGCCCTTTGTTGTGGTGGGAGAACGAAGCAATGTCATGGGATCTCCCGCCTTCAAAAAGAAAATCCAAGAGAATGATTTTGAAGCTGCGCTGGACATTGTTCGAGAACAAATCGAAAAAGGAGCCAACGTCATCGATGTTAATTTTGATGAAGCCCTTCTCGATGGCGCTGCGTGCATGGAAAAATTTGTTCGGATGATGGCAGGAGAACCCGACATCGCACGTGTTCCGCTGATGATCGACAGTTCCAAATGGGAGGTGATCGAAGCTGGATTGCAAAATGCACAAGGAAAATGCATTGTAAACTCCATCAGCCTCAAAGAAGGTGAAGAAGCATTCCTATCTCAAGCAAGCAAAGCTCGATCGTATGGAGCTGCTTTGATTGTTATGGCTTTTGACGAACAAGGCCAAGCAGCCACCAAGGAAGACAAGATACGCATTTGCAAACGATCGTATCAATTGCTAACCGAGACATTGGGCATCGATCCCACCGACATCATTTTTGACCCGAATGTTTTGTCCGTTGGAACCGGAATCGAAGAACACGATCGATATGCGCTGGATTTCATTGAAGCCATACGAGAGATCAAAAAGCAATGCCCAGGAGCCTTGACCAGCGGAGGAATCAGCAATGTTTCTTTTGCATTTCGAGGGCAACAACAAGTTCGAGAGGCCATGCATACCGTTTTTTTGTATCATGCGATTGCAGCAGGACTGGACATGGGCATCGTCAATGCTGGAATGCTCGGAATCTATGAGGAATTGGATCATGAATTGCGAGAAAAAGTCGAAGATCTGATTCTTTGTCGCTCCCCACAAGCCACCGAAAATCTGCTTGCGTATGCAGAAAAAATGTCGTCCAGCAAAGCGGTTTCCTCCGCAAGCGTTGAAACCTGGAGAACCAAACCTCTGGACGAAAGAATTCACCATGCACTCATTCATGGAATCACACAATACATCGAAGAAGATACCGAGAAGGCCCGACAAGAACTTCAAAAGCCCCTGCTTGTGATCGAAGGTCCCCTGATGGAAGGGATGAAAAAAGTTGGAAAACTCTTTGGAGAAGGCAAAATGTTTTTGCCCCAGGTGGTCAAAAGCGCACGCGTGATGAAAAAAGCCGTAGCCTACCTCACGCCTTTTATGGAAGAGGAAAAAGAAGGCCAGGAGAAAAAACATGAAGGAACCTTCGTGTTGGCCACCGTGAAAGGTGACGTTCACGACATTGGGAAAAACATTGTAGGAGTGGTTTTGTCTTGCAACAACTACCGCGTGATTGATCTTGGCGTGATGGTTCCCTGCAAAACGATTTTGGAAGTTGCAGAAAAAGAGCAAGCTGACTTCATCGGCATGAGCGGACTCATCACTCCCTCTTTGGATGAGATGATTTTCAATGCCAAGCAGATGGAAGAGTTGGGAATGCGAACTCCTCTTTTCATCGGGGGTGCAGCCACCAATCGAAAACACACCGCTGTAAAAATCGATCCCCACTATCATGGACCTGTTTTGCACGTCACCGACGCTTCTCAAATCATTCAAGTTTGCAACGATGTGAAAAAAAGTGGGCAAACCTCATATCTTCAGGATCTCAAACAAGAGTATCAAGACATCCGCAATCGATTTCTCTCGCATGGAAATGTAGATCAATTTCTTTCGATCGAGGAGGCTCAGGCCAATGCTCTTCCCTGGGAGGACTATGCGATCGATCAACCCAAAAACTTTGGTGTGCAAATTCTCGATTCTGTATCGGTGAAAGAACTTCGACCCTGGATTGATTGGTCACCTTTTTTCTGGGCTTGGGATTTGAAAGGAAAGTATCCAGACATTCTGTCTCATCCGCAAAAGGGGACCCAAGCGACGCAGCTCTATCAAGAAGCTCAGACACTGCTCGATGAGATCATTGCAAAACATCTTTTTCACCCCAAGGCCGTGTATGGATTGTTTCCAGCCCAATCCTCTGGTGAGCAGATTCATGTTTTTGATTCCCAACAAAAAACCATCGTTGAAAAACTTTGTTTTCTCAGACAACAGAGAAAACCGGATGGAAGGAAAAAAAATCTTTGTTTAAGCGATTTTATCGCACCCACAACTTCATCCTCCATGGATTGCATCGGACTCTTCGCCGTAACGGTGGGAGATGGAGTGGAAACCTTGGCCCAGAAATACAAAGACCAATTGGACGACTATTCTAGCATCATGGTCAAGGCCATTGGAGATCGCCTGGCAGAAGCCTTTGCGGAATATGTGCATCACCATGTACGAAAACAATTTGCATGGGGCAAAGGCGAAGATCTAAGCACAAAAGAGCTGGTAGACGAAACCTACCGCAGCATACGACCTGCACCGGGTTATCCCGCCTGCCCTGATCACTCGGAAAAAGAAAAAATTTGGTCCTTGCTCAAGGTCAAGACCTCGGTTGGCATTGAACTCACAGAAAATTTTGCCATGACCCCGGCTAGCTCCGTTTCAGGGTATTATTTTTTTCACCCCAAGGCACGATACTTTGATGTTGGACTTGTACAAGAAGATCAGTACTTGAAATACGCGCAGCAAAAAAATATTTCTGTAGAACGAATCAAAGCATTGATTCGCTGAAAAGAACCTCACATCAAAATCTCAGCAGTAGATTCTTTTGCATCAGGAGTTTTTTTGGTGGGTTCTGATGTTGGTTCGCCATCGAGTTTTTCGATGATGCCCTGCAAATCTTTATCTCCGATCACAATGTGAAAACTCAGACAATCGTTTGAGACCATCGGCGCAAAAGTTTCACCTTTTTCCAACAGATATCCCTTGAGTCCAATGCTCTTGTTCTTGGCAATCACCTCTTGAGAGAGATAGCGTTCAAATTCAGATTTCCTGGCTTTGGAAGGAAGAGTCTTGGTCTTTCCCTCTTTTTCGATGGAAAGATAGTAGAGCCCGGTCACACATTGCATGGATCCATCGATCATGATGTCTGGATACGTCAATACCAAGGCTTCTATGCCATTTTGATTCATGGTCGCAAATGAGCGAATCGTGGATCTGAGCGTTTTTCGGCTGAGTTGATCAAGGTCACGCCCAGCAAAATCGATCACATCCTCCGGAATCCAATCCTCTGTTTTTTCTTGGGGCCGTTGGCCAAGGCCTTGAACTTTTTCACGCACAACTTCTTTGATGGCTGACCCTGGATCGGCCACCACAGGATCGACCTTTGCTCGATACTCTTGATAATCTTCGCCGATTTGAGACCAAATGCTTTCAGATCGGGCCAAAGGCGCGGCTCCCAGAATCAAGAGGGCCAAAACCATGGAAATCGGTTTGTGAGAGAGATGAATCATCATCTACTTATAGAAGCAAAACTCATACCAGGGTAAGGTGTTGATTTTATAGACCTATGACTTTTATGAATGAGAAGTCGGTGGGGCAGTTCTTTTGCTTTTTTGGCACCTGAGGTACAATCTTGGAAAGATGCTCAAAGTAGGCCTTTCTTCAAATTTTTTACACCCAGATCCTGAGCGAAAGCTCTACAAAAACAAAAGAATCCTGTTTGCAGAGGAACAAATGCTGCATTTTTTCCTCAAACGCAATATTTTACCCATCTTGATTCCTACTGTACCCTCGGTGCAGCTTGTTCCCAGCATCGTAAGCCAACTCGATGGACTTATGGTCACAGGAGGAGATGATGTTTCTCCTCACAGCTATGGGGAAGCTGCGATGAAGCCGGAATGGAGTGGAGATCCTTTCCGCGATCAGTATGAGATGAAACTGATCGAATCCGCCATGAACGGAAACATACCTGTAATGGGGATTTGCAGAGGAATTCAGATCTTGAATGTGTTTTTTGGAGGAACTCTATACCAGGACATTGAAACACAGCTGGACAAAGCTCATAAACACCGCTGCTGGGAAAAATATGAACAGTGGTTTCACCAAGTGCACATTGAAAAAAACGGCAGCCTTTTGAGAGAGGCGTTTCCTGAAAAAGATCAGCTTACCGTCAATTCCGTTCATCACCAAGCCATCAAAGACTTGGGAAAAGATCTATTGGTCGAAGCTCGCTCCGCCGAAGACAAATTGATCGAAGCGGTCAGCTTGAATCCAGAAAATTCCTCGTGGCCCGATCGATTTGTGTTGGGTTTGCAATGGCACCCAGAGTTTTTTGATCGAGAAGAACTCCATCATCAGGCTGCAAGGATCCTGGATTTGTTTGTCCATGCCATCGAAACGCGAAAAAAAGCCTAGCTCCAAGAGCTCTGCAAGCCCATGTAGGCTGATTTTGCGCTGATGTGTAAACTTTTTTTCCTCTTGATTTGAGGAAACATTGTCAGTTTTTCCCTTAATAAAGTTGTAGTTTCAATACTTTCAATAAAGTTCGCCTAGTAAAGCAAAAATTTGTTATAATTGAGGAACTCAAATTTCCGAGAAAACACACATGCTGAAACAACATCAAAATCGATGGTCATCAAAAGGGGTCACCATCATTGAACTCATGATTGCAGGCACTCTTTTTGCGGCCGTTGCGGGGACATCCTATGTGATCATGACCAAAACTTCTCGAAAGGGAGCCGAGGTTCAACAAGCCGCCAAATCTGATCGTGAGGCCATCAAACTCTTTGACCGATTTCAATATGAAGTAGAAAACACCATCACGCTATTTACGGCGGCCAATCCTGCACTTCAAGTCGATCGACCTGTGGGTTGTGACTCAAAATCCATTGCAAGTGTCAATTGGAGTCTTCGACCTTTTCCAGGCTACGAAAAAACGCGCTACGACGCATTGGCCGACTACACTTCCCTGGACCCATCCGATTCAAGTTTGCTTACGGGAACAGATCGAGACGACGACTCCTTGCAAATGGTGTACATCGCCAAAGACAGTTCTTTTAACAAATTGGCACAAGATGGTGGTGGAGCGACCTATCCTACCGATGGAAGCAATCCCATCATTGTATCTTCGATTGATGATTTGGCCATTGGCGCATATGCCGTGATCATCGACTCAGAAATGTCCGATGTGTTTCGCATCACTTCGATTGTAGCCGGTGCCGGCTCAACCTACCAAATTTACCACACCAACCGCTCCTATTGGAATCCCCAAGAGTTCACACAAAACTATGGAGAAAAAGATCCCAACTCTGCCTTTGTCTTCCAAGTGGAAATTGTGGACTACACGTTGAATGCATCGGATGGAACCTTGCTGCGAGATGATCATCGAAAAGATGATGGCTTCAACCCGAGCCTCAACGATTTTGATCCGGGGACGTCGGCATCGTTGGCCCGATCCTGGGAACCCGTTTTGAATGGCGTCGAGGGATTCAATGTCAATTATCATATGTTCGATGGAACCGTAACACGAAATCCTGTGATGGGATTGTCCGGAGAGGGCTGCATCAATGTTGGATCCGTGGCAGACTGTTCATGTGCCAACCAGCTTGGAGTTCCATCCCTTCAATTCATCAGCATTGATCTGGAACGAGATGGACTCAGTGGAACCAACACAACATTTTCTCCGGTCAATTTGAAACGAGGCATGGCTTCTCTGAGTAGCAACGGAGAGCTAACGGGTCCACCGCTCTACCTGACTTCACCCGCGTGGGAAAAAACCCAACACCCAACTGGTGCAGGTTCAGGGGCTCAGTAATTTTTTTTTGGAGAACCATATGAAAAGAAGATCAACAAAGCATACAACACGCTTTCATCATTCATCCAAAGGAATGGCAGTTATTTTGGTGTTGATCCTGATCGTATCGGGGATTGGTATGTTCATGGCCATGAACAACGACAACATCATCATGACTCGATTGGGAGGTTTTTTCAAACGCTCGTATGATTTGAAACTGGAAGCGGAAAGTGGTCTAGAGATTCAGCGAGCAGAGTTAATGACCTTGGCTCGAAACTGCATGGACAACAAATACGATGGAGACTCCAAAGCCACTTTTACCACGCCTGAAGATGAGAATGACGATGTTGTGGCCCTCGGATATGTCTACGATGCTGATCGACCCGATGTCACACCCGTGATCAGTCGATCCCGTGGAGACATCAATTTGCGTGTATTTTTGTTTCCAGAAGATCCAGATCCAGCGATCGATTGGACCACCAGCCCAACCGAATATGATTTGTCATTTCCAAAATATTTCTTGGTCGTTTCTGAAACGGAAAATGAAAAAACCGGTGAGATTTTTACCATTGAAAGTCGTGTAAAAATTCGTGAAGAAAGCTACTCAGAAATTCTCTACGGTACACACGGAGTGGGGGCCTTTCCGGTTCTCAAACCCAGTGAATATTACAAAATTGCCGCGGGGATTTTTGAAGGCCGTGTTCACTTTGGAGACTTTCCTGATGGAAAACTTCAATTTGAGGGAAAATGGTGGGAAGCAGAAACTGGAACCTCATGGAACCAAAGCCTACCCGGATCTCCCACGCAAGAGGAGCAGCTGGAAGATGGTTTTGAATTCACCAATCAGGTCCACTATTTTCTGGGTCATGTGACCTTTGCAGATCCTGTTCTTCCCGGCGATGAATACCCTTTCAAGAGAAGAGAAGTAGACATGACGTCTACAAACTGCTCAGGTGGTTGTGGTTCGGGAGAATACAAAACTGAAATGTATTTTGCCGAAGGGTACACAGCAAACTACACCAACATTCGACCTGTACCCTCAACTTACTATACAGATGTAGAAACCAAGGCAACCGTAGATCTCTCCTCTTTGGGTCTTACCGATGTTTGTTTAAAACTTGTCAGCACGCCAAGTGGAGGAAAAATCAAACAATACAACTGTGCGACCGATGAATTTTTTGCCTTTGATCGATATCAAAACGAACAAAATGATGTCATCAACGGCACCGATAGCTCCATTGCCACCTACGATACTGATGGGTTGTTCACCTGCTTGAGTGGAAGTTGCAACGTTCACATCAAAGGAATCGTAGATGGGGAAGCAACCTTCGCAGCAGACAACATTTACATCGAAGGAGACTTGGTCTACCAAGATCCCAACGAAGATGTGTTGGGGGTTGTTGCCAAAAATAATATTGTCATCCCTGAAGCCGTTCCACAAACCACCAATCCTTATGAAACATTGGAAGGGAAAAAACCCAAAAACGTTGACCGCTATGACCCCACCGACCGCTCCACCGCCAATGGTCAATACCTCGACATCACCAATTTTATTCCCGTAGATAGCGATGGAAATTTGGTGGATCCTGACATCGAAGATACAACCTATCCCTCCCAGTGGATGGAAGAGGGTTTGACTTCCATCGGATACGTCAACGCTGCGGCAGCCTTGGATTTGGAAGGTCACTTTTTGGCAGGAGAACACGTGGTCATCTCTGGAATTTTCAATCCCGAGGTTGATTCAGCCGGCGGGCTTGCCGTGTGGGCAACCGCAGATGGTGGAGCTACGTACCAACAATATGTCGGATCGGGAAAAGATACGCTCGACTCGTTTTACATGACCAACCCACTCAAACCCACCAAAACCATTGCCAAACCTGGGTTGATTCCACCTTACTATTACGACGGCTATCAACCTACACTGACACCAACCGATACCGCTGGTGCATACGATCAGTTTGAAGAGATGATTCGTTCTGTGGGCTCAGATTTACGTGTTCGAGGGAGTTTGAATTCCAAATACAGTTACACCGCCAATACCTTCAATGGGAGAGATCAAGGATTCCAGCGACGTGTGATTCGGCCTGACCCTCGTGTGGCCTTCAATCCACCCGACTATTATCCTCCTACGGGTGAAATGGTTATTGGTGTGGAATTCCAAAAATCGTATCGAGGCCGAAACAAGAGAGTTCCAGCCTCATAGAAAAAAGTTTTATACGAAATGGATAAGCAAAAGCTTACGAATTGGCAGGTGCTTCGACAGTACTTGCTTTGACCGAAGTTGTGTTTTCTTCTGCACTGGTTTCTTGCGTTTCTGTAGCATCAGCAGAGACAGACTGTTCTCTCTTTGCGTCTCGCTCACGCGTATCTTCATCGATTTTCAGTGCTTTGCCTTTCAAGCTTCGTAGATAGAACAATTTGGCTCGTCGTACTTTTCCTTTTTGGATGACTTCGACTTTTTCGATGTTTGCACATTCGTAAGGGAAAATCCTCTCAACGCCCACACCGAAAGAAATTTTGCGCACGGTGAAACTAGAGTTTTCGGCGGCATTGCGCTGCTTGATCACAATCCCTTGGAAGACCTGAACTCGTTCTTTTTCGCCTTCTTTGATTTTGATGTGAACTTTGATGGTATCGCCAACCGTAAATTCGGGGAAATTTGCTCTGTTGTTGTCATCAATCATTTTTGCATTCATGGCCATTATCCTTATTTTTCTTTCTTCTTCAAGCCTGTATTCTTGGCGTTCCGGTCTTTTAAAAGATCTGGACGTTTTTGTAAAGTCCTTAAATGAGAGATTTCTTCTCTCCACTGCTGAATTTTTTGATGATTTCCGGAGAGCAGGACCTGAGGGACCCTGTGACCACGAAAATCCTCGGGGCGGGTATATTGGGGGTATTTGAGGCTTCCTCGACTAAAACTATCATTGGAGACCGAAACCGGCTCTCCCACCACCCCAGGGATCAATCTGGACAAGGTATCCATCACCACCATGGCAGCAAGCTCGCCCCCCGACAGAACATAATCACCAATGGACACACATTCATCGACCCAGTGCTCCAAAAAACGCTCATCAAAACCCTCATATCGGCCACAAATCAGGATGACATGGTCCATGTCAGACCATTCCTGGGCCAGCGTCTGATCGAAGGCTTTTCCTTGAGGGCTCATGCAAAGAACTCGACTGGTCTCCGTTCGCGGAATCGACTCCAAGGCCGCCACCAAAGGCTCCACTTTGAGCAGCATCCCCTCTCCACCCCCGTAGGGAGTATCATCCACAGTTTTATGAGGACCCAAACCGAAATCTCGTAGATCATGAAGCCTAAGCTCTATCAATCCTGCATCAATGGCATTTTTCCAGATTTTGGAGACTCCCAAAGCCCCGAAGGCCTCAGGAAACAAACTGATCACATCAAACTTCATCGACGTACACAGGAGGGTCAATCACGATGGTTTTGCTTTGCACATCCACACTCACCACGACACCCGGAAGATCAGGTATGAGGAGCTCTTGCTTCCCATCGACAATGCTCCACACATCGTTCGAGGCCGTCGACAAAATTTGTACGAGCTTCCCCAAGCGGTTTTTTTCCAAGTCAAATACCTCTGAGCCAATCAAATCCACATGATAATATTGGCCCTTGGAAAGAGCAGGCAAATCCTCTCGAAGAACGGACACCACAGCCCCCGTCAAAGTTCGAGCTACATCGACATTTTCAAAGTCTTCCCAGAGCACCATATGATGGTCTTTTTCGGGTTTGTGTTTTTTTAAGTTGGCTTGGAAATCCTTTTGATCCTGGGTTTCCAAACGATAGTGTACACAGTGATCGAGCACATCAGACTCAGGGTTAAAAAGCTGCAAACGCAGCCATCCCTTGAGTCCCTTGGTTCGACCAAGACGACCTACAGGAACATGGATCGAGTTTGGTTTTTGGTTCTTCGTGGACGAATCAGTCAATGATTTCCAACATGACTCGCTTGGAGTCTTTCACCGCAGCCGCACTGAGGAGGGTACGAATGGCCTTCGCCGTGCGTCCTTGTTTTCCAATGATTTTGCCCAAATCTTCTTTGTTGACTCTCAGCTCAAACACAGAGGTTTGCTCGCCCGCGACTTCATTCACAGACACATCTTCAGGTTTATCTACCAGCTGTTTGACAATCAATTCTAATAACTCTTTCATCTTCCACACTCACATTCATCAACTTGTTATTAGCTTGTACAGTCTACTGTACACTATGCAGTAGCAGCAGTTTTTTTGCTTGCTCGTTTGAGCATTTTATCAACGGCCAGACTTGGCTTTGCACCTTGGGAAATCCAATAGGTTACGCGATCTTGTTTCACCGTACCCAAAGCTTCTGGATGTTTGGGATCATAATTGCCCAAATACTCAATGACTCGTCCATCACGTCCAGAACGAGAATCTGCCACAACCACTTTATATAACGGAACTTTTTTCATTCCGTGTCTGCTTAATCGAATCGTTACCATAATCAGTCGACCTAATACCCCCTAATGCCCCTGAAAATCAAGTGAAAATTACTCTTTGGATTCACATTCTTCTCAAAGGCGTCAGCAACTCCAAACTGGGCCTAAAAAAAGCCCCCGCCTCTGCGCATGCCCTTGACCCCCATTTTGGAAATCCGAGACATCATGGTTCGAGCCTGAAGGAACTGTTTCAAAAATCGGTTTACATCCTGAACCGAAGTCCCGCTTCCCTTGGCAATGCGGAGTCTGCGGCTACCATTGATGATCTGGTGGTTTCTTCGTTCCTGCTGGGTCATCGAAGAAATGATCACCTTGGTTTTTTTGATTTCTTTTTCCGGTAACCCTCCGGCCAGGGCTTGTTTCATTTTGGCTCCGCCCGGCAACATGCCCATAAGATCAGACATGGACCCCATTTTTTCCATGGATTCCAACTGCTCCAAAAATCCTCGATCGTGAACTGGTTTTTGCGAAGCTTTTGGGCCAATCGTGCCGATTGCTTCTCATCAAAGGCTTTTTGCGCCTTTTCCACCAGAGAAAGAATGTCCCCAAATCCCAAAATGCGGGAGGCCAATCGATCTGGATACACAGGCTCAAGTCCCTGGACCTTTTCGCTGGTTCCCAGGAAATACAGGGGTTTGCCGGTCACCAGCTTGACCGAAAGCGCCGAGCCCCCTCGAGCATCCCCATCCATTTTGGTCAGGATCACACCATCAAAGCCAATTTTTTCTCCAAAGGTCTGCGCCGTTCGCACCGCATCCTGCCCCGCCATCGCGTCCAGTACATAGAGCACCAAATCCGGCTCAATGATCGCTTTGACCTTGGCAAGTTCTTCCATCAGCGCATCATCGATGGCCAATCGTCCAGCGCTATCAAAAATCATGACATCGCCATTGATTTCTCGTCCCTTTTGCTTTTCTAGGGCCAGTTTGCAAACCTCCATGGCATTGCGGGATTCGGCTTCCAATACCCCGAGTCCATTTTCTTTGGCGAGCGTGATCAACTGCTCGCGAGCGGCAGGCCGAGACAAATCAGCAGGCACAAGAAGAGGAATTTTTTTCTTTTCATCGCGAAAATGCAGGGCCAATTTGGCGGCTGAGGTGGTTTTCCCCGTTCCTTGAAGCCCCACCAAAAGCACTTTCAGCGGTCCTTTGGATGGAGAAGGAATCTGAGGAGTCTCCCCTCCCAAGATGCGAATGAGCTCCTGAGAAAAAATGCGAATCAATTGCTGGCCAGGCTCAACTCCCAACAGAACGTCTTCCCCCAGGGCTTTTTCCCTCACACTGTCGACAAATGACTGTACAACCTTGTACTGGACATCCGCCTCCAAAAGGCTTTTGCGGACTTCCTCGATGGTGTCCGCGATGTTGGCCTCGGTGATGGTGCCATGGCCCCGAATTTTTTGGATGGAACCGGAAATTTTTTCTTGAAGACGATCAAACATGATCGAAGCTTGTAGTACAGAAGGTCAAAAACTTCAACTCTGATACGAAAGTGCAATGATTGAGCAAAGCACCGTAAGTCCAGCCATCAGGCCCAGAACCGTCGTAGAGACCAAAAAAATCCTGTCTTTGGAAACCTTGCCAAACAATGCATAGGCCGACAAGACCAGAACCGCAACCAACATCAGCAAACAAATCAATCCAAAAAATTTGAACATGAATCTCTCCTACGCCAACTCTACACAAAAAAACATTTGCTCACCTTAGGACTCTATTCATCAAAGGTAGAAAATCGGGCGATGGTTTCTTTCAACCGCCATTGTTGGTTTTTTTCCATCTCGTCCATGCGTGCTTCAAGGATCGACCAATCCTCACCGCTTTTTTTTTCGAGCATGGCTTTGAACTGCGGCCAGGTGTTCATGCGAGCGGCCCGAATCAATTGATTGCTTTGGGCCGTATCAAAAGAAAAAACCTGCTGATCCACCACCAACTCCATGCCTTCTTGGTTTCGTTGTGCAATCATGCTTGGCCCACGGTGCTGTGATTTTTTTGATCGTCCTTTTGAGACCAATAGGTGCGCGTGTCATTCAGCAAATCTTTTACAATGGTTTTCTTTTCCGTTTTTCGATGAAGGTGAAACGGCACAATGCAACCACATCGATCACAGTCGGCTTTGTCTCCCATCATGCATTTGGATTTGCGGTGTCCAACAGGGTCAAGAGAAAATCCCTTTTTCATGAACATACAATTGTCGGTGACTTTTTTGGATTCTCCGCTCTTCATCAATTCCAGAGTTCGGACGTCGTTTTGGATGAAACTTCCATACGTGGTTTTTTTGAGCTCGATCAGTCGATCAATGATTTGATCGCGACGCTCCCACCCCGGAAACAAGGGATCTTTGATGCTCTCAATGGGTGTATAAAAACTAAACAAAAATCCTTTGATCCCTACATCTTTCCATTCCTCCAAAACGTTTTCGATGCAATCTGCATTGAGGGAGGAAACGCAATAGGCCATGACCACCTGTAACTCGGGTCGATCGGCATTTTTCATGATTTGCTTGTAAATGCCTTTTTGATTGCGCATGGATTCGTGCGCCTGCTCATCCCCATCCAGAGAAATATGAAAATGGACTTCTTCCCAATCGGGTAGAGTGATCAATCCATTGGTAACCACGAGATTGTGTCGGAAGAACTGTTTTCCATAGGCGATCAGATCTTTTCGGAGAAGCGGTTCTCCCCCCACCCACGTCATGGCCCACAGTTTTTTCGGACCTGAACTCAACTCCTGAAACTTTGCTTTCCAGGCTTCGTCATCAAACTCTTCCGGAACATCTTGTTCATAAAAATAGCAGTGTTTGCAACGTAGATTGCAACGATTGGTCAGATCAATGGAGCCAAACCCCTGGTCCGGGACACCCACCACCATCATGGCCAGTTTGGGCAAAATTTTTTCTTTGAAAAAATGAGAAACGGAAGGTCGATGGGAAACGGGGGATGAATGTGCCATGATTGGTTACCATCTATCGAAGGTTTGAGACGTGAAGTCAAGAAATCAAAAGTTTTTGTCAAACGGTCAGGCATGACATAGCCTATTTCGATGATTCAAGGATTTGAAGATATCCAACACTGGTTGCAAACCCAATTCCCTCAGGCAGATTGCACACTCCAGGCCATCCAAGGGATGCCTCCAGTCGCATGTATTATCGTGCCACATTTGCCGACCGAAATCTCATCGTGATGGCCATGCCCGTGGGGGAGGCCTCGTCCCTGGCAGAAGAAGTGACCGACAAAAATACCCAAAGCAAAGAAATTCCCTTTGTCGACATCGGAAGACTTCTGATGCACAACCATGTGCATGTACCCATCATCCACCGCGTGGATCGAGAACTGGGATTGCTCTTGCTCGAAGATTTTGGAGATCAATTGCTGGTGAATGAAGTGCAGGGACAAAAAACCGAACATCAGATCCAATGGTACGAAAAAAGTTTGCAAGAGCTTCTCAAACTTTCTTCCATTCCCGCCACGGGCGCGTCCGTTGCCTTTGAGCGAACCTACAATGAGTTTTTGTACACATGGGAATTTGATCACTATCTGGAGTATGGTTTGTCAGAATCATCCTCTCACAATCAAAATCTTCTTCGTGAACTTCGAGCGGAGTTTGCCAAACTCACAACCATGTATTTGTCATGGGAGAATGTGTTTTGCCATCGAGATTTCCACAGCCGAAATCTGATTGTCACGCCCGACAAACGCATCGGGGTCATTGATTTTCAAGACGCGCTTTTGGCTCCGATCTATTATGATTTGGCTTCGCTTCTCAAAGACGCTTACATCGAACTGGATCGGAGGGTGATCGAAACGCTGCTCGAAAATTTTGCCAAAGCATGGAACCGTGATCGCCATGTCTCGGTGTCACCACAAGAAATGATTCGAAACGTGGATTGGATCAGCATCCAACGCAACCTCAAAGCTTTTGGCCGATTTTTTTACATCGACAAAGTCAAACACAACCCCAGGTACTTGGCCGACACGCCACGACTGGCCAAATACATCCGAGAAAATTTCGGTCGCTATCCTGAGTTGAGTCCGCTCAAAACCTTGCTCGAACCGGCTTTGCTGGAGGTGATTTGATTTCAACGCAGGCCATGATCCTCAATGCGGGGCTTTCCACGCGCATGAGACCCCTCACCCTCGACAAACCCAAATCCATTCTTCCCTTGTTGGATCGTCGCATGTTGGATTGGAGCTGCGACTATCTTCGATTTTTTGGGGTTCAGGAGGTCGCTTGCAATGTTCATCATGGCAAAGAAGCTTTTTATCAGGAGCATCAACGCCAAGAATTCCCACTGCCACTGACATTGTTCGAGGAGAAAACGCTTCGAGGCACGGGCGGCGGCATCGCAGGCATGCAGTCCTTTGTGAAAGGCCAACATGTGTGGGTGATCAATTGTGACTTTTTGTGTGAGGTCGATCTACGCAAGGTCGCCCAAACGCACGAAAAGTCCGGCGCTCTGGTCACGATGGTCACCATTCCCAATGCTCAACCCGATCGATATTCCAGTCTGGGAATCGGACCCGATGGCGTCATCACGGCTCTGAGCTCCTACCAAAACACGAATGTCCCCACCATCAAAGAAGAAATGTTTTGAATTCACCTGATCAACAAAGAGTTGTTTTCTTACATGCCTTCGCAAGAAACTTTTTGCATCATTCGAGATGTGTGTTCCCCTGCTTCGCAAAGGGCTGTCCATTCGGACCCACTCCACAAAAGCGCGGTGGATCGACCTGGGAGAGCTCGATCTCTATCAGCAGGCGATGATCGAACTGCAAAACCACCCCTTGTCCTGGATGAGCAGGTAAAAAAAAGAGAGCCTGAAGGCTCTCTTTTTTGCATTTGTGGTGCCTGGCACCAAAAGCATGTCTACGAATCGGATACGACGGGTGCCTCAACTTGCCACCAATGGTTAAAAATAAGATCATACCAAGTTTTTTCGGTAAGACTGATGAATCCACCTTTGCCGTCTACTGTGGTATTCCGAACAAAATTATCGTCGTACCAAATAGCCTGTTTGATCTTGAGACTCAGGGTAACCGATGGGTCATCGATTTTTACCAGGACAACGTGGATCGAAATAGCCGATCGGTTTAACCGCCGATCATCATCGCCCTGGTATGTCCTATCTTCTAATGAAACGCACGGATAGTTCCCACGATACCCCACGATGCCGTCTCTATCATTATATTCTTTAACTTCGAACATAAGCTCAGCAAAACAATCGTTTTTGCCCTGGCTTCGAAGCGTATAATCATTCGAGAGTTCCTTCAACAAAGGGCCTGTCAAAGATAACCCGTCATCCGCGGTTGTGAGAGTTTTATCGACCGCACTCCCCGCTTGAATCGTTTGATCTAAATCTCCACCAAAAGACTCTCCGGTTGTCACAACCATCCCCAAAGTCAGAACGATGATTCCCCAAACCATTTTTTTCATATTCTACCTCTCATTTGCAAATCGTACCTGGCACCTTTTTCCACAAAAAGTACCAGGTATCGAATACGTTTTATGACTATCTATTTTTTGGATAGTGATCTGGATCATCCAGGTTCGATGAACCGGAAGGTTTCCCAAACGTAGAAGTTGCTGAACTTCCCGTTCCACGGGCGTTGGTACTGCCAGAGGCCTTGGCCTGGGTTACCAATGCTTCTACAAATTCCACCCAATCCTCTTGCACAACATCGATGGTGGCTTTTGTCTTTTCATCGTTCGTCCACTCCACCTTGTCATCAGACCACAAACGAGCTTGTGTGATGGTCAAAGCAAGGAGAGTCTTATCCGATGTTTTTTCCAAAACCACATACACGTGTTGCAAGGTTCCTTTTGGTTCATTCAACCAAGCTTGAAGATTGTCTTTCTCACAAGTTTCTTTTGCAGTTGAGTAGACTGCATACAGGTGGTCTCCCGAACCCTTGTGCCCAGACACATATCGATACGAAAATGTACATGATGCGACAGAATCGTCCGCCAGCTTGTATTGCTCCAGCACATCGGACAAGCTCAAAGGACCTTCCGTTTCATTTTCATGATTTTGCACAGATACAGATCTAGATCGCTGTTCAGTTTGCTGATCCAAAATCCAATCTTTTCCCTCGATTTGCGACCACGCGCTGGTGCTCACCGTTACAGTTGCCAATGCAACCACGGCAACGGCTTGAATGACTGATTTCATAAATGACCCCCTAAAAATGGATAAAAAACATTTGCTACGTTTTCCATACAATACACATTTCTTATGAATCAAGAAAAAAAATAAAAATCTCTTATAGATTTGTACCTGGCACCTTTTTGCCGATTTGGTACCCGGTACAAAAATGGGGATTTGGTGCCGGATCATTTTCGGTCACCCTGCAAAAGTGAGCGAAAAAAAAGGCTAACCTTATGAAAAGGTTAGCCTTTCAAGACAATTCCAACGATCAGATGATCTATTCGGAAAGAAGCGTTTTTAGCTCACCGGTCTCAAACAGATCTCGAACGATGTCACATCCCCCGATGAATTTTTGATTCACATAGAGCTGGGGAATCGTGGGCCAGTTCGAAAACTCTTTGATGCCCTGACGAATCTCTTCATCTTCAAGCACATTGACCGTCTCATAGGTTGCTCCTACGTTTTCCAAACACTGAATCACAGCCCCCGAAAAACCGCACATGGGCATCAAACGATTGCCCTTCATGAATAGCAGCACTTTGTTGTCACTGATCAGTTTTTGAATTTTTTCTTGTGTTGTCATCTTCTACCTTCTCTTCGTATGGTTGTGTTATTTGCCGCTGATTTTTTCCCATTGCTCGGGCGTATACGCTTTGATGGACAATGCATGAATGGCTCCTCCAACATCACTTCCCAATGCATCGTAGACTTTTCGATGTTTTTCGATCGGCGAAAGGTTGGCAAAGGCCGGAGAAACAATGGTCACACGAAAATGATCGCTGGTTCCCGTCAAGTCGTCCACAGCCACCTGAGCGGCTTCAATCTTGGTTTCCAAGGTTGTTTTGATTTGATCTGCACTCCACATGAGAGCGTTCTTATCATCTTTGCCCAAAAAATCCAGCCGTCTTATCGAAGCCATGCATGTACAGCAAACCGATGTTCGAAAAACACCTCAAAATTATATCATATAGAAAAACCAATAAGCTAAGAACCTAAGCTCCATAAATCTACCAACGACCCAGGTTTTTCAAAACATACATGCGCTGATCTTTGCCTGCAGATGTCCCATAGAGGACCACTTCATCTTTGCCATCTCCGTTGAGATCTCCCACTACATAATCTCCTGGGAGATCAATGTCGTAGGTTGCAGACGGTATAGAAGGAAAAAACTGAGGCGAGGATGGATTCTGGATCAAAAAACTAAGCTCTTTGTCACTTCGCGCATACATGGCATCGGGGAATCCATCCCCGTTGTAATCTCCATCCAAATTCGGCAAAATTCCGTCGATAAAAAACTGTCGCAGACTGAAGGCAAAATCGATTTGTCGGGTAAGATCGGGACGGTTCAAATGATAGGTTTGTTTTTGCTGATCGTATTTGAAAAAATCGAATTCAATTTGAATTTGTTTTTTGGTGATGGCTCGAACAATCGCCCCAAATGTGAATTGACTGGACGCAAAGATCAAATCAAAGTCTCCATCTTGGTCTACATCTTTCATGACCGCGCCGCTGGTCGCATCTTTTTGAGAGAAATTTCTTCTCCTTTTTCGTTGATGCTCCCTCCTTTTGAAAAAACAATCGCGTCTTGGCCGAAAAATTGGTTCCACTCCCTGTAAACTGATTGCTCATATAATCCACAATCCCATCATGATTGATGTCCATGGCATCGGTGTTGACAAAACTCACTCCAGAGTTTCGCTCGTCCTCGCTAAGCAAATGAAACCTTCGCACCTCTTTGGATTGCACTTTGAGCTGCGGTGAAAGTTCAATGATTTGCACTTCATCCATCCAACTGGAATACAAGGTTACCCCAGAGTTTTGCTTTTGCACACGCAGGGAAGGGAACCAAAACATGAATTGATACACAAACTGAGGCTCAAACGGCAAAACCCCAAGAGGAGATCGATTGTATGCACGTCGAATGTCCGTCAATTGGGAAACCGATTCCACGTTTTTGCCAAACGGAATTTGGACCACATCCAACCCCATCACCGAGGGCAAAAACAACACCTGTCGATCCCCGAGAGTCTCTTGCACCAGGGGGTAGTATCGAGCATAGGAGCTGTCAATCAAGGATGGCTGAAGATCTCGAACCAGTTGATGTTTGGGTTGGAATGCCCAGTGATCGAGTTTCCATACTCCAATTTGAATGCCAGCTTTTGTTCGTAGCACCAGCGAAAGATCATCCACATTGGGTTTGACGAATCCGAAATAAATTACATCGTCAGGGAATGTGATTTCTCCTCGTTGTTTGAGACCGCGCTCATCGATGTTCCATACCGACAAAGCTCCCTTCCACTGAGGATATTGGCCTCGCCTCTCAAGAATGATCAGCTCATCTCCCGGCTGACCATCGATGTTTTCCATCAAGGCTTGTTTGATTCGTCCCTGCGTTTTTTCTGCGAGCAATTCGAAAAAAGGCTTACTCTCAGGAAAAAAATCCTGTGCTCCCACCACCCCGGACGTGCACAGCACTCCAAGACTCAACACCCATCCAAACACGATACGCATGCATTCCAAGTGTAATGTGAATTGGGGCATGAGCCAAGAAAGTATGATATCGATGCTCGCATGAGTATTTCCATTTCATCGATCCAACATGACGTGTTTCAAATCTTGAAAAGCTCTCCAGACGAATTTGAGCAAAAATCCAGTCTAGGCGTGATCGATTCCCAAACACCCCTGGCTCGGATGATCGATCACACGTGCTTGAATCCCACCGCAACCAAGCAAGACATCGAACATGCAATCACCGAAGCCAAACGTTTGCAGTGCTATGCTGTGTGTTTGTTTGCACAGCACATGCCCATAGCCCGGGAGCTGCTCGCCGGCAGCTCAACGATTCCCATCTGTGTGATTGACTTCCCAGAAGGTACCGCAAGCACCGCAGAAAAATGTTTGCAAGCTTCCAAAGCTCGCGCAGAAGGAGCCATGGAAATCGACATGGTTCTTGATCGAAGATTGCTTCTGCGAAATGAGCTAAAAAATCTCCAAGACGATGTTCAAGCCGTTGTCCTCGCTGCACAAGGTGCCCCAGTGAAAGTCATCTTGGAATGCTCTGAGCTTGATCCCGAGAGCATCGTTCGAGCAAGCACAGTGTGTGTGCTCGCACAGGCTCATTTCGTCAAAACCTCCACTGGAACCCGCAAACAAGGCGCTACGATTGAGGATGTAAAGCTCATTCGAAGCTCCGTAGGGCCTCAATTTGGCGTCAAAGCCAGCGGTGGGATACGCACTTTGGAACAAGCTCAATCTATGATACAAGCAGGGGCAAATCGAATAGGAACCAGTAGCAGCCAGACCATTTTATCCACATGAGTACATTTCAAAACGCACAAAACATTGAAACCAAAGAAAGACGCCAGTACCACTTGCCTGCTGGACCTGGAGACCTTGCCTCAAACATCATGCTGGTGGGAGATCCCGCTCGATGTGAAGCTGTGGCCAGTCATTTCTCATCCACACGATACCGAGACAGTCATCGCGAACTCACGGTGATCACCGGAACCTATCAAGGATTGGATGTGTCTGTGGTGTCCACAGGCATGGGAGACGGAAGCACCGAAATATGCGTGGTCGAGATTTGCAAACTGATCCCTGCGCCCACATTGATCCGCTGCGGAACCAGCGGCATTTTGGATGCAAGCATTTCGTTGGGGGATTTGATCATCACCAGCGCCGCCTTGAGGCTGAGCAACCTCTTGGATTTTTATGTCCCGTCTTCGTATCCTTCGGTGTCAAATCTGGAGGTGCAATGTGCACTGATTCAAAGTGCAAAAAAACACGGCGCCCCGTTTCATCATGGTCTTACCGCAACGGCCCCCGGTTTTTATGCTCCTCAAGGACGAGTGATCGAAGGATTCCCTGTGCAAGACCCTCAACTGCCTGAAAAACTGGGAACTCTGGGCGTAAAAAACTTGGAGATGGAAGCTGCCACGATCTTCGGCCCTCGGCCTTCTCAAAGGAGCCAAAGCAGGAGCCATCTGCGCGGGCATTGCCAATCGTCCCCAAAACACTTTTTGCACCAGCGGAAGAAATCGAACAAGCCCTCTGCCAAAGCCATTGCGGTGGCCTTGGATGCTTTCGTAGAACTTCAACACCGATCTGCATGATGAATCCACAAAAAGAAGCCAAAGAGTTTTACGATCGCATTGAAAAAAGCTGCGCTTATATTTCCAAACACTTGGGTACCGGTTTTGATTTGACCATGGTTCTCGGATCTGGGTTGTCCAACCTTGCCCAAATCTTGGAAAATCCTCGATCGTTGCCATACGAAACCATTCCTCACTTTCCGGTGGGAAACATTGTCGGCCATCAGAAAAAACTCATCGCTGGAGAATACCGCGGAAAAAAAATCCTGATGTTCTCCGGTCGTTTTCATTACTACGAACACGGAGACATGAAGTGGGCGGGTTTGCCCGCTTGGATCAGTGCAGGATTGGGCATTCCCATCTATTTGGCCACAAATGTTTCTGGTGGGATTCGTACAAGTTTGGGGCCAGGAAAAATCATGTTGATTCAAGATCACATCAATCATTCAGGATTTCATCCTTTGATCAGTTTGCAGCCCTGGAAACAAGAGCCCCAATTTTCCGACATGACCAAAGCGTACGATCAAGAACTCCGCGGATTGGTCTTGGAGGCCGCACGTGAAAAGAACGTGGATGTCGAAGAAGGCGTATACATTTTTGTCAGCGGCCCCTCCTATGAGACTCCTGCGGAAATTCGAATGTTTGCAAAAGGTGGAGCCGATGCCGTGGGGATGTCCACGGTGCCAGAGGTTCTCGTTGCGCGAAGATTTGGCATCAAGGTCGCTGGGCTATCGATGATCGTGAACCACGCCGCAGGAATGCAAGAGAGCATCGATCATGAAAAGGCCTTGGAAATTTCCAAATCCAAAGAAAAGGATTTCATTGACTTGATTCGCACATGGGTGGAGAAATTGTAATCCATGAGCAAAGTATCCAAAGACATGATCGAAAAAATGATCACCATCGCGCTGGATGCGCGCAAAAATGCCTACAACCCCTATTACAAAACCTATGTAGGGGCATGTGTGATGGATGATCAAGAAAACTTGTATGCTGGATGCAACGTGGGCAATGCTGTGGGCCTTTTGGATAGCTGCGCAGAAGCCATTGCTTTTGGGCATGCCATTGCCCGTGGAGCCAAATCCTTCCAAGCCATTGCCATCGTCGGATTCGAAACGGATCTGATCACACCTTGCGGAGCTTGCCGACAAAGAATTGCAGAACTGGCTCCCAAAGCCTTGATCATCTGTGCAAATGCAAAAAGTGAATACCAAGTTTACCAACTGGAACAACTCCTTCCCCACCGTTTTGAGTTGCAAACCAAAGCGTAGTCCGAAGTGAAGCTCCCCCTCGGGAGTCTTGCACTTTTCTCTTTCGATCGCTAGGACAATTGGGTATACCTTCCGCAACATGCCAAGCTTTGAAACACAGTATGTGGATTCAACATCCAACGATGCTTTTCGCAAACATGCCTATGGACAAAATGTTTATTTGATCAACAACGTAGCCATGCTGAGCAAACTGGCCTGGGTATGCCAGACTCACAGCACACAACCCCACATCAATCATGTGATCAAAGATCTCTATCGAGGTCTGTTGAACGTTGTGGTGCAAACTCTTTTCACCAGAAAAACCATCGAAGTGCCCACACGCATGGCCGATGCTCATCCCAAAGAGGCCATCTTCAAAGGAGATGTTCTGGACCCTTCGCAAAAAGTTGTCATCTGCGGAATGGCGCGCGCAGGAACACTGCCCTCGATGGAAGTGTTCGAAGAGCTGAGTTTTTTGCTCCATCCAAAAAATGTTCGTGCAGACCATATTGCCATGAACCGGGTGACCAATGAAAATCATAAAGTCCAAGATGCTCTGATCCATGGCCACAAAATTGGCGGCAACATTGATCAATCGTGGGTTCTTTTGCCGGATCCGATGGGGGCCACAGGCAGCTCCATCAACAACGTCATCAGCTTGTACAAAAATTCCATAGAAGGAACGCCCCGAGCCTTTGTCTGCATGAATTTGATCATCACACCCGAGTTCATTCACAACGTCAAAACGAAACATCCGCAGGCAGTCATTTTTGCTCTTCGCTTGGATCGCGGTTTCAGCTCGGAGAAAGCTTTGCAAAGCATTCCTGGAACCTATCCTGAGGAAGAAAAAGGACTCAATAACATTGATTACATCGTACCCGGCGGAGGTGGGCTCGGAGAGCTCATGAACAATTCATGGACCTAGAAAAAAACATTCAGCCATTGCTTTCAACCAAGCAAATCGAAGAAAAAATCAAACAGATGGGAGAGGCTCTCACCCAAGCCTACCAAGGCAAAGAGCTTGTGTGCGTGTGCATCCTCAAGGGCTCAATTGTGTTTTTCTCGGACTTGATTCGCAGCATTGACCTACCGCTCACCATTGATTTTTTGCGCGTATCTTCGTATGGCCATGCGACCGTCTCTTCCGGCGAAGTTCGATTGGTGCAAGATTTGTCTCAATCCATTGAAGGCAAACATGTTTTGATTGTCGAAGACATTGTCGACACAGGTCATACCATCTCTTTTCTTCAAAGCTATTTGAAAGCGAAACACCCCAAAAGCCTTGCCCTGGCTTCTCTGCTTTTCAAACCCAGCCGTACCGAATGCGAAGTGCACATCGATCATCTTGGGTTCACAATCGACAACCATTTTGTGGTGGGATATGGACTGGACGCCGCAGAAAAATACCGAAACCTTCCCTACGTGGGAATTTTGCAAACCAACGAGGAATCGTCATGACCAAAAAAATCATTCAAACCGAAAAAGCTCCCGCAGCGATAGGCCCTTATTCTCAGGCCATTGCCGTTGATGGCTGGTTGTTTACCTCAGGACAAATTCCCCTCACCCAAGAGGGTTCGATGGTGGAAGCCAACGTGGAAAAGCAGGCCCATCAGGTGTTTGCCAATCTCAAAGAAGTCTTGGCTGCTTCGGGTTGTAGTTTTGCAGATGTGGTCAAAGCCACGGTATTTTTGGATTCGATGAACGATTTTCCAACGCTGAACGAAGTTTATCAACAGTATCTGGGGGAATACAAACCTGCCAGATCCACGGTGGAAGTGGCCAAACTCCCCAAAAACGCCTTGGTTGAGATTGAAGTGATTGCAAAAATCCCTTCGTAAATCCATTTAACCACTTAAAACTATTGAATTTTTTATATATTGTGACCGGAAAGCGTCATTGCGCTTGACTTTTATGCGTCATAAGAGGAGAATCCTCTCTGTCGCAATGCGATTGTAGAATTTTTTAGATAAAACCGATTAAGCGAAGGGAAAAAATCATGGCCAATACGACCACAACCAACCATACAACCACCACCACGAATCATGCTACACCTGCAGAATTTCGTATGGTCAAAAAGTACCAAAACCGAAAACTCTATGACACCAAAGACAGCTGCTACATCACCTTGGAAGACATTGCAGCCATGGTCAAAAAAGGTGAAGAAGTTCGCGTCATCGACAACAAAACCAAAAGCGACGTTACCTCCATCATCTTGACCCAGATTTTGGTCGATCAAGAAAAATCCACCAAATCCATTTTGCCATTGACCATGCTCCGAGACATCATTCAAAACGGTCATGGTTCATTGTTTGATTTCATTCAGCGTTATGTTTTGTTGGGCGTAAACAGCAAAGCCGAAAAACAAGCAGAAGCTGAACGCTACATCAACCGATTGGTCGATCGTGGAGACATCACCAAAGCTGAGGGAACCACTCTTTTGCAAGAAGTGATGAACGCTCCTGAAGAAGGTCGAGCTGATTTTGAAAAATGGGTGGGAAGCAAAATTGCCAATGCCGTGGAGCACACTCAAACCTTGGCTGGCTTGCATACCACGATTGAGAACTTGACCAACCGGATCCACAAATTGGAACAGTTGTTGGCTCAGTACCAAAAATAACTCGGCGATTGAATCAATTGCATGAAACGCCAAAGAGTTTTCAAACTCTTTGGCGTTTTTTTATTCCACCGTCACAGACTTGGCTAGATTTCTGGGCTGATCCACATCGCACCCTCTTTTTTCTGCGATGTAATACGACAACAATTGCAATGGTACGACCTCCAACATCGGTCGCAAAAAATCACTGACTTCGGGAATGGAAAGCACCGATGAGCTTTGCTCTTGAACGTTTTGATCTCCAACCTGCGCAACACTGATCACCTTGGCTCCGCGAGCTTTGACTTCCTCAATGTTGCTCAGCATTTTCTCATAGGTGTGCCCACCGCTGACCAAAGCCACCACCGGAAGATCTTGATCAATCAAGGCGATCGGACCATGTTTGAGTTCTCCACCCATGTATCCTTCGGCGTGGATGTACGAAATTTCTTTGAGCTTGAGTGCACCCTCTAGTGCAATCGGATAGCTCGTTCCGCGACCGATGTAGAGAAAATCCGATGCGGAAACAAATGAACTTGCCACCTGTTCGATATGTTCATGTTCGACAAGACTTGTTTCAATCAAACTGGGCAGATGAAGAAGTTGGCGCGTCCACTGACACAGTTGGTCCCGAGAAATCGACTGTCTAACCTTGGCCATGTGCAAGGTCAAAAGAGCCAACACCGTAAGCTGGGTCATGAACGCTTTGGTGGATGCCACACCAATTTCAGGTCCAGCATGAGTGTACAATACATCATCGGATTTTCTCGCAATCGAACTATCGATCACATTGCAAATGGCCAAAAGCCTTGCTCCACTGGATTTCACGTGCTCCATGGCCGCCAGGGTGTCGGCGGTTTCTCCAGACTGAGAAATCGGAATCACCAAGGTATGTTGATGGAGAACGGGTTTTCGATACCGAAACTCTGAGGAAACCTCTACCTCAACGGGAATGCGAAGCATCTCTTCCATCCAATATCTCGCCACCAAAGCAGCATGCCAAGAAGTTCCACACGCAATCATCACAATTCGATCGATGGCATCCAATCCACGATTTGAAATCTCCGAAAGCTCAGGAAGATACGCGTTTTCATCGATTCGCCCTCGAAGAGTATCGGCCACCGCTCGTGGCTGCTCAAAAATTTCTTTGAGCATGAAATGTTTGTATCCTTCTTTTTCCGCAGCAATCCGTGACCAGGTGATGGTTTTGGGCGATCGATCAATCGGGTTCCGGTCGAAATCCGTGATCCAATAGCGATTTCGATCAATCATGGCCACTTCACCATCTTCCATAATCACCACATTGCGGGTGTGATCCAAAATGGCAGGAATGTCTGAAGAAATAAAGTTCTCCCCCTCACCCAAACCCAAAATGATAGGGCTTGCATTCTTGGCCGCATAAATTTTGGATGGATCTTTTTTGGAGAAAACAGCAATCGCAAATGCACCCTTGAGTTTTGAAATGCAAAGGTACAGTGCGTCCTCCAAACTATGTCCTTGTTCAACAAAACTTTCGATCAAGTGTGGAATCACTTCTGTGTCTGTTTCCGAAGAAAAACTGCATCCGCGCTCTTTCAACTCTTGTTTGATTTCAACATGATTTTCAATGATGCCGTTGTGAACCAAAACCAAATCTTTGGAACGATGAGGGTGAGCATTCTCATCCGAAGGGCGACCGTGCGTGGCCCAACGTGTGTGTCCGATGCCAACCGTACCTTGAATGGACTGACCTTGAATTTTTTCGGCCAAATGGTTGATCTTGCCTTTGGATCGGTATACGGAGAAGTCCCCACGATCAAATACGGCAATGCCCGCAGAGTCGTATCCTCGATATTCGAGTTTCCGCAGACCTTCGATCAAAATCTGGGCTGCTTGTTTTTCACCCACATATCCCAAAATTCCACACATGTTTATTCCTCCTCACCCAGAACTACGTGTGACCCAATGATCACACCCTGTCCCAGGCGAACTTTGGAAACGATGCTTCCATGACCAATTTTGCATTGATCTCCAATCACAGAATCACAAATTTGACTTCCCGACATCACTTTCACACCGTCTCCCAAACGACTTTGGCCTCGGATCGATACATCTCCCTGAACCACACCATCCATGCCAATGTGAACCTGAGGTTCAATGATGATGGTCGTTGGATCCTCCAAGCTCACACCCGCCTTCATGATCTTGGAAGCATAGTCTTCATAGAGAACACGAGCCGCCTCTGCGAGAGCTTCTCGATCGTTGATGCCAATGACCTCGGTTGGATCTTTGATTTGCATTCTACCCACGGTAAGTCCCATGGCACGCGTGATCGAAACCAGATCCGTCAAATAAAATTCTTTTTGTTTGTTCAGAGGTTTGAGTTTTTTCAAATGGTCAAACAACACAGAGCTGCGATACACAGCAATGCCCGTATTGATCTCGTCGATGAGTTTTTCTTGTGGGCTGGCGTCTTTTTCCTCCACAATTTGCTTTACGCTTCCATCATGACTGGCGATGATGCGACCATATCCTGTGGGATCATCAAATTCAGCCGTGAGTAAAGTGATATCAAAGGATGATGTGCGATGAACCATCATCAAACGATGAAGGGTTTCGGTTCGAATTCCCGGGGTATCACCACACAGCACCAACACATCGCCTTCAAAATCATCAAAATGTTTTTTTGCGCTTCGAACAGCATCGCCTGTGCCCCGAAGTTCTTTTTGCAAAGCCCATTCAATGTCAGAATCTTCTTGATAAAATGCTTGGACCTGATCGGCCATGTGTCCCACAACAACGACCATTTTTTCTGGGCGCAGGGCTTTGGAACTGTCGATCACATAGCTGAGCATGGGGCGTCCGGCGACTTCATGCAACACTTTGGGCTTTTCGGACTCCATCCGAGTGCCTTTTCCTGCAGCCAAAATGAGAACCCCGAGTTTTTGAGACGTAGATCGTGCCATGTCAAACCTTGATAAGGCTCGGGAGTATAGAGTCTTTTTTTCAAAAGGCAACCTAACTTCGGTGTCAGGCACCTTTTGACTCAAAAGGTGCCTGACACCGAACAAAGGAAAAATCGGTGGAGGTTGGTGCACCTTGCCAAAGATTGGGGTATGATATGGCCCCTACGATGAAATCAAACGCTCATATCGCGATAAGGTCTTGAAATCTTGAAGGATCAATACCCCATTCCATTCGGAAAATATCTCCTGACCCGTAGAATCGCCGTCGGGGGTATGGCAGAGGTATTCAAAGCCAAACTTTTGGGAGCCAAAGGATTTGAAAAAACCCTGGCCCTCAAAAAAATCCTGCCCGAATACAGCCAAGATGAAGAATTTTTGACCATGTTCATCGATGAAGCCCGCATTTCTTCCAATCTGGCTCATCCCAACATTGTGCAGGTCTTTGATTTTGGGGAGATCGAACACCAGTTCTATCTCGCGATGGAATACATTGATGGAACCAACCTCAAAAATTTGTTTTTCAAAAATCTACGAAGTGGTCACCAACTCCGCCGAGAAACCACATATCTGATCATCCAAAAAATTGCTTCGGCATTGGACTATGCTCACCATGTTCAACTTGAAGATGACAACCAGTTTTTACACCTTGTGCATCGAGATGTGTCCCCTCAAAACATTTTGATCTCTCGACTGGGCGAAATCAAAATCACAGATTTTGGCATTGCCAAAGCCGCCATCAAGCTTTCTCAAACGCAGCCCGGAAAAATTCAAGGCAAATACAGTTACATGTCTCCTGAGCAAGCCTTGGGAAAACCACTGGACCGTCGATCTGACATCTTCTCATTGGGAATCATCTTTTACGAACTTTTGAGCAATCGGAAAGTCTACGGCTCTACCGACACGATCAAACGATACAAACAAGCCACCAAAGCCGAAATTCCTCGAATTTCCAGCATCGTAAATGATCTTCCAGCCCAGATTGATGATCTGATCATGCGCATGCTCGCACGAGACCCTAAAGATAGACCCCAAGGGTGTGATGAAATCGTCAACCTTTTGAGTGAGTTTCTGTCGAATCTCCCCACAGAGCATCTATCCAGCCATTTGGGAGTTCTGGTTTCAGAACTTTTTCCCAACGAACGCTCCGTTTCTTTGACTCCTGGTGGAGAAGGATCTGGAGAACAAAATTCCAATCTCGATGCCAAAGAGTACTACCTCAACGAGCAGCCCTCTTCTGCAAAGAAAAAACCTCGCGCACAAGTGCCCGAGATCCTGCTCAGCAAGAAAAAAATGATCATCGGTGTGGCCATCGGTTTGATGGTCTCTCTGAGTGCGGTGATTGTCTCTCAATTGATTCATTCCAAACCTCGAAATTTGGAAACTTCACCCTCTTCGATCCCAACGGCATCTCCACCTTTGTCAACACCCCTCGATTCTGAGCTTCCGATTGATCCGTCGATCGATCCCGAAAACACAGAAACAGAAATTGAACCCTTGGCTCCCGACTATTCACAAATGACCCCAGACCAACTTCAGGTCGAACTGCAAAAAATCAACGCTGAAATCCGTGAAATTGAAGCCGTGACACAATCTTATTTCCAAACATCTCCCAAACCTAGATCTACTGCAGTTTCTGCAGCCCCCTCATGTCCCTCGGACATGGAAATGATTTCCAAATCAACCTTTCTGTATGGCTCCAGCCCAGACGATCCTGATCGAATGGACTTGGTCGAATTCATGGCTTCTCAAAAAACTGTTCCCGCATTTTGCATTGATCGATATGAAAATCCCAATCAGTTGGGATCACAACCTCAAGTCAATGTATCGTACCAAGAGGCCGCCAATCTATGCAGTCAAAAAAGCAAGCGACTTTGCTCCGACATGGAGTGGGAAAGAGCCTGCAAAGGACCGGCTTCATCCGAAAAAAATCGAGAGTTTCCATATTCTGGCATCTGGGAACAAAATGTCTGCAATGCAGGAAATGCAAAAAACAGCCTTGCGGATGCGGGCAGCTTTACAGGCTGCAAGACAAGTGAAGGGCTATTTGATATGATTGGAAACGCAGAAGAGTGGACCACTGGATCCGGGAAAGTGTCACCTGACAACAAAATCATCAAAGGTGGTTCCCTGGAAAGTGCCAAATTTTTGTCTCGATGTTCTGCTCTCAAAGAAGAGCCTGTGGACCATCGAAGCAGTGCGCTTGGATTCCGCTGCTGCAAAAGTGTATGGTAAAAAATGAAGCTGAGGAAGACCGTGAAACAAGGACATAGGACATACAAAAACTTCTCTAGGATTGGGATGATTTTGGTTGGAATCTTATTTCTATCGGGGTCTTCGCATGCTCGATCATCCGTGGTGGTTCTTCAGGGCAGCGATTCCAATGTATCTCGTTTGTTTTTTTCTGGAATTTCATCGCATACGACAGAAAAAATTACGGCATTTCGATACCAGGGCCAAGACATTGATGCCATCGCAAAAGCCATTGAGGAATACAAACCTGATTTGATCATCACCATTGGGGAAATGCCTGTAGATCTGATCAGCAGCCACACCAAATTGTCGAGACTTCCCTTCATTGTCCTCAATCACCATTCTCAAAAACTTCAGAGCAATGCTAAAATGGTTTTGTTGGAAGAACGCATGCCCCTGGTGGAAGAAATTTCTCTGCTCAAGCTTTTGTTCCCCGATTCCAAGAGCATTGGAACCATGTATGACCCCAAATTTTCACAAGAAAGCTTCAATCAATTTGTTGATACAGCCACCAAACAGGGTCTGAAAATTGCTTCCATCAAAGTTGACTCTCACAAGGATGTGGCTTCTTATGCCCCTTTCTTCAAGGGCAAGATCGACTGCTTTTATTTTTTGCCGGATTTTACCACGGCCAACCCCACAGCCATCGAAAAAATCTACGAAACCATGAACCAATACAACATTCCTGTAATCTCCAGCCAATACAGCCATTTGGAGAGCGGAGCATTGTTTTCTCTCTCGTTGGATCCATTCCGAATTGGGGAACAGGCCTGGGACATCGCCCAAGAAATTCTTGAAAACAAAACCATCAAACAAAATCGAATTTTTCTCTCCCCCTCCAACATGGTCTTACGCTTTTCCATGGAAAAGAAGACTCAGCTCAATGTAGACAAAAAACGCTTTGAAGAAATGATTGAACTAACGACCAATCGTGGATACAAAGTGGTCCTGGAACCTTTGCAAGCGCAGGGATCCAAGAATCTTTCTAGGTAGGAGTAGCCAAACGTGAGTACAGATCTTTCGAAGATGGAAAAAATTGTCAGCCTATGCAAACGCAGAGGCATCGTATTCCCTTCCAGTGAAATTTATGGTGGTCTTAACAGCTGCTACGATTACGGGCCTTTGGGAGCCGAACTCAAACGTAAAGTGAAAAATTTTTGGTGGGCGAGCATGACCCAAAGTTACGGAAACATTGTGGGGTTGGACAGTTCAATCCTCATGCACCCCAAAATTTGGGAAGCCTCTGGTCATGTGAGCAACTTCACAGATCCACTCGTGGATTGCAAATCGTGCAAAAGCAGATTTCGACAAGATCATCTCAAAGGCGACACCTGTCCCAACTGTGGAGCAAAAAATTTTACTCCCGCACGAAATTTCAATCTGATGTTCAAGACTTTTATGGGGCCGGTGGAAGATCAAGGCAATGAAATTTTTCTTCGCCCAGAAACAGCTCAAGGCATTTACGTCAATTATCAAAACGTATTGCAAACCTACCGACAAAAGGTCCCATTTGGGATTGTCCAAATTGGAAAAGCTTTCCGGAACGAAATCACTCCCGGAAATTTCATTTTCCGCACACGAGAGTTTGAGCAGATGGAGATGCAATACTTCATTCATCCATCACAAGATGATCAAACCACAACCCAATGGAAAGAAACTCGATACCAATGGTATCGAAAACTGGGCATTGACCAGAATCGCTTGCGATTGCACAAACACGAAGGTAATGAGTTGGCTCACTACGCAAAAGAAGCCTACGATATCGAATACCAATTCCCATTCGGATGGAGCGAATTGGAAGGCATTCACAACCGAACTGATTTTGATTTGACTCGACATCAAGAGTACAGTGGAAAAAATCTCCAATACTTTGATGAACAAACCAAAGAAAAGTTCATCCCTTATGTGATCGAAACATCTGCAGGGTGTGATCGCAGTTTGCTTTGCTTGCTTTGCGAGGCCTACACTGAAGAACCCGAACGCGTGGTGATGAAATTTGCTCCTTTCATTGCTCCCATTCAAGTGGCCATCATGCCCTTGGTAAAAAAAGACGGACTTCCCGAAATTGCAGATGACATCACCAAAACTCTTCGACGAAGCTACACCGTGTTTCGAGACGATTCAGGATCGATTGGCCGAAGATACCGCAGGCAAGATGAGGTGGGAACTCCATTTTGCATCACCATTGATTACGATAGCAAAGAAGATCAGTGTGTTACGCTTCGAGAGCGAGATTCAATGAATCAAACGAGAATCAAGATTGATGACCTTGATCGTCATTTGCAACCTCTACTGAGTTTTCCTTTAGATTGATGAATCAGAATCCCCCTTCGTACTCGATCATTTCGAAAATTGGAGAAGGGGGCATGGCTGAGATTTATCGAGCCATCAAGCAGGGCCCCAATGCTTTTCAAAAGCAAGTGGCCATCAAAAAAATCTTACCACGATTTTCGAAGGATCCGTCTTTCATTCATATGCTCAGCCAAGAAGCGCAGATTCATGCTCAGCTTCATCACCCCAACATCGTGCAACTTTACGATTTTTTTGAATTTGACCAAAATTTTTTCATGGTCATGGAGTATGTAGAAGGAAGCAATCTCAAACAGCTCTTGCATCAAGTTCGAGAAAAAAACATTTCTCTGCCCTGGCAAATGAGTTTATCCATTGTTCTCGATGTACTCATGGCTTTAGACTACGCACATCACGCCAATGACACTCATGTGATTTTGCATCGAGACATCAGCCCTCACAATGTTCTGGTTTCTACCCATGGTGAAATCAAATTGACTGACTTTGGAATTGCAAAAACCATTCAAAATGAGGAGCAAAGCCATTCTGGCATGGTCAAAGGAAAATTTCGATACCTTTCCCCTGAACAGGTTCGAGCCCAAAAACTATCTCCCCAAAGCGATCTTTTTTCAACGGCCGTGATGTTGTTCGAGATGCTCACATCCATTCATCCCTTTGATGCTTCCAACGAGTTTCAAACGATGAAAAACATTTGTGATCAGCCTTTGCCTTCATTTTCTGATCTAGGTCGAAAAGATCTCCACCACTTGGAAGCCTCCTTACAAAAAGCTCTGAGCAAGGATCCACATGATCGCTTCGAAAGCGCGCAGGCTTTTTATCGAGACCTTGTGCCTTACCAAGACCCATCTTGGTCGATGCAGACAAGCAAGAAGGAAATTCAAACCATACTCAAAACATTGAACATTGAGCTTCATCAAAACCAGCAAGAAACTCAACTTACGCCTGTCCTGCTGGATGGAACTCACAGTGTTTTTGAACAATCTTCCATTTCAGAAGTCCAAACACAACAAGCGGATACGTTCCTCGAGAAATCTCAAAATATTCACTCTATGAAATGGATCATTTTCGCAGGCCTTCTTTGTGCCAGCGTTGGAAGCTATCGATGGATGATACGAAAAAACACTCCTCCAGTTTTTTCCAATTTGCCTGCACAGATTGAACCGTCTGCGCCGCTGAGCAAGGATCCCGACGGGTTTTTGACCATCTCTGAGCCCGTAGGAGGAAAAGCTTACATCAATGGAAAAGAGCTGGGAATACTTCCCATCCATCATCTTAAAATCAAAGAAGGAAAATACTTGATCTTGATTGATCACTCCACGGGAAAATCGATGTATCAGATCACCATCGCACGGGGTCAGCACCAACGTTTGTCATGGAAAAAACAACCCTAAATTTTTTGCCGCGTGCAGAGGACTGGTCGGTCGGCATTGTATCTTTACTTTTGCTCCTTGCTCCATGGACTCGGGGTTTTTCGTTTGGGTTTTTCTTTGTTCTCAATCTTGTTGCGGGAGTTTTTTTTGCCGTTTCCACAAGTCTTCGTTGGGATCCTTCCCTCAAGATCCACCCTTTCGAATGGATATGGGCCATCATCAGAAACCTCATCAGTTTGTTATGGATTGTTCCGGCGTTTTGCTTTTCCTGTTGGATGGGGTGGATGCATTCTATCTCTTATGCGGCAATATGGTTGGTCTTTCATCCTTTGATTGGAGTTGTGTTTGGAACATGCATTGGAATATTTGTAGCCCAGATTGCCCATCAAAGATGGAAAAGAGTCTTTCTCGTCATGGTTCTGTTTTTCTGCTTTTCGGCCCTCACATTGTGGGATCTTTACCATCGTCCCAACTTCTTTTTTCTTCACCCTTTTGTGGGCTATTTTCCTGGACCCATCTACGATGAATGGATTCCTCTTTTTTCCAGTGTGCTCACGTATCGGCTGTGGAATCTTGTGATGGGATTTTCTTTCTTGGCTTGGGGCTTACAGGGCAGGCGCTCCCTGTGGCCAAAAGCGATCCTAGCAGGATGTTTTGGACTTCTTTTTTTTCGATCAGAATTGTTATGGGCACCTTCTTATCAATGCATCCAAAAACAGCTCTCCCAATCATTTTCTGGAAATTGGATCACGTTGCATTTTGATCCTGCTCATACCTCTGAAAAGGAAGCCAAAAACCTTGCCATGAACTTGGAGTACACTGCCAAAATGCTAAGAGTTTCACTCTCCCTGCAAGACGCTTCCAAGATCCAAGTATTTTTGTACCCAGACTCCATTGCCAAAAAGAGATATACCGGAACACAGTGGACGCTGTTTGGTCATCCCATCCAGAAATCTGTTCATTTGCTCTCAACCGAACCCTGGCATTGGATTTTGCTGCATGAACTTACGCATGCTGCGGCCTCGGAGAAAGGAATTGACTGGATACACACCGGAAAATCTCTGGCTCTTACCGAAGGTTTGGCTACAGCCATGCAAAGCTCAGCTCAACGAATTCCTCCCCATACGCGAGCCGCCATCATGCTCAAGATGGGAAAACTTCCCTCCATCTTGGACATTGAGTCGAGTCTTGGATTTTTATCACAAAATTCATTTCGTTCTTATTACGCCTACGGATCATTTTGTTTGTGGCTTTTGGAGCACTACTCCATCGAACAATTTTTGTCTTTTTACAAAAACAAACCTTTTTCATCTGAGTATGGAATGCCTCTCACGCAGGCACAAAAAATCTGGAGGCAATACCTTTCTTCCCTTTCAACGGATCCCATCTTGACAGAAAAATTTCGACCCTCCATTCAAGCTCCCAATCTTTTTGAAAAAAAGGCTCCCTATCTTGTGGAACATCATCGTTATTTTTGGGACAAAAACGTCGACAGGGGCCTCTTGGCCAAGGCTTCAAAACATTTGCATTGGATTTTGGAATATTCTGAAGATCCTTATGCATTTGTCGAAAGCCAACTTGTTGCACACCCTCAAACTGGAAACCTTATGCAAAGCTGGATCAACGAGCAGTTAAAAAGAAAGAACACCCCGCCGCTTCAAAAAAGACGACTGGAACGGGCATGGGAAAATCATCAGATCCTGCTGGGAAATCTACCCAGCCATGCACGCGATTTGGCTGACAACGAATTAGAAAATCATTTTCGAAAAGAACTCCTGGCAAACCATCGTCTTCAAGATTTTCAATCCTGGATCAAAGGCTCACTTCCATCCATCGAAGGATTTGAAAATGTTTCAAGAGAGTCTCAACGATGGATGATTCAACATCATCTTTTTCGAATGTTGTCTCTTTCTTCAGCAGATGAGCTCATGGCCTGGAGCATTCATTTGGATCGTCAAAATCTTTCTCCATCGGAGGCTTGTCAAAAACATCTTTGGACAGCTCGTGGCTTTGAATTCTTCGACTTGTCAAAATCTATGCACGAATACGAAGGGGCTTTGGAGAACTGCTCCGAGCAAGCGCTTCAAAACTATCTTTCCGTCCAAATGAAACGCCTACAAGAAGTGGAGAAACTTCAGGTCAAAAAGATTTATCAGAACTGATAAAACTATTTATATGTTTTGGTCTTTGAGTGCAGTGGGTTCGCTAGATTCATGATCGTGGGAAGCATCCTGAAGATTCTCATCTGAAACTTCGTTTGGATCTACAGATGTGGGAAGTTTTTCTGTCGGATCTACAATCATTTTCTTGGTGGCATCCCATGGAAAATTGTGCTGAATTTTGGGTTGGATGAAAAACACATCAATGCCAAAAAGAATGGCTCCGATCGTGATGCAAGAATCCGCAATGTTGAACACATACCAGTGATAGGTTTTGTAGTATACGTCGACAAAATCAACCACATAGCCCAATCGAATGCGGTCTACGATGTTTCCCAAAGCTCCCGCCAAAATAAATGTCAGCCCCCATGCAGAAAGCTTTTCCCAGGCCTTCAATTGAAGAAACAGATATACCACCACCGAAGTGGCCACCACAGAAATGCCCATAAAGGCCAAGGTCGACCATTTTTGTCCGATGCCAAAAGCCGCTCCATAGTTATGCACAAGCGTGAGCTGCAAAAATCCATCGATGACGGGCTTGGACTGGCCCAAACGAAAATGTTCGGAAATCAAACTCTTTGTCCATAAATCCAACGCCAATAGACCCACAAAGGTCGGCAACAAGGTCAAATATCTTTTTTTCATGCTTTTGTTCCTGGCACAATTTGTGAAACGTTTATGTGTCTTTGGACTTGTATCATATTGAACCAGGGATGAGAAAAAATGAAGTCAATCCACCGCCTCTTTTCTGCCATGTCAAAACATCCGATTGTGCGGTCCATGGCCAAGGCAGGATCCGAACTGCTTTGTGTTTATCACTGCATATTGTGCCAACAACTTCCCTCGGACAAGCCTTACCTAGGGTTATGCACCCTGTGTTGGACCCAACTTTTTGAACCACGCACCACCCTCATGACCGATCCCTGGATGACCATCCATAGTTTTGGACGATATCAATCGAATCTTCGACGACTGATTCTCACCTCAAAAATGCAGAACCAATCCAGCTCCACAAGAATTCTCTCACAGCTCATGACCCACCGATTTGATCAAATGTTTGAAGGGCAGTGTTTTGACGTGCTGATTCCCATTCCTCGAGATTACGGGAGAACGGTCTGGAGGGGGATTGATGTGCCTGGATACTTGGCTCACAGTCTCCACCGTACCCAAAAGATACCCTTGGATCCTAGGGGTCTGAAGAAAAAACGACGGGTTCCACGTCAAAGCTCTCTTTCTCATGCGAAGAGAGTTCAAAACACAAAGGATCTCTTTTACTGCACCCAATCCTATGAGGGGAAAAATGTGCTGGTCTTGGACGATGTCATGACCACAGGCTCTACACTTCGCCATGCAGCACTTTGCCTCTTTCAACATGGTGCAAAGACCGTCACAGCCGTCACCCTGGCCTCAGCCTCCCGCTCGAAAGCCTCCAAAAAAAGATCTGCGCTTGAGGCTTGAAAGCAAACTCATCATCGGTTACAAGGCCTTTTGCGAAACATCATGAGCAAAATACCTGGCATACGCATTGGAGACCTCCACTATGATCGAGCCCTATTTATGGGCCCGATGGAAGGGATTACGGATGTTCCCTTTCGAAAACTGATCCGTAAGCATGGCTGTGGAATCACCTGCACGCAAATGATTCATGCAGAAGGATTGCTACGAGGTTTTGAAAGTCGTCGTATGCAGGAAACCTCCTGCATGACAGAACAAGAGCATCCCGTTGGTTTTCAGCTTGCTGGGTGCAAACCCGACATCATGGCCGAAGCCGCAAAGAAGGTTCAATCCATGGGAGCTTCCTTCATCGACATCAACATGGGCTGTCCGGCAAAAAGTGTTGTGGCCAATGGTTCCGGATCCGCACTACTCCAAAAACCTTCGCTCGCAGCCGAGATTGTCAAAGCCATGAAAAAGGAAGTGTCCATTCCCATCACGGCCAAGATTCGAGCCGGATGGAATGAAAGCATGAAAAACTATTTGGACATGGGGGCCTTGTTGGAAGAAGCCGGCGTGGCTCTGGTATCTGTCCACGCACGAACACGTGCTCAAAAGTTTTCGGGGCATGCCAACTGGGATTTGATTGCTCAACTCAAAAAACATCTTTCTATCCCCGTCGTGGGAAATGGGGATGTATTTTTTCCTGAAGATGTGGAAGACATGTTTGATCAGACCCAAGCTGACGGAGTAATGATGGCACGGGGAGTACTGGGCAATCCGTGGCTTTTTTCTCAAACCATCCCCACGGTTGAAAACATTTATCAAACTCTTTTTGACCATTTGGACGATCATTTGTCTTTCTACGAACATCGAGATCGTGCCATGCTCACATTCCGAAAACACATTGTCTGGTATACTCATGGTCTAAGTGGAGCCGCAAAATTTCGCAAAGAACTTTTTGGAGAACGCGACAACGATGTGCTGCTGAAAAAACTCAAAGATTTCTTTGAAAAACTGGATCCCCAAAGCACACCCGACCAACACGAACGAAAAAGCCAGTCCCAATAAACGGGAAGAGGCTACCTTTTTTTGGATCAAGCCGCGTCTGAATATTCGAGTGAAAGATTCTCGAAGCGTGTAAAGGCGTGTTGAAAACTCAAGCGAACCATTCCAATGGGGCCATTTCTGTGTTTGACAACATTGAATTCTGCAATGCCCACATCAGGGGTTTCCTTGTTGTACACTTCGTCCCGATAAATGAATCCGACAATATCAGCATCTTGCTCAATGGCTCCAGACTCTCGAAGATCCGAAAGCATGGGACGCTTGTCTTGGCGAGATTCCACCCCACGATTGAGCTGAGACAAAGCAATCACCGGAACATTGAGTTCTTTGGCCAAGGCCTTGAGTGAACGTGAAATCTCAGAAATTTCTCGCTCACGAGACTCTACCCGACCTCGCGAACTCATGAGCTGCAAATAGTCTACAATGATGAGACCCAAACCTTTCGAAGCCTTGAGTCTTCTGGCTTTGGCACGCATATCAAATACCGATGCCTGAGGGGTATCGTCAATGTAGATTTGCGAATCTGACAGTCTCCCTGCTGAATCGGTGAGTTTCATCCATTCTTCTTCGCTGATGAATCCCGATCTCAACTTGGATGAATCCACCCGAGCTTCGGAACAAAGCAAACGAGTCACCAACTGCTCTCTAGACATCTCCAAAGAAAACAGTGCAACCGTTTTTTTCTCGGCGATGGCCACATGTTGAGCGATGTTCAAACAAAAGGACGTTTTTCCCATCGAAGGTCGTCCGGCTATGATGATCAAATCCGAAGGCTGCAATCCTGATGTCATTTTGTCCAAATCATGAAACCCCGAAGCCAAACCTGTGATCAGTTCTTTGCGTTCATAATTTTTTTCAATTTGTCGAAATGAATCTTTGACCACTTGAGAAATAGGTGTCAAAGCACCCGATTGACGATTTTCAGAAACTTTGAAAATGATTTGCTCAGCTTCATCCAAAAAATCATCGATGCTCTCTGCTCCCTGGTATCCAGAAGCTTGAATTTCAGACGCCGCATGAATCACACTTCGAAGAACGGCTTTGTCTCGAACAATCTTCGCATAATGCAAAACATTGGCTGAGGTGGGGACCGTTTCAACCAGCTTGGCGAGGTACGAGACTCCTCCAATTTTTTCCAATTCGTTGGTTCCCTTGAGCGCGTTGGTCAAGGTAATCAAATCTGCAGGTTCGTCTTTTTGAATCAGCGCTATGATAGACGCAAAAATCTTTTGATGGTGGGGACGATAAAAATCTCCTTCATGGAGAATCTCCATCACCTCAAAACCTGCTTCGTTGTCAAGCAGCATGGCTCCAAGGACAGATTGTTCTGCCTCAATGTTCTGAGGCGGAAGTCTCTGTCCTTGGAACTCTGACATTTTCTATTCCGTTACCTCTTGCGCGGTTTCCGCGGAAGCTTCTTCTGTTTGAGCTTGTGCACGGGCCTGACGGTTTTCTCGTTCATTGGCTTGTGCAATCTGAGCTGCAATTTCATCAGCTTCCGTTGAGTCAGCTTCTACATTGACTTTGATGGTTGCGGTAAGACCACCATCAAGTTTGAGAACAACATTGTACTGTCCAACTTGTTTGATGGGTTCAGAAAGCCCAATGCTTTTGCGGTTGATGTCGTGTCCATAGGCTTGGGCCAATTCTTTTTGAATGTCCAAACTGGTGACCGAACCAAAAAGTTTTTTGCTCACAGCAGATTTGCGAACAATCGTGATTTCTTTTCCATCAATCTTTTCTTTCAAAGATTTGGATTCTTCACGTGCTCGTTCTACTCGTTTCTCCAGCATTTTTTTCTGGTGAGCGAATCTTTTTACGTTTTTTGCATCTGCGTGTACGGCTCTTTGCTCAGGAAACAAAAAATTTCTGGCAAAGCCGGGCTTCACATCGACGATGTCGCCGACCATACCCACATTGTTGGTTGATTTGATGACAATCACTTTCATGGCAAACTCCCTATCCTATCCCTTAAGCTTCTTTGCTGGGGCTGCTGGTGTGGTATGGAAAATTCGAAATGAAGCTCATCAATGCCAATTGACGAGCTCTTTTGATTTCCCGAGAAATTCTACGTTGTGCTACGGCGTTTACGCCAGAAACACGTCGAGGTACGATTTTTCCTCTTTCCGTGATGAACTTGGTCAAGGTCAAAGGTTCTTTGTAGGTGACGACAAGGTTGTCATCATCTTTGTCGTTGCGAAGAGCACGAGAAACTTTGATCGTAGCTTCGGACTGCACAATCGTAGAATATCGCAACAGCTCTTCTTCGTAGCGAAGAACTTTTTCGACTTTTTCAACAATGGAAGGCTCTTGGGTATAGTTCCAAAAAATGTATCTTCCTTGTTTTTCTTTTTTGATTTCGTAGGCGAGGGTTTTGTTTCCCCAATCTTTTTTGTCATTGATTTTGCCTGGTTTGGCTTTCAAGACTTTTTCCAATTTGCTGGTGATTTTTCCGATGTACTCATCTGTGGCATCGGCTTTAAAGATCACGACGGTGTCGTAATTTCGTAACATGGCTCCTCCTGGGTTGACAGCTTTTTTCCCACCATGGGCAAAAAGCGAGGTTATTCGATAGGTGCGATACCTACCTGGATGGCAAAAAAAATCAAGACCTAATCACAGCGAAGCTTGCTGTCACGGAACCAGCGTCACAGCCCGAACAAGATTGAGCACGCGCACAAGATACAAACCATTGAATTTATTTGTATTTTTAATACATTGAGGGAGAAAATCGGATGGCGACCGACTACTTCGAAGAACGGAGCTCAACGAGCACCAATTTGGCGATGGTTTTGAGGGTTTCAAACACACCCTGCCCTTGGCTTGCGACAGCTTCAAAGTCAGGAACTTGGTTGGGATTGAGTGTTTTTCTCAGCTCATTGACAGACAATACATTGGGCAAATCTCGTTTGTTGTACTGGATCACATGAGGGACTTTGTCCAGACTGGTGCCTTGCTCTTTGAGATTGTGTTTGAGGTTGTCCAAAGATTCCAGGTTGGCTTCTTCTCTTTCCCGCTGAGAGTCCGCCACAAAAACCACGCCATCAACCCCTTTGAGAATGAGTTTTCGGCTGGCATCGTAAAACACTTGTCCAGGCACCGTATACAGGTGAAACCGGGTCTTAAACCCCCGGATGTCCCCCAACGACAAGGGAAGAAAATCAAAAAAGAGGGTTCGCTCAGTTTCAGTGGCCAAGGAGATCATCTTGCCTTTGGCCTCTGGTTTGGTGCGATTGTAGATGAATTGCAGATTGGTGGTTTTTCCACAGAGTCCAGGACCGTAGTAAACGATCTTGCAGTTGATTTCACGCGATGAGTAGTTGATGAATGACATGCTCTTTTTTATGACTCTCTAAACAATTGATCCAAATCTTCTTGAAACAGGCTGTCGATATCATCATCGGTGATTTCACGAAAGGTGGAAGAATGCGACGATGTGGACGCCTTCTCCTCCAAGATGTGAAAGACCTGAGCAAGTTGCTCGGAATATTTTTTGACTCGCAAACGAACCAACCCGATGGTCGATCTCTGATCAAAAATCACCACTAGAATAATTTGTCCGCCGACGCTGGTCAAATGAATATGTTGATCTTTTCCCTCATGGAAAAGAACAGAAAAGTGCTCCTCCCCCAACAGCTTGGCAAGGCCGCTGGTGGCCGCAATGCTCCCGGCTGTCAGAGAAGCCAAACTGGTGGCATCAATGTTTTGGGTTTGCCCCGCTTGGGCGATCAGCTGGCCATTTTGGTCCACGAGATAGCAGGCTTTGCTGCTGGCTGCACTGCAGAGTTCATTCAAGATCATTGAGATCTTCTGATACTCCTCTTCGTACATGATCATCTGCGTGTTTGGCATCAATTTTGGTTGTATCAATCTTTGACGGGAAGGTAAAGCAAGAGCTGATTCTGAGAGCCGAAAACCATCAAAGATTCAAGGAGCTTGGACGGCCAGGAATCAATTTTCCTCTGTGCATTTTGCAAGAATGACCGATAATAGTATTTTGCGAAAATCCACGATCGTCATCTGAGAAATATCGTCGATGGAGTGTGCATAGCCTTGCAAACCTGAAAAAGGTGAGCCCGGAACATAGGATACTGGCAATGCTGGTCCGTGCTTGATCTTGAGGTAGAAAATGATGTCGTCGACGAGATCCACCTCCTCTTCACTCATTGTCACATCCATATACAAAAGATCTCCCATCAGCAAGAGCCTCGCTACCCCACCCTGACGCATCCTCACCAAATGACCATTGCGATCGCGATAGGATATACTAATTCCACCTGGCAAATGTGTACCTTCTTTTTGCATATAGCGATGAGCTCTACGCAAGTCTTTGCAGACTTCATAGCTGTAGGAACGCGACTGGGCGTGAGCCAAGGGGGAAATCAACAACACAAGCAACAAACCGAACATCATGTCTTTCATCGTTCGATGGATATAAAGTTTAAAAAAAAATTGCAATACGAAGAACCCATTCAAAAAAACATCTACCGAACGGAAAAATCTCGTCTCTCTTCGATGGCTCTTGCCAGCGTGACATGATCTGCGTATTCGAGGCTGGCTCCCATGGGGAGTCCCATGGCCAGGCGGCTCACAGGAATTTCCCGCTCACGAAGGCCCTTGGCCAAATAGAGTGCAGTTGCATCCCCTTCCACACTTGGATTTGTGGCGAGCAAAACTTCTTTGACAGGTGCAAGATCCAATCGTGCATAGAGCTCGCTGATTTTGAGTTGGCTGGGACCAATTCCATCGAGCGGAGCCAGCGCTCCATGGAGGACATGATATCCTCCTCGATAGTGTCCGCTGCGTTCAATGGCAAATACATCGGAAGGTTCTTCCACAATGCAAATCAGAGAATGATTGCGTTTTTCGTCCACACAAATGGGACACAATTCATGATCGGTGTATCCAAAACATTTCGCGCACAAGCGAACGTTTTGCTTGAGCTGTGTGAGCGCCTGGGTGAGCAAGGAGATTTTTTCTTTTTCACCTTTCATGAGATGAAAAATCAATCGCTGAGCTGTTTTTTCTCCTACCCCTGGAAGTTTGGATAAAGCGGATACAGCTTCACGAAAAGATTTTGGGCCTTGATAGCTCATTCTTCTATCGACCTGACTTCTTCAACCGTCGCCCCGAACAAGGTCACCGCTTTTTCAAGCATGGGATCCTTGAGAGCTGCTTTTTCCTGCTGCTTCTTTTTTTCCGCATCTTGATCTGCCTTCTGGGCTTGTCCATCACGGGATTTGATCTCAACCAAAGGCTCACATCCAAACAGTTTTTGGGCCGTGGACGTCACATACAATCCAAATTCTCTCTCACTGGCTCGCGTATAATAAAAAGACTGCGCCTCGTATTCCAACGTGATTTTGGTCGAACTGCTTTCGAGAACCTTGCCTTGCACCAAAATTGCGGCGGTGCCTGGTTTTTCTTTTTTGATTTGATCTACCACACCATCCCAAGAAAAAGCCCCTGAGCTGGTGGAAGCGGCTGGTTGGGTGGATGTTGGCTGATGTGATGTTGAGGTCGTTGGAACCACACCGCTGGAAGATCGACTGGGAGATACTGCGGGTGAGGTGCCTCGATCAAAGGTTCCTGTTGATATTTTTTTCTCCAATTGTTCCAAGCGATCCAAAAGATCGGTGATGGGCAGATCATGAAGTTTTCGTGTCATACGAATGAAGGTGACTTCGAGAAGATATCGCGGAAATTCAACCCGCCCCATCCAGCTGATGGCATTTTTGAGAAGATCAAACCATCTCTCAAGCTCACTCTCCGAAGATGCCTGCGCCTTTTCACGCAGCCATGCAAGCTCTTCTTCACTCATGGCAATCAAATCCGAGGAGACCCCCGCTTTGAGCAGGAGCATGTGACGGATTTTTTCGAGCACCTCAAGAAGATAATTTTTAACGTCAAATCCTTTGCTAAACACCTTGGACAAAATCTGCAATGCCTCCGTAGCATCATAGTTCACAAAACTCTCAATGCTTTGAACAATCAGCGCTCGATCGGTAAGCCCCAGGCTCTCTGCAACCTGCTGACCTGTAATTTTCCCTTCGGAAAACGCAATCACTTGATCCAACATCGAGAGGGCATCTCGCAAACTTCCATCTCCTTGCTTGGCAACGATTCGCAGAGCTTCATCGTCGACCTCAAGGTTTTCTTTTTTCATGATCTCTTTGAGATATTCAAAAATCTGTGTTTCGGAAATGTGACGAAAATCAAATCGACTGCATCGGGAAAGAATGGTTTCCGGAATTTTGTGAACTTCTGTGGTGGCAAAAAGAAAAAACACGCCCGAAGGAGGCTCTTCCAAGGTTTTGAGCAGAGCATTGAACGCGCTGGTCGAAAGCATGTGAACTTCGTCGATGATGTAAATTTTGTATCGGGATTTGGATGGCGCGTACTGCACGTTTTCAATCAGTTGTCGAACATCGTCCACCGAAGTATTGGAAGCTCCATCGATCTCAAGAACATCCACGCTGGAGGCAGAGGTCACCTCTACGCAATTGGAACATACGCCA
The DNA here is from genome assembly GCA_041391365.1 of Bdellovibrionota bacterium. Classification (GTDB taxonomy): domain Bacteria; phylum Bdellovibrionota_G; class JALEGL01; order JALEGL01; family JAGRMV01; genus JAGRAX01. The sequence continues at coordinate 23,749 of JAWKOC010000004.1, read as the reverse complement.
CAAGGGCTGGCCGTTGGACCTTTTTCACAGTTGAGGGCTTTGGCCATGATTCGAGCGGCCGTGGTTTTTCCAACGCCGCGCGTACCCGTGAAGACCATGGCGTGAGGCACTCGTCCCAAGGCGATGGCATTGGCCAGGGTTTTGGTCACGGCCTGCTGGCCCACCAAATCGGAAAGCTGCTGAGGGCGATATCTTCTGGCTAGAACAACGTAATTTTGCACAGGTTTCCTACACTTCCCACCAAAGGTCTTTGAGTTCCTCTAGAATCTATAACGCCGGGTCTTTGGCACCCAAAGAGGGCTCCGTGCCGCTGCTTCCTTTCGGACCTGACGGGATTGGGAGTCATTTGTTGCAAAGACCCAGCGGTATACATTCTAGAGTCTGCTTTTTGTTATGTAAGCCCGAGGACTCTTTTTCAAATCGTGTTTGGATGTATCCTATAAATTTGATTCAACGTCAACCCTTGTGGTGCCATGTACCTTTGCCCCAAAAGATGCCCTAGCACCGCAATCAATTGATGGCTTTTTGCAGACGCAGGCTCTTGATGCGATCTTCTAAGACATTTTGGATTTTTGCAAAAACCTTCACCTTTGGAAATTGATCCGTAAGTTGTCCAAAATAATCTGCAGATTTTTCTTCAATCTCACCAATCATCTCCTGCAATTTTTGTGAAAAAGAATCTTGTTTGACCTGAAAACTCTGTTCCATCATATCAATTTGGTTTTTTCCAATTTTTGAAAATTCATTTCGACCGCCAATGCGAAAAGCAAAAGTGCTTTTGAGTTTTGGATAAATGACCGTGGACAAGAGATCATAAAACGGTGCCAAGCGACATTGGTCCTTCGTAATGTGCAAAATGGAAAGGTTTTTTGAATGAGAATCATTGTTTCCAATAAGCAGATTGAATGCAATCCAATATTGAAATTGCTCCAAGGCCTCAAATCGATGTTGAATGCTAATATGCTTCATCAAGAAATGATAGTTGTCCGAAAGTGTTGGGCCTTCTTCCTCCTCGTATTTGTTCTTAGATAAAACACCTTGAGCTTGGCAAAGATCTTCTTGATGAATTCTTGTCCACCGATTTTGCTCATCTTTCACCCTATCAAATCTCTCACACATATATAAGGGATGATCCCCTTCAATAACAAAAGACTTTGCAACCCTTAGACCCAAGGCACTAGCCAAGCGCATACAGGCATATTCATTGTAAACCGAATCTCTCACACCATGCCTCCAAATCGGTGCTTTGAGGATATGAGTTGTGGGAGTGGAGTCTCGAGGAAGATAAATTTTGTGATCTTTGTAAATACAGGGAAATTTGTCTTGGGCCCCCGCAATCGACAAATATCCGGGATGGTTTTCTGCAACCAGTTCCGCAATAGGCATTTTGTCATCAATCGCTTGATAAATTTTTTCAAGATCGATTTCAATCAGATCAGATGGGAGATTTTTTTGAGGTGGCGTTGATGAAGGTAAAATTTGAAAAGCCCCTGCACAGTCTTCTCCAAAATTTCGAAGAAAGGAATACGCACCTTTGATGTGTTGTGATCGCTCAAGATCTCGTAAGATGTCTCCTTCTGGCAGGAGATTTTCGAAAAAAGCGAGGGTTTTTTTGTGTCCAAATGGTTCCGATTGCAATGGCATTGAAAAACTTAACTCGAATGAAGAATCTTTCTCAAGCCAACTTTGGACATATTGAAAAGAGTATAGACCTTCTTGGTCAAGCATGAGTTCACCAACTTTTTGGTCTAGATAATAGACGACGAGTGTTTTCATGAAGTAATATTTTCCATGGAGAGACAGACCTCAAAACCCAACATTTTGGAAAGTTTTAGCAAGGTCCCTAGACGAATGCTTTTGTTTCCGAGTTCGATTTGGCTCAAACCATTGACGGAAAGTTGGCAATATGTGGCTACGTCTTTTTGAGTCAATTGCAGAGTCTTTCTTCGATCTCTGATCGTGTGGCCCAAATGCTGATCATCTTTGATGTTGATGGTATTTATTCTCACTATAGTGAGAATATCATGAAAAAACAGTGAAAAGCAATATCATTCTCACTATAGTGAGAATGATATACAAAAACCTCCTTCACAAGAAAAATTCCTACTATAGTGAGAATTTATTCATTTTGAATCAATGATCATTTGGGGACACACGCAGCGACTCTATTGATTGAATCACTTGCCCTTTTGGGCAGAGTTTAGTAATCCAGATTTTCTTTCAGTCCTGTGCAAAATGGAGAGGTGGCTGAGTGGCTGAAGGCAGCGGGTTGCTAACTCGTCGTACTGCGAAAGTGGTACCGGGGGTTCGAATCCCCCCCTCTCCGCCAACGATACGTATTCCAGCCAACGGAAAGGGTGATTTTTTTGATCCTCTTCGTTGGTCGTCATGGAAAATCCTCAATGTACCATTGGGTACACCTCCGGTTTTCCACTCCTCCCGGCCTCGACCACCAAAAAACTTACCCTTTCAAATGCTATTCAGGCACCCACAGGCAGACAAACGGTCGTTCGGGATTCGAACCCAAGGTTCGTCCCTTTTTTTGGTCGCCTTCGGCTCCATGGCCCCCTCCCTGCCAACGGCATATATTCCAGCCAACGGAAAGGGTCGCAGATAGCTGGTCCATCTCCCAAACGCTGAAAAATGGCTCAGGTTCTACTTCGTGTCACAGCCCATGGTTCCGTATTCCATCCTAGTAGTCTTTTAACCTATCATAATCATTGATTTTCTTTTATGACCCTCATGGCACCAATCTTGCTCAACAAGAAGCTACGATGATGAACATGGAAGTATGGAACGAGGAAAATGTTATGAAACAGACAAAACGATCGATTGGAATGGCCTTTGTGGGACCCATCTCTCTCGCAATGGCACTGCTACAACTCACCGCATGTGGGGGAAGCAAAAGTCGGTCAGGAGATGCCCTTTCTTTTTCCACCGACACTTTTGTGGAATCTTCCATCAATGATGGCCGCATCGAAAACACGATTCGGGTTCAACTCAAAGCCTACAGCGTTGACGCCAGCAAAACCTACCTTACCTATGGAGAAGATTTTGAAGTGGTAGGAGATTCGACCAAAGATTATTTCCTCTATGCAAAGGTAATCTCTCCCTCGGAAGTAGAATTTGCCTTGGCCGGAAAAAGCGCAAGCAACCAACCTCAGGAAAATTTTTCGTTCACTGTGGCCATGAAAAATGGAGCGCAGGTGTACAAAAAAACCATGAACGTGGCTTTTTTGTCGGGTCAGTGCGCGTTTAAGTACGATCTGACAACTTTTAACAATAACCAATATTCTTACGTATACAATTCCCAAGGAAAAACTCTTTTGTATGAAAGAATCACGGATACCGATTCGAATGGAATTCCAGACCACAAATATTCAGACAACTTCAACTACAACTCTTCTGGACAAGTAACATCCAAGATTACTACCATCGACAACAATCTGGACAACATCATCGACTACAAACAAACGACGACAAACACTTATGATGTTCAGGGCAATCTTTTGAACGAAACCTATGAGCTGGATTCCAATGCTGATGGAAACTTGGAACAGAAAAAAGTAACTGTCTATACGTACAATTCCACCAACCAACGAACCTCCCAAACCTTTAGTCATGACAAAGATGGCAATGGAACCTCCGATTCCAAGTCCCTTACAACCTACACGTACAATGCAAACGGACAGATTGAAACCAGTGAGAGAAAAAACGACCTCGATGCGAATGGTACTTTTGACAACACCAACATTGAAATCTTCACCTACAATGCCAAAGGTGAGAAAATTTCATACGAATACAAAAAAGATAACAACGCCAATGGAACCTACAATTTTCAAGCTCTCACAACCTACACGTACAACACAATAGGAAATCTTTTGATGGAAGACACCCTGGTTGACAACAATTTTGATGGAACCTTTGAATGGCGCAGCACGTATACCTACTCCTATGATGCCAACGGCAATCGACTCTCCAAATTGCATGAAAGCGATAGCGACAACAACGGAAGCGTCGACTACAAAGAACTCTACACCTACACCTATGATGCAAGGAAAAATCAACTCTCAGAGAATTTCAAAGAGTACACCAATGGGATCACGCTTTCACAGAGTACGTTTTACACCCGAGAGTTTGACCTGAGAAACCGAATGATATCGTCGATCCTCAAATCTGACTCAAATGGAGACGGAACTGTGGATAGCATTTCAACCTCCTCAAAATCTTTTGACCCCAAAGGCAATCTCACCAAACGAAACTCGGGTGAAGACCAAGACGCCAATGGAACCATCGATTTTTCCACTGAAGATACTTGGACACACGACGATCAAAATCTAGAAATATCCTATGAATCAAAATCTTTCACAGGAACTTCGCTCTCCAGCACTGACTCAGAGCAGATCACTCGAGACAGCGATGGAAATCCCCTGACAAGAACCTTTTTGAGTGGAAACAGTGGCGCGGGAGTCACTCAAACCTACTCCGGCTGGAAATCCTACTGCAGCAACTAAACCAACCGATTCTACCAAGCTAGACGCTCCAAATAGTATCCTAAGGGGCGTCTGGTTTGCTTTTTCTAGGGAACTTTTTATGACCGCGCGGAAAACCTATATCTTCGGAATCCCTTCTTACCCTTGACCATCCCTGGGTAAAGCTTATTTTTTATATTGACATCTTGCATCTAAATACTGTATTGACCCAGCTTTGAGGGGAAATACTATCTATGTTGCCCATGGGCATCAGATCTATCTTTAGTCTATTCTTGTTGGTTGGTTGTCTTACAGCTCCAACAAAATCCCTCGCGTCAGGTGATCCTGTTTGCGTCCCCGATCCGACCAAAAACCTTTCCAAACTCGACACTCAGCCCGCAGCAAGAATGCTCATGGGGATTTGGACACTTCACGGAGCCATGGTTCAGATTTGGAGCTATGACCAGCTCTTTCGTTTCCACAATGACATGGATGCCTGGACCAAGGAAAAATTACTGCGAGACCTGCAAGCATTGGAATATTTGTACGAAGTACTTAGTTCCATGGAAAAAAATTATTTCGAAAGCATGAAACGAATGGAAGTTCTTCTTCCTTTGGAACAAGTTCCCAATCTTATCAAAGAAACTCATCCTGAACTTTCACATTTTCGAAACATGTTTGAACTCGCAAAACACATCCATCAACACTTTCTCTCCTTGCTTGTTGGACCAGAGCGAAAAAATTGGCTTGGCGAAGCAGGAAATAACATTCATGCTCTTCTATTGAATCTAACGTTTGATCAACAACACGAACAGTGCCTGTGCCTGCTCGAAAAAGTTGGGGAATATTTGCATGACCAAATCACATCCCAATCCTCACAGAGATACGAAGAAAGATGGAGCTCCTATGTTTCGATCCGTTTTGATCCCGCGCAAAAAATGAACGAGCTCTCAGAGCGAATCATCTCAGATCTCAATATGGATAATGTATATGACTTGAATTCAGTTTTTTTTCAATTGCCCAAAAAACTCAATGCCTTTGATCTCACGATGGAGGGTCTGTTTGGGCAAGAGTGGATTGTCTACCTAGAAGATGCCCACAACATTCCCAGAGATTATTTTGATGAAAAAAAAGCTGCGATTGATTTTTATGAAAAGGAGAAAAAAGATTTCTCATTTGAATTGGATGCAAGATTCAACTCAAATGAAATTTCTGATCTTCTGAAAAGACAGTTGCAGGAAAGAATAACTTCAATCACCGAGCAGAACAGACTTCTCCACTGGTCTAACATCTTACCCAATCTTTCTTCTTTGAGAGATCTTCAAATCAATTGTCAAAAGGACATGGAGAAGGAAAGAAAATCTATACTCGCCGCACTCGATTCCATAAATCCATCTATGGTTGAAATTTCCTCAGATCAAATTGATGAATCAATCACTGCGCTAAGAGAAAATTGGCTTCACGATGTGGAAAAAAAAACAAAAACTTGCATTCAACAAAACAAAAAACTTTTGGATGATTTACAAAACAACTCTTACACAATCCCTGCAATACACACAGCCATTCCTTTCCCAGACTATCATCAATACATTTTTCTCTCTGAAATATTCGAACGTTCACATAGTTTTTCTTCCTTTGTTGAGCAGCTAAAGCCTTCGATCCAATCAGAAAAAATAGAAGCATCTGTCATTCCGATGGCTCCACATGCACCCGATCCATCCTCGATGCCTGGAATCCATGAGCTGGATCCAGGAAAACTTCAAAGTCTGCTGCAATACTCGCGCGACATGATGAGAGCTCAACAATCTTTGGTCAACCAGGTTTTATCTTCCAATCGACAACTCCAAGAGGCCAATGAATATCGAATCGAATGGAAAAAATTCAAAGAAGCTCTGACCGAAAATCAAAAAATGCAGGATTGGCTAACATCGATGGATGAGTGGGAAATCCTCTGGCAACGAGAAACAGAATTGCTAGATTTACACTTCGAAGATCTTCTTCGCTATGATGAACTCTCGAAGAATCTCACCGAAATCGTAGAATGGATACCTCCTGAACTTCCTTTGGATTGGACCAGCATACAACAAGCTGATCTTGCGACAATGTATCAGAGCCTTTTCGCTGTAGGAGGCATGTTGGTAGAAATTCAAGTGGTTGTTTCAGAGGCAACCGCTCTTTCCCTGAGTTTTCTTCAAACAACCATCGGCCAAATTCTCGCGATCGGCACGATTTTCGTAGTGATCCTTCCCGAAGTATTGGATTTGGCCAAAGAACTCCTCAAATGGACGCTTGAAGGTGACCCAAGCACAGAACCAGATCAAGACAACGACTCAGATAAGGAGCACGAAGACGATCAAGATGATTCAAAAGAGAATGAAGACCAAGAAGATGAGGATGAGTGTCCCTTCGAGCAGGAGCTCGATTCGTTGAATGAATACTACGAAATCTTATCTACGCTCACACCTGACATGTTACATCCGAATTTGTATCTTTACCCCTTGCGAGGAGCCCAGCCGAGAGTTTTTGACAAAATGGTTCGCTATCTCAATCGATGCGATACTCAAGGAGGTTTTGTAAAACTTCCGACGGGATCAGGAAAAACATTTTTGTTTGTTCAAGCGATTCGAGGTCTGTTGCGAAATAGCTCTGCGAGAGCATTGATTGTCACGGAAAAACCGGATCTTGTTCAACAAATCAACGACGAATTTGAAACCTTTGTGCCCCCTGGAGAATTGAGTGTAGGGATGTACTATGGAAAGGAAAAAGACTTAAGCCAACGAATTACAATCACTACCTACAGCTCCATTACAAAAGGTCCACAAAACTTCCCCCCAAGTGACTATCAAATACTCATTTTGGATGAAGTACATAAGGTCGTATCCATCGCAGGAAAACGCTCAGATTACTTCAGCCAAAATTGGACAAACCACCTTGTGATGGGATTTACGGCAACCGCTGTTCATGACGACGGAAGAAATGTCATTGACATGTTGCCAACGGAAATTGATTCGATCAACTTGCTCCCTGCGATCGAACACTATAGAGGGATGCTCTCCTCTGTAGAATCGGTGATTCAGTATGTTCCTGGAATCAATCTATCCCACGCCCTCGCACAACTGAAAAAAAATGACCCGATCGATACAACAAGAGGATTCAATACCAGCAAACTTCAGGAAGTCATGGAGAGTCAAGAAGCCCTTGAAGCCGTGATCAAAACGTATGGTCAACTTTTTGAGGTGGGCAACCACAAAGGCGTCGTTTTTTCTTCGGGAGTGACGGCTGCATACCTGATGGCCCATCTCACAAATCAACTTTACCCCCAAGATCCACCTTTGGCTGCATGGGTAGGAGCCATTCGAAACAACAAGCTGATCACAAGAAAAGAAATAGAAAGAGCAAGAACGCTTGGAATACAACCTGAGTTTCTTTCTATGACCTACAACAAAAGAGCAGATATTTTAAAAGATTTTAGAAATCCAAATGGAAACATCAAAATTCTTTTCAATGATAGTCTTTTTGCCGAAGGACTGAATGTGAAAGATTTGGATTTTGTTTTTCTGGCTGGTCCAACCAAGAACAGAATGGATATCGAACAACGCGGTGGAAGAGGAGTTCGATGGAATGAACTCGACCCGCTCAAAAGAGTGACCATTGTAGACTTTGTTTTTGCGAATCCCGTAGATGAGACCAACGGAGCGGTCATGCAAAGTATATTCCCTCACATTCTCACCCAAGCACATGCACACAGCGGGTTTCGTACGTACCCAAAACCTGAGATCGCGCCCACAAAATATCGCCAAGCATTTGATGCCATCGAGGGTGTGCAAACCATCACGGATCCAGCTGAAATCATGAATATGGCACAACGTTTATTGGGAAAAAGAAAATCTCTTCTGTCGCTTGAAAACCTGAGAAACCAAGTTACTGCCCAACTTGGTGAAAGAGCTGTAAGCTGGAAAGAGGAACTCAAAGAACTGTACAACCAACAGTGGCTGAATGAGCGGCCTGCTGGATGGCCACTGGATCCATCCAGCTATTATGCACCTGGTGGATTGGGTTTTGCGGAAAATCAACCAAAAGAGCAGTGGATCAGCTGGGAAAATCTCTTTGGCAAAAAAGATGATAAAAAGGAAGAATCAGAAACGATTACACTCACTCAGCTCCGCATTGAAATCGGCAACCGACTCAAAGCCATTGCCTACATTGAATTTGATCAACTGCTGAAGGAAATCTATCAACAATATTTGCTGAACAACCCTGAAACAACATGGCCCATGGATCCAGAAATTTTTTATGGTCTTGGTGGTCCTGGTTACCAAGCTGCAAATCCACAGGAGCAATGGACCAGCTGGGAAAATCTCTTCGACTTGGATACTGAACGTTTTATGAGGTACGCCGAGCTACGAGACCTGATGAAGCGCAAGTACGCCACCATTGATACGCCTCACAAATACTATCAGGAATCTCTCAAGCAACCGCGTTGGTCGACAAATCCGTGGTACACCTATTGGAAAAAAGGATGGAAGGGTCCCAAGCATGGAAAAACAGACAACCCTGCATGGATTGACTTTTTGCCAAACAAAAAAGATCCACCCAAACATCTTCCGTACAACGAACTCAAAGATCTCATGGCCAAGGAGTACAAAACAATCGATACAATTTTAAGCTACGAGACAGAATCTTCCAATCACGATGACTGGCCAATCGCTCCCTATAGCACGTATTGTGGAAAAGGATGGAAGGGAGATTGCTCAGGAACCATCAAAGACGAAGGTTGGCCGAATTTTTTGCCGAAATGGAAACATCGTTTTCTTACCTACGAAAAGCTAAAATCCGTCATTGCGGAAAAATTTGCCGCAAAACTCACAACTGTGAGGAGATACTGGATCGAGGCAAAAAATCATGAAGACTGGCCAAGCAATCCCCAACAGTATTATTGTGAACGCAGAGGCGAAGAACTTGTTCGGCAGTGGCCAGGGACATGCAAGGACGGAGTAAAAGATCCCGGCTGGAAAGATCTTCTCCCCAATTTGAAGCAATATTTGAGCTATGAAGAACTGAAAACTGAGCTTGCAAAAAATTATTCTTACATCAGCAATACGGGTCAGTATCGAAAGGAAGCAAAAAATCATGAGGATTGGCCAAATGACCCGCAATATTTTTATTGTAAGAAACGAGCAGATGAGCTCAAACGCCAATGGCCAGGGACATGCAAGGACGGAGCAAAAGATCCCGGCTGGAAAGATCTTCTCCCCGGCACCGTAGAAAATCCCTATCTTTCCTACGCAGACCTCAAGAAAACTCTTGAAGATCCAGAATACTCGTTTATCACCAGCATCAAAAAATATTATGTGGAGTCCAGTTTACACAGTGACTGGCCATACGATGCGGATGGGGTGTACTGTTCTCAAGGTCAATGGCCAGGAGATTGCACGGGTGCCACACCTGCAAGTCTAGACCAGGGTTGGTTTGATTTGCTGTACTACCGTAGTCACACAATTTCGTATCGAGATTTGCGCTCGTGGCTCTCAAACAAACATCCTTCGATTGCTACCCGACAGGAGTACCTAAAAACACGTGCTGGGAACCCTCGATACAAAGGATGGCCTTCGAAGCCGTGGGAAGCCTATTGTGGAAATGGCTGGATGGGGGACTGCACAGGCAATGTGAGCGATCCCGGCTGGGATGACTTTTTACCGCGTCGATTGGGGAAATGAGTATCGTAGGGGCAATATTTGTCCTTTTGCATCAGCGAAAACGCGCTTTTCCTCTTTCTATTTTGATGAAAACCTTTATATAATGTGAATCTATATCATGGACTACGACCCGAGTATTTCGAAGGCTTCTGTGCACTTGCATGTGGAGCCGCTTTCCTAAGTCATGGAAGTTTTATCCTACGCAATCACTGTTTTTGCCTGCGTGATCATCTCTGCTTTTTTTTCCAGCAGTGAGACAGCCCTCTCGCGCGTGAGCGAGCATCAACTGGAAGAGGATCTCAAAAAGCAAATGCGTCCTTCCTTGGCGGCAACCAAGGAGCTCATTCGTTCCTCAGCAAGACTGTTGGTCACCATCCTCATCGGAAACAATGTGGTGAACATTTTGGGGACAGCGGCGGCTTCGGCGTTGTTCATCTATTACTTCGGCAGCGAGCTCGGTGTAGCCTTGGCCACGGCGACGATGACCATTGTGATTTTGCTCTTCTCAGAAATCATTCCCAAATTTGTGGCCGTAAAATACCCACAACGAATTGCACAGCTGGTTTCTCTACCCTTGTATTTGTTTCACAAACTTCTCACTCCCATCCATTTTCTTTTCAACCGCATTCTGGATCCTGTCATCACAAAAGTCTTGGGAGTTCCCAAAGAAAACAATGTTCTCGCTTATGAATCCATGCTGACCCTCGCCAGGCAAATGAGAGAGGGATCTCATGAAGAAAAGCGTGAAGGATCTGCACTTCCCATCATTGGGTCTACCGCCCGGGCGGCCGAGATGACCGCGGAAGAAATCATGATTCCTCGCGCTGAGATTTTCTCCAGTGAGAAAAAAACCAAAGCCTCGGATCTGCTCGAACAATTGATCCACGAACGCTATTCGCGTGTTCCCATCTATGATGGAGATCTGGATCATTGTGTGGGACTCGTGCATTTGAAAGATTTGATTCGAATTGTTCAGCAAAAATCCGAAGACCTGAGCGAAATCATCAAACCCATTTTGAGAGTTCCCGAACGTCGGCCTATTTTTGCCATTTTGGCAGAAATGCAGCGAAGTTTTGTTCACATTGCGATTGTCAAAGATGAATTTGGAACCACCTTGGGCATGGTGGCTCAGGAAGACATTTTGGAAGAAATCGTCGGAGAAATCCGCGATGAATTCGACAAAGAAGAACTCAGCGCCATTCAAAGAATTTCTGATTCGGCATTCATTGTATCTGGCCGAACCCATGTGCATGATTTCAATCGAGAGTCCGGATGGACGATCGAAACCGAAAAGGGAGACACCATGGGTGGATTGGTGTTCAACGCCCTGGGAAGAGCTCCTCGCCTGGGAGACAAAATCGACATTGAAGATTATGAAATCTCCGTCAGTGATTTGTCGGGAGCCAAGATCACCAAAGTTCATGTGCTCAAAAAAGAGTCCGAAAATCAAGGCTCCACCTAGACTTCGTGTCCACTCTTTCTTTGACATCCCCCTGAAGATCAACTAGTCCAGCCAGATGGCAGACGCCCCTTTTCCGTATTTTGGCCACCTGATGGCGATTCTCAATGCATCGCTGTGGTCCATCACCGTCATTGGATTCAAAAAAATGGGGGATCGGATTCCGCCCATTTCCATGAACCTTTTCAAACTGGTCATTGGTTTCATCAGCTTGGTTTCAACTCTTAAAGTCTTGGGAATTCCCCTGATTCCAACCGCTCCTTGGCAACACTATGCATTGTTTTGCATCAGTGGAATCTTGGGGATTGCCGTCGCGGACACACTCTTTTTTGCAGGCCTCAACATTTTGGGGGCCGGTCGAAGTGCTCTGATGGAATGCTTGTACAGTCCGTTCGTGATTTTTTTCTCATTTCTTCTGTTGGGTCAAAACATCAGCTGGATGGACGCCCTGGGAGGATTTTTTATTTTGCTGAGCATTCCCTTAACCTCTAAAGATCATCGAAAGCACCCCATCGGTCTCTCAGACTTTCTCAAAGGAGTGGGACTGGCTTCTAGTGCAATGGCGTTGATGGCTTTGGGCATTGTCATTGTCACACCCTTGCTTCCGAAATACTCTGTGTTTTGGGTGACTGCTCTTCGAACTCTGGCGGGTCTTGTGGCCTTGGGGACTTTTTCCATGTTGCGATCCGACCGAAAAAAAATCTGGAGCATTTTCAAACCTCAGGCCATATGGAAACTGGCCGTTCCCAATTGTTTTTTGGCATCGTATCCTTCCATGGTGCTGTGGATCGCCAGCTTTACGTTTGCCAAAGCCAATGTGGCGGCTTTGCTGACTCAGCTCAGTTCTGTATTTACAGTTCTGTTGGCTGTTCCCTTTTTGGCCGAACCTCTGACACGAAAAAAAATCGTAGCCTTGGTATGCGCCATGGTGGGTGTAGCCTTGATTTTTCGCTAGTTTCGATCCATGTACAGAGCTCAGGAATCATGTTATCGTTCCCATTGATTTGATTCCTATGGAGGTGATGACATGACCCCACGATATTGGCTCATGAAAAGCGAACCTGATGTGTTTTCCATTTTTGATTTGGAAAAGAGTCCAAAAAAAACCACCGGCTGGGAAGGTGTTCGAAATTATCAGGCCCGAAACTTTCTTCGTGATGATATCAAAAAAGGAGATGGTGTTCTTTTTTATCACTCTCGAACCAAACCCATGGCCGTAGTCGGAACCGCAAAGGTCGTCAAAGATGGATATCCAGATCCTCTTCAATTTGAACCATCCTCTCCCTACTTTGATCCGCAGTCTTCCAAAGACAATCCACGTTGGTATGCCGTGGACATTCAACTGGAGGAAATTTTTTCAACGCCGGTCACACTCCATGACATCAAACAAACTCCATCTCTTGACGATATGCCTCTGGTACAAAAAGGAATGAGGCTATCGGTACAGCCTGTGAAATCGAAACAGTGGACCATCATCGTGAAAAAGGGAAAGCATGAAGCCTAAGATCATTTTCATTTTTTTCATTCTTCTTTCTTCAAGCTACGCATCAGCTTTTGATCATCAGTACAAACAATACCAACGTGTGTTGGAAAAACATGTCAAGTATGGAGGCATCGACTACACATCTCTCAAAGCAGATCGAAAGGAACTGGACCAGTTCATTGAAAGTCTCTCTTCCCTTCTGCCCAATGATCTCAACACGTGGGATCGGAATCATCAAATGGCATTTTGGATCAACAGTTACAATGCCTTGGTTCTTCAATCGATCATCAACTGCTACCCCATTCCCAGTGGAGTTTGTCCATCTCGTTGGTTCAGTACTATGTTCTATCCCTCCAACAGCATTCGGCAAATCCGAAATGTGTGGTCAAAAAAACATTCCATCGCAGGATACAAACTCAGTTTGGACCAAATTGAACATGGTATTTTGAGAGCCGTACCAGCCTCGCAGAGAGAAATTGCACCCGAACTTCAAAAAGAATTTCATGAACCTCGCGTTCATTTTGCGTTGAACTGCGGATCCATCTCTTGCCCTGAGTTGATCAAAACCCCCTACCATGCCGACCATTTGGAGGCTCAACTGGAACGACAAGCTCAAAAATTCATCAATCTACGAAGCGTATTTCGCGTGAGAGAAGACAAGGAGCTTGTGATTCTCTCCAAAATCTTTCAATGGTATCGAGAAGATTTCGAGCAAGCTCAAGGTCGTCAAGTTCATGGAAATCCAGTGCTTGCGTATGTATTCGACTATTGGAAAGATCCTCGTATATCACGAAATGACTTTGTCTCGTTTCATACTGAATATTTTGAATACGATTGGAGCTTGAACGATCGTTCTGCGGCAAACGGCTTGTAACTTCGTAGCCATCAAAAAGATCAGCGGATGTGTTTGTACCATCGAGACAGCTGATCGGGGGACACTCCCATACGATACAAAAGAGGAAAGGTATGAAACAAAAAAAACGAAAAGAAGGGTCGCTGCTGTACACGCCTTCCCGAAACTCGAACTCTTTGCGAAAAAATCTGTAGACTTCCTAGTGTCCATAGTCGTTTGGAGACTTCGTAATCTTCGAACATCGACTGATCTGGAAAACCCTGAATGTGATCCATGGCAGTTTTTCTCGCAAAGATCGCCTGATCACCATAAGGATACCGCGTGTACAATGATCGAAAGTTGGTCAACGCAAGAATGGGATTGACCCAGGATCGAACATTTTCTTCGGGAATGGTCTGAATGCGAAAGGCGCCTCCAACGCAAGAAGGATTTTTACGAAGGCAATCAACAATCATTTTTCCCCCCTGTTTTGGCACGCGTGCATCTGCATGCACAAACCAAAGCACTTCGTTTTCACAGTGCTTTATCCCTTCGTTGAGTTGCTTGGCTCTTCCCCTTGGCGAACTTACGACCTTTACCTTGGAATAGCTCTCGGCCATACGCACAGATGCATCATGACTTCCCCCATCCACAACCACAATGGTTTTGATTTCATGTTGATCCACCAAATGCTCCAAACATTTTTGAATGTTGTTTTCTTCGTTGAGCAGAGGGATGATCACATCAATGTTCATGAAATGCCTTTTCGAATCACATTGACTGTGTGAGGAGCTACGTCTGGATTTTTGGTCAAGATGTTCGCAAGGCGGTCTAAATCTTGCCGCGTGTCTATATCATATTCGTGGTCAAGAACATCGATGGTTGAAAAATGTTGTTTCAGATTTGATGTAACTTGGTCGAATACTTTGTTTGTGCTCCATGAAATGCCCTGAAACCATTCCATGCGAATGCTTGAAAGACCCAATACGTAGAAACCTCCATCATGTGATGGCCCAATCACACATCGATGAAGATCGTTTTTGCGCATGGATTGAATGACAAAATCCAAACAATCCATCGAAAGGTGAGGAGTGTCCGCCCCCAAAAAGACGATCCATGGGTGGGAGTCAAGAAGCCTTTCCCCCACTTGATGCAGACGCTGGCCCAAATCACCCTTTCCCTGCGAAAAAACATGAAACCCATTCCACGAGGCCATTCCAATCATGGAAAAATCAATGGCGAGATACCGATCAACTTCAGAGAATGAATTCAATTTTTGCATCAGATCTTGAACAAAAGCTTGGGCAAGCTCACAAGCGATGGGTTGGCCTACGCTGCTGGCCAGGCGAGTTTTCACGTTTCCCAAAAACGGAAGTTTGGCCATGATGACCACTGCACCATGAGATGATTCTATCTCCATGAAAAATACCTAGACAAACAACGTAAAAGAAAAGGAGTAAGATTTTTTCGTCGATGTTGGTCAGAAATTTTTTTCCAGATTTCACTGCGCGTGGGATAGGAGAAAATCAAAGAGGAGAACTCCAAAAGCTTCATGTTTTTTTGAATGGCAAGTGTCCCCAATGAAATGAGCTCTCCTGCATGAGAAGACAACAGGCTCACGCCCTTGATCCGCCCCCTGGAATCCACCAGAACTTTGATTCTTCCCTCGGGTTGATCCTCCAGCACGAATCGATCGGTATGTTGACAGCTCATTTCATGGACAAAGCGGGAGGATAAGTTGGCTCGATCCATACTTTCTCCGACGTGGGCCAATTCTGGCTGGGTGTACGTACAATGAGGCACAAGTTGTGAGTCCCATTTTTTTTGGGGTTTTAAAAAAGGAATGGAGAAAAAAGCATTTTCAAGAATCATCCGAGACATTGCATCGGCTGCATGAGTATATTGTTGTTTCCCCACAACGTCTCCAGATGCATACACGTGGGAATTGGTGGTTTGCAAATAGGAATTGATCAAAAGACCTTGCGGATTGGAGTGAATGTTTGCTTTTTCCAATTGGAGATCCTCAAGATTGGGAATCCTTCCGGCGGCTACGAGAATGTCTTGAGCACTGCAATCATAGGTTTGCTGACCTTGCTGATAGATCAAAACTTTGGCCTCATTTTTTTGATAGAAGCGATGAAGAGAAACTCCGCATTTGACTTCAATGCCTTGAGATTGAAACATCCGCTGCAACTCCATCGAAAGATCTGGATCTTCCTTGGACAATACACGCGGGCTTCGCGTGAGCATTTTCACCTTGGTTCCCAATTGCGAAAATATTTGGGCCATTTCGCAAGCCATGGCTCCCGATCCCACAATCATGAGTGACTCAGGAATTTTTTTGAGAGAAAAAATGGTTTCGTTGGTGTGATAATCTTGCGAAGTCATTCCATCCACCACAATGGGAGAAGGCTTTGTCCCTGTGGCAATGATGGCTTTGGAGAAATGCAGCGCCTGATCACCCACCGACAAACTCCGGCGATTCTGAAATCTTGCATGTCCAAAAAAAACATCGACCCCTGCAGATTGCAATCGTTGAACGCTGTCGTGGTGAGAAATCTGGTTTCGAAGGCTTTTCATGTGATCGAAAGCTTTGGAGGCATCAATACGGCATTGTCCCTCCAAGATCCCTTTTGAAAACAAACGATCCAATTGACCGATGACATGCGCACTGCTGAGCAAGGCTTTGGAGGGAACGCACCCGGTGTTGAGACAATCTCCACCAAGATATTTTTTTTCTATCAAGGCTACGCGTGCACCCAATCCAGCTGCACCCATGGCTGCAACAAGACCTGCAGTTCCTCCACCCAACACCACCAAATTGTACGTTGTAGCAGGAGTTGGGTTGATATGGTCAAAAGGTCCAACATTGTGTGGCCATTCGGAAAAATGCGAGGGGTCATGATTGGTCGAATTCACGATATCTTCTCCATGTGTTTTTTGAGGATCGAACGTGCAACAACACTCAACCCCGCCACGGCTAGGATGCTCACAATGCATCCAAAACCCAAAGACCAGGAAGAAAAATCTCCAAGGGGTTTTTTTGAAAGTGTGATCTGCGAAAGCGTGGATCCAATGTAGACATACATCCAAGTCCCTGGCAGCATGCCCAGTGCAGAGGCCATTACATATACATTCCATCGAACGGGGGTCAATGCAAACCCATAGTTGAGCAAATTGAATGGAAACAAAGGCGAGAGCCGAATCAAGAAAACCATCCAAAAAGAAGATTCCTGCGCAAGAGTCTCAATGACCTTGAATGTAGGATAAGAAGCAACCTTGGATTGAACCCACGGACGAAAAAAAAATCTTCCCAGCAGAAATGCGCTCATTGCACCTGATACGCTTGCGATGCTAGCGATCGCTGTGCCCCACCAAGGTCCATAAACCGCTCCCGCAAGCAAGGTAAGAACCGATCCAGGCACAAGAAACAAGCAACAAAAAACATACAAAAGCACATAGACAAAAAAACCAAGCCAGGTTTGCTGCTGCACAAATGCAACAACCCTCTCAAAAAATTCATACGAAAAACCTTTGAAAAAAAAATCAAGACCTATGATCATGATCAAAGCTAAAATGAGGAGAGATTTTCGATGGTGGATCAAGACAAAGGGAAGTCTAACTGAAACCCAAAAAACGTAAAGATTGGACCGCAATCACAGCTAAACCATAGGCAACAACGTTGAACAATACAACTTGAACCAACGGAACGGTCCAGTTTCCGAATTCCTTGCGTGCAACCCCCACGGTGGACATGCATTGCAAAGCGATGACAAAAAAGATGATCAACCCGATGACGGAAGAAATGGTAAACAAAGGATAACCCTCTGGGGTTTGTGCCTCTCTCATCTTTTGCAGGAGAGATGCCTGGAGAGAATCTTCATCGACATCGGTCACATTGAAAATCAAGGCCATGGCCGAGACAAAAATTTCTCGCGCGGCAAACGCCGATACCAATCCAGTTCCCACACGCCAATCGACTCCCATGGGCTTCATGATAGGTTCGATGGCCTTGCCCATGGATGCGGCAAAACTTCCATTGAGTTTTTCTACATCCGTGGATGCTTTGTAGTTGGGGAACGTGGTGGCAATCCACAAAATGACGGCAAACACAAAAATGATGGGGCCAGCTTTTTTGACATACGACCAGGTTTTTTCCAAAGACTGCAACAGAATTTTTCGCAGCATGGGTTTTCGATATTGTGGCAATTCATGAATCAAAAACGAATGTTGATCTTTGGGTAGATACATGTCCAGGAGAGATGCAAACAAAGCTCCGATGATCAAACTGAATCCATAAATCATGGCCAGTGCAATGCCGGGTTTCCAGGCTTGTTGACCCCAGAACAAAAAACTGAGCAAAAGAGCATAAACGGGAAGCCTAGCGCTACAACTCATCAGCGGAACGATGAACAAGGTGATAAATTTTTCTCGTTTGGACGGAATGGTTCGAGCCGCCATCATGGCGGGAATGGCACAGGCATTGCCAGAAAGCAGCGGGACAAAAGATCTCCCATTCAATCCGATCAGAGAAAGTGGCTTGTCAATCAATGAGCATGCACGGGCGAGATATCCGGTTTCTTCCAAGATCGAAATTCCCAAAAACAAAATCAAAATCTGAGGCACAAACACCAACACCGCCCCCATGCTGGCCACAATGCCATTGGCAAAAAAATCTCCCATTAGGGAGGAATCCGCCTGCGAAATGGACTGAGCTGCAGATCCAAACCATTCGTCGATCATGTCCATCAGCGGCGCCGCTGCCCAAAAAATGGACGTAAAAAGAAGCGTCATGATGGCCACAAAAAACAAAGGCCCCAACCAGGGATGCATGAGCCATTTGTCTACAGAATCTGAGGCGTGAATCAAGGTTCCTGGCTCCATGGAGGATGAAGTTTGGATGACCTTGTCTCGCAGTCGATTGTTCTCAGAGATCAAAATGCTTTTTTTCTGATCATCCCAAAGAGGCGGTGCAAGAAGTGGTTGGGGCAAGCATCCAAAGGATTGTTCAATGCAAGAAACGAGTTGATCCAATCCCTGGTGGGTTTGACTGGAAACCAAAACGACAGGAAGACCCAACGTCTCACTGAGCATTTTTCCATCCACTACGGCTCCCTCAGATTCCAAAATATCCGCCATGGTGATGGCCACAACCAGATTGAATTGTGCTTGCCGAAGTTGTTCGAGCATGTACAAATGACGAGAGAGCTGCGTTCCATCAAGCACCGCAACAATGGTGTGCGCAAATCCGAGATGTGTTTTTCCATAGAGCGTGTCCACCGCAACTTGCTCTTCGGGAGATTTTGGGAAGAGGCTGTAGGTTCCTGGAACATCAATCAAGGAGAACTGACTTCGAAATTTTTCAGCAACTTTTCCCATGGAATAGTCGATGGTGGATCCTGGGTAATTGACAGTCTTGTGACTCAACGACGTCAAGGCATTGAACAGAGAGGTTTTTCCAGAGTTGGGTGCACCCATCAACAAAACGGCTTTTTTTGCAGCATCTTCCACGGGAGTTTTGTAGGCTACACTTTTATGCATTGAGCTTCTTCCCTTCTCAGTGCAAAGGTGGCTTGGCGAAAGCCAATGATCAGAGGTCCCTGAAGCACCATTTTCTGTTTGATTTTGACCCATTCATGGGGAGTCAACCCAATCTCGTACAAACGCTCCACCAAAACAGCATCGCCCTCCAGGGCTTGGATGGGACCACAAAATCCGGTTGGTTTGTCGATCAGCGAACTCATTGATAGGGCGTATCACTATCACTTTTTGATGCAATTGCAATCGCAAAAAATGGCCTATTGTGCCTCGGAAAAGCTTGAGGAAAGGTTTGATTTTGGAGTTTTGCGGCAGGTTTTGCAAAGACCATACAACTCCATTTTGTGGAATTGCAATTCAAAACCGTGTTTTTGGGCCACTCGATCTTGGCTCTTTTCGATTTCTTCCCAGTAAAACTCGACGATTTTTCCGCAAGAAGTACAAATCAAATGGTCGTGATGATGATCGGTATCCAGCTCAAATGCCGCTTGGCCGGTTTGGAAATCTCTTCGTATGGCAAGACCACACTCTTGGAGCAAATTCATGGTCCGATATACGGTTGCAATGCCTACTTTGGGGTGGGATTTTTTGGTCTTCTCGAGCAAATCGTCCACACTGATATGCCCCTTGGTTTTGAAAAATTCTTTGGCAATGATTTCTCGCTGGGTCGAATGACGAAGCCCTTTTTGCTCAATGTGTTGGTGAAAGAGTTTTAGATAATTTTTCACTGCATCTGCCTTGCATCACTCGGATTCATCAAAAAAACTTGTACCTCTTTCAACGTCAATTGCCAAGACCTAGAACGGTTTGGAAGATCCAGGTTTGATCAACACATCCATCTGGGGGAAGGGGATCTCAATTCCTGCCTGATCAAAGGCGAGTTTGACCTTTTCGGGATAATGAAATCGCGTGGCCAAATAGTCCTCGGGTTTGCACCATACGCGAACCTCAAGATTGACACTGCTGGCACCATGTTCAGAGACTGCAACCAAAGGCGCAGGATTTTTGAGGACGCGAGAATCTGCATCGATGATATTTTGAATTTGGGCTTTGGCCAAGGCAATATCGCTGGAGTAACCGATTCCAAAAACAAAGTCACAGCGCCTGGTTGGTTCTGAGGTAAAGTTTTCGATCACACCATTGGACAAATCACCGTTGGGTAGAATAGCTTTTTTTCCATCGGCTTGAATCACAACCGTGTGAAACACATGAATTTCTCGAACCGTACCTTCGATTCCCTGAGCAGAGATGAAATCTCCAACACGAAACGGTTTGAAAAAAAGAATCAAGACTCCACCTGCAAAGTTCGAAAGACTACCTTGCAACGCTAAACCCACAGCAAGTCCTGCTGCACCAAGCAGAGCCACGAAAGATGTGGTTTTGATTCCCACCATGGAAGCTGCGGAAACCACGAGCAAGATTTTAAGCAGCATAGATACAAGAGAGACCAAAAACGTTTGCAATGAAGCATCGACGCCTGCTTTTGAGATGGTTTTCTTGAGTGTCTTGATCACAAATTTGATCGCGATCCACCCAAAGATCAAAAACAAAATGGCCAAAATCAGTTTTGGTCCATATTCCAGAGCTGAGCGGATGATCCAGTCTTGGATCAATGACGATTTTTTCTGAAGGATTGACATTTGTTCTTCCATGGTACTCTCCTGATCGGATTGACGTTTGCCCTGCAAACTTAACCATCTTTTGGCACCTTTGTAAACCGAGGTATCTATGGTTTGTGGTCATTGATTTTGATGGTGATCAACGATAAGGTAAATCTTTCAATCCGAGGAGAGGGGATCTTTTGATTCACATTGCACAGCTCAAACCCAAAACAGCTCAGGGGCAAGGTGGCCTATACTTGGCTCTTTCAGCCATGTCTTTTTTGGTGATGTCCGTGTTTGTAAAATTTCTGGATCATATTCCTGTCCAAGAGTTGGTGGTGTTTCGTTCTCTGGTTTCGATCGTGATTTGCATATTTTTCATCCGCAGAAAAAAGCGCTCTCCCTGGGGAGTGCGAAAAAAAATGTTGGTGCTTCGTGGAGTTTTGGGATCGATGGCCATGTTTTTGCTGTTTGTATCTTTGCACCTCATCCCGTTGGCCACCACCACCGTATTGGTGCAAACCGCACCTATTTTTACCTTGTTGATTGGGATTCCCTTGCTGCATGAAAAACCCATCCCCATTCAATGGGTTTTCTTTTCTGGTGCAATTGTCGGTGTTGTCTTGGTGAAAGGTTTTGATCAAACAGCTCCTTGGACCCACTACTTGCCTGCCTTTGGAAGTGCCATGATTGCTGGCGTGGCTCACAATCTGGTTCGAGAGCTGCGCAAAACCGAACACGCACAAGTCATCATCTTTTATTTGGCGCTTACCTCTCTGAGTATTTTTTTTCCATGGGCCGCATACACTTGGGTTTGGCCCACGCAAACGGAATGGCTATTCGTCCTATCTTTGGGACTGTTCATGCAATTGGGGCAATATTTGATGACACGTGCCTATGCAACGGCACCCATGGCTGCGATTCTGCATTTCAGCTATGTGGGAGTGGTTGCTGCAACCATCATTGGGTATGTCTTTTTTGCCGAAACCTTGCCCTGGCTTGAGATGGTGGGGATCTTCATGATCATCTCGTGCATGTACTTGGCCAATCGTGTGGCGAAACTTCAACCTACGTTCGAAGAGCCTAAGGTTGGATGATGGCTTTCATGACTTTCTGAGAAATTACATCTTCGATGGCGGCAGGAATTTGGTCGAGACCATACGTTTGATTTCCAATGACAGAAACCAAAACCTGTTTTCGAGAAATCATGTCCATGGCTTCCAGAAGTTCAATGGGCGATGGAGAATAGCTAGAGTAAATCGTCAGCTCTCTTTTGAACACTTCATTGACATTATACTTGAGCATGGCTTGGGGAGATAGTCCCGCAAAGAGATTGATTTTTCCGCCATCTCGTACATGAGAAATCACATTTGCGTAGACATCTTCGTTTCCGGCAGTAAGAACGGCAAGATCTACTCCTCTTCCACCAGTCATGGAAAATACCGCTCGATGAATCTGATCCGCATCTCCATCGACCACTTCATCTATGCCTACAGACTGAGCCAAGGTTCTTCTTTCTGATTTTAGATCCGCGCCAATCACTCTCATCCCAAGAGCCTTGAGAGCCATCGATGTCAAAAGACCCACGGATCCCAAACCGATGACCAGCACGACATCATCGTGAATCAACTGAGCACGTTTGATGTTGCGAAGAACACAGGCCAAAGGTTCCATGTAGATAGCTTCCTGAAACGAAACATGATCCGGAATTTTGTGTGTGGTCATTTGCACATGCACCGCGGGAATGCGCAAAAATTCTGCGTATCCGCCGGGGTCTAGATTGGATTGCTTGAACGTTTTGCACATGGACACATTTCCATGCTTACAATAGTGACATGCGTAGCAAGGGGTATGATGAGCCACCACAATGCGATCGCCCTTGGAAAAACCATGGACCCCTTGGCCGACCTGCTCCACCCAACCGGAAACCTCATGCCCCAACACCAGAGGAGGTGTGGCGGTGGAAAATTGAATTTTTTGAACATCGGTCCCACAGACTCCGCAAGCTGCCACTCGCATGAGAAGCTCTCCTGGAGCGATGCCCGGGGTTTGAACTTGCAGCACCTGGAGGTCTCGACTCTCTGTGTAAACGCAGGCTTTCATTGCATGAAGCAATTATCAAATGCAGGTCTAGAACACAAGCCAAGTCCCCACATCCCCCGAAAATCATCCGGGACTTTCCCGCTACGGTACCGCAGGGAGAATCCGACATTTTGCACCCTGTACTGGAAATGAAAGGGTAAGTTTTTTGGTGGTCGAGGCCGGGAGAAGTGGAAAACCGGAGGTGTACCCAAACGGTACATTGAGGATTTTCCATGACGACCAACGAAGAGAATCAAAAAAGTCACCCTTTCCGTTGATTGGAATACGTATCGTTGGCAGGAAGGGGGCCATGGAGCCGAAGGCGACCAGAAAAAAACGAACCTTGGGTTCGAATCCCCAACCAGCCAATCAAAAACCCAAATCTTCCAAGAAGCTGTAAACACCGCATTTCTCAAAATGGCGGTGTATTGACCCCCTTTGGGTTCGAATCCTCTACACCTACCATTGAGTTGCAACAATAATCGTCCTGAAAGATAACAAAATCAAGGTTTTTGTTGCTACGGTACCGAGGGTTCGTATTTCCGATAGTGGGTAGTATTAACCCCTTAGTGTAAGCTGATACGGT
>JAWKOC010000003.1:0-468442 GCA_041391365.1 Bdellovibrionota bacterium | reverse complement strand
GGCTCGATAGATGGCATTGGATTTTGGTGCTTGTGCGAGATAGACGGTAAGCTGCGCAAGTGCAAGCTTGCCTTCCGGCATGCCCAAAAAATGAACTGTCTGCTGACATGCGATGGCCAGCACCAACGCATGAGGGTCGGCAAGTCCAACATCTTCACTGGCAAATCGAATCAAGCGGCGTACAACATACAAAGGATCTTCGCCACCTTCGAGCATTCGTGCCATCCAATACAAGGCTGCATTTTCATCTGAGTTTCGCAAAGATTTATGTAGCGCAGAAATGATGTCGTAGTGTTGGTCACCATGTTGATCGTAGTACAAGGGATTTTTCTGCAGAACCTTGGAGACTTTGGTCTGATCGATCACAGCATTTTGCGGTGAGCTGGAAGAACAATATTCCAAAAGCGTCAACGCCGCCCGTGCATCCCCCATGGACTGCTGTGCGATATAGTTTTTGGCTTTGTCTTCCAATCGAATGTTTTTTTTGATGAGAACTTGATCATCCTTCAATGCGCGGTCGAGCACCGAAACAATGTTATCCGAAGAAAGCTCCTTGACCGTGTACACACGGAGCCGAGACAAAAGTGCATTTCGGATCTCAAAGGAAGGATTTTCTGTGGTCGCGCCGATCAACACCAGATCCCCGGATTCAACAAATGGCAAAAATGCGTCTTGCTGAAGTTTGTTGAACCGATGGATTTCATCCATGAAGATGACTGTGGGTTTTCCGGTGATGTGGTGCTGCTCCTTGGCTTTGAGCATTTGGTCTTTGACTTCTTTCAAATTGGAAAGGACCGCAGAAAACGAATGAAATTCCAATCCACATTCCATCGCAAACACACGGGCGATGGTGGTTTTCCCGGTTCCTGGAGGTCCCCATAAAATGAAAGAGTGGAAATTTTTTTGCGCAACCATTTGAAACAGGATGCCTTCCGGACCAATCAAATGATCTTGGCCAAGGATGTCCTCGAAACATGTGGGACGCAGTCGCTGGGCAAGGGGCGTGGTTTGGTTTTTTTTCTGGGCAATGCCTTGAGATGATGAGAACAAATCCATGGTCGCTTCCTATTTTTTTTGCCTGTGATGCTACTGGAAGTCAGGCTCAATTCTGGTATAAACTTTTTCACCAAAATAGAAAGAGCCTTTTTATGACCAAACTTGAAGCCAAATCTCCTCAAACCTCCATGGTACAAACCATTGAACACGTCCTGCCCGTGGATACCAATTCTCATGGGACCGTATTTGGGGGGAAAGTCATGCAATGGATTGACATCATCGGATCCATCTGTGCCATGAGGCATGCAAGAAAACCCGTGGTGACGGCTTCTTTTGATCGAGTTGATTTTTATGCACCTGCAAGCCTGGGCGACATCATCATTTTGAATGCACGGATCAACTATACTGGAACCACCAGCATGGAAGTCGAAATCACCGTAGAATCCGAGAATCCTTTGACCGGAGAAAAGGAGCTCACAACCGAAGCATTTTTGACCTTCGTGGCCATCAATTCCAATGGCCGACCGGCGGCGGTTCCTCCGCTTTTGCTAAAAACTGACGAGGAAAAAAGACGATTCAAAGAAGGCGAAATTCGAAAAGAAGCTCGTTTGAGAAATCGAAAAAAAAGAAAATGATTTTTTTTTGATTCTGTGAGGATCAGTGGAATCGCTTGCCGATTCCGATCATCCAGTCCAAACTCACGGGCGTAACGTTGTCCAAACCCAGGGTTGAGATGTACATGCTCACATGGGTATGGGCCTCAAGAGATTGTCCCAGAGGCATGTTCAGCCCCGTCGCAAAACGAAGGTCCAGGGTGTTTTCTCCCAACATGTGTCCCAGTCCAGCTCCTGCCAACGCATAAAAGGAAGCCAGTCCTATATATAGATAGTTGTACCGAAAGCCGGGAATCATCTGAAATCGAAATTCATCCCCCACACCGATCAGAGTGACAAAGTCAATTCCCATGTTGTAGCCCAGATCATAGTCAAACTCTCCCCCCACACGAAATTGGTCTTCCCAATCATCAATGTTGAATCCAGGGCCAATCAACGCACGCAAGGAGTAGTCTCCAGGCTGGACTTGAGCCAGGGCCTTCCCTGAAACAACCACACAAAACAACATCAGCCATACAAAGCGCATTTTCATGGACAAAAGCCTAGCAGCTCCATCCAATCCCGCAAGCATAAACTGCACCCCCCACAAAGGTTCCTGGCACCTTTGTGGCAAACTGTGCATGTTGAACCCGTTCGGACAGAAATCAGTAGACTTTGATTTTTTGGGCGAAGGTTGTTCCCTTGGCCTGGATCTGAATCACATAGACCCCAGGAGTTAGCTGCAAGGGGTTCAAATCAATACGGTTGGAAGAAACATTGAGATTTCCTCGATGCACTTGTTTTCCCGTCATATCCATCAACCCATAGGAGGAATTGGGATATTTTTGAAAATCCATATCTATGGTCAGTTCTCCCTCCCTCGATACCGGATTGGGATACACGCGCAGATAGGATGCTTGCTCAACGGACGTTGAAATCTTGGTGTTGATGCCTTGGTAAAACTCTGTGGGCGTGGAAAAGTCAACCAGCTCTACAGAACCTGCTTCGCCTCCCGCTGGAGTGTTCAGCACTGGATCATACACACTGCTCGCAACCGCAAGCCCAGGGCGAGGGCGATCGATCAAAACCGTGCCCAACGTGGTCTCTACATGAAGTTGATCATGATCGATGGGACTCAAACTCAAATCAGCCAAGCCAATGGCTGGACTTCCCAGCTTGGGTTTGCATGCATACATTTTGAAAGGACGAACAAGCCACTGACCATCGACTGGATTGTAGGGATAGCTCACCGCAAGATCATGCAACAAAGGATCATTCGCAATGAGGTTTGGACCACTGCTCCAATCACCTGATACGTTCGAGGAAAATACATTGTTCTTGGATTCTAGATTTATTTGAGGATCAATTGCCTGATTGTTACCGACCGTGATTGCTTCTTTGACTGGATCAAAAATATTTTTGTTGCCCGAGATCACATTGTTGAAGAACGATATTTCATATGAACTGAAACTGTTTTCAAAAAATGCAATGCCAACGGCTTTTCCAAAAGCAGACTTGTTCTCGTATACAGTGTTGAAAGAAAAATTGATTTTGGTATTTACAGATTGAGCAACGACATCATCAAGCAAAAATGCCGAAACATTATAGAAATCTTCAAAAAGATCTCTTGTGTTTTGATTTTTGACGAAGGTGTTATTTTCTACGACTGCATTGGTGTCCATTGGGTTTCCGGTAATCTTAACCGCTGGGCCACTATACGCTAGGTTCTCGATGAAGGAAGAGTTTTTGATCTGCACTTGGTGAATGTTGGTTCCTGATTTTCTAACATCAACAACGGCAGAAGCTCTCCCAATTCCAAATATCTGATTTTGAATAAACTGAGATTGATCAATGAACAACTGTTCTCCAAAATACTGCACAGCTCCAGCGTTAGTATTCAATGATGTGGTAAGGTCAAAGGCTCTGGCGACGTTTCGTGTGAATTCACTGCTTTTGATTTCTAGTTTTCCAGATCGTACATTCAATGCACCAACGTAACGTCCAATGCAGCCCTCAAAAAAAGTTCGTTCCAGCGTCAGATCTGCATGATCAGAATGGATGCATCCAACATCGCTGTATTCTCCATTCGCGTTGATGTGTTGACCATTTCTAAATCTTACATCACGAATCAGAACACTGATCATGGGCTCCTGATTGGGGAGAATGTTTGCGATCGAAAAGCACTGCGTCTGGTTGGCATCACATCCATCAATGATCGAAACATTTGTGTCCAATGCGTTGCTCAGAATGCCAGAGATTTTCATCGAGCGCCCAATGGAAAGAGGACCAAACGCCAGGTGAAATACTTGTTGTCCCTGAACCGTGAAAGATCCAAACTGAATTTGATCGTCGATGCCTAAAGAAGATTGGCTCTCATCAATCACACATCCCAAATTGGCCGACCATGTGACAGGATCAAAGCCTGGAGCATTTTGATCATTGATGATTTTGAGCGCATCACGAAGTGTGCATCCCGGCTGCACGACTGTGGGATCATCCGACTGATCCACCATGTGAGTCGCCACAATGGTAGCGGCCTGTGAGATTGGAAATCCAACCAGCATGGCCAAACAAATCGATACCACAAATAGATATGATCTAACCTTCATAGACTTCCCCTCCTACACGACCTTGTTTGATAAGATCGAACGCGAGTCATATCATTTTTTGACAAAAGAATGTCAAATGAATTGGGGAGGAAATAAGGGGATTTTTGAGAATAAGATGGATACTCACCTCACACAGGGGAGGTGCAAAAACGCCCAAAAAACCGATCCTCGCTTGGATCAGATATCGATGGTCCACACACCGCGTTCGATCGCGGGTGTTTCTTCTTCCCTTTTTTCAGGAGCACGGTACTGTTCATATGGATTGGGAATGTAAAGAACAGGTCGTTCCATCTCAGGTTGCTTTCGCTCAAAAGGAAGACGAACACGCAACGAACGGACCTTTTCCTTTTGGATGGTTTTTTCCGCTTTTTGGATTCTTCTTCTCATAGCACTTGATTAAAGAGCAACTTTGATGCCAACTTTTTTTGTCTCTTTTTTTTGTAACTCATTGATTTTATTACGATGCAACGCGAATCACGCGCTGAGCCAGGAACTCCTGGATGCCAAAAATCGGCTCAATGGTCAAAAAATGTCACAATTTGAAAATTCTGCTTCTCTTCCAAAAAAATGTGCCGTAGTAACGGTGTCACGATGTCTGTATCGCCCATGTATGTTGCCGTAGAACCGGAAGCCTTTCAATTGCGTCAGTTTTTGGACAAACTTCGCGGCACGCTCTTTCCTCAAGGCAAAGATCCTGAATCCGAACATCGCATTCACATCACGGGTTCCAACGCATCCCTCTCGGATGTGATTGATCGCGCCAACACATTTTCGATGTTTGCGCCCAAGCAATTGATCATTTGTGAATTGTCGAAAGCTCCCACAGAAAAACAAGAGCAGCAATTGCTGAATTATGCGGAAAATCCCAGCGAACAAAACACTCTCGTGGTGATCCTGAGCAAACTCGACAAGAGAAAAAAACTCTACAAGAGTCTCAAAAAGCAAAATGCTCTGCTTGAGCTCCCCAAACCCAAAGCCTATGAAATGCCTGGGTGGGCCACTCGGATTTGTCATGAACGTGGATGGAAAATTTCTTCTCGGGCAGCGGCGCTTCTTTCCGAACACATTGGAGATGATTTGTCTCGCATGGCCAGTGAGTTGGAAAAACTTTCTTTGTATGTACACCCAAAACAAGAGATCGCTGAAAAAGATGTTTTGGAAATGACTGTCAAAACTTCAGGAGATCATGTTTTTGCTTTCACCGATCAGGTGATGGAAAAGAAAAAGAAAGCCGCATTGACGTCTCTTCATTATTTGCTAGCGTCTGGAACTCCTGCCTTGGTGCTCATGGGCATGCTTGCCCGACATCTGCGCATTTTGATTCAAACGTTTGAGGCCATCGAACGAAAAGTTCCCAAAGCAGCCATGGCTCAGGACATTGGCGTTCCTCCCTTTACGCTTGCACGCTATGAAACGCAGTGCAGAGGCTTGCGAAAAAAAGATTGTCATCGGTTTTTGTCTCGTTTGCAAAAACTTGATCGAGACCTAAAATCCACAGGGATTTCCCCCAATCTCTTGATTGAGCAAACCGTGCGATCGATGGCCAGTTAACGTCTTGATTTCTATTGAGACTGAATCACAAACCACTTTTCATCTTGGTCGTTGATGGTTACAACCTCTTGGTTGTCATCCGCAAAGATGTCGGAGGAGATTTGAATCCATGGACGTTGACGGATCACGCTCTCTGAGTCTTCATAAATGTTGAAGGTAATGTTACGTTCCAAAATCTCCTGCGTTGTGGATTTGGATCGATTGTCGGCCTCGACCAAAATCCAAAATGTTTTTTCTTTGTCCCCCTGAAGAGAAAAATTTCCATCCTCCATAAGAGGAAAAACGCAGCTGTAGATTTTTTTCTGCACATGATGACTTGTGTTCAATAGAGGGTACGAATACGACTCGGACTCTACATCTTTGATGGGATTGCATTTCACAAATTCCGAGGTTCTATAGGAGACATTTTTTCGGATCACTCGCAGCTGAATGCCATCGGTTGCCAGCTCTTGCTGGTAATTGCGCGTGGGAATCTTCCACGTCAACGCATAGTTCAATTCCTGCTGAGTCTTGAACTCAACCTCTCCGTAAGCACCTTGTTCCAGTGCCAGAGCAGACCCTGCCCACAGAATCCCTACACAAACCAAACTTCCTATGCTTTTTTTCATGGTATTTCCCCTCCGTAAAAACAGGGTATCCATAACCCAAACGCAAGCGCTGCGTCAACGCACGTTTGCGCAAAGGTTTGGTAAAGATCTACAAAGATCTCTGCAGTTTTGTAGGGGTTTGATCCTAAAGATCTGCTCTTAGGAAATCGTAGAGACGGCTTTGGACAATCTGGAGATTTTGCGAGAGGCTGCGGATTTGTGGATGACGCCTTTGGAGGCGGCTTTGCAAAGCTCTTTGGTGGCCGCACGAAGGGTCTGGGCAGCGGCTTTGTCGTCTTTTTTGTCGATGGCGTCCATGACAGCTTTTACACAGGTGCGCACACGGCTTTTCCACCAACGGTTCCGCTCATTGCGGGTTTCGTTTTGACGATTTCGTTTTACTGCTGATTTGTGATTGGCCATATGTTTTTTTCCTCGTAAAGTCGGCTTTTCTATCCTAGCCCAAAGGGCCTTGTCAAGAGAAAGCCTTTGCAAAAAAGCCCTTTTTTGCGTATATCGACCCCCAAGCGGTGGTCGTAAGGCTGCCCTAAGAAAGGATTTAATACAAAACGAATGGAACAAACAGAAAAAAACACAACAACTGAGAACTTTGAGCAGCTTCTTGCCCAGAGTTTCTCCAATGAAAAGACCATCAAAGTGGGGGAAATCGTCCCCGGGAAGGTCATCCGCATCGGCAAAGATGCTGTAACCGTGGACATCGGTTACAAATCAGAGGGTCAAATCTCTAAATCTGAATTCAAAGATGACAATGGCGCTTTGGTCGTGGAAGAAGGCAGCGAAATCGACGTTTTCGTGGAAAGCATGGAAAACGAAGATGGTCTGGTGATTCTCTCCAAAGAAAAGGCCGACAAGCTCCGCATTTGGGATGAGATTGCCGAAGCCTGCCAAAATGGCGAAGTGATCGAGGGAAAAGTGGTAGACCGAGTCAAAGGCGGTTTGGCCGTGGACATCGGTGTGAAAGCCTTTTTGCCAGGATCTCAAATTGACCTCGTTCCCGTACGCAATTTGGATGGCTATGTAGGCAACACCTACCAATTCAAAATTGTAAAATTCAACAAAATCCGTGGAAACATTGTTTTGAGTCGTCGAGCCATTCTTGAAAAAGAACGAAATGCGCTCAAGGAAAAGACTTTGGATGTTCTCGAAGAGGGTTGCACCTTGGAAGGTACCGTCAAAAACATCACCGATTACGGTGCATTCATTGACTTGGGCGGAATCGACGGGTTGTTGCACATCACGGATGTTTCGTGGAAACGCATCAACCACCCCAGTGAAGTTCTCAAAGTGGGTGAGGCCGTCAACGTCAAGGTTCTGAAATTTGACAAAGAAAAACAACGCGTGTCGTTGGGCATGAAACAAATCACCGATGATCCTTGGGCAGATGCAGATCTTCGCTATGCGAAGAACTCAACCGTCAAAGGTAAGGTTGTGAACCTCACCGATTACGGAGCATTCCTGGAAATCGAAGAAGGTGTGGAAGGTTTGATTCACGTGTCGGAAATGTCATGGACCAAACGAGTCAAACATCCTTCCGCAATTTTGAATCTTGGAGACGAAGTCGAAGCTGTGGTTCTCGAAATCGAAAAAGAGAATCGCAGAATGTCTTTGGGTCTGAAACAAACCCAGCCCAATCCATGGGATGAGTTGGTTCAAAAATACCCAGAAGGCACAAAAGTCAAAGGAACCATTCGCAATGTGACGGACTTTGGTTTGTTCATTGAGGTGGAAGAAGGCATCGATGGACTTGTGCATGTCTCTGACTTGTCATGGGGCAACAAATCCAAAAACCCTCATGACCTTTACAAAAAAGGTGATGAGATCGAAGCCGTGGTTCTCAATGTGGATCCTGCTGCGGAGAAATTCTCCTTGGGGATCAAACAACTTACGGAAGATCCTTGGAGAGACATCAGCGCCACCTACAAACCTGGTCAAGAGGTTGAAGGTGAAGTGGTCAAAGCCACGGACTTTGGTGTGTTTGTTCGGATCGGACAAGATGTGGAAGCGTTGGTTCACAATTCCGAAATGGAATCTGGACAGGAAGCTCCCAACGTTGGTGATACCATCAAAGCCACGGTTCTATCGGTAGACAGCTCTGAACAAAAAATCAGTTTGTCCACCAAGAAAATGAGCAAAGAAGAGAGAGAAAAAATCCAAAAGAGAAATCAATCCCAGGCTGCACCTACATTGGGTGACATCATGGCAGAGAAACTCAAAGGATAGTTTTTTTTTCTCATACATTCCGTACAAAAAGGCCCGTAGAATTTTTCTACGGGCCTTTTTTTTGGCTGATTTTTTTTGAACTCTTGTTTTCTTTATCGAGTGGAGCTCATCCACTGTTGATACACATCCAGATACACCGAAGGTTTTTGACAGATCTTGTAGTCTTTTTCGAATTTTTTGATGCTCCTGGACAAAGATGGGTCAGGTTGATAGCGTGGAATCGAGACGCAAATGTCGCTTGGATAAAAAGAGTTACTTTCCATCGCGTTTTTGATGTGAGCAAAAACATCTGGGCTTACTTTGTACCTTCTAGATACTCGAAACATCCAGGAGAGAATGGATCTGTACTTGAAGTGGTTGTACCATGACGAGCGTGAAGAGCTTTCGGATCCATCCGAGAGTTCTAGATCGATCCACTGTTTTAATTTCTGATCCGTGACGGTTTCGGGATGGTTGATGTAAAACTCCATCAAAGCATCTGCATAATACAGCTGAGGTCCCACAGCATCGTATCGTTGAAACTCTTGTGAGTCAGTCGACTTGGCTACAATGTATGATTTGGCCCACGAAAGGTCCTCCTCAAACAATCTGCGTGTGATTCTTTCTTCGAGAAGTTGAACAAAAAACTGATAACCATCTTCGGATGGATTGGAACCTACGCCTTCCATTCTTATATAACTGAATTCCAAATTGTCTTTGGCCAACATGATGTCGAGCATTTCCAGTGCGATGGGATCAGGAATCCTCCCTCGGGAAAAAGCATAGACAATGGGCTCCCGGTACATCACTATTTTTTCAACTGGATTTGCTTTTTTAAAATTTTTGAGCCATTGCAAGGCTTTGGCAAACTGAGCATCGGGTACGGTGAAAAAATGATTGGAGTTGGTCATGACAAACTTGAAGAGCTCCTGCCATTTTTCATCTTCGGCTGAACGATTCCATAAACTTTGCAATTGAGCATCCAAAACACGAAGCAGTTCTGGATCATGCGTGGTCCATACAAGATCATTGGCCATCAACAATGCCACATCCAACCAATGTGTTTTGGGAATGTTGATCAGGTCTTTGGCATTCAACTCAATGGGGTCATTTTTGAGTTCATGCCATCGATGGATGTCTAAATATGCGCTGAATTGATTGAAAAGAATTTGATACGCAGGTTGAGATGAATTTATATTTTCGATCTCAGGGACCATAATCTCTTTGACAATCTGACGCATATTTCTTGAGACAGACGAAATTTCTCGATGTGAAGTTTGATCAAAGAATTCGGAAACTCTGGAACGATTGTCGTCGGATACCAAAAATTCCAAATAGCGGATCCAAAAATCTTTGTACAAATTTTTCCATATTTTTGGATCGATTTGGATCAATTCTGCAATCCTACCCAGGTCATAGATATCTTCGAATCGACGAGGGGGGAAAAATCGAAGATACGATAGAAAATGATTTTGAAGATCTTTGATGGCTTTTGGATCGATGCGAATGCACTGAGATACTTCTTGATCTCCGTAGATGGGTTGATCAATGGAGTGTTGAACCGCAAGAAGATGAAGCAAAACTTTGCTGGGATAGGTTTGAATTTGTTTTTCGTATCCCCAATAATGCGTTTTTTCGAGCCATTGAGTGGTTGTATCTTCGAGAGCTTTGATCAAATTTTTGGTGACATTGATCACAGGCTCTTTGGAGGCTTCGCAAAATTCATGCAAAACTCCAGGCTCACTAAGCGGCTTGTCGGGAAAGTCCGAAACACCTGTAATCAAAAGTTGATTGATATAAAATTTTGTAAAGAGAATGGCTTCGATTCTTTTGCTTACCATCACGGAGTTTTCTTTGAACACACGGATGATCCGATGGTAATCCTCCAAACTATAGATCCCCAGATCAATGTATTCGTCTTCTTTGAGATCTTTGAGTGCCTGTCTGACATCAGACTGGGCTTGTTGCAATCCATCGATGTCGAGACATTTGCTGCGATTGGCCTTCAAATCTGAAACATAGGAAAGAAGATCGATGTTTCGTCGAAGTTGATCTTCTTCACTCAGTGTAGAAACAGAAGAAAAGCGATTTTTCAGGAGACCGGGAATTTCATAGGATTCTTTGATGGAACATACCTTGTTGATCAATCCTCCTTTTTGGTAGTGAAAGGTTTCTGAATCAAAAAAGTGCTGGGCGACATTTTCCAAGAAAGCTCGGGCAGAACTGTGCTGCTCATCGTCCCATCCCAGCGCATGAGCAAACGCAATCTGGTTTGCAACAAACCCCGGATTCAACAAATGAGCTTCGTCTTGGGGAGCTTCACTCCAATAATTATTTTTTGCGTCTATGTTTTTGATCTGGTCCAAAAGAGCGATTTCTTGCTCATCAAATGTTTCTACAACGTTAACATCGAAGAATTTTATATAGAGGGGAATCCGATCTCGATAGCTTTGTCCTTGAGCATCGGGTGGAGATTGAAGATCCGTCAGCATTTTTTCCAATGCCAACTTTCGATTGGCAATGATGGATTCTCGCTCTTGACAGAGTCGTTGCCGATGATCAAATGCAATGGCTCCATAATTGGTGTGGGCAGTTCGAAGATCCGTCATCACTCTTCCATTGGCGACGACACTTTCCGTGATGTTTTGTTTTTTGCTTTGGCCGGGGTTGAGCGTGACTTTGTAGCCGGTTTTTCCATAGGCGTCGGTATAGGTTTCGATCGTAGAAATTTGATTGGCGAGATAGTCTGCGTAGTCTTCGATGGTCATCAGATAGTCTCGAAGAGGTTTTTGAATCACATGACCCAGAGGAGCTGTGCCTCGATAACAATAGATGTGAGGTGTTCCTGCAAAAATGCCCATGAACCTCTGCTCCATGGAAAACAGCGTATCAATGTTTTCTTGCAATCCATAAGCTGCGGCAAGACTACGTGCCTCGCCTGTGCTTGCGGAAATGGATCGGAAATATTCGTAGCTGGCCATTTCGGTTCGAGGAAGCACACCGGAGCACGTGGTGCAGCCAAAAAGAAAAGTCTCATCCAAGGGATCGTTGTTTCGAGGATCTCCCAAAATTTCGGGACAGGCTTGATACGGCTCTTTGGTGTAAGGATTGATGATGGATCTAGAATCGATGGAGTAATATCGACTCTCATCTGCGCAAATGGCCCCTTCCAAATTTCTGACATACAGATTCAAATTGCTGCCTGAACCATAAAAGTTTCCGGCGACGTGATGGCCTGAAACAATCAGCACATCGCATTGTTTGCGTTTGGACCTCATGGTTTGGCAGGCGCTTTCAAACCAATTGGGATCACCTGGCTCGGCACCATCGGTGAGCTCGATGAATTCATATTTTTTTCGCCCATCTTCTTCACCCAACATTTTTCGACGAAACTCACTGATCTCATTGTTTGAATTGATGGTAATCGAGCATATGACCTTTTTGGTGAGATCTGTGCTGTATCCCATGTCTTTGAGGGCTTTTTTGGCTTGGTATTTTTTCCAGACTCCGGATTGCGTGGCCGTTTGAGGATCTTGGGCAAATGAAGAGTCTATAATCCCCCAAAACAGAATCAAACAAGACAAGATAATAATATGGAGTGGTTTGTTTTTCATGAACCCTGCAATGTCTTCCCCCGAATGGACAAGAATAGTTTATCATTGAAGTCCTTTTTCGTTCAAGGCCAGAGAAAAACGCTTTGTGTCAATTTGAAAGAATTGTGATATGTTGTCAGAGCGATCGTGAAACGTTGTAAGAAAAATCATAGACCCATGATGAAGGTGTGTTTTTTGGTGATGATCACAGGCCTTGTGCATTGTGAGTCTTCCCCTTCTTCTGGCCACTCTTCCCGCAAGATCTCACCTGAAACTCTTTCCATCGAGGCCCCAGAAGATCCTCACCCAGAAACTCCGGATTTGGCGCCCGCGGGCCAAACCAAACCCCAAGATCCTACGGATCCATCCAAACCTGCTCCGTCTTCATCGAAAGCAAAAGCGCCACAGCCAGATGATTCGGCAACACAGAAACCCATCGCTCCGGTTTCCAACTCCGAACCCCCCATTTCGCCAGAGCCAAGACCTTTTGATCCCAAGTCTGCGGAACGTGAGCCCTATGAGGGTCCTCCCGCAGATTCTCGCGCATCATGGACAACATTGGAAGATGGATTGATGTATCGAAAACAAACGCAGGGTGGGTCCAAGATTCACGCTTTCAAAATCAAACAAGGTCAGTTTGAAGTATTTGTGCATCCTTTTGAAGCCCATCAAGCGCAAATTCTCGAACATGTTCGACAACAGTTGGGGGCAAGAATTGTGGTCAACGGAGGGTTCAATCAGATTCGCCATCAAAGCACACCCGACGGACTCTTGGTGGTCGATGGGGTGGAGCGATCGAGCATCAACGACAACCTCTCAGGCGTATTGTGGGTAGGCGGCGCTCCCGCAGGTCATGGTGGCGATCCAGACTGGTTGTATTTGGATTCTACGCATTCTACTTCGGCGAAGTTTGATTGGACTTCCAAATCGGAACATGTGTCCTTTGCCATTCAAGGCAAGCCCAAAATTGTGGAGGTGTGGAAAACAGGTGGAATTCTTTCCACTGCGAGGGCCACATCCTATCGGAGCGCGGTGTGTGTGATGAAAGACTATTTTGTGATCATGGTGACCGACCGAAACCATGACCCCATGAACTTGTATGATTTGTCCACCGTGATGATGAACCTTGACTGCAGAATGGGGCTGAACCTCGACGGTGGACCCGCTACCAGCATCTCGGTTCAGCCTTACGAGAAGCATCTCGATCAAGGATTGCGCATCGACTCCGATGACCCGCAATGGGTCTTCCCCAACGCCATCGTCGTGCGATAAAACAAAGAAAGCAATGCAAGACCAACCTCTTTTTTTTAAAAAAGGTACAGTACTTTTGTTGGTTTGCTCTTACTTAGCTGTTTGCACTCCCCGTATAATGGTAGAGTTGTTACAAATGATTGCACAGTCTGCCCACAAAAAATTCTTCATCTTATCTTATCTCACGCTATGTTTTTTGATGATTGGGGGTAAGGCTTCTGGCCAGATCGCTCAGCCAAACTTCACCTCTCTGGTTTTTGAGAGTGAATCTAAGTACTACTCCACCAGCTTAGCCGCTGAAACAGCCTGCCATCTGCAAAATCTGTCCTTTATCAAGCCTTTTTCGATCTCGGACAAGATCTCTCAAGCATGGTGGACAACCTTATTCAACGATCGCTACGTTATGACTGAAAGTTTGGTTCGATCAAAAAAGGGTCTATTTTCAGATTTCTACTTTAAATTTTATGAATCAACCAAACCTACTTGGACAGAGCTGATCGGACTTCTTTGGATGGATCTCAATCAGACTTCTGGTTTGGATTTTCCATTTGAAAATGTTGCTTTGCTACTTTCGCCTGATCCCATCAATCCCGCGTATCGAGAGGAGATCAGAGAGTATGTGCTTGGTTTGGGGAATCGTTTTTCTTGCGTTTCTGGTTTGCAACATTCTGATTCTGTCAAATTGCGTGCTTTTTCAACGATCAATGAATACGTTTTTCAGTACGATGGAATATCAAAGCAAACAGGTGGAAAAATATACGTGAGCAGATATTTGCATACAACTTTTTGCCAGTCAGACAGGTATGGCCCCTGTGCCACGCCAGGGCAAACCTTTTTTGCGCCTGACTATGACCAAACAGCCAATGCTTTGTACAGCAA
The DNA here is from genome assembly GCA_041391365.1 of Bdellovibrionota bacterium. Taxonomy (GTDB): domain Bacteria; phylum Bdellovibrionota_G; class JALEGL01; order JALEGL01; family JAGRMV01; genus JAGRAX01. The sequence goes on along the minus strand of JAWKOC010000003.1, from coordinate 454,163 downwards.
ATCAAATACCGTTTTTCATCTTTGGACAACCTCAGGGAATTCGTCGGATTTACAGTTGACCCAAATCAATACCAATGGAACATTTTCTGGGGTTCTCAAAAATTGGCAGGAAGTATCAAAACATTTGGCACTTTTTTCGAACCAAATTCCTGAAATCCAATTTTTGGATCAACAACTAACCTTGGTATCGTCCCCGGTACCCGACCGCAGTGCCGAAAGAATCATATGGAAAACCAGCCATACAACCGAAACCCAAAAAAGTGCGGCGCAAAAGAAAGGCCTGGCCACTTTTAACATTAAACCCCTTTGGTACTTTGGATACATTGATGATGTTAGCGAATTGAAGATTCTCAAATACATTTATGATGTAGCACAGAAAACAAAATTTCCCGTATCTTGGCTGCTGGTTACTTTTCTCGGGGAAGGTGCAAGCACAAACGGCGAATCTTCGAACGGCTTTGGAGATCTGGGGTTGGATGTGTTTGGTGAAGAGGTTGATGAATTGAAGGCGGGGGGATATCTTCCACAAAATTTTTCTGCCTACGAAACCTATCAAAATAACAATGAGAGAGAACCTGTCATCTCGGCAGATTTTTCGGATACCCAATCCGGTCTCATGGCTCTGAGTGCTACGCTGCGTTTGCGTCGAGATCGTTTTCTCGCCTACGCAAAAGGTAGGCACCGTGATCCTAAGTCTTTTTCAAAAGAACAGTTGTACTTTTTTACATACATTTTTTTCAATTCCAGCGATCCGATTGCGGTGGTTGAAAGCAACCCCATAGCGAAGAAGGTTTTTGAACAAAACTCCTTGCCAGTGTGGTCCGGCGCCCCTCCTTCTGACAATTCCAACGCCACTTTCAATGCCATTCAACGCTTGGCCACGGTATCCATGTTGGAAAGCCTTGGTCTCTTCGACTGATTTTCTCAAAAAGAAATTCGAATGCTTGTGTAGCAAGCTTCAGGATCTGTTCTGGGCGTTTGGTTGGAACAACAATAGGATTTCCTCCATCTACGTACGGCGGTTTTTTTTCTTTGCGGGCATCAAAGCTATCCTGACACGAACGCCGTTTTTTGGTGATCAAAACTGAAGCAAAACTTTCGCTTCCCGATCATCGTGCTAAAATCTCAGGCCATATGCTTCATGAACGACATTCCTCGGGCTGGCTCTACAAGACAGCCATGTTTTTTGTTTTGGCGATGATTGCAGTGGAACTGCTGATGATTGTGGGGTTCCTCTACGATGATCACGAAGTCAAAGGCGACATTGCGGTGATCGACGTGAAGGGTCAGATCATGGAATCGCGTGAGATCATCTCTCGGATCAAAACGTATCGCGAGATGGAAGAGGTCAAGGCCATTGTGATGGCCGTGGATAGCCCCGGAGGTGCGGTGGCGGCTTCTCAAGAAATTCATGATGAAATTCTCAAAACCAAGAAGAAAAAACCCGTGGTCATCTCCATGGGCAATGTGGCAGCATCGGGGGGATATTATCTGGCCGTGGCGGGAAACAAAATCATCGCCAACCCCGGTACGATCACGGGTTCGATTGGGGTCATCACACAATTTTTCATTGCGGAGAATTTGCTGCGAAAATTCAATGTGTCGTGGGAGGTGATCAAATCGGGAGAAAACAAAGACATTGGTTCTCCGTTGAAAAGACTTTCTCCTGCGCAGCGGGCTCTGCTCCAAAGCATGATCGACGATACCTATGAACAATTTGTAGAGGCCGTTTCCAAAGGAAGAAATTTGAGTGTGGAAGAGGTCAAAGCCATTGCCGATGGTCGAATCGTCAGCGGTCGCCAGGCGCTGGAAGCCAAGCTCGTCGATGAGTTGGGCGGGCTCGAACATGCCATCGACGTAGCGGCAAAATTGGCCAAGGTCGAGGGCAAGCCCACCATTGTGTATCCCAAACAGGAAAAATTCACCTGGTTCAATCGCATTGCCGATGGAAAACTCAACTTGAGCCCCTCGGGGTTGCAAGTACAATATCAAATGATGCCCTAGCGCATCGAAGGTGCATGATGGATCATTTGTGGGCTCCATGGAGAATGAGTTTCATCCAGCAAGCACATGATGGAAAACAGCTGGGATGCGTGCTCTGTGAGTTGCAAAAACTCTCGGATGGCCCCGAAAACTTGATTTTGCATCGGGGAAAACAAGCCTTTGTCATCATGAACAAATTTCCCTACAACTGTGGGCATGTGATGGTGGTGCCCAACGCACACGGAGCGGAATTTGCTGCATTGGACCCTGCTTGCGGTGCCGAGCTTCAACTCTTGCTGCAAAAAGCGCTACGGGCCATCGATAAGGTTTACAAACCCCAGGGATTCAACATCGGGATGAATCTGGGAAGTGCTGGTGGGGCAGGCATTCCCGCTCATTTGCACTATCATGTTGTGCCGCGATGGAACGGTGATACAAATTTTATGCCTGTGGTGGGCCAGACCAAGGTCCTGCCCGAAAGCCTGGAGGAAAGCTATGCAAAGCTTTCCAAGGCCTTGAGTTCCTGATTCGTTTTTGGGCCGGGATGTCCCAGATATGGAATTTTTGTCCCGGGCACCATGGTGCGCTCTTAAAAAAAATAAATTTTATCAATAAGTTAGATCATTGAGGCCTGGCACGGGCCTTGCTTTGGTAATGGGCATGGTATTGCGAAACACCCATAAGGGTCTGATAGTGCGTAAAGACAAAAAGCTGTCGATTTTTATGATGTTTTTTGTCAAAAATGCGCTTGACCCTAGCCGACGCGCTATGTTACACGCAGTACATTAGAGAAAGGTAAGACCATGGGGAATACACAAACATTTTGGATTCGTTTTTTGATGGTGCTGATTTTGATGCCATCGCACATTTTTGCGCAGCCCATCGAAGAGTCAGATCTTCCACCTGTGGCCGTACCGGAGATGGAAATTGAAATCATTGATCCTACACAGGATCAAGTTGATCCATTTCCCACGGAATCTGCACCGGCAGTCCAAGAAACCCAAATCATCACTCCGATTGCTCCGCAAAACAACGCCTTGATCACACCCGTGGAACCGGTGGCACAACCTCAAGCGCAAGTGGAAAAAGTTGAATCTGCTGCAGGAGAAGATGATGGAACCTTGAAAAACGTGACCTTGTCGCCTTCGTTTACACTTCAGCCTGCCGCTACGATGGGCAAAAATGCTTTCTTCTCTCATTTTGAACCCGGACTCGGAATCGAAACCAATATGAAAACGGGCCAAGGCCGTAAAGTGAGCTTGGGAGCATCGTACTCCTTTGTATGGGAAGAGTTTTTGAACCAACGGGAAAGTAACAACATACGATATTTTGAACACAATGTTGCGGGGAGTTTTGGAGTGGACTGGAACGACGTTGTCTCCACAGCCATCGATGGAGGTTTCGGGTACTATATTTCCTTGGGAACCGACTCCCATGAGGTGGACAGTGCGAACCAGGCGATGATGAATTTCAAAATCAACCCAATGGTATCAGCCGGAATCGGTTATGGTTTGTACTTTTACAACAACGTAGGAAGTTCCATCACACGAGATAACTTCAACCTGCCTTCGGACAGTGATGATATTTTTGTGAACAACATCTCTCAAGGACAAACCGGTTTTTCTGATCCCTTTGGTTTCAGCGGATCTAGCGTTGACGACAATTCATGGTTTGCCAACCATTCGATCAAAACCAAAACCTCCATCAAAGCCACCGACACAACCAAAGTTTCGTTGGGATATGATTATGTGTTTGCTACGGGAGCAAACGATCTCAACTCCGTATGGAGAGGTCACTACATTTTGGCGGGTGTTAGTCAGGGAACGCCTTGGGGAGCCAATGTTGGCTTAACAAGTCAACTTCGACTCCGAAACTATGTAAACGCTACCAACAGCAACGGTTCCGCTGCAAGCAATTGGAGATCTCGAACCTGGTTGACCTATTCTCAACCCATCACCGAATTTTGTCTGCAGATCCTTTGGTATCGTCTTGAAGCTTCGGGCAAAAATGATGGAACGGGAAAAACAACCACGCTCAATCAGCTCCGAATTGGATTGACCGTAAATTTCTAAGGCAAGGGTAAAAGGGAGAAGACAGGAACATGAAAAACGTGATTCAAAAAACAAGCTTACTGATGGGTGTGGCGGCGATGCTGGGAGCATGTGCGACCACATTGAACTCTCAAAACAAACGAGATGCTTCATTCGGGTATCTCAAAGATTCCCAAAGTCTTGATACCTCCGGCGCGCAGTGCCCGAACGGATACATGTATTTGAAACTCACGGACAAACGCGTGGATGACACCAATGGAAACTTTTTGGAAGGCGCAGCCATTTTGGTGACCGAGGCCGCACCCAAAGAGTTGAAATGGATTGATGTGGTGGATCCATCGGTGAAAGGTGTGGAAGATTTTCAAAAGAGCATGGGACAACTCAAATCGAGCTCTTCACCCAGCTCTATTTTTGTGGTTCTTGGCAACCAAAAAATTGCGCAGGCTCAGCAAAATGGGAGCAAAAAAGAAATGATCTCCATGATCGTTGGGGATCAAGAGCAAGAACCCATTGCCAATGACAAACCTCTGGCGCTGGCCTACAGCACCAAAAACAAATTGCACCTAGCGATCGGTCAAGAAATCACAAGCATTCCAGTCCCCGCGGAACCTTCTGCCGAATTGGATCCTCAAGAACTCGACAGCAAACTGGGGTTGGTCACTTCGTTGGGATTGACCTTGGGAGGGCAGTCGGCTTCGGTGGCCGTGCCTGCCTCGCCCCTCAGTGAGAGTGGAAGTTACGAAAATTTGAGCGGGACACGAGGAGAAACGGTGGAAATCCCCGTGGGCAAGCATACGGGCACCACGCAGGTCACAATCTTTGATCAAAAACCCGATGGACACAGCGTGTACACCAGCTTCTTTGGTCAGGCTTCTGGAGGCAAGGTGAAGGTTCCTTTGGCAAACATGGATGGATCTCCTTTGGCCGCGGGAGTGTATCATGTCCGCGTTCACAACATCATGGAAAGCAAAATCAGTGGCGTTACCGTTGGAAAAGCCAACGACGCAACGTTGTGTGTGTTGACCGGATCCGGCGTGGAGCGCTCGATCACCGTTGGAGAAGCGGAAGACAAAAAATAATTTTTGTTCGGTATTCGTCAAGCTACAAACGCAAAATGCGTGTTCGTTGCACCTTTTTCGTTCTGTAGCTTGGACATTCTTGGTACAATTTTTCTATGCAAATCCAAACCCAGCAACTTCGACCTGGCCAGGAACTTCGTTTTGATTTCAAACTCGGCGTGGAGTACATCCAAGAATGTCTCCATACCCAGCGAGATGTAGATGAACATTTGTTTTCTCAGGATGTGAATGTGCACATCGAGGCTCAAAAAATTTCCTCGGACATCCAAATCAAGGGGTATTTTCATGCCGATTTGACGCCGGTGTGTTCCCGATGTGCTGAAACCTACTCCCAGGCCCTGGAAAAGGACTATTTTTTCCTTCTCTCTCCTTATCCCCATCGACATCATTCCAAGGGTGTTTTTGAACTGGAGGAAGAGGATGGGATTTATTATTTTTCGGACCCCATGATCGACATTGCTCCCTTGATTCGGGAACATTTGTTCTTGAATTTGCCCATGCAATACCTGTGCAGCGAGAATTGCCAGGGCCTGTGCCTGCATTGTGGGGACAATTTAAATGTCGGAAAGCACCATTGCAAAAAATCTCCAAATCCGATACAAGCTCCATCTGCCTCGAAGGAGGCGGATGTTTGATGTATACATTATTTGTAAATTGAGGATGAGTCATGCCAGTACCAAAGAAAAAAACCTCGAAGTCTCGTAGAGACAAACGTCGTTCGCACCACGCCCTTGCCACGCCTTCTCATGCGTACACCTGTCCGCAGTGTGGAGAGCAAAGCGAATTGCACCGCGTTTGTGGTTCATGTGGCTTTTATCGAGGCCAAGAAGTTATTTCCATTCCTGTAGAATAGGGATTCAGCCTTTTTCGTGTCCCGCGTTGCATTGGTTACAGGGGGTTCTCGAGGCATTGGCAAGGCCATTGCCTTGCAACTGGCCTTGGATGGAAACATCGTCTGCGTAAATTACCGCAGCAACCATGCGCAAGCTCAAGATACGGTCGATCAAATTCAATCTCAAGGGGGACACGCCAAAGCTTATGCGTTTGATGTCTCGAACGAGTCTGACGTAAAGCAAGGCATTGACGTGATCACGCAAGAGCACGGGGGCATTGACGTGCTTGTCAACAATGCGGGCATTGCCAAAGATGCGCTGCTTCTTCGCGCCAAAGGTGAAGATTGGGATCAAACGCTTCAGACCAATCTTTCGAGTCTGTTTTATGGCTGCAAATATGCCCTCAAAACCATGCTCAAACGCCAGAACCAAGGGCGAATCATCAACATCAGTTCCGTGGTCGGATTGATGGGCAACGCCGGACAAGTATCGTACAGCGCCGCCAAGGCTGGCATCATCGGTTTTACCAAGTCTTTGGCCCGAGAAGTGGCTTCCCGGCAGGTGACCGCCAATGTCATCGCACCTGGCTTGGTGGATACGGACATGACACAAGCCCTGAGCCCCGATCAGCAACAAGCCATGCTGGATCGAATCCCTCTCAAACGCTGGGCCAGTCCAGAAGACATCGCCCATTTGGCTTCGTATTTGGCCAGCGCCCACGCAGGGTACATCACAGGGCAGGTGATCAACATCAGCGGTGGAATGTATTTGTAAGGGATGGATCTCCCCCCAAAAACGTGTAGTCTTTTGCCAGCCCTCGAAACGTGTAAAAGAAATCAATTGATGATATGAAAAGGTCCGAAACCTAAGCGGAGGTAAATGAAATGTCAGATGAAATCATGTCCAAACTCAAACAAGTGATCACAGATCAACTGGGTGTTGAAGACGAAAGCAAAATCACTCCTGAAGCCACCTTCATTGAAGATTTGGGAGCAGACTCTTTGGATGTTGTGGAATTGGTCATGGCCATGGAAGAAACCTTTGAGCTTGAAATTCCCGATGAAGATGCCGAAAAAATCAAAACGGTCGGCGAAGCGTTGAGCTTCATTCAATCCAACAAATAAATTTTTTAGGTTTTGCCATGTCGCAGGACACGAGAGTTGTCGTTACAGGACTAGGTCTTGTTACACCCTTGGGCATTGGCGTAGAGGCCAGTTGGAAAGCCTTGTTGGAAGGTCGGAGCGGTGTTGGAATCATCACGCGTTTCGACGCCTCAGGTTTTGCCAGCCAAATTGCCGCCCAGGTCAAAGACTTTGATCCAGAAACATGGATCGAGAAAAAAAAGATCAAACAAATGGATCTGTTTTCTCAATACGCAGTTGCCTGTGCGGTTATGGCGATTCAAGATGCACATCTTGTCATCGATGATCACAATGCCACTGATGTTGGGGTGCTCATTGGTGCAGGCTTGGGTGGACTAGACGAAATTGAACACACTCATCAGACCTTGTTGGAAAAAGGCCCTCGAAGAATCTCCCCCTTTTTCATTCCCAAGATCATCGCCAACTTGGCCGCAGGTCAGGTCTCGATTGAGACCGGCGCCAAAGGCCCCAATCTATGCATCACCACCGCCTGCACAACGGGAACCCACTCCATTGGAGAGGCGTACCACATCATCAAACGTGGAGATGCCAAAGCCATGATCGCAGGGGGAACAGAGTCAACCATTTCTCCTCTAGGTGTGGGAGGATTTTCTGCCATGAAAGCCTTGTCCACACGCAATGACGACCCAGAAAAAGCCAGTCGCCCTTTTGATCGAGAGCGTGATGGGTTTGTGATTGGAGAAGGTTGTGGACTGGTGATTCTGGAAGACCTTGCCCACGCCAAAGCGCGGGGAGCCAAAATCTATGCAGAGGTCACAGGATACAGCGCATGTGCAGACGCCTTTCACATCTCTGCCCCGCCGGAAAACGGAGAGGGTGCTGTGCGAAGCATGAAGCTGGCCTTGAAAAGCGCGGGATTGTCTCCCAACCAAATTGACTACATCAATGCCCATGGCACATCCACACCACTCAATGACAAAACCGAAACGGCCGCCATCAAAGAAGTGTTTGGAAGCCATGCTTATGAGCTATCCATCAGTTCGACCAAATCCATGACCGGCCATTTGCTTGGTGCAGCTGGAGGTGTGGAGGCTGTGATTTGTGTGTTGACCATTGACCAAGGCATGATTGCTCCAACCATCAACATGGAAAATCCAGATCCTGATTGTGATTTGGACTACACCCCCAATCAGGCCAAAAAACGAAAAGTATCCCATGCGCTATCGAATTCATTTGGATTCGGAGGCACCAACGGAACGTTGATTTTTTCAGCTTTGGAGGATTGAGATCATGAACGATTCAACATTCAACATATACATTGCATCCGATCACGCAGGTGTAGATTTCAAAAAAGGTTTGCAAAAACATTTGCCCGAAATGCGTTGGGTGGATTTGGGTCCATCTTCCACAAGCTCAGTAGACTACCCTGACTACGCACAAAAACTCTGCCATCAATTGCTGGAAGAACCTCACAGTCTTGGAGTTTTGATTTGCGGAACCGGAATCGGAATGAGCATTGCCGCCAATCGAATCAAAGGCATTCGTGCTGCCCTTGTGACCGGGACAACCATGGCCACCATGGCCAAAGCACACAACAATGCCAATGTGCTTTGTTTGGGCGCACGGATCATCGGTCCAGATCTAGCCGCCGAATGCGTGCAAGCCTGGCTGCAAACCGCCTTTGAAGGCGACCGACACCAACGCCGCCTCGACAAAATCGAAACGCTCTAAACGCAATCTTCATCAAATCCCTCTTGGAAAAGTCAGTGACGGGGGTGAGCAACTCGCGTATAGACTTTTGCATGTTTGATTCCATTGCACACGACACCGAAATTTTTTCTCTGATTCAAAAAGAAACCCAACGACAATCCAATCATTTGGAAATGATTGCTTCGGAAAATTTTGTCAGTCCTCAGGTGTTGCAGGCCATGGGTTCAACCCCCACCAACAAATATGCCGAAGGATATCCTGGAAAACGCTATTACAGTGGCTGCGAAGTGGTGGACCAAATTGAACAACTTTGCATCGACCGATGCAAAAAACTTTTTGGGGCTGATTTTGTCAACGTTCAGGCCCACTCAGGATCACAGGCCAACATGGCCGTGTATTTTGCCTGTTTGGAACCTGGTGACACGATTGTGTCCATGGACCTTTCACACGGTGGACATCTTTCTCATGGAAGCCCAGTCAATTTTACCGGAAAACTTTACAACATTGTTTCATATGGCGTGGACAAAGACACCCATCGCATTGACTATGATCACGTTCGTGAATTGGTCAAAACGCACAAACCCAAAATGATTGTTTGTGGAGCGAGTGCGTATCCTCGCATCATTGATTTTGCTGCTTTTCGCGCCGTCGCGGACGAAGTGGGTGCGCTTTTGCTTGCAGACATTGCGCACATTGCAGGGCTTGTGGCCACCGGTCAGCATCCATCCCCCATCGAGCATTGTGATGTTGTGACCAGCACCACGCACAAAACCCTTCGCGGACCACGCGGAGGCATCATCATGGGGAAGCGTGACCTTGAAAAAAAAATCAACAGTCGAGTCTTTCCAGGCATTCAAGGAGGACCTTTCATGCACATCATCGCCGCCAAAGCTGTTGCATTTGGGGAAGCGTTGCAACCTGAGTTCACCAGCTACTGCGAACAAATCAACGCCAATGCCAACGCCTTGGCAAAAGCTCTGTTGGCGCAAGATATTTCTTTGTGCAGCGGAGGAACCGACAACCATATGGTGTTGTTGGATCTTCGAAACGCTCCACTGAATGGAAAAGATGCAGAAGCCGCGCTCGAACATGCAGGCATTGCCACCAACAAAAACATGGTTCCATTTGATCCCCAGTCTCCTTTCATCACCAGTGGCATTCGCATGGGCACACCTGCACTGACCACCAGGGGCATGAAAGAAAAAGAAATGAATCAAATCGCAACATGGATTGCAAACATTCTACGCGACCATACCAACCAAGAAAAAATCAAGAGCACTCGACAAGAGGTGGTGGATTTGTGTAACCAATTTCCCCTCTATCCCGAATTGCTCTAGACCATGAAAGATTTTTTTTCTTATGTTTCGAAAGGCACGTGCGGATTCGTGCTCAGTGTATTTTTTTGTGCAGGGGTTTCCGTGCATGCACAGACCGCAAAAACCACACCCAAACTTTCCTACAAGAAAAATGACGTAGCGATTTTTGCAGGAGGTTGTTTTTGGTGCATGGAACCTCCGTTTGATGACTATCTCGGAAAAGGTGTGATTCAAACCACTGTTGGGTTCAGCGGAGGCACAGTGAAAAATCCTGACTATGCCATGGTGGCTTCCGGAAAAACCGATCATGTGGAATCCATTGAAGTGGTGTTTGACCCGGAAAAAATTTCCTACAAAAAACTCCTGGAGATTTTTTATCACAACATCAACCCCACCGATGCTGGTGGTCAATTTGCCGATCGAGGAGCTCACTACAGACCCGTAGTCTTTTACAACAGCCCGGCGCAAAAAAAAGCGGCCCAAGAATTCAAATCGAGTTTGGAAGATTCCAAAAAATTTCAGAGCCCCATTGTCGTGGATCTCAAACCTGCCACAGAATTTTATCCAGCTGAACAGCACCACCAAGAATACTACAAAAAAAATCCCTCACGCTACTACATGTACTCCACATTTTCGGGACGAAAGGGGTTTCTCCAAGAACATTGGGGAAAATAACTCCTCTGCCTTTGGGGCCCTGCGCCTGACCCCAAAAGATGGAAAAGAAACTTGAATCCACCCATACCGATCCGATACAAGCATGTTCATGATCCGTAGAGATTCCCACTGGATGCAACGAGCACTGGTCCTGGCGCGAAAAGCCTGGAATCAAACCTACCCCAATCCACGAGTGGGGGCGATTGTGCTCGATGCCCAAGGTCGTCTTTGTGGCCAAGGGTACCACCCACGAGCGGGACAAGATCATGCTGAAATCATCGCCTTGAAACAGGCAGGACCCCGGGCCAAGGGAGGAACACTCTTTGCGACCCTTGAGCCCTGTGCTCACCACGGTCGAACCCCTCCCTGCGCGCAGGCCTTGGTTCAAGCCCAATTGAAAAGGGTCGTCGTGGCTACCCTCGATCCCAATCCCCTGGTGGGTGGGAAAGGGTTGGCCCTTTTGGCCAAGGCAGGGATCGACGTCCATGTTGGCATCGAAGAGACCGCAGCACGCAGCCTCAACCACGTTTTTTTCCATGGGCTGGCTCACGACCGCCCCTTTGTCCACGCCAAGGCTGCTTTGTCATCCGACGGCTGTATGGGTCACAAAACGCATAGGCTCCTTCTCACCGGTCCCCAAGCTCGGCACCACACCATGAAACTGCGAGCGAGCTATCAAGCCATTGTGACCGGGATTGGCACCGTTTTGACCGACAATCCCCATCTGACCGTACGAGGCCTTGCGGGGTGCGCTCCACCGGCACGCGTGATTTTGGATTCCCAACTTCGTTGTCCTCTTGACGCCCATGTTGCCCAAACCTCTCAGGCCAAAAGCCTTGTCTACTGCCTGCAAGAGCCCTCTCAGAGCTCAAAAGCGCAGAGTCTTCGAGATCAAGGCGTCGAGGTGATCGGCTTGGATGAAGACGCCTCCCACCAAACCTTGAATCTGAACACGCTTTTGGTCGATCTTCGTGATCGTGGGTTGGGGTCTTTGTTGCTGGAAGCCGGACCTCGCCTTCTCACAGCGTTTTCCAAGCTCAAGATCGTCGATCGATGGACCTTTTACCTCTCTCCCGCAAACGTGGCCGACCAATATGACCCCCAGGACCTGATCAAATTTGATCCCACCCAGCTCTTTCAACCCAAGATCCAATCTGCTATAAGGATGGGACAGGACCTAAAAATCGAGGCCACTGCTCTTTGATAAGATGGGAAAAACGTGTTTACAGGAATCGTAGAACATAGTGCAAAAATCCTTGAAAAGGATGCCGACAAACTCACGGTGGAACATCCCGGATGGACAGATCTGCAACAGGGTCAGAGCATTGCTGTGAACGGTTGTTGCTTGACCATCATTGATCATACTCCCCAAGCGATGTCTTTTGAGCTTTCTCCGGAAACACTTGGAAAAACCAACCTGGGAACTTTGTCTCTCGGAAAATCAGCAAACCTTGAACGCGCGATGAAACTCGGTCATCGCCTGGATGGACATCTGGTCAGTGGCCATGTGGACGATCAGGGCACCATCCTATCCATTCAACCACAAAACAATTATCATCACATTGAAATCGAATTTGATTCTCATTTTTGTCCCTGGCTGATTTCGAAAGGCTCGATCACTGTAGATGGAGTGAGTTTGACCCTCAACGAAATCAAAAAAAACATGAGCTGTTTTTCGGTCATGATCATTCCTCACACTTTTGCCAATACTCGCTTCGGTTCCTATCAAGAAGGTGATCGTGTGAATCTTGAATTTGATCTTGTGGCCAAGTACATTCAAAATATGATGCAATTGGAAGGAAACATTGATGCAACACCCAGAAGTTGAACAAGCCCTGCAGGCCATCGCCCAAGGAAACATGGTGATCCTCGTCGATGATGAAGATCGCGAAAACGAAGGCGATCTCGTTCTCGCCGCAGAAAAAGTCACTCCCGAAGCCATCAACTTTATGAGCAAGTATGGTCGGGGTCTGATTTGTTTGTCCATGACGGAAGAACGCTGCGATCATTTGGACCTTCCTCCCATGGTTCATCAAAACACCTCGCGCTTTTCAACGGCTTTCACAGTGTCCATCGAAGCCAAGCAAGGCGTCACCACAGGCATCTCTGCTTTTGATCGTGCAACCACCATTGCCAGAGCCATCGATCCCCACAGCACCGCCGATGATCTTGCAAGACCTGGACATGTTTTTCCCTTGCGTGCGAAAAATGGAGGTGTCCTTGTACGAAGTGGACAAACCGAAGGATCGGTTGATTTGGCCACACTCGCAGGACTTTCTCCCGCGGCTGTAATTTGTGAAATCATGAACGAAGATGGAACCATGGCTCGAAGACCGGAGCTGAACGCCTTTTCCAAACAACACAACATCCCCATCGTGAGCGTGGCGCAAATCACATCCTATCGTCTCCGACACGAATCCTTGGTTCGCAGCGTTGCCACTTCAAAACTCCCCAATGTATTTGGAAAAGATTTTGTGTTGCATGCTTTTGAAAACGACGTAGACACCTACCAGCACTTGGCCTTGGTCCATGGAACTCTTGATCCCAATGAACCGACTCTGGTTCGCGTTCACTCCGAATGTTTTACCGGAGATGTTCTTGGATCTCTTCGTTGCGATTGTCAAAATCAGCTGCACATGGCCTTGAAACAAATTGCCGGCTCACCCTCGGGTGTACTCTTGTATCTGCGCCAGGAAGGCCGGGGCATTGGACTGACCAACAAAATCAAAGCTTATGCTCTCCAAGACCGCGGAGAGGACACCGTTTCCGCCAACGAAAAATTGGGATTCAAATCTGACTTGAGAGAATATGGTGTCGGCGCGCAAATTCTCAAACATTTGGGCGTGAGCAAAATGAAACTCCTCACCAACAATCCCAGAAAAATCATCGGCCTGGAAGGATATGGGTTGGAAATCATCGAACGTGTTTCCATCGAGAGCCAAGCCAACGAAACCAATCGAGACTATCTTCTCACCAAAAAAGACAAACTCGGACATCTTTTGAAAATTGTATAAACCTATGTATCAACCTCTCAAACCTTTCCAAGCCAACGCATTTGTGACCAACAAGCTTCGTGTAGCCATCATTCACACGGCATGGCACACCTCCATCATTTCCGCCTTGGTCGAAGGCGCCAAAAAAACCTGCCTCGATCAGGGGGTCGCGCCAGAAAACATTGATGTGTTTGAAGTTGCCGGCAGTTTTGAATTGCCTCAGATGGCCAATCACCTCGCACGTCGAGGACACTACGGAGCCATCATACCGATTGGTTGTTTGATCAAGGGAGAAACCATTCACTTTGAGATCATCGCACAAACCGTGACACGCGCATTGGATGAAGTCGCACGCGAAAATGATGTGCCGATCTCTCTCGGTGTGATCACCGTCAATACCATGGAGCAAGCCCTCGCGCGTGCAGGAGGAGAGCTCGGCAACAAAGGCAGTGAAGCTGCCATTGCAGCCTTGGAACTTGCGCAACATTTTAGTTACACCCATTGATGATCGAGAAAACCCATGGCCAACCGAAGCAAAGCAAGAGAAAAAGTACTGCAAATTCTATATCTGATGGAGCTATCCTCTCTCAGTGCTGAAAAAGCCATGGAGTTCTTTGATCAAAATTTTGAGACCCATGCCGAAGAACTTCCCTTCATTGAGCATCGAGTCAAGGGCATCGAAACTGAGAAAGAAAGCTTAGACAAAAAGATTGCGTTGGCTTCAAAAAATTGGAAAATGAGTCGAATGCCCAAAATCGATCGAAACATTTTGCGACTTGCCAGCTATGAATTGATGTTTTGCAAAGACATCCCCACCTCCGTGGTCATCAACGAAGCCATCGAACTGAGCAAACGTTTTGGCGAAGCCAACACCCCCAAATTCATCAATGGCATTTTGGACCGACTCGCCAAAGAGGTGGCCGCATGAACTATGAATTCATCAAAATTGATCACATCGACTACATCGAAGATCACGAAACGGATTTGTTCGTCACGTGCATTTTCCAAGATCAAAAACCTCCGCATGGGTTGGCGGCAAAAATGGATTGGCGCATGGGAAGCTGGATCTCCAAAAACATGGTCTCGGGCTTGATCACGGGTGAATTCGAAGAGAAAACACTCATTGCTCTGAGTCCAAAATTCAAAGCACCTCGTGCACTGTTGGTAGGTTTTGGAGATTCCAACAAACTCACGTTTTCCAACATCAAAAAATTGGTAGAAGACATCCTCGACAACATCGAAAAAATTCAGGCCGAGCGTGTGTCTTTGCATTTGCCGGTTCAAATCTATCGATCTGCTCCTGAACAAATGGAAGAACTCCTGATCACATTATGCACACAACGGTTTCATCGAAAACCCATACGAATCAATTGGATCAATGCCTTGGATTGACCCGCCCCATGTACATCAAAATTCAAATCGACAAACAACTTTCCCAAGCCTGGGAATGGATCCGACAAAACCAAGATGCTGAACTTGCGCAAAAAGGTCTGAAGATGTTGGAAGCGCTCGCGCATCAGTACCCCGAACGCATTCAAACGCATTTTGAATACGCCGGAGCCTTGGATTATCTGGGTCATGAGCAACTGGCTGCACAATCCTACGAAAAAGTCTTGGAGATGGGGGTGGAAGATTTGCCCCTCAAACAACGCCCTGAATTTTATGTACAATATGGAAGTACCCTTCGCAATCTTCGATTGTACGCAAAAGCTCATCTCATTCTTGACCAAGGCATGCAGAAATATCCAGAATACATGGCCCTCAAAGCCTTCAAAGCCTTGCTGCGCATCTCCGAAGGGGACCAGCCCCACACTCATCTTCGATGGCTCAAAATTCTGGTGGAAGAATCCCGCGACTCTTCGATTTTGCGATTCGAACGATCTCTGCGCAACTATATCAAAATCGAACAAGACAACCTCTAGCATCGCCTCCACTCGCGTTGGCACCTAGATTGCATATGTGAAGGGCATGATCACGTCACAAACACAATCCCTCTCTTCATGCTCAAGGATTTTTTTGTTTTCCAAAACTCTCAGTCTTGCAATGATCCTTGCAAGTGCCCTGCATTGTTCACCAAATCATCTGGATACCCAGATAGAATTTGAAATCTCCACCCAGGGCATCAACGAATCGATCCTTTTGACTGACGAAAACGGTAGCCATTATACGATCGATCCCAACAAACAATATCAAATCCGAACAAATGCATTCCACAATCGAACATATTCATTTGAACCCGTCCATCAGCCCCTCCACCACCGTTGTGATTTTTCCATCCTCCAAGGTGATATCACCAGCTCTATGATGAAACTCTCCATCCCTTGCGAAAAAAAATCGTGGCATGTTCCTTCCAGCCTCCTGGACTCTTCACCACTTTCAGCCGAAACCCTCAGTTTTGGATCTGCCATGAATCCATACAACGAGGTGTTTCTCCAACTCCATCATTTCAACGACAGTGATCCCACTGCCATTGTTGAAGGAAGTTTTCTTCCCAAGCAGCTCGTTCATCGAGACCCGTCAAAATCCTGGACCATGGATGACCAGCTCGATCCCCAATTTCTTTCTTCTCCCATGATAGACAACAACGCCATAATTCCCATTTGCTTGTTTTCAGACCAAAGTTCGACCGCACTGACAAAAAGAAGCAGTCTCACAAGCCCCAACTTTGGGGACCAACATGGCCTCATCTATCGTCATGTCAAGCAAGGCAAAATTGAAAACGAATTTCTCCCCATCGAAACTCCCTACGATGGAACCACATTCAAATACTTGAGATGGAGTTGCAATTCATCCGGGCGCATGGCCTTTTCATGGATGACCAACAGCAACACCTTGACACTGGCTCTGTTTGAACAGGGGCAACTCACGCTTCAAACCTGGCCGGCTCAGTTTGACAACTCTTCTTCGGGGGGAGGCGAATATTCCTACCATGACTTGGCCCTGAATGATCGGGGAGATCTCGCCTTGGCCTGGTGCTCAGCTGATGAGAGCAAGGCCTATTATCAGTTGCGAAGCCAAGGACAATGGATCAATGTCAGTCAAATTTTAAACCTGCCCGGTCAGTCATGCAAAAACATCGCTGTAACTCTCAACGATCAAACCCAAGCTCTGGTCTCGTGGGGAGGGAGTTCCAAAATCTATGTGGCCGAATGCGATCACAACACTTGCTCTCAAGAAAGCAGCAACTCCCAGACCCTTTCTACCTCATTTGGATCTAACGATTTTGACAATTCCAACCCGATTCATTTGGGCCTATCTGAAAACGGAGATGCTATGGTTTTGTGGGGGCACAACGGTGGCATGCTGTGGGCCGAGCGAAAAAACAATGCTTGGGTCGTCCATGATCAAAACGATGATTCGTTGACGGGTCTTTCTTTGGTCGCAGAAGTGAGCAAACAATTTGTCATGAACCGCGAAGGTCGAGGTTTTCTGGTCTGGAAGGATCCATATCAGCATCTTCTGGTTCGTGGATTTCAAAACGGGGCATGGGAAGACTTGACTCAGGTCACAACCTTAAACCCCTTTGCCTCGAGTGTATTGATGTACCAAACAGATTATTTTGATGTGGACGTGAGCGATGGGGGAGATGCGCTCGTATCCTGGATCGATCAAGTCAACGTTGGAACCCCGTCCCAAACCATTTTCAGTCGAGTCGCCGAATTCAAATGAAAAAAATCCTCCAAAAGAATCGGTTGACCCTGGAGCGAAAAAAAAGCTATAATAAAATTAAGGCTTTATAGGGTCTGTTTTTGGCCGTAATTCTCACTCTTTGACGATCTGGAAACCCCATTTCCGTTTCTCTCAACCAGACTCTATCACAAAGCTCCAACATCCTTGGACGAACCTTGAGGAGGATTCTTTGGAACCAAAAAACTCGGCACCTGCAGGCAACAGCATTGTTGATCTGATCAAAAAAAAGCAAAATTTACAGGAATTTAAAGAGCAACATTGGGAAGGCTCTTTTGACGAATACCTGAAAATTGTCGAAGAAACTCCGAACGTGTGCCGCAGCGCCTACCAACGCGTGTATGACATGATCCGATCCTATGGCAGCGAAAATTATGTCAACGGAAAGAAAAAAATCACACGCTATCATTTTTTCGCCGATCCCATTGAAGATGGAAAAGACGCCATTTTTGGGTTGGACATTGCCCTCCAAAAAATGGTCTCTTTTTTCAAATCTGCAGCCAAACGTTACGGCACCGAAAAACGTGTGTTGCTTCTCCATGGCCCTGTGGGATCATCCAAATCCACCGTGGCTCGCCTGCTCAAAAAAGGAATGGAACACTATTCCAAAACTCCCGAAGGTGCACTCTACACTTACAAGTGGGTGGTGAAAAAAGAAGATTTTCCCGGGGAAACCATCATCGATGCAGAGGAAATGATTTGTCCGATGAATCAGGATCCCATGTTGTTGATACCATTGGAGTTTCGTCGAGAGGTCATGGTCAAACTCAACGAAAGTGGAAAAAGCGAACACGAAATTTTTGTCGAAGGTGATCTCAACCCCGCCTGCCGATACATCTACAATCGACTTTTGGAACATTACAATGGAGATTGGACCAAAGTCATTGACCACGTTCGAGTCAAACGACTGATCTTGTCCGAGAAAGATCGTATCGGAATTGGAACCTTCCAACCCAAAGATGAAAAAAACCAGGACTCCACAGAATTGACGGGTGATGTGATTTATCGAAAAATCGCGCAATATGGATCTGACTCGGATCCTCGTGCATTCAATTTCGATGGAGAGTTCAACATCGCCAACCGTGGTGTGATTGAGTTCGTGGAAATGCTCAAACTCGATGTGGCATTTTTGTATGATCTTCTTGGAGCTTCACAAGAGCACAAAGTCAAACCGAAAAAATTTCCACAAACCGACATCGATGAAGTCATCATTGGTCACACCAACGAACCAGAATACAAAAAACTTCAAAACAACGAATTCATGGAAGCACTTCGGGATCGAACCGTCAAAATTGACATTCCCTACATCACCAAATGGTCCGAAGAAGTCAAAATCTACAAAAAAGATTACAATGCCAAACGCATTCGATCCAAACATGTGGCTCCGCATACCTTGGAAATGGCGGCCATGTGGGCTGTGTTGACCCGTTTGGAAGAACCAAAAAAAGCCAATCTCACGCTGCTACAAAAATTGAAACTGTATGACGGGCGTTCTCTTCCTGGTTACACCGAAGAAAACATTCGTGAACTTCGTAAAGAAACACATCGAGAGGGAATGGAAGGCATCTCACCTCGCTATGTACAGGACAAGATTTCCAACGCCCTTGTGGACGATCGAAACAAACACAGCATCAATCCCTTTATGGTTCTCAATGAGCTTGACTCTGGTCTCAAACATCACTCATTGATTGCCAACGAAGAAGCTCGAAAAAAATACAGAGAACTGATCAACACGGTCAAACATGAATATGAAGACATCGTGAAAAATGAAGTTCAACGCGCCATTTGTGCTGATGAAGATGCGATTTCCAAACTTTGCGCAAACTACATCGACAACATCAAAGCTTACACGCAAAGCGAACGCGTCCGAAATCCTTACACAGGAGCAGATGAAGAACCTGATGAGCGTTTGATGAGATCGATTGAAGAGAAGATCGACATCCCAGAATCGCGAAAAGATGATTTCCGAAGAGAGATCATGAACTACATCGGAGCCTTGGCTGTCGACAACAAGTCGTTCGACTACAAAACCAACGAACGTTTGCACAAAGCTTTGGAGTTAAAACTCTTTGAAGACCAAAAAGATACCATCAAACTCACAAGCTTGGTTTCTTCTGTGGTCGACAAAGACACACAACAAAAAATTGACATCGTCAAACAACGTTTGATCAACAACTATGGATATGACGAAACCTCTGCGACCGACGTTCTCAATTTTGTGGCGTCTATTTTTGCTCGTGGAGATGCGAAAGGAAAATCCTAATCTCTTTTTACGGAAGCTTTGCTTTCACCACGCAAGAGATAGGGGTAGCACGATTTCATGGCATTGAAGATTGACCAGAACTATCGCCGTTTCAAGGAAATCATCCGCGGAAAAATCAAACAAGATTTGAAAAAATACATGTCGTCGGGTGAAATGATCGGCAAGCAAGGGAAGGATTATGTCTCCATCCCCTTGCCACGAATCAACCTCCCACATTTTGAATTCGATCATGAAAAAAAGGGTGGTGTGGGACAAGGCGAAGGAAAAGAAGGCGATTCCGTCGGTCAACCGGGTGAGGGAAAAGCAGGCTCGGGTGCCGGCCGCCATGTTTTGGAGGTCGATGTAAGCATGGAGGAACTCGCTCAGATCATGGGAGAAGAGTTGGAACTGCCTCGCATCGAGCCCAAAGGACAAAAACAAAAACTAGATAGCCCAAAGTATCGCTACACAGGCGTTCGACCCACAGGTCCGGAGTCTCTCAAGCATTTTCGACGAACCTATCGTCAAGCCCTCAAACGACAAATCGTCAGCGGAAGTTACAATGCAAATGATCCAGTCATCATTCCCATTCGGGATGACAAACGCTATCGATCTTGGAAAGAAATTCCGCAACCGGTTTCCAATGCTGTAATCGTATACATCATGGATGTGTCTGGTTCCATGGGCCAAGAGCAAAAAGACATCGTACGGACAGAAAGTTTTTGGATTGATACCTGGCTTCGATCACAATACAAAGGCATCGAATCCCGCTACATCATTCATGATGCCGCAGCCAAAGAGGTCGATCAAGAAACGTTTTATCACACCAAAGAATCTGGCGGGACCATCATTTCCTCTGCCTACAAACTGTGTCATCACATATTGACAAATCATTTTGATCCCAGTGAATGGAACATGTATGTGTTTCATTTTTCGGATGGAGACAACTGGTCTGCCGAAGACACCAACATTTGTGTGAAAATTCTCAAAAATGAACTCCTTCCACTTGTCAATATGTTTGGATATGGACAAGTAGAGTCTCAATACGGTTCAGGACAATTCATCAAGGATTTGCAAAAAAATTTCAAATCCGAAAAAGAATTTGATCATATGATCACATCCAAAATTGATTCCAAAGACGACATCTTGCAATCCATCAAAACATTTTTGGGAAAAGGAAAATAAATGGCCAATTTGCCCATTGAACTCGCCAAAGCCAAAGAAACGATTGAAAAAATCGCCCGGGGATATGGGCTGGATTTTTTTGAAACCATTTTCGAAATTTTAGAATTCGATGAACTCAATCAAGTGGCAGCATTTGGTGGTTTTCCTACGCGCTATCCCCATTGGAGTTTTGGAATGGAGTACGATCAACTCTCTAAAGGGTATGAATACGGATTGTCCAAAATTTATGAAATGGTGATCAACAACGATCCTTGCATCGCCTACCTTCTCAAATCTAACCCTTTGGTTGATCAAAAGTTGGTGATGGCTCATGTGTATGGACATTGTGATTTTTTCAAAAACAATCACTGGTTTTCCAAAACCAACCGAAAAATGATCGATCAAATGGCCAATCACGCCACACGCATCAGTCGATACATCGACCAGGTTGGCTTCGATGAAGTCGAGCGATTTTTGGATGTATGTTTGTCGTTGGAAAACTTGATCGATCCCCATTCCGTCTTCATCAAACGTCCGGGAACCAACAAAAATCCGGAACCTGTATCCATGGAAGTCAAAAAACTCAAAAGCAAAGACTACATGGATCGATACATCAATCCGCCTGAATTTCTGGAAGATCAAAAAAGAAAGCTCGAAGAAAAAATGGCACAGAAGAAAAAATATCCCGCCGAGCCTGTCAAAGACGCTCTTTTGTTTTTGATCGAACATGCTCCCTTGGAAAGCTGGCAACGAGACATTTTATCAATCGTTCGTAAGGAAGCCTATTATTTCGCCCCACAGGCACAAACCAAGATTATGAACGAAGGCTGGGCCAGCTACTGGCACTCCAAGATGATGACCAAAAACATTCTCACAGCCTCTGAATTGATCGATTATGCTGATCATCACTCGGGGACCTTAGCCATGCAGCCTGGACAACTCAATCCGTACAAAATTGGGATCGAACTGTTTCGCGACATCGAGGATCGGTGGAACAAAGGAAAATTTGGAAAAGAATTTGATGAATGCAATGATTTGGTCGAAAAAAAGAACTGGGACACCCAAGCGGGCCTGGGAAGAGAAAAGATCTTTGAAGTGCGCAAAGTATACAATGATGTGATGTTCATCGATGAATTCTTCACCGAGGAATTTTGCCTCAAACATAAAATTTTCGCTTTTGAATACAACCCCAAAACCATGCAATACGAAATTTTTTCCCGAGCTTTCCAAACTGTGAAGCGCAGGGTACTTGATGCACTGACCAACCGGGGACAGCCTTTCATTTTTGTGGTGGATTCCAATTTTGAAAATCGATCCGAATTGCTGCTCTCCCACCGACACGATGGAATCGATTTGAAGATTCCCTGGGCCATGGACACGCTGAAAAATCTGTTTCAAATCTGGAAGAGACCTGTTAATTTGGCAACCAAGGTCGATGAAAAAGAAAAGATACTGCGCTACGATGGGGAAACCCACCAGGAACAAAATCCAGACACGTAAGCTATTTTCTTTTGTCTTTTTTTTATGTGCACTTCTTCCCATCATGGGGCTCCATGTTCGGGATCAAATCATCGTAAAAACCCAAAAAAACATCTATAGTCTCTATGACATTGAAATGTACCATGTGTTGCAAAACCTTGAAAAAGGTAACATGGTCTTGAGCTTGCCTTCTTCTTGGTTTGATGAAGAGTTGGAAAATGATCTTCTTTCTTTTTTGGAGCGAGAAGTTTCCCTTCAGTATGTCAAAAGCAACAACTTGTTCATTCCATTGGACCAAACCGAAATCCATCAAAATTTTCTAAAGATCCGAAACGCATTCAATGACCAAAGTTGGCAAAATTTCTTAAGAACCTGGGATATTTCCGAAAAAAGAATCACTCTTTTTTTTGAACGCCAGTGGAGATTTCGACAGTTCATTCGTGAGCATTTGCCCACTCGGTCCAAAATTGATGATCCAAAAACCATTGAACACTATCAGAAATACAAAGATGAGCGTTTTGCAGGGAAACCCTATTTTGAAATCAAAAACGATGTGAAGGAAGATTTGATCAAAGAAACTCGAACCGATGAGTTTCGACGTTGGATCGGAAATGAACTCAAACGAAACAAGATCCAACGCATGACTTTGAAAAAAGAGCTCAGCGAAAGTCCATAGGCTCATGATTGAACTGCGCAGTCTTACCTCCAAAGATCTCCCTCGGGTTCGATGGATTGAATCCCATGCATATCAGGATCCCTGGCCCTTGGAGTCCTTCGACGACTTGATCCGTTACCATCATTTTTTTCATGTTGGCGTGACCGAAGACAAAGTGCTGATGGGTTATGTCTTCTATCAAATGGCGGCTCAGGAAATGCAAATCTTGAACATCGCCGTGGATCCCAATCACCATAGCAAAGGATTTGGAAGCTTGCTTCTTGAATATGCCCACAACGAAGGAAAAAAAAACAACGTCATCGAAAGCTTTTTGGAAGTGCGCGTGGGCAACCAAAACGCTCAGAAACTCTATCGAAAATTTGGGTATAAAAAAGTAGGTCGACGAATCCACTATTATCAGGACAATGGGGAAGATGCCTGGGTGATGAGATGCAAGTTGCCCTAAAGGCTCGTGGAAAATGCGGAAAAAAATTCCCAATCGTGATAGAAGATCAATGTTTTCATGAGTACCTCCCCAAAAGAAACCCTCGGGATCGTCCAGGGACAAACCCTTTATGGAAGATATCATGTGCTCCATGTGGAGTTGGAGACCCCATGGCCCCACGCAAAACCCGGGAATTTTTTGCTCGTGAGCTCGGGTCAACCGGATCTCATCTTGCGAAGACCCATGGCCATCTACCGGATGCACGATGCCACTCACATTGACATTCTCTACACCCTGGTAGGGGAGGGCACATGTTCACTGTCTAAGCAACATGCAGGGGACAAACTTTCTATTTTGGGACCCTTGGGCAATGAATTTCCCTCGCCCAGCGCTGAACGCCGGATTTGGATTGTCGCTGGAGGCATTGGGATCGCTCCCTTTTTGTTTTGGCTAGAAACATATTCTCAACTTGTGCAACACACACAGATTTTTTTGGGTTTCCAAGATCAAGCCCAAACACACATTCTTCAACATTTTGATCCCTGGAAAGCGAACCTCTGTTACTCCACCGACAATGGCTCCGTCGGATTTCGTGGGAATGTCGTATCCTTGTTTAAGCAGAATCTACAGAACCAGAAACCAGATTTGGTCTATACTTGCGGGCCAACAAAAATGATGAATGCTGTGTATGACATCTGCAAAAAGCATCGTATTTCTATCTTCAGTTCCTTGGAAGCTCGCATGGCCTGTGGAATAGGAGTGTGTTTGAGCTGCGTTTGCGAGATCGATCATGACAACAAAAATGCACGTTATGATTTGGTGTGCAAAGATGGTCCCATTTTTGGAAAAAGTTTTGACCAAAAACTTGACGCTAAGTGATTTTAACGAATAAAATCACTTCATACTGATACCAAGCAACGTTTTCATAACTCGAAATTGTTTTGTATGTTTTCGAAAACGATCACCTTGCGAGGAACTCAGAAGGAGAAAAAATGGCGAGCGGAATAGTCAAATGGTTTAACGATTCAAAAGGATTCGGATTCATCTTGGATCAGGAAGGAAAAGATGTATTCGTCCATTTTTCAGCCATTGAAGGCGAAGGATACAAAACCCTCCGCGAAGGCCAAGAAGTAGAATTTGAGTGTACAGAAGGCCCCAAGGGCCTTCACGCTCAAAAAGTGTTGAAAGCCACTCCAACCTCCAACTGATGGCTTGAGATCAGCACAAACATTTCATCTTGTGCTGACCACCTGTTCTGGGCTTAGCTCAGCTCAATCACTCTCCATTCGGCTCGTTGAGCAAAAGCTTTGTTCTTGTGTAAACATCCTCCCTCGGATTCAGTCAGTGTATTCTTGGAATGGAGAAATCACCCAGTCCCAAGAATGTTTGCTTTTGTGCAAAACCCATGTGGACCAATTGGATGCTCTTGAAGCTTGCATCTTGGAACATCATGAATATGATGTTCCTGAAATTCTTTCGATCGAATTATCGAAAGCCACACCCCACTATTTGGAGTGGCTGAACCAAACCAGTAAGGCAACGAGGTCATGATGAGTACACAAAAAATTGGGATTTTGACAGGTGGCGGAGATTGTCCGGGGCTCAACCCGGCCATTCGGGCGGTGGTTCGAATGGCCAGCCATCATCACATACAAGTGATCGGATTTCGGAAAGGGTGGCTTGGTCCCATCATCAACGAAACTCTGGCCTTGGATCCCCACAACATTGACGATATTTTGCTCGAAGGGGGAACCATTTTGGGAAGCTCCCGAACCAATCCCTACAAAGGGGATCCCTCTCAAATTCAAAACATCAAAGATAACCTTCAAAAACAAGGCATGCATGCTCTGGTGGCCATCGGAGGTGAAGACACCATGGGCGTAGCCAACAAGCTGTCCAAAGAAGGACTCAACATTGTAGGCATTCCCAAAACCATCGACAATGACCTGGATGCAACCGACATGACCTTGGGATTCCCCACAGCGGTCCAGATTGCATCCGATGCATTGGATCGACTTCGATCCACAGCCAAGTCTCACGATCGAGTGATGATTGTTGAAATCATGGGTCGACATGCAGGTTGGCTTACCGCATACAGTGGAATTGCAGGAGGTGCTGATGTTATTTTGGTTCCTGAATTTCCCAAAACCATCGATGAAATTTGTGCAACCTTGGAAAAAACATCTCACCGTGGAAAATCCTATGCCTTGATCGCCATTGCAGAAGGAGCCAAGATTCTCACGTCAGATGGTAAGGAGATCACATCTGCCTCCCAAACTCCCGTGGACTCGTTTGGACATGTGGCCCTGGGAGGGATCGGAGATCTTCTCAAAGATCTTCTCAAAGAAAAAACAGGTCGAGATGTGCGTTGCACAGTTCTTGGGCATACTCAGCGCGGTGGAACCCCCACTGCAATGGACCGTGTTTTGTCTACAGGACTCGGAATCGAAGCCTTCCAATGCATTCTTGAAAAAGATTTTGGGAAAATGGCCGCACTCAAACAAGGAAAGATCCAGCGCGTAAGCCTACAAGAGGGCGTCGGCCGCCTCAAAACTCTCTCCAAAGAGTTTTACGAATTCTCTCAGCAACTCACAGGATAAGGTCCTCATTCGCAAGCACTGAACCGGCGCTTGCAAACCTTACCAACATTTAAGTTGAATTGGCCCAAAAGGTTTTGCTATATACCCATGTGATGAGAGCCCGATCTCAACATCCTTGCCATGTTTCTTGGCTCACCTTTTGGTGGGGCTAAGCCCCAATCTTGTCTAAAAAAATCCCTGTGATGGGGATTTGAATCGCATCACAAAAATCACACAAAAACATAACTCGCGACGAATGTATTGGTTTGTCGTGCAAAAACCAAAAGGAAAAAACCATGAAAAAAATTGCTACATATATGGCTCTCTGTGGAGCCTTTCTCATTTCAGGGAATACCCATGCTCAGTATCTGAATTATCATTGCCTCGACTACGGTGGAGTGGATGTCTATATTCCTACGCCTCCTCGCGAAGACATTGTCATCAAATACGAAGACAATCTGGTCATGACCATGAAAGCCAACCACAGTCAGTTGTTTCTTACAGGGACCATCAACATTGAGGGGGTACGTGTCTTTGTTCGATCAGGGTATGACGAAGAGAAGGTTGCGCAAACCAAAAAGGTTTCTCTCAATCAAAAATTGATTTTTGGTTTCAAGCACTATGAAGAAGAAGAGAATCAAATTGTCTACTATAGGTATGACATTGAACTGGGAAATAGAAAAAACCACATCCATGCCATAACCTTTGACGAAAAAACCAAATGCTTTGAATACAAAATTATCTACCAAGAAAATTTTGGCAAGGCACATGGAGATGGTGCCTATTTTGGTGCACTTGAATTTGATTCATTTTTGGGAGAAAAAACATTTTGCCCCATAAAATAAGAGCCTCCCAGCGGTGTGAAGGAAACTTTTTCACACCGCATCTTTGTCCATTTTTTTTGGATCCGGTGTATCAAACGCTTCGGATCGGGGAAAAAATCATTCGGTTGAGTCCCATGGAAAACAAACTTTTGTATTTTCTCTCGATTCAACCCGAAACTTGTGCCAAGCGCCCACCCATCATCTTGTATCTATGGCCCGAGGTTCGATCATCGAGAAAAAAAGACAATCACTTGGATGTTTGCATTTCTCGACTTCGAAAAAAAATTGACGAAGAGGTTGGTAAAAAACCATTGGTCACGCACGAAAAACATCACTATCGATTCATTTATCCATTGATTTTGGATCGATGACCGTGATCATCGGAGTTGAATTTTCGTGGTGTCTCCCAAAATTCCACTCACTTCATCAAAAAGTTCGGAAGTAGGAATCACGCGGTATTCGGAAGGAAGTGAAATCACCGTCTCCGTTTTTCCTGGAACCTGGCAGTGCAAAAGCATGGGACAATCTCCCGTATGTTTTTTCAACGCAACTTTGAGTTGATCCAATCGTTGAGCATCCGCCTGGGTCAAATCGAAATACACATGGACATTGCCTTGAAAAAGTTTGGCCGCATGTTTGAGTCTTGTAGCGGCATCCACCAATATTTTGGCCTGATCCTCCGCAAGATCGAGTTTTCCTTTCACAAACAAAGGTTCATCACTTTTGAATAGCTCAGAAAATTCCTGATACACTTTGGGGAAAATCACCAGCTCAACGCTTCCATACAAATCTTCCAAAGTTGCAAAGGCCATGCGATCGCCTTTTTTGGTCGTGATTTCTTTGATGGAAGCTATGGTTCCTCCCAATCGCTGTGTGGATTGGTTTTTCTTTTCCATCAGATTGGAGGTATTGGCACTGGTATAGTTGTCCAAAATCATTTCATATTTGAGCAGTGGATGTCCCGAAATGTAAAACCCCACAGAATCTTTTTCAAAACCCAATTTTTCGGCATCATCCCATTCCTCCACATCTTCATACACAAATTCAGTCACGGAAGAACTTCCAAACAAACTATCTTGTCCAACCGCGCGATCTTTTTGGTCTCGGGAGGCAAATTCCAAAGCCTTGGGGATCGAGCCAAACAATTGAGCACGATTGTTGTGTAAACTGTCCATGCTCCCGGATTTGACCAAGGCTTCCAATACTTTTTTGTTTACTTGTCGCAGCTCGACCCTCATGCACAGATCCGACAAACTGGAAAATTTTCCTCCCTCTTGTCTAGCAGAGACCATGGAGGTGATCGCATTTTCACCTACATTTTTGATGGCAGCCAAACCAAATCGAATTCTTTGTTGTTCAACCCGAAAATCCAAATCACTTTCATTGATGTCTGGATGAAGAACTTCGATGTTTTGATTTCTACAATCTGCCAAATGCGAAACCACTCGATCAGTATTGTTCCGATCGATCGACAAACATGCAGCCATGAACTCCACTGGATAGTGTGCCTTAAGATAAGCCGTTTGATAGGAGATCATGGCATAGGCCGCAGAGTGAGATTTGTTGAATCCATACCCGGCAAACTTGGCCATCAAATCAAAAATCTTTTCGGATTTGTCCTTGGGGATTTGGTTTTTTTCTGCCCCTTCCAAAAAGCGCTGCTGCTGCTGATCCATCTCCTCTTTGATCTTTTTACCCATGGCACGTCGAAGAAGATCTGCTTCTCCGAGTGAGTAGCTGGCAAGAGTGGACGCAATTTGCATCACTTGCTCCTGATACAAAATCACCCCATAGGTTTCTTTGAGAATGTCTTCCAATTGAGGAAGATCATAAACAATCTTGGTCTTCCCATGTTTGCGGCTGATAAAATCGTCCACCATTCCAGATCCCAAAGGTCCAGGACGATACAGTGCGACCAAGGCCACGATGTCTTCAAAACAGTTGGGTTTGAGCCGAACCACCAAATCTCGCATCCCCGAAGACTCTAGCTGGAACACACCTTGTGTTTCTCCACGACCCAACAGAGAAAAAACTTTTTCATCTTGCATGTTCAAATGCAAAATATCTACTTCCACGCCCTGACTTTTTTTGATCAATTCACAGGCTTTGGCCAGCAGGGTCAGAGTTTTCAATCCCAAAAAATCGAATTTGACCAATCCGACTTTTTCAACCGCTTTCATGTCCCACTGGGTTACGATTTCATCTTCCTGCCCTTTCATCATCGGCAAATGATGCACAAGAGGGTCCTGATCCGAAATCACAACACCTGCAGCGTGAACCGAGGCATGTCGACACAAGCCTTCGATCCGACGTGCGATGGTCAACATTTCATCAATTTGTTCGTCTTCTTTTCGAAGTTCATTGAATTTTGGTTCTTGTGAAAATGCATCGTCCAAACTGATGTTCAAGATGGTTGGAACCAATTTGGCTATTTTATCGACCTCACCATAAGGAATTCCAAGAACACGACCAACATCTCGAATGGCCGCTCGGGCCTGCAATTTTCCGAACGTACAAATCTGCGCCACACGAGTTTGTTCCAAACTCCGATCTCCGTCGTATTTTTCGGAAACATATGTGATCACTTGGTCTCGACCGTCCTGACAAAAATCAACGTCGATATCTGGCATGGAAATTCGTTCTGGATTCAAAAAGCGCTCGAACAGAAGGTCATATGGAATAGGGTCAATGTCTGTAATGTTGGTTGCAAAAGCGACCAACGACCCGGCAGCAGAACCACGACCCGGTCCCACAGGAATGTTTCTTTTTTTCGCATAGTTGATGAAGTCTGCAACAATCAAAAAGTATCCAGAAAACCCCATGGAACAAATGATGGAAAGCTCCTGTTCCAGCCTCTGAACATATTGGGCACGAATTTCTGATTTTTTGGTGTCATCCACATTCTCGGTAAGAATGTATCGCAATCGATCTTCCAAACCTTCCCGAGATTGTTCTGCCAAAACTTGGTCCAAACTTTTTCCCTCGGGAACTTGATATTGAGGCATGTGATAGTTTTTCAAATCGAAAGTCACATCACATTGGCTTGCAATGGTGAGGGTATTTTCCAAACCATCGGCAACATCATAAAATTTTTCGGTCATCTCCTCCGCTGATTTTAAATAATATTCTTCCGAATGAAATTTGAGCCGATTGTCCTCGTGCAAAAATTTCCCATTGCCTATGCATAGAAGAACGTCATGGGCTTTGGAATCTTCTCGATTTAAATAATGACAGTCGTTGGTCACCACCAATGGAGCGTCATATTTTCTTGCAAATTCGATCAATTTTGGACGAAGCGTCTTGTGAACATCCAATCCATGATCGACAAGCTCTACATAAAAATTTTCTCGGCCAAAAATTTCCTGAAATTCATCCAGCTGCGCTTTGGCCGCGTCTTCTCGTCCTTCCAGAAGAGGTTTGGAAATCAATCCAAAATGTGTGCCCGACAATCCAATCAATCCTTGGCGATGCTTGCGCAGACTTTCTCGATCAATTCGGGGTTTGTAGTAAAAGCCTTCTACATTGGCAATGGTCACCAATTGAAACAAATTTTCCAAGCCCGTTTGGTCCTTGGCCAAAAGAACAATTTGATAGCTAGGAGCTTGCGTACTGCGTTCTTTTCGATCCCCGAAGGTGATGGTGGTATCCAAACCAAAGATGGGTTTGATGCCTGCTTTGGTGGCTTTTTGATAAAATTCTAAGGTGGCATACATGTTGCCCAGATCGGTCAAGGCAATGGCTGGCATGCCCTCTGACTTGGCTCTTTCAATCATTTCGTCAATGGTCAGCATTCCCTTGAGCAGGGAATAATGACTATGAACATGCAAGTGCACAAATGACATCTGAGTCAAATACGATATGCCATCCACGCAGACAAGGAAAAAACAGGGGCTGTCATCAATTTTTCAAAAAGATCAACAAACGAAGAGCGAAGGCCCCAACGTTAACCCCAAAAGAACCTCCTGAAATTTTTACTAAAGGTTTTGAGATGCGAGGAAAAGTCCCTTGTCTACTTTAGAGAAAAATTCCTGATAAAACTCAGCATCTTCGATGGGCCGAACTCTGACCACTTCTCCTTTGTTGTTGAGAACTTTTTCTTGGAAGTTCACACGAATTTTTGTGGTCTGCCCAAACACCGTTACATTGGTGGTGGATTCAATGATCTTGTTTTTTTTGTACGTAAAGTTGTTATTGTTGTTGGAGGACAAAGAGGCCCAAAACGCATTGGAATTGTTGGCGTCTAAATCAACCTCCTTGGTAGCTGTCAAAAAACCCAATTCTGTATTGGCTTCTTTCACGATAAATCCCTGATCTTGCAGCACATCCAGGGCCATCTTCATCACCAGTTTGTCATTGGTGGTGTTGTACACACGAGTTTGTTCTTGGCGAATTTCAAGTTGAGTTTTTTGAGGTGCTGGGTTTTTGTTCCACGCACAGGCTTGAAGAAAACCCAAAGCCGTAAACGCAATCACCAATGAAAGGGGATGTTTTTTCATTTGTTTCTACTCCTGTGTGATCAAAATTTGGAAGAATGGTAACGAACATTTTCGACTTGTTTTTGCCCATCGAATTTGATGACAACCGTCAGCGTTTTTTGCTGCGTCGAAACCCGACCGGTTCGTCGAACAAAGAAGAGGGTATCGCCCTGTTTGTAAGAAGATTCAGAAGAAATTTTATCATAGATCCAGGTTTCATTGCCTTGCGCATCGTTGGTCACAATGTTGGGAGATCCCAACGCAGTGGCGACATCGGCCTGTGACATTCCAGGAGAAATGCTTTGCTGAACCACACCCAGTGTTTGTTCTCTCTCTATATCTGTATGCATTTTGCTGGCTTGACAACCTACCAGACCAAAAATGAATAAAAACATGAATCCAAAGATTTGTCTCATCACTATTCTCCTTATCTAACTTGTAGATGGAGCATATCTTGATTTCTCCCACCTAGCAAGCCTGACTCTCCCCACAATTCGGGGCCGTACGACTGGACCCGAACTCTTGTTCGAGTTTCGGTCTATAATTCGGGTCCAGTCGTACGGCCCCGAATGCAAGAAGTTATTCCCACTCAATGGTGGAAGGAGGTTTGGAGGAGATGTCGTAGGCAACGCGATTGATGCCTCGAACTTCGTTGATGATGCGATTGGAAACCTTGGCCAAAAATTCATGAGGCAAATGCGCCCAATCCGCGGTCATGCCGTCTTGACTGGTGACGGCGCGAAGCACGCAGGCATTTTCATAGGTGCGCCCGTCACCCATCACTCCCACAGATTGCACGGGAAGAAGAACGGTCAAGGCTTGCCAGACCTGATCATAGAGATGATCCCTGCGAAGCTCTTCGATGAAAATGGCGTCGGCATGTTGCAAGACCCGCACTTTTTCTTGTGTCACTTCACCCAAAATTCGTACTGCAAGTCCAGGTCCAGGAAAAGGATGTCTTCCAATCAACGTGGAGGGAAGTCCCAACTCTCGACCCAACGCACGCACTTCATCTTTGAAAAGTTCACGCAAGGGTTCGATGAGCGACAATTTCATATGCTCCGGAAGACCTCCAACATTGTGATGGGTCTTGATGGTTGTGGAAGGCCCTCGCGTGGAGACTGATTCAATCACATCTGGATACAATGTTCCCTGCGCCAAAAATTCAATATCTGAAAACTCTTTGGCTTTTTCTTCAAAAACCTCGATGAACGTTTTTCCGATGATTTTTCGTTTTTTTTCTGGATCACTTTGACCCTGCAAGGCTTTGTAAAAGCGATCACTAGCATCCACAACATAAAGAGGGAAATCACCTAACTTTTCAAAAGCTTTCCGGACCTCTACAGCCTCATCTTTGCGAAGCAGTCCAGTATCCACAAACACCGCTTTGAGCTGATGACCGATGGCTTTGTGCAAAAGGCTCGCGACCACCGAAGAATCAACGCCTCCTGACAAACCGCACAGCACCTGTTTTTTTCCCACGCGCTCACGAATGATCTGGATTTGATCTTCCAAAAAATTTCCCATCGACCAATCCGCTTTGGCCTGGCAAATTCGCAGCACAAAATTTTCTAAGATGCGTTTTCCATGATCGGTATGAGTCACCTCTGGATGAAATTGGACCGCCCATTGTTTTTTTTCTGTGCAGACGAACGCAGCATAGGGACAACTCGAAGACGAAGCCAATGTTTCAAATCCAGGTGCAAGTTCTTTGACTTGATCTCCATGGCTCATCCACACGGTGGTAGGAAAATGGATTCCCTCCAGCAATGGATCTTGTTTTTTTTGTGTGACATGAGCTCGACCAAATTCGCGATGATCACTTTTTTCCACGCGGCCTTGCTGGCCATGGGTCAAAATCTGCGCACCATAACAGATGCCCAAAATAGGTTGATTCAACGCCGTCCACAACTGCGGATAAAAAGGAGCTTGATCGTCATATACAGAATGAGGACTTCCTGAAAAAATGACCCCCTCAATGTCATGAGACAAGTTTTCTGGGTCAGCATCAAAAGGATGGATCTCACAATAAACCCCCATTTCGCGAATTCTTCGTGCGATGAGTTGTGTGGTCTGTGATCCAAAATCAACAATGGCAATCATTGATCAGACCTTATACCTAGGGTTGGCATGAGTTTCCAGAAGAAAACACTCATCGAACAAATTCTAACTCTTGATCGATGGGTTTGGTAGAAGCAATCAAAATCTTCTGTTCATGCTCTTCTACATCAAACAATGACATCAGAACTCTTTGAAAAATTTGAACTTGATATTGTGTTTTCGAATCTTCCAAAATTTGTGTCAACGTCATTCCATCCAATTCTTCTCGATAGGGAGTCTGAATGATGATTTCGACTTCAATGTCCATGGATCGATGGTCCAAAAGAATCGAACATGGAAATTCTTTGAACTCGAATTGATAGTAATGATTGATTGTGGCGAGAACTTCTTGTTTTTGTTGTTCCAGTTTATTTTTTTCGTATTCGTTGTCTTCAACATAGGCTCTCGGATTAAAATTTTCTACAACAGGTTTGGGATGAAACTTTTGGTCCAAAAATTGTTCCTTTTCTGAATCCAGAGAATCTTGATACACGTAGGTGAATGCATTGCTGCTGCGATGTTTGCAATCGTAATGAATGTTTTGGGAAAGTGTAGAAAAGGAATAGGTTTGGCGGTCAAAGTCGACCTGGTTTACAATGGTAGACAGATCTCCCGAAACCCATACAGCAGGATTGTCGATCAAGACCTCACCGTTGTATCCTGAGTTTTCTACATAAGCCTCAATATGAAGCTGCAGATCCTGAGAGTGGCTTAGATCCAATCGATCTTGGCAGCATTCTTGATTGGATTGCATGGGGTACAATGGAATGGATTTTTCAATGACGATTTTTTCTCGATACTCGTAACAAGAAAACAGGCAACAAATCCAAAAAAATCCTATGAACCGAATGAGCTTCAATGCCTTAAACCATAGCTCAGATCAACCCAGGTTGACAATCCAAAACGGCAATGTGGATCTTCGCACCCCAAATCGAACCCCAAAAAACCTCGATCATTTCTCATTTTGATCCCAATATTGCTTTTATTCTTATAAATAAGAAATTATGTTTCATTTTTAGAAATATAATTCTATAAATGACCTATGAAAATCAGCCAAGAAGAAAAATTGCGGAACGAAAAAGTTATTTTGGAGACGGCTTCACAGATGATGGCAGAAAAGAGCTTTTCAGAAGTGTCCTTGCGAGACATCTCGATTCAAGCTGGACTTAGCCAAGCAACCGCCTACAAATATTTCAAAACCAAAGAAAATATGATTTTCCGATTTTTTGAGCTGATCCAAGACGAATGCCGTGAGAAACTGACTGAAATCCCAGACTTTGGAAATTACCACCTTGAAGAGCAAATCCAAATTTTGTTGGAGACTCAACTCGAGATTCTGGAAAAAAACAGAAGCTTCGTCAGCCAAATCCTTCACGATGCTTTGAATTTGGATTTTTTTCAATCTGCCCAAGGATTTGCTCCGGTTCGAGAAAAATATGAGAGCATGATTCATGATCTCTTGCAGGCAGCCATCGAAGCGGGAGAAATTTCCAAACCCCCGGTCTATGGTTTTGTGCTCCGATCCTTTTGGGATCTTTATGTTTTTGTTTTGATTTATTGGATCAAAGATCACAGCAGCCACTATACAAACACCACACAGCTGATTGAAAAAATTTTGGGTGTGAGCAAAGCCTTGCTGCAAAGTCAAGTTTTGTCCAAAACCTCTGATTTGTTTCATTTCGTCATCAAAGAACATGTATTTTCTTTGCTCGACAAAATGATGAAAAAGAAATCCACCCCTGTAGAAAAAAAATCCCCATTTGAAAAGGAGCCCTCATGAACAAAAAGGATAACAAAATCCCCATTCATCCTTTTTCCAGGGGAACCGTCGTCGCAAAAAGTCTGGGCAAAGCTGGAATATCCTATGCTACAGGTTATGCCAAATCATTGATTTCTGGCGAGGAGGCTAAACTTGCAGCCCAGGAAAAATCTGCCAATCAGATTTTTCAGGGCTTGGGTCAACTCAAAGGTCTGGCACTCAAATTTGCACAGCTACTGAGCATGGAAAAAGATTTGCTCCCCCCCGCTTTTCAAAAAGCATTTGCCAATGCTCATTACAAAGCCCCAGGTTTAAATCGAGCCTTGGTCCGAAAGGTAATCCAAAATGGTTTTGGGGAAAATCCCGAAGACATTTTTTCTCAGTTTGACTTGGCCCCCACCGCCGCAGCAAGTTTGGGACAAGTTCATGCAGCAACTCTTCCAGGAGGAGAGAAAGTCGCGGTGAAAATTCAATATCCCGGCATTGATCAAAGCATTGAAAAAGATCTGCAAGTCATTCGGACATTGGTTTTGCCTCGAATGAAAGATTTAATTGTTTTGCAGTTGTTTGATGAACTCGAAGAAAAAACAAAAGAAGAGCTCGATTATGAACTTGAGCAAAAAAACACAAAGGAATTTTACGATACATTGCATTTTCCTAGCATAAAAATTCCAAAAGTTTATCCAGATTACTGCAGAGGACATGTCCTAACCACAGAGTATTTTGATGGAAAACATTTGAATGAGTTTTTGGCGTCTTCTCCCAGTCAAGAAATGATCGATTTGATCGCACAGCGACTCTACAATCTTGTGATGTATTGCTGCTTTTCCTTGGGAAAATTTCACGCAGACCCCAATCCGGGGAACTATATGTTTTGGGAAGATGGAAAAATTGGAATCTTAGACTTTGGATGCATCAAAGAGTTTGAACACGAACAAGGCAGTTTGATGATTAATATGTGGGAGGCTGTTGCTTCCAAAGATCAAGAAAAGATTTCAGAAGCCTATACAAATTTTGGCTTCAACAATTCTACATTTTCAAATCGAGAAGAATTCAAAGCATATTTTGAAAAGCACTATGAAAGCATGATTAAGCCATTTGATGATTGGATGCTTGAACCCTTACGAGATGAATACTTTGATTTAAAAAAACATCATCAATTTTGTGATCGTGGATCTGCTCTTTTTCGAAAAGCGATGGTGAATCCTGATTTTAAAATATTTAATTCTTCCTTTATGTATTTTGATCGAACGTGGATGGGTCTATTTCGAATTCTAGAAAAGATGGGGGCTAAAATCAAGGTTCGCAATCCAGCAGATTTTCAAAGCAAAGAAATTTTGAAAGAAATTGAAAATGAGATGTAACTCACAAAACACTCAGCACCTTTTCACCAAAAAAGTTTCGGGTACTTTTTAACTTCGATAGTTGGGGGTTTCCTTGGTCACGGTGATGTCGTGAACGTGGCTTTCTTTGAGACCGGCATCGGTGATGCGAACAAACTCTGCTTTTTCTTGCAAGGTGGGGATGTCTTTGGCTCCGATGTATCCCATGCCCGCGCGAATGCCGCCCAGGAGCTGATGAATCATATTGGACAAAGAGCCTTTGTAAGGAACTCGACCCTCAACCCCTTCGGGAACAAACTTATAATCGTTGCGTGCATGATCCTGAAAATATCGGTCCGCTGAACCTGCTCTCATCGCACCAATAGATCCCATACCTCGATAGGTTTTGTACGTTCGACCTTGATACAAAATTTCCTCTCCAGGAGCTTCGTCGGTTCCTGCGAAAAGAGAACCGATCATCACACTGCTGGCACCTGCGGCAAGAGCTTTGACAATATCTCCAGAATATCGAATGCCTCCATCGGCAATGACAGGGATTTTTGCTTTTTTGGCCACACTCGCAACATCCATGATGGCAGACAATTGAGGCACACCGATGCCTGCAATGATTCGAGTGGTGCAAATGGATCCAGGACCAATTCCAACTTTCACGGCGTTGGCTCCCGCGGAAATCAATTCCTTGCATGCCGCTGCGGTAGCGATATTGCCAGCAATGATTTCCACCTGAGGATAATCTTTTCGAAGTCGTTTCACAAATTCGATGACGTATTCCGAATGTCCATGAGCAGTGTCCACAACAATCACGTCGGCTTGAGCTTCGATCAATGCCTGTGCTCGTTCATAATTGCTTTGTCCCGTTCCAACCGCAGCACCTACTTTGAGACGTCCCTGTTTGTCTTTGTTGGAGTGTGGATATTGTAAATTTTTCTTGATATCTTTGATGGTGATCAATCCCTTGAGTGAAAATTCTCCATCCACCACCAAAAGTTTTTCAATGCGGTGTTTGTGCAAAAGATCCTTGGCATCTTCCAATGAAATTCCTTCTTTGGCCGTGACCAATTCCTTGGTCATGATGTTTCGAACCTCTTGATCGTGATTTTTTTCAAATTGAAGATCACGATTGGTGATGATTCCCACCAGCTTTTTTCCCTCGGTCACAGGAATTCCGCTGATGCGATTGCGCTCCATGATTTCCAACGTTTGGGCCACGGTGGTCGTGGGAGAAATCGTGATGGGGTCCAAAATCAAACCACTTTCAGACTTTTTTACCTTTCGAATCTCTTTGACTTGCTTTTCGATGGTGAAATTCCGATGAATGACACCCAACCCCCCGCTTTGTGCCATGGAAATGGCCATTTGCGACTCTGTCACTGTATCCATGGCCGCTGAGATCAAAGGGATGTTGAGTCGAAGAGACTGGGAAAGAAAGGTGTTCAGTTCCACATCTTTGGGAAAAACATTGCTTTTCCCTGGTAAAATGAGAACGTCTTGAAACGATAATGTTTGAGGAAATTTTTGGTCTTGCATAAACTCTTTCTGTTTTATGCGAGTGAACTGTATGTCTATAGTGATGAAGAGTCAAGGTGAAATTCGATGAAGGCGGTAGAAGCTGTTCGACACATCGACGATGTGATGTTTGAATTGTGCAACGATTTTCGCACGCTAGATCATTTGATTCCCACCAATCGTCAAAAAGAGCGGGAGGTCTTTTTTGACCACATCACCCAAGGCAAGGTCTACAATCCCCAATTCGAGTATGAGATTTCTGTGGGACCCATGCAAGAGCTCAAGGAAAAACTCCTGAGCATCGATTGTGGGGACAGTCCCTTGGCTCCCATCTACAAAAACACGATTCGCGAACTTCTGACTCGTATCGAGTTGATTTCCCACATTGGATCCGATGCCATCACGGATCAGAGCCAAAAAATTTATGGCATTCCTGGCGCTGATCTGATCCAACAGGCCAAGGACATCATTCGAAAAACACGAGAGTTCAAGGAGCCCGATCGCATTTTTGGCATCAAAGTCGTAGAAGAGCAGCTTCGCGAACAATTCACCATTCACCGCATTGATGGCTGGACCGTACGGGAAGAAAGCAAAAACATTTGGCTGGCCGAATGTGATACCGTTCACCGCAAAATCAATCTCCAGCCAGGAATTTTGGCCAACAAAACCATGATTGACCAGTTCATCCGACACATGATTGACGTGAGTGTGTTTCGCTGGTCCAACGGACGCAGACAACCCCTGAAAATCTTTGCCATCGGCATGGACGGGCAGGATGAAACCGAAGACGGTTTGTCCCTGGAATTGGAGCTACGATTTCAACCCTACAAAGATCATCATCTGCGCAGATATGCGGGGAGAGTGTTGGCGGTAAGCTACAGCATGGAACATTCGTTTTTTGAGGTGTTTCGCATCCTAGCTCAACACTTTCCTGCAGAGCGCGCCTACAGCATGACCGAACGATGCAAGATCGGCCTCCGAGATACTTCCCAAAAAGGTGGATTTCTTCGAGACCACATCTATTTGCAAGGGCGAAACAAACTCAAAAGTCTCAAATCCGAAGAGCTCAAACTGCTCTACGTGGGGAAAGTTTCTCTCCAATACATGGCCTTGTTCAAGACCTTGCTGGAAAACAAAGAGATTTTATCCCCCGCTCTTTTGCCCTTGTATTTGAGATAAAATCCATCCCTGGGCAAGGAAAGAATTGACATCGAGCTTGGATCGAGGGTAAAACGAGCATCTTCTGGTCGGGGCCTAGGACACAACACGGCACGCGACATGGAACACGTTTTATTCCCCGGTAGCTCAGTCGGTAGAGCAATTGGCTGTTAACCAATGGGTCGGCGGTTCGAGCCCGTCCCGGGGAGCCAAAAGATTTTTTACCCCATAGGGGTGGAAAATCTTTTTGTTTTTTGGAATCGGGGTCGAGGTTTATGCCCCGGTTAGGAGATCCGCGAGTAGCGGATCGGAATGCTGGGAGGTCCGAGCCAGCGAGGACCGACACAGTACTAGCCCGCCTAAGGGGAGCCATTTCCTTCATCAAATTCCTCGTTTTGATTTCCAAATCACGTTTTGACTTGCACGGCCTCGAACCCAGGTTCGTCTCTTTCTTGGCACACTACTCGCGTGCAAGGACGTATCATACAATCAATGAGTCTCGATAGAGTACTGAAAGGGGTTTGTGAATCTGTTCATACAAATAAACGCAATATTCATCCGTCATACCTGCAATATATCTGGATACATGCATAGATTTTTTTTTGGTGTTATTCTGTACGTTATCCAAGTTATCCTGAAGCCACTTTTGCTTGTCTTTCGGAAGCAATATAAATATTGGATTTTTAGGAAGATTCTCTTTTCTCTCGCTACCTAAAGAGAATAACTTTGACCAGAGTGACTCTATAATTTTTTCTGCATACATCTCTGGCTGAAAAATCGCCTTATGTTTGAGAATTCCGAAAGATTCATCAAAGTACAATTTTTTTTCATAGATAACAGAAAATTTTTCATCCAAAGAAAATATATTCAACTTTGTCTTATCTTTTTTTTCCTTTATTACACTTTCCATTTCTATCCATTCTTGAAACAGTTTAGGCAAAGAATCTGGATCATGATCTTTATCAAAGCAGTGTTTCAAACCTTTCTCTATTGACTTTTCTATATGTTCAATGGAGCATTTTATAACTTGTGAAACTTTGTCTTTTGAAGAAGCTGCTTTCAAAGTGCCTATTATTGGGCTAACCAAGCATTCAAAATCTTTATCTTGCAAAATATTCATATTTTTTGCATCTTCCAAATCACTTGAAAAATTCACTAAATCATCTGCAGCTTCCATCAGATATGTAACTGGATGCCGAACACCAATCGTTTCATGTTCCTCAAAGATTTTCTCGCATGCATCTTCATCTTCGGTATACCATCCATCTTTCTTATCTTTGATCACTGTATCCAAAAGAACATTGGTTACAGGCAAATTGTGTAAAAAATAATGGACGACGTGTTTATTATCATCAAATTCATAATCATTTTTACCACAGAGTTTTTCCAAAGTTTTTGCGCCACAATGTCCAAAGGGAGGGTGCCCAATATCATGAGCCAAACAACTGGTTTCAACAAGTCTTTCGAAAGATCCCACAGGCCCTAGTTCATGACTAGAATAAATATCTTCAAAATGATTTCTAAAAATAACAGCTAATTCTCGTCCGATCTGAGCAGCCTCTACCGAGTGCGTAAGTCGAGTTCTTGGAAAGTCGCTCTTAGGACTTAGAAAAACTTGAGTCTTTCCCGAAAGTCTTCGAAATTTCGATGAGTGTGCAATGATTCCATAATCTCTATCAAAAGGATGTCGATATGGCTTATTTTCAAATTTTTTTATCTCTTTCAAACAGTCTGAATTATCTGTTCTTTTTTTGGGTTCAAGCCATACGGGAATTGTTTTCATATCTGAATTTTAATTAGTTATGATCAATTATGCCAATTTTAACTCTTATTGAAATCGAGATTAACATATTGTTCCTTCTTACAAAATGTTACGGGGATCCGTTTTTAACATAAAAGAATATGAGTGATATTTTTTTCTAGAAAGTGAGAATAAAGGATGAAAAGAGATTTTGAACATGAAATCAGAGGTTTTTGTAAAAAATGGGAGAGGGAGGAGATTACCCTGAATGATCAAGGGGTTGTCTGGTTGCTCATTCAATTTAGGAATCTAATTGAAAGAGACAAAAAAAATATTTATACCAAAATCTACTGTTTTACTGTGACTGGATAGCTCATTGTGAACTAAATCGAAAAAATGCGAAAGAGAAAATTGAGAGTTTAGAAAGTGTTTTAAATGAGTCAAACGATTCTTTCAACGCCAATTCTATTGATAGGATCAACGAAATAATTGGTCATGAGTTGTTTTTGGATGATGTCAAAAAAATTTTTAAAAAATACTGCTTAGGTCCATATTTTGAAAATATAGAAAATAGAAGACTCTTGTTTCAACAATTGTCTCGCAGCCTCACAAACAAGCCATTATATACCAGTAAATTAGTTGTATGGCTTGAAGAAACACCCAAAAGACATTTAGCTTGTCAGCTTGGATTGTTAAACAGTGAACAAACAGTAATAAAAAAAATTGAGATAGGAATGTTTTTCAAAGCATAGTTGAACAAAAATTGAAAATTACTTGTGAGAAAATCGATGGACATCAAAATAAATGATAAGATTCTATTTTTTTCAATTCAATTGAATTTCCCTCGATTTGCTGATTGTGCTATCAAACGTAACTCATCCATCCATTGCTAAACTGTACTGGATTGTTGCAAATTGTAACCTGTCCATTCTTAAAAATGACAACGTGCCAGTATGCTTTGACTATCGAACTCAAAATCACATCCTTTGCAAAAACAGCCCACAACTCGCCATCCTGCCATCTTCGGCTTTTTGATCTTAAGACCTGTACTTCTTTCGACTTTGCTGCGCTTCCAAATTCATTGCAGAACGGATATGGTGGTCCATCTTCTAAGAGGTTAGTCATAGTTGATTGAGTCAAATGTCGAATATCGATACATTTATCACTTTTTATCTCCGCCTTACAAAAGGCGAATTCAAATGATATATAATTTTCTTTCTTTGCATATTGAAGCTCATGATTTGCCTGACGGATTCTATGATATGTAACTTCTGCCTTTGAGCATTCTTGGTCATTGCTTCCATACCAAACAGGAAAATCTCCCGATGTAAAACGAGAAATGGGTATATCAATGTCCTTAAAACAGAATTCAAGAGTTTCGTTATCTCCGTATTGGCTCCACCGATTTTTCTTTTCTTCAACCGGATCAATTTGAGCAGTTGCATCGGCCAAAACTGATGCAAATTGCTGTTCTTCCTCATCAAGCGATTCAGGATAAAACAGCCCCTTTGTAGGGAAACATGTCGGGATTGATCGCCATAAAATTTGCGACCCGACATTGTAAAACGGTCTGAATTCAAACGATGCTATTGATTGTTCCATTGCGTTGCATGTCCAATAATCGACGAATCGTAAAGAGTCTTGCCATCGATTCCACAGGACTCTCCTTAACCAATTCAATTGCAGATTTGTCTCTAAAAGTTTTACGTTTGATATGCAACCAGTTGCTTCGAACTTCTGGATTGCGCGGAAAAATAATTTCTAAGTTCTTTTTTATTCCAAGAAGAAGTCCAATGCGGCGGTATCGATCACTTGAGGACAAGGGAAGCGTACCTTCTCTCCTGCATTTATAAATGGTACGCTCTTTAACATCCAATAATGCAACCAAATCATCCACCTTAAGATCGAATTCATCTGCAAGTAACCAGAGAATTTTCGCCAACTTGACATCGTTTTGACTAGATGGACTTATGTCTAACATTGGAGACGCACTTACTGTTTTCATTTAGACTCTCCCTTCATAAAAAATATAGCACATGCAGATCAAAAATGCAATATTGCAATATTATTGATTAAATAAATTAATAGTTAATAATATCAATATTTTATTAACTGCAATAATACTAACATTGCCAGATAAGTTGAAATGAAGTCCTTTTTATATAATCAATTCAGTATTGAGCAGCCCGTTCAAAAGCCTTTTTTGCACTTGGCGAATTCGTCCACAGTTCCTCTATTCTCTTGGAGCTGCGATCATTCATGATACTCTTTTTGTATGAAAAACGATTCTAGGATTTTGGGGCATTGCAGCTGCAAATCTGTGACGTATGAACTCTTGAACTGCCCGATGTTTGTCAATTGTTGTCACTGCACCGATTGCCAACGAGAAACGGGTTCTGCCTTTGTCATCAACGGCATCCTCGAAACCCACCAGGTCAAATTGATCACAGGAAATCCAGAAAAAATTCTTATTCCCTCCCAGAGTGGAAAAGGACAAAACATTCACCGATGTCCCACCTGCAAAATTGCCCTATGGAGTAATTATGGTGGAGCCCATGATGTGCTTCGTTTTGTTCGTATAGGAACGTTGCAAGAACCTTTTCGGTTTCCACCACAGGCCTTTATTTTCACCCGATCCAAACTACCCTGGGTGACGTTGAACCCTGACATTCCTTCGTTCGATATTTTCTATGATTACAAAGAAATGTGGTCCGAAGAGAGTCGAGCGCGAAGACGTTTGGTTGATCCAAAGTTCAAACACTGATCCGATGTCAACCGCTCTCAAACCCATTTTACTCTTGATCGTCAGCAATGTCTTCATGACCTTTGCATGGTATGGCCATTTGAAATTCAAAGATCGGCCGCTATTGTGGGTGATCTTGATCTCGTGGTTGATTGCTTTTTTTGAATACTGTTTGCAAGTCCCCGCCAATCGAATGGGACATAGTCTATATACCGCACCTCAACTCAAAACACTTCAAGAGGCCATTA
This sequence comes from Bdellovibrionota bacterium, assembly GCA_041391365.1. GTDB lineage: Bacteria > Bdellovibrionota_G > JALEGL01 > JALEGL01 > JAGRMV01 > JAGRAX01. The sequence goes on along the minus strand of JAWKOC010000003.1, from coordinate 410,293 downwards.
CATTTTCTGTGTTTGCCCTTTTCAGTGTGATGTACTTGAAAGAAAAGCCCACACTCTACGATGGCCTAGCGTTTGGATTGATTTTGATGGCGGTTGCGCTGAGCCTTTTTCAGCCCAAAGCGTAGACTCCAACCCAAATCTCTCATGTTCCGCAAAAAGTTTGAGTTACCTTTTCATGTTCCAGGGGTGCTTTCATGAATGGAGCATGTTGATCACTGCATTCATAGGGATTGGCCAAGGCTTTTTCCAAGGCAAAAAAGGTTTTGTAGTTTCCTTGCATGCACTCTTGAATGATGGCTTCGATGATGTGATTGCGCGCAATGATGCAGGGGTTGACGGCATTCATTTGAGCGACTGCTAAGTCAAAACCACCTTGAGATCCCAACACATGTTTCCAATCTTTGACCCAGGCACGAAAATCAGGGGTATCTTTGTAAATGTTTGGCAGGTCTTCAGAATTCAAAAGCATGGGGAGATTGCGAAAGGCCAATGTAAAATCTAGTTTCTCTTGATGAAGGTAGGTGATCCATCGATCCAAAAGCGTCGAGGTCGAATCCACCGATTCAAGTCCAATTTTTTTTCCATGCAATTCTTTCCACGCCTTTTCAAAAAGAGGAAAAAAAGATTCTAGCTCTTGGATGTATTCTTTGGACCTTGCTTCTCGGTGATCTTCAGGATCCATCACCAAAAGAGCATGGGCCAGACTGCTCAAGTTCCATTGAAGAATTTCGGGCTGTTTTCCATAGGCGTATCGACCCATGCGATCGATAGAGCTAAACACTTTGTTCACATCTGTTTCATCCAAAAATGCACATGGTCCATAGTCAATGGTCAGACCACATGCAGAGGTATTGTCGGTGTTCATCACTCCGTGAACAAACCCGACACTCATCCACTGCGCCACCAGTTTGGCTTGACGCTGGACCAAAGATCGAAAAAAATCCAACGCTGGATCAGAGCTGGAATTCAATTCCGGATAGGCTCTCGCAATCAAAAAATTGAGCAGGGTCTTCACATGATCCGGCTGATTTCTGGAAGCAAAGTGTTCAAAATGCCCCACACGAATGTGACTCAGGGCCACACGAGTCAACACCGCTCCAGGAAATGCTCTTTCTCGAAATACAGGTTCCCCTGTTTCCACAACCGCCAGACTCCTGGTGGTCGGAATGCCCAGCGCATGCATGGCCTCACTCACAAGATATTCCCGAACCACAGGTCCCAGCGCAGCTCGGCCATCTCCACGTCGAGAAAATTGAGTTTGCCCAGATCCTTTGAGTGCTACCTCATAGAGTTGACCATCTTTGGCTTCCAGTTCACCCAGCAAGTGTGCACGACCATCTCCAAGATCGGGATTGAAATGACCAAATTGGTGGCCCGAATACGCCATGGCCAAGGGGACGGAATCGGGATGAATGTCGGTCCCTGAAAAAATTCCCGAAAGTTCCTGCGCATGCGCATCTGCATCGGCCTGGATCTGCAGAAAATCAGCCAGATCTGCATTCCATGCCCGAAGTCCTGGTTTTGACGCTGGAAAAGGTCGAACCCGCTGAAAAAAAGAAGAAGGAAGCGTGCTGTACTGATGGTGAAAATGAATCTTGAGTGGGTTCATGTTGCGCAGTCGTTGTTCTTTCTGATCTGTGGAATCTCTTTCCATGGATACTCGGTCGTCACCATATCCTGTTTGAGGCGATCATGAAAGTCCCTCTCGCGATTCTTGATTGCAATTGCTCGCAGGCTATGAAATGAAGTATAACCCATAGATTTCTGAAACGAATACAAGGGCAGGAGCCAAACATGAAAAAAACAGACTACAACAAAGATCCGAACAAAATCGAAGAACTCGATCTGCTGCAGTATGAAGTCACACAAAACTGCGGTACTGAACCTGCCTTTCACAATGCATTTTGGAATCACAAAGAACCTGGAATTTATGTCGATGTGGTTTCGGGTGAACCTCTTTTCAGCTCTGTGGCCAAGTATGATTCAGGGTCGGGATGGCCAAGTTTTGTAGAGCCCTTGGAAAACGAAAACATTCTCGAAAAACAAGACTCCAGTCACGGAATGGAAAGAACCGAAGTTCGATCCAAGCATGGAGACTCTCATCTTGGGCATGTGTTTGGAGATGGCCCTGGACCCTCAGGTCTTCGATACTGCATCAACTCCGCAAGTTTGAGGTTTGTGCCCGTGAAAGATTTGGAAAAAGAAGGATATGGGCAATATTTGTCCCTGTTTGAATCTCAAAAAACGAAGCCAACAGATTCAAACAAACAAAGCATTGTTCTTGCAGGAGGATGTTTTTGGGGCATGGAAGATTTGTTTCGAACTTTCAAAGGTGTTCTGGATACTCAAGTAGGATACACAGGAGGAGATCTAGAAAACCCAACGTATCGAGACGTCAAAACAGGAGAAACCGGTCACGCGGAAGCCATCAAAATCATCTATGATGAAACCGAAACTTCGTTGGAAGATATTTTTCGATTTTTCTTTCAGATTCATGATCCCACGACGGTCAATCGTCAAGGGAATGACATTGGGACACAATATCGATCGACAATTTTTGTTCGCAATGAAGAGCAATCTCTGATCGCAAACAAGATCATCGAAGAAACCAATGCCCTGGGGCGCTTTTCTGCTCCGGTGGCCACCACAATCGAAAAAGAGAAAGCTTTTTTTGATGCCGAAGAATATCACCAAGATTATCTGGAAAAAAATCCAGGTGGCTACACCTGTCATTTCATTCGAAAATAACAATGACTTTATAGTTTTTCCAATTCATCCAATGCATTTTCTTTTGTGATGATTTTGAGCTGAGCATGGGGAAATTTTTTGGAGAACTCATGCAGTCCGCTCGTTCTTCGTACTCTTCCAGATTTGACTTCTAGGGCAATGATTTCTTTTTGGTGCGTGTACACATAATCAACCTCATGATTTCTTTCTCTCCAATAAAAAAGCTGTCCAGGTTTTCGCAACAGTGAAGTTCCCACATACAACTCGAAAGCTCTGCCAATTTGCTCTTGATCAAGGTGTGCATCCAACGTAACTGAATAAAGTGCCGGACAAAGTGGAAGAATTTTGGGAGATGATGCCTTGCGGGTCAATGGTGTCGACGAGAATTTGTGCAAGGTCTTGATCAAGAATGCCGCTTCCAAATGTGCCAAATAATTTTTGATAAGTTCTATATTTCCTCTGTCTTGGAGTTGTCCAAGCAATTTGTTGTAACTGATTTCTTGGGTAGCATTGGCGCAGGCAAGATCAAAACATTGTTTGAACAGTGCCGGAGATTTGACCCGCACCAAACTCAAAATATCTCTTCCAATCACCGAATCAATGATGGAATCTCGAACATAGCGTAACCATAGATGAGGTTCGGAAATAAATCGATAACTTCCAGGGTATCCACCAAAACAAAGATACTGATCGAAGGAAAGATTGTAGGCATCTTGGCTTTCTCGAGGACTCCAGTGCCAAACACGATGAAGAAAATATCTTCCTGCCAAACTCTCTGTTAAACCTTTTTGAATCGACAGTGAACTCGATCCCAACAAAATGACTTTGAGCTTTTTTTTGTGAGAGACTTGTTTGTCCCAAAGATTTTTGATGGCTTCGGACCAATTTTCTACCTTTTGAATTTCATCGATCACCAACAACGTTTCTGAACCCTTGCTTTGTGCGAGTACCCATTGCTCGGTGATCCAAGCAGGATCTTTGGCAATCACACCATCGGCCGACACGTAGTGAAAAGTTTTTTCATGAGCAGAAAGAAGCAGTTGAACCCCTGTTGTTTTCCCCACTTGCCGGGGACCTACAACAACCTGAATCAAGGGATCTGATTCTTGAAGGCGTTTCTCCAGGTCTCGAACAAACGGCAAAACAATGGTTTTCATTATTATAGGATAACCTATAATAAATCATAGATCAATCTATAATTATGTTAACCTTTTAATATTATTTATATTTATTCTCACGGTTCTACCGAAGCAGCTCCAAAAATAGCCTACAAAACATGCCCAAGCTGGGAGAGAGTTGCTGTTTCAAATTGGCATTGATCCGGTCAAATGAGGGTCCCGAGTTTTACATGATCATGGCCGATGAGGACCAGCGAAGAAATTAAGTAGTCGCTCAACAGCACATTTAGAGCATCTGAGCTTCGAAGGCGGCGAGGGCTGCTTTGGCACCTTCTCCCATGGATACGATGATTTGTTTGTAGGGGACGTTGGTCACATCTCCCGCTGCAAAAATACCTTCCACATTGGTTTTGCATTTTCCATCGACAAGAATTTCTCCATAGGGACTGGTTTCCACCAAACCTTTGAGAAACGCCGAGTTGGGAATGAGACCGATTTGAACAAACACACCATCAAGAGATAGAGTTTTGATTTCTTGGCTTGCTCGATCTTCGTATTCCAAGGCCACAACTTTTTCGCCGTTGCCCACAACCTGTGAGGTTCGAGCGTTGGTGATGATCTGAACATTGGGAAGAGATTTCAATTTGTTGACCAGGACTTGGTCAGCTTTGAGTTCAGGTGCAAATTCAATCAAGCAAACCGATTTGACGATCCCAGCCAAATCAATTGCAGCTTCCACACCTGAATTTCCGCCACCAATGACAGCAATGTCCTTGCCTTTGTAAAAAGGACCATCGCAGTGCGGACAAAATGCAACGCCTTTTCCTAGATACTGCTTTTCTCCAGGGATGTTGAGCTCTCTCCATTTGGCTCCGGTCGCAATGATCACCGAAGCAGCTTCCAAAGTTTCTCCCGTATTTAAGCGAATCGTTTTTCGATTTTTTTCATGAGATTCAATGGATTCTACTTTTCGATGCTCAAGAACTTCAATGTCATATTCCTGCATGTGTTTGGCCAAATTGGCAGAGAGTTGTGGACCCTCGGTGTAGGGGATCGAGATCAAATTTTCGATGCCCTTGGTGTCTTGCAATTGTCCACCCATTCGATCGGTGATGACCAAAGTTTTGAGCCCTTTTCGCGCAGAATAAATGGCAGCTGAAACACCTGCAGGTCCGCCGCCGATCACAACCACTTTGTAAACTCCAAAATCTTTGGGTGCGCTAGACTGCTCACTGTCTTGTTGACCAAATTCCTTTTCCAGACTCTCGATCAAATCCACCAAAGAAGCTTTTCCTGAGCGCAGAAGCTTTTTTTCTCGAAGCACCGCAGGAACGCCTTGGATGGAGAGTTCCTCGATTTCGTCGGGAATGAATTCACCATCGATCATTTCATGAGAAAAATCGGGGTGAATCGTGGCCATCAAATTCAAGTTTTGAACCACATCGGGACAATTTTCACAGGAAAGAGAAACAATGGTTCGAAGAACAATCGGACCTTTGAGGTTTTTGATTCGATCGAGCATGAATGCATCGGGAAGTTTGCCTTTTCCATCGGCATGCAAAATGGCCAAGATGAGAGAGCTGAATTCGTGGCCCGATGGAATTCCTGAAAAAGAAACTCCGTTAGCATTTCCCTTGGTTTTGATGTTGGTGTGAGGATAGGGACTGGATGTAGTGCTTTTTTCAATGACAATGTGTTGAGAGGTTTGCATTACACCTTCCAATAACTCTAGGAGTTCGACCTGCTTGGGATGATCAGATTGCAAGACTTCCAACACAACTTGGTTTTCAAGTTGGGCAAAAACCGTATGCAATTGTGATTTGATGTCTTGATCAAGCATGTCATCCTCCATCCGTCAGGCAGGGGGAAAATAGGATTTCCCCCTGCCTGACGAAAAATAGTTGGACTAGATTTTTCCTACCAAATCCAAGCCTGGTTTGAGCGTTTTTGCTCCGGGCTGCCATTTGGCGGGGCAAACTTCGTCTGGATTTTTTGCAATGAACTGAGCCGCTTTGACTTTTCGTATCAATTCATCTGCATTTCTTCCAATGCCGTTGTCGTTGACTTCAGCCAATTTGATTTGACCTTCTGGATTGATCAAAAACGTTCCACGATAGGCCAATCCTGCTTTTTCGATGTAGACACCGAAGGCTCGGGACAAATTTCCCGTGGGATCTGCCAACATGGGGAATTTGATTTTTTTGATGGTTTCCGAAGCATCGTGCCATGCTTTGTGTGTGAAATGAGTATCGGTACTCACCGAATACACTTCCACACCCATGGTTTTGAATTCTTCGTATTTGTCAGCCATGTCCCCCAATTCGGTGGGGCAAACAAACGTAAAATCTGCTGGATAAAAAAACAACACAGACCATTTTCCAGCGAGGTCTTTGTCGCTGAACTCTTTGAATGCGTTGTTGTGATAAGCCTGAGCTTTGAACTCGGGCAATTTTTGGTTGATCAATGTTTCCATGTTTTCCATTCCTTTCTTCATTGATGGATTTCGTGCCTATATATAAACCTTCGATTTTTATTTGAAAAATATTATTTTTCTATTTCTTCATAGGTTTTTCCTATGTTGATTCTGGGGTCCATCCCAAAAGAGTACGTTTCCATGGTTTCCATCATCCCCCAACGCATCCGAGAATAAAAATATCGATTTTCTATGATTCGATAGGAAAAAACTATGAACAAAAGCTCATCCCAACAAGGTTAGATGTCGATGATTTGATGATCTTGCTTTTTTAGCGAGCGAATCTCCGGAGGCAAGCCTTCTACAATGCTTTGCTCCAGAGCTTTCATGATGACTTCCTTGAGAAAACTGCGGCTGTACACCAAACTTACCTCTCGAGTAGGAACGGGTTTTCGAAATGAACGCAGATGCTTTTTGGCTTCGGCCTTGCCAATTTCATAGGTCGCAAGCTTTGGGAGAAGCGTATACCCTCGACTTTGGAGCACCATTTTTCTCAAGGTTTCCAAACTACCCCCCTCAAATTGAACATTGGAAAACACAGATTGGGTCTTGTCCAGAGAACAAATGCGCAGCACTTGGCTTCGAAAACAATGTCCCTCCTCCAAAAGCCAAAGATCATCGGTCGTCAACTCGCTTTCCAGTACCTGCTTTTTTTTGGTCAGGGGATGGTGGTCTGAAGCATAGACGAAAAAAGGTTCGAAAAACAAATGTTTTTCAATGAGTCGATCATCCTCCAAAGGCGTTACCAGAAGTCCTGCATCCAATCGATCATCCACAAGAAGTCGGACAATATCTTCGGTTTTGTATTCGTTGATTCTCAATTGAACGTCAGGATATGCGGTGGCAAAGCTTTCCAAAAAAAGAGGTACCACATAAGGTGAAAGGGTTGGAATGATCCCCAAATGAAACTCCCCCTTGGGATGAGAATTGCGTGTATCCGCAATTTTTTGAAGGGCTGCATGTTCCTTGAGTACTTTGCGGGCTTGATCTACTATGGCGACCCCTGCATCGGTCAGCAAGATGGGCTTTTTCGAACGATCGAAAATGATGGTTCCCAACTGCTCTTCGGCTTTTTGAATCTGAGCCGAAAGCGAGGGCTGCGAGATATGACATTCTCTTGCAGCTTGGCCAAAATGCTTTTTTTGGGCCAGAGCTACAATGTATCTGAGTTGATCGATGCTAAGCATGCATCAATCATTAACTATGATTTTTAAAAAAATCAATCGGTTTTACCTATGATACAGGCTCCTCATGAAATTTGGGGATCGTGAAATAGAATGTGGTTCCTTTTCCTTTTTCAGAATCGACCCAGATGTGCCCCCCATAAATCTCCACCACCTTTTTGCAGATGGAAAGTCCAACTCCCGTTCCCATGTATTCTTCTTTGGTGTGAAGCCTTTGGAAGATATCAAAAATCTTTTTTTGGTGTTTGGGTTCGATCCCAATTCCATTGTCTTGAACGGAAAAAACCCATTTGTCTTGATCCTCTTTTACACCGATATGAACGTGGGCCTGGTCAGGACTTTTTTGATATTTGAGACCATTGCTGATGAGATTTTGGAAAAGTTGATAGAACTGCGTTTCGTTCCCTTTGATGGCTGGAAGAGGCCCACAGGTTACCCAATCTTGAATTTTGGGGTAGCTGTTTTGAAGATTTTTAATCACTGATTTTACAATTTCATGAAGATTGAGAAGCTGATATTCTTCTTTTGTATTTTTGATTCGGGAATACATCAAAATATCTGTGATCAAATTCTGGGAAAGGGCTGCGTTGTCAATGATCACTTTGAGATATTCAGCGGCTTCTTCATCCGTTTTGGAGGTTGCCTGCAAATGCTCTTCCAACATTTGTGAGAAAATACGAATGGCTCGAAGAGGTTCTTGAAGATCATGCGAAGAAATGTAAGCAAATCGTTCCAACTGTTGATTGGAGATGGAAAGGGATTCGATCAATTGCTCCTTTTCACGCTCAATAAGTTTTTTTTGCGTGATATCCTGAATTTGAGAAATAAAGTACTTGGGCTTTTGAAACACATCACGAACCAAGGATACACTCAGCAGTCCGTGAATGATGCCTCCATTCTTGTGAAGATATCGTTTTTCGATGTGATAAGTTTTTTCTTCCCCACGAAGCATTTTTTGAACCTGTTCGATGTCTCGTTCAAGATCTTCTTTGTGCGTGATGGTCTGAAAATCCATGACAAGGAATTCTTCCTTGGAATACCCAAACATTTTGGTCAAGGCAGGATTGACCTGAAGCCACTTTCCTTCTGGAGACACCAACGCTATTCCTATCGAGGAATATTCCATGGCCGAGCGAAAGTTTTCTTCTCTTTTTTCCAAAGCCGTAAGCATTTCATTGAAGGTTTCACCAAGATAATAAAATTCGTCTTTGTTTTTTAGCTTGATTCGAGTCCCCGTATCTCCTTTTCTCACTTTCTGTGCAGCATGAATGAGCGTTCGAATGGGCATCGTCAACGCCAAACTCAACTGCCATGCAATCAACGTGATCACCGCAAAAACAATCAATCCAAAATAAATGTTCTGAATCAAAAGATCGCGGGCCGGTGCAAGAGCATCTTTACGATCAATTTTTGCTACGACTCCCCAATCCAGTTCTGGAACATAACTCGTTGCTGCAAGAACAGGAACTCCACGATAGTCCACCACGGCCTCATCGGTAAAAAATCTCTCATTGCGCAACAAAGCTTGAATGATGGGAACATTTTTTCGTTCTTTATCGATGACAAAACTTAAGGTTGGATTGGCATTGTATCGTAAGGGGGTCAAAAACTGTGCATTCCCATCTTTGTCTTTTCTTGCAAACAGGGTCTCTCCTGTTTTCCCCAAACCGTTGTAATTGTGGACAACATCCAAAAACTTTTGTGCATCAAAAATAACATGTACAGACCCCACAACTTCTTGGTTGGAATACAGTGGACCAACCATCAAGACGCGTAGCTCTTTGAGTGAATCTACGTACCAAATATCTTCTAGGGTGGTTTGTGAAAATCTTCCCACGGGTTTGCTTACACAAACAGATGGTTTTTCTGAACTGCTGGTTGAACTCGTGATGACTTTGTGATGAAGATCACACAGCCAAATTTGTTTGATTTTTTTGGCTTGATCAATGGCCAAATCCAAACTTTCCTGAATCGCTTGTTTGTCTTCTTTGCTATGGGTTGTGAGATAATGGGCAAGATGATGACCAAAATCAAATCGAGTGGACAGAAGAGACATTTTTTCTCTCCACGAAGACATTCCCTGAAGTAGGTCCATTTTTCGTTCTTGAGCAAGCGCAAGAAGTTCCTGGCCTCGAACCTGAACCAGCTGCCTTTTTCCATAGGAATAAGACAAAAATCCAAGCGCTATCAGCCCAACAATGGTCACCAACACCAAGAACAGCAAAATTTTGACGCGTATCTTCATAGCTATCTATCAAGACCTTCGAATGTAGAAATGTTGAAACGAACAACTGAGAGAGCCCACCATTATACAGTATAGATGGTTGAAACAAAGCAGAGACTTCACTTTACAAACCATGGCAGAAATCATATCTTTCTCGTATGAAGCACCCTGTGAGTCGAAGATATTTTTTGCAACAATTATGCGCCAACACTGGGATATTCGCTGCATTGAGTGCGTTGTCTGCCTGCTCTCCATCAAACAAAAAAACCTCCACCTCTGAATCAATCCCAAATTCTTTGCCCTTGGATCACCCTCTGGTGTCCACGTTGCATTTTTCGATGGATGCGGATTCTGTCTCCCCAGAATGGAGAAAAGATCGCGGATCGATCCCAGGGAAAGGACAATACTGCAACAATTGTCAGTTTTATGCACTTTCTGGACAAGGCAACTACGGACAATGCTCTTTGTTTCAAAACTACAATGTTCCTGGAAATGCCTGGTGCAGCTCATGGGCGCCCAAAATATCTTGATCACCTTATGGGGTAATTTTTTCTCACGCATGCAAATCTTCTCGAATGGTGTCTGCTTCGGGTATAGGTAAGAATGCGTTGGGAAGAGTGAATTTGATGGTGGTGCCACGAGAAGGACCATCGGATTCAACCCAAATTTTTCCTCCATGCAATCGAACCGCTTTTTCACAGATGCTCAAGCCTATTCCTGTTCCTTCATATTCCTTTTCTTGATGAAGTCTTTTGAAAGTTCCGAAAATTTTTTCCTGGTCTTCTTTTCTGATTCCAATCCCATTGTCCTGAACATGAAACACATTCATATTTTTTTCCTGTTTGATAAATATATGAATTTGCGGAGGCTTTTGATCAACAAATTTCAAAGCATTGGCAATCAAATTTTGAAACAGTTGTGTAACCATACGTTGATCACAATTCACAATGGGAAGATCTTGAACAACTATCTTCGCTTGGGTTTCTTTGATTTTCAATTTCAAAACATCCATGGCTGACTTTACACAATGATTGAGAGACGTCTCAGAGTATAAAGCATAAGGCTTTTTGTATTTTGAAAAAGTCAAAAGATCTGTCACAAGTTGTTTCATTTTTTGGGAATATTCATGAATCATCTTCAAATCTTCTCGCTGTTCTTGTGAGATGCCATCTTGCATCTCCTCCACAAGCATGTCGCTCAAAATCATGATGTGCCTGATGGGTTCTTGCAAGTCATGAGATGCAACCGAAGCAAATCGATCCAATTCTTTGTTGGCCAATTCCAATTCTTCTTTGGATCGCAAAAGCTTTTCTTGCATTTTTTTTCTCTGTTCGATTTCAGACGCCATGTCCTCTGCCAAATTCAGAAATGCACGGTTGGACCTTGTCAAATCGTCGATTTCAAATTGAAGTCTTTCTCGTTCTTTTTTTTGATTCAGCATGTGCATCATCTCTTGTTGGTATAGATATATGGAGATCAAAAAATAACTGATCCAAACCGTTGTCAAACTGATGCTTCTTCGAATCCACTCTGACATCATAAGAGAGTCATGGTCAGTGGTCAGTAGTCCCAGAAGAATGCAAACAGATGATCCTGTGGCAATGGGAAAAAGGTTTTTTTTGGGCGCCTTCATCCAAAGAGCCAAAAGCAAAAACAGGGAATAGTAAGAGGAAGGAAATCCCGGAACCGTTGACACAACATCAATGGTCAAAAATGTCGCAGCCACCAAACATATATGCATCCAATTGATTTTTTGAAAGCGGGTGAAATTCATGCCATCAGGATGGGTTGGATGATGAAAGGTTTTCCAATTCTTTTTTGAGTTCGGCCATTTTGAGTTCTCGATCCACCATGATTTTGTTCATCCTCTCTAACTCTCTGGCCCGATGGGCAAGTTTTTTTTCGGTTTCTTTCCTTTTTTCAATTTCGTCCATGAGCTTTTCGTTCAATCGCACAATTTCTTCCGGTGTCGTGGTACTCATCACACGTGGAATCAAAGGGATCAAAATGATGGCCGTGGCGATGGACACCAGCGCCGTGATGGCTTTGATGGTTCCAGATAGCCAATAGGTGGGATGCCACAAGGTCCAGATTTGCATCACATGTGTGGTCCCACAACAAAGAATGAACAATCCAAACATGTAGAAAACACGATAGAAAGGAAGAGTTTTTTTCTTGAGAATGAAATACACCAAAATCAACGGGATCATGAAGTACGAGACTGCAATCACCAGATCGGAAAGGACATGCAGCCAGACCAATCCTGGCTTCCAATAATAACAATGGCCATGCGGCATAAAGGTTGTGGAATCAAACAATGTAGAAAATGTAGATATGATGTTGTTCATTTTTGCAGTCCAAGGATAAAGTACGAAATCTGCAAAAACCGGCTACAACGACTCTTTTTGTTGGGAAAATTGTAGCAAATGTTCCGGTTTCGTCTAGTTTCTGTTGCATCGGCATGCATGAAAATAATGGTTTGTGATCTTGATGTTTTCTGTCAGAATCCACGACGTGGATACAGAACAAAAGAACGTTAAGGCCGTAACCTACGATGAAGCTCCGCCTCATCCTGATTTGGTTCACCTGATTCCTGATTTTATCGATCAACGCTCTCGAGAACTTGTTTTCCTAGAGAAACTCCTTGCGGCCAAGGACTTTGAAGGGATGGAAAAAATTTCTCACCAATGGTCCTTGGTATCCAAACCCTATGGCTTCGGCTACTTGGCCACTCTTGGAGGAGTTCTGGAAAATGAGAGTGTTTTGCAAAACACGTCTCGATGCGAAGAAATTTTGAGTGAGATTCGCCGTTATTTGGCCCAAAAAAAGCTCACGCTCAAAGACTAACTTGTTGGCTACGGACCTAGGATCTCATCATGATCAATATGAGATGGGAACGTTGATTTGTGTATTTTCCCAGGCCAGAACCAAATTCACAACTTCTTGGTTTTCAGATTCGTCAAATACAATCGATAGAGCTTCAACCGTTTTGTCTACATGTTCGGGGGTTACGGTCAATCGAACCAAATCCTGATCTTTTTTGTAATCATAGGCACCCCATTGATGCGTGGCCCGACTAAGAATCACAGTCCACTGCGATTTGTTGGGAATCGTGAAAAGAGTGTAGGTCCCTGCAGGAATCTTGGTGTTTTGAATGGTAACATCTTGATAAAAGGTGATTTCCGTGGCCTCATTGGCCCCCGTTCGCCACACTTCGCCATATTTGACCAAGTCTCCAAAAATATGTCTCCCATTGATCTGAGGGCGACTGTAAATGACCTTGGCCACTCTCTTTTCTCCTTTGGAAGGAAAAATGCTGATGTCCGCTGGACTTTTATCGAGGCCCGGAAAGTCTACAGCGGCATACCCCAAAGTTGAGGCCGCCAGAACCAACACCCATGTACCTATAGCAAATGCGTTTTTCATGGTCTGATTAAAGCATATTTTTGGCCCAGATCCCAGATCAATGAATTCTTTTTGGGCTTTAGAAACATTTTAGTGGCCATAGGCCGAAGCTTTTTTCAAACTTGTCGGGGCATCGATGACCGATAAGGTGAGGCCCTCGGAATCCACATCAACAGCATTGTCCAAAATCAATGCCTTGACTTGATTGACTCCAAGATAAGGATACAAGGCCCACAATTTTCCTGCCAGATTGGTCACCTGAGGAGCCGCCATCGAAGTCCCTGATAGATGTAGGGGACGCCGCCGAGGAACTTTGCTGAGCACGTTTTCACCGTTGGCATAGATATCTACTTTTCCGGTCGTGGTAAAACCAGCGATTTTTCCCTGTGCATCCACAGCCCCCACCGTGAGAATGTTGGGTAGATCAAACTTGCTGGGAATCATTTGACTAAACTCATTGTTGTTGTTGCTGTTGCCCGCTGCAACCACAAACAAGATGTCCGGGGCTCCAGCCATTGCTTCATACAAGCTTTTTTCGATGATATGAAAATATCTTTTTGCCAGGATCTTTCTGCGTTGAATGTTAGAAACACCGTTTTTTTCCAGGGCTTCGTCCAAATCATCATAGGTGCTACCAAAACTCATGTTTACAACTTTTACACCCTGCCTTTTGAAATAATCCACGGTGTCTCGATAACTTTTGGCTTCACGATGCATGCCTGCCAAGGTCGGTTTGGGTGGAATGAAGGTGTGTGGATAGGTAATGCGAGCAGATAAAATTTTGGCATAGGGATTTCCTTCGATCGCTATCCCTGCAACATGACTCCCATGGATATAGTTGGAATACACTCCAGAATGCACTTCTAACTTTTGTTGTGCTTCAGGTGTGATCGCCTGATTGTTAACTTTTTTGTAGGTTTGAATGCTGGGTGATTCATTCGGAGTCAATCCAAAATCAAAAAGGTCGATTTGTCCTTTTTCATATTCATACATTTCTTTTTCGGCAGCTTGGTCGAGAAAATTTTCGATGGGGTACAAACTTCCTGTCGTGATTCGGCTTTCCAAATCATACGAAGGACCATGAATGTCATCCACAAATCCATTTCCATCGTTATCAATCCCATCCATTTTTTCCTCTTTGTTGTTCCATAGGAACCGCTCATAGGTATCGGGATCCACTCCTGAATCCCAAATTCCGATCAATACACCTTCTCCGGCTCGATCATAAATGGGGGTCGAAGGAAAAATTGAAGCAACCTGAATGCGATCTTTGTTTTCTTCGACATATTCTCGTATCACTTGCAGGACTTGTTCATTGTATGGGATGACATAGTTGAGGTTGATGAAATAATTCAAAATCGAAATTACAACGGATTGTCCCACCTCTTCAGCTTGAGAATGAAAGATTTGAGAAAGTCTATGGTTGAGCAATGCTGAAACAAACTCTTTTTCCAAAATCGTGGCCCGACCTTGAAAAACCCAAATCTCTTTGTAGGCAATTTCATAGTTGATGCCATCCAACAGCTCTCTCAACACTTGATCAAAATTTCGGTCCTCTTTTTGAGCTTGCGCATAGGCACGATAGAACAAACTCGTGGTTTGCTTGATGGCTTCTTTGGATTCTTGGTCCATCCTCCATTGGGTATACTGCGCATAGGCATCAAAGTTGCCCAACATAAAATGTGCAATCCCAGCCAACGTCCAATAATTTTGAAGCGTCGCCACGTCTTGAATGTCATATTTTTTCAGTGTGGATTCGATGTTGGCGAGAAGCTCCCGCGCAAGTCTCTCGACAACAGATCGATACTCTGGATGGGGAATGTTGGCATAGTCTCCACCAAACTCACTCAACGACACCTTGTAATTGAATTGAGGTAGATCGCTTGCCGAACGCACAGGAATTTTTTCCTGCGAATGGACAACTGGAGTTGATGAGACCCCCAAGCCAAGAAAAACCAGTGCTGCAAAAACCCGTGAGAAAATGGTCTGTTTGTTCATGCATTGTGCCTACGCATGATTTTTTTCCAGGTCAAGCGATTTTCATTGGTCATCGCTATGGATGCTGCTGACCGTATCGATCCCACCTCGTGTTTGGTAGGTTACTGTCAATTTCATTTTTTGGGGTTTGAGAAGTCTATACAAATCATTGTACAACTTGGCGGTAACATCTTCCTGATAAATACCAACATTCCGATACGAAAGATAGTAGTACTTCAATGACTTGAGCTCCACGCAACAATCTCCAGGCATGTACTCCACCACCACGGTTGCAAGATCGGGAAGACCGGAAAACGGACACACCGCCGAAAATTCATTTGTCGTATAGGTGATCCATTGGTTTGGCCCTTCATAGGGAAAGGTTTCCAAAACTTTGGGGTCTACAGTATCCGGGTTTTCAAAAGCGATGGTTTTTCCTTCAGCTTGAGCCATTCTATCTCCTTAGGTTTTGTTGCGGACAAATTCTTCATACCCATTTTTCCGAAGCGTGCAAGCCGGACATGTTCCGCATCCATAGCCCCAATCCATTCGCTGTTTTCGCTCTCCATGATAACAAGTGTGGGTTTGCTCTACAATCAGATCCAACCCACCAAGCTGATCCGCCATTTCAAAGGTCTGCGCCTTGGTTAGATTCATCAACGGTGTATGAATGGTGAGCTGCGTATCGCAAGCAAGGGACAATGTTTTTTCCTGCGACTGAACAAATTCCTGACGACAATCTGGATACCCCGAATAATCCACTTCACATGCACCCAACACCAGATGATGAATGTTCTTGGGAACACCATACGCGGCAGCCACAGTCAAAAACAATGCGTTTCGTCCAGGAACAAAGGTAGAGGGCAACTGGTTCATGCCTCCCTGAAGAGAGATTTCCACCACCTGTGAGGTCAGTGCATTGGTGTGCAAATCCGAGAGAAAAGTAAGATCGACAATTTTTTGAGAAACATCCAAGGTTTTGCACAAGGCCTGTGCACATTCCAATTCAATTCGATGCCGTTGGCCATAGTCAAACGATAGGGCATGAACGCGAGAAAAACGTTCTTTGGCCCAAAGAAGAGAAGTCGTAGAATCTTGTCCACCGGAAAAAAGTACCAACGCTTCCATGATCAGACCTTGGGGGCTGGGTAACGAACTTTCATTCCCATGGTCGGCCGAAACAATTCGACTCCGACCACTTCAGGAATTTCTGTTTTGCATTTTTCAAAAAGCTGCTGCGCAAGCAACTCCGTGCTTGGAACAGCCAGTCCTTCCAGTTCATTCAAAAGACGATGATCAAAGTGATTCAAAATGGGGGAAAGCTTGTCCATCAGTTCTTGGTATTCCAATAGAACGCCTCGCTGGGCATCGATAGGTCCTTCCATGATCAGGGTCCCAAGATAACTGTGACCATGAAGTCTTCGGTTGGGATTTCCTTCCGGAAAATCATCCATCCAATGGGCAACATCCAAGTGAAATTCAACCGTCATTTGCACACGCGACACTACACACCTCTTGCTTGGGGATCCCAAATGTATTTGTGCATTTGCAATTGCATGCGATAGGGGATCTTTGACTGTAAAATCCATGATGCCACTTTTTGATGATCGATCTTTCCAAAATTTGGCGAAAGCAACAACGTCGCTTTTTCTTGCAACTGATGTTTGCGAACAATCTCGTCGCAATACTCTAGATCTTTTTGATCCGATACAACGAATTTGATTTCATCTTTTTCTTTTTGAAGATGCTGAATGTTGTCCCACAGATTGCGATGGGATTCACCGGAACTTGGAGTTTTGATGTCCATGATCACTTTGACCTTGGCATGAACCTGTTCAATGGAAAGGGCTCCACTGGTTTCCAACATGAGTTCAAAACCTTTTTCAGCGAGAACACGCAAAAGTTCAAAGGCTAGAGGCTGAGACAGTGGCTCTCCGCCCGTAACTTCTACCAAGTTGCAATCATAGGAAGTTACGCGCTCTACAACTTCCTCTACGCTCATGGAAGTCCCTCCATGAAAAGCATATTCCGTATCACAATAGGTACATCGCAGAGGGCATCCTGTAAGTCGAACAAACACCGTAGGTCTCCCCGCTTGTGTGGCTTCTCCTTGAAGCGAGTGAAAAATCTCCGTGATTTGCAGCTTTTTCATGGTTGGACACTGCTATAGTCCATTCGAAAGGGAAGGTCCAGTGGGTTCGTGGCAAGAGAAGGTGGAATGTCCAAAAAGACAAAAATCAGTGTTCCATGGGATCGACGGCTTCTCCCGGCTGGATGAACAGCTTTTTGTCGTGGGCTTTGGTTCTTGCCTCCGACATGGTGATTTTGTCGTCTTGGACGAGTTTCATCAAAAATTTGTCCATGGAGATCATGCCCTCACCGGAACGGGTTTGAATCATAGAAGCAATCTGTGTGGTTTTGTTTTCTCGAATCATCGAGGCAAGCGCCGTTCCACCCACCAACACTTCGATGGCCGCACATCGGCCTTTTCCATCTTTGGTTCGGAGAAGCTGCTGTGCAATCACTCCTTTGAGAGATTCGGCAAGCATGGATCGAATTTGGTTTTGTTCTTCTTCGGGAAAGGTATCGATGATTCGATCCACGGTTTTCGAGGCGCTGTTGGTATGAAGCGTTCCAAACACCAATACTCCCAATTCAGCGGCAGACAACGCCAAACGAATGGTTTCCAAGTCTCGCATCTCCCCCACCAAAATGATGTCCGGATCTTCTCGACACGCAGCCTTGAGAGCGTTGGCAAAACTTTTGGTGTGGTTGTGAACTTCCCGCTGCGTAATCAAGGCTTTTTTGGGAGGATGCACAAACTCGATGGGATCCTCAATCGTAATGATGTGACCTCCAATGTTGCTGTTGATGTGATCAATCATGGACGCCAAGGTCGTAGATTTTCCACTTCCCGTGGGACCTGTGACCAACACCATTCCTTTTTGCAGTTCAGATAAAGTCGTGACAATGGGAGGAAGATTGAGTTTTTCCAAAGGGATGATGTCCGCAGGAATGATCCGGAATACTCCCCCAATCCCTCGATGACTGAAAAACACATTGGCCCGAAATCGTGCTACTCCTTCGATCGAGTAGGCAAAGTCTACATCCCAATTGGATTTGGCCTTTTCAACTTGAGATTTGTTCATGATCTCAAACAAAATTTTGGTTAGAGCCTCATGCGTGAGCGGCTGATCAGAAATTGGAATCACTTCACTTTTCAAACGTAGCAAAGGGGGAAATCCCGTCGACAAGTGCAAATCCGATGCCCCATCGTTTTTCATTTTGAGTAGCATTTGATCGATCACAGCCATAACTTACTCAGTCGCTCTCTTTTCTGCCTTGGGCAATCGTTTGACCATTTCATCCTTGGTGATCAATCCTTCGGTCACAAGTTCTTGCAAAGCTGTGGCCATGTTCTTCATTCCCAAGGCTTTTCCGGTTTGCAAAATGGATGGAATTTGAAAGGTTTTTGCATCTCGAATCAAGTTCGCCAAACTCAAGTTGGACAACAAAATTTCGGCCGCGAGAACCATGCCCGAACCATCTGCTTTTGGAATCAGCTGTTGAGAAATCACACCACGCAAAGACTCAGAAAGCATGGTACGAATTTGGTTGGCCTGCCCCGCAGGATAGGAATCAACCACACGATCGATGGTCTTGTGAGCCCCTTGCGTTTGCAATGTACTCACCACCAAATGTCCGGTTTCAGAAGCAGAAATGGCCAATTGTATGGTTTCCAAATCTCGCATTTCCCCAATCACAATGATGTCTGGATCTTGTCGAAGAGCAGCTTTGAGAGCATTGGCTGCCGATTTGGTATGCTTGGTGATTTCTCGTTGATTGACCAAAGACTTGGCTTTGGGAAACACATATTCGATGGGATCTTCAATGGTAAGAATGTGTGCTTTTCTGGTTTCGTTTACATATTGAATCATCGAAGCCAAGGTGGATGTTTTTCCACTTCGCGTCCCTCCCGTCACCAACACCAACCCTTGGTGAAGATCGATCAGATCATAGGCTTTTTGTGGAATGCGAAACTCATCTTTGGTGGGAATCTTCGGTGGAATGAACCGAAAAACAGCATCAAAGCCTTTTCGTTGTTGAAGAATGTTGGTTCTATACCTCCCCACATTTTTGATTTCGTAACAAAAATCCAAGTCTCGTGTGGTTTGAAATTTTTTGAGCTGCTCTGGTGTCAAAAGATTCGCGATCATGGTCTTGGTGGCCGTGGGAGACATTGGCTCTTTGGTGAATGGTTTGAGAATCCCGTTGATTCGGATCATGACCGGCATGTCAGCACTGATGTGCAAATCAGATGCCCCCAACTCAGGCATTTTCAGCAATAGTTTTTGTAGATCTGACAAGACTCTTATTGTCCTTCGTTCATTGCAACTTTGTCAAATCAAAAAACATTTTGTGATTTTGTCTCTTCGCGTCTTTCAACTCGAAAACAAAAAACGTTATACTATGGCTTTACACAACCCATCCTTGGAGATGCCTCATGAAAATCACCATCAACGGAAAAAGTTTTGAAGCCAAAGCAGGAGAAACTCTTTTGGATCTGTGTGATCGATTGGAGATTGAAGAGATTGGTTGGAGTTGTCGTTCTGCCGCTTGCAGCACCTGTTTGGTTGAAGTGCAGTCGGGAATGGAAAATTTATCTGAGATGGAAGAAGACGAGCAAGATATGATTGAGGAGTATGCTCCAAAACCCAATTGTCGATTGGCGTGTCAGGCCAAAATCTTGGGTCCGATCAGCGTCAAATACGTCGGCAATTGAAGAAATTTTTCAAAGATTTCATGAAACAGCATCGAATGTTTTTCGGCTTTTCCATTGAGCCATCTTTTTTGAACGTCTTTGAGTCATCTCTGATGGAAGTCAAGCATCTTCTTTCCGATCATTCTTTTCGTTGGATCAAAGAAACAAATTATCACATCACTGTAAAATTCCTTGGCCACTTGCCCGGAGAAAAAAAAGCTGAGCTGTTGCAGTCAGAACTCTCTTGGTCCTTTCATCCTTTGACCTTTGTCCCCAAAGCATGGGGCTTTTTTGGTCAACGAAATTTACGAGCTCTGGCTTTGGAATTTGAGGAAGAAAAATCCAGATGTAAGGAAGTTGTAGAAGAAGTTGATGAATTTTGCATGAACATCCTGGGACTGGAAAAGAGACAACAAGTTTTTCGACCTCATATGACTTTTGGACGTAAGCTTGGCGAAATGGATGAATCCACCACCCGACACATGAATCAGATTCTAGATCATATTTCATTGCCGAAATTGCATTTGCATCTTTCACACATTCATTTGTATGAGAGTTTTCGAGAAGATGATCAACTTCGATACGCGATTGAAAAAAGTTTTTGTTTGAAGAACTAGATCAGAAAGTTTCGACTTTTTTTGGAAGTTGCGTTTCCAAATTTGTGATCTTGATCGATGGTCATTCGATAAAAAGGAACCAAAAACGTTTTGGTCAGCGTATAGGAATCTTTTTGAACAAGAATTTCGATTTTTCCATTCGACTCAGAATCGATGGTTTTTTGACTGGAGCAGCTCCACAAACCACTGGCTTGAACATAAGCCTTGCAAAGAATCTTGTTTTCGTGCGTGACGACAACCTGAGCACCTGGTTCGCCAAGACCTGAAAACTCCTGAATGTTATCAAACTGGGTTTCCGCAAGATTTGGAGAAAGGATATGGGTTGGTTCGAAACCAACTTCGATCATCTCTTGAACGGCTTGCTGATTTTGCAAGGAAGAACAAGCAACCAAGCTCAAAAGGCTGATCAGGAAGTATGTTGCTTTTTTCTTCATACCCTATGAAAAAGCATAAAGCGTGCCATAATAAACCAAATAAAAACAATCGGTTATAAATCCACTCATGGCGCAACTGCGGCGTAGGCGCCCCAAAGCAGCATGGAATATGGGTTTACGGGGATCTCTGAAACAGCTCTGGGAGATGGGTTGGGGGGCATGGAATCGGGAAGTCTTTGATCACGTGAACTTCTTGGACAAAATTTTGGGAGCCCTTTAGTCTGTGTCTTTGCAAACCTAGAACCAGAAAGTGAGACAACGATGTGGATGGAAAAAATAATGGCCTTGGTTGCCGCCGTGGGTGCTGGGTTTTCGTCTTGCAATCAACGACTGGAGATTGCGACCGGAACGGAGCAAGGCCATTACCAACATGAAAAGATCCTGGAAGATCGAGATGTGATCTGGGGCATGGATTTTTTGGACAAAGATCAATTGCTTTTCACCGAAAGAAAAGGGGCATTGAATCTTTTTTCATTGAGCAAAAAAAATGTCACACCGATTGTTGGAATTCCTCAAGTCATTGAAGGTGGGCAAGGTGGGCTTTTGGATGTTCGTGTTCTTCCCAGTCAGAACGAACTTCCATGGATCTACCTCAGTTACTCGGCGCAACTGGAAAATGGAACCTACACGACGCGCATCCTACGAGGACATATCAAACAACATCGATTTCAAGATGAACAAATTCTCTTCACGGCTCTTCCAGGTCAAACCACCATGCACCACTATGGATCTCGGATTGTGTTTGATGATGAGGGGCATTTTTTCTTTGGAGTCGGGGATCGCGGACAACGAGATCTGGCACAAGATCTCTCGGTACACATGGGAAAAATATTTCGATTGAATCTCGATGGGTCTGTTCCCAAAGACAACCCATTTGTCCGTACTCCGAAAGCTCAACCGGAGATTTGGTCATATGGGCACCGAAATCCACAAGGCCTTTTTTTTGATCGTGTCACGCATATTCTCTGGGAGCAGGAGCATGGTCCCCGAGGTGGTGATGAAATCAATATCATTCAACGAGGAAAAAATTATGGGTGGCCTCAGATCACCTACGGTCGAGAGTACCACGGGCCAAAGATCAATGGTGGAGCCTATGAGGGACCCGGGATGGAACAGCCAGAATATTACTATGTACCTTCCATAGCTCCCTGTGGGCTGCTGGTCTACGAAGGCTCGATGTTTCCACAATGGAAAGGATCTATCTTTTCGGGAGCCTTGGCCCATCAGCACTTGAATCGACTCCACAAAGATGCACAGGGAATGTACAAAGAAGATCGAATGTTTTCTGATTTGAGCAAGCGTGTTCGCAATGTGATCGAAGGACCTGATGGAGAAATTTATTTTTCAACCGATGATGGGATTCTCTATCGGATCACGGCCAAAGGCAGTACCCAGAAAAATCAAAGTTGAATTTGGGGAACTTCAGGAAGTTCATTTCGAAATCGACCATAGCGGGACATGATTTTGTCCACATAAGCAACCACGGATTGTCCTTGAACATGACCATAACGACGACCTTGTGACTCGAAGGTTGGATCTTCCAATTGAAGGTAAATGTTTTTGATCACAGTCCAGCTGTATGGATCTTTTCCAAATTTTCGCGCCACATTTTGTGCATCAATTAAATGTCCAATGCCTGCATTGTAGGCGGCCAATGCAAGACTGACTTGATCTTCAAAACTTTGACCATGCACTCGACCAACAAGCTGTCGAAAATATGTGACACCGGCTCGAATGTTTTGTTCGGGATGAAACACATTGTCGATGCCCAAATCTTTTTGAACGGATGGCATGAGCTGCATCAAGCCCTTGGCCCCAACTTTGGAAACCGCATAGTGGTTGAACGAAGATTCCGTGTAAATCAACGCTGCAATCAGCCTCCAATCAAAACCATTTTTTTGAGAATACTTTTTGATCAAGTCATCGTATGGGCTGATCATTTCGATTCTTTTGGGCAGATCTAGCTCGGAATAGGCAAAATCCGCCGCTCCCGTCTGACTTTGGTTCGGACGTGGCCACAACAAAGCAAGAACAAGAACGAACCAAAAGGTTCGGATCTTTTTCCTCCTTCGTCGAAACATCACATGTGTGTAACCACTCATGATGACGCTTTATATAACGATCTTGAAAGGAAGATCAAGGGGCGAAAAAAAACCTCATCCAATCAGAAGCTTAGCCGTTGTGTCATAAAGTATTTTCTTTGATTTTGATGGTTTTGGACATTTTGTGGTTTTGGTCACCCGGCTGACAAACCCCTTGGGGATATGGGTTTCCAAGAGTAAGAGATTGAAGCCCAAGATAAGGTTTGCTACAAGATACACTCCCATGAGCATCACCGATCACTCTGCCACTCCTCGCGATCTTCCACCTCTTGATCAACGTGTGATCAAGTGTCAGTCTTGTCCTCGCTTGGTGGAGTGGAGATCAAGCATTTCTCAAAAAAAGCGAAGAGAATACTCGGACGAAATGTACTGGGGAAGAGCGGTTCCATCGTTTGGATCATTGGATTCCAAGATATTGGTTGTGGGCTTGGCTCCGGGAGCCCATGGGGCCAACCGCACGGGAAGAATGTTCACAGGAGATCGCTCGGGACAATGGCTCTATCGAAGTCTTCATCGAAACCAATTGGCCACATCTGATGTCTATCACTCCAAAGAAGATGGACAACAATTGCACAATACACGGATCACCGCTGTGGTTCGTTGTGCTCCACCTGACAACAAACCGACCACACAAGAAATGCATCAATGTTTGCCGTATCTCAAGGAAGAGCTTTCACTCATGAAATCCTGCAACGTCATTGTGGTCTTGGGGGGCTTTGCATGGAATGCTCTGATCACACAACTTTTGCAGTTGCATGGACCTGTTCGACCCAAGCCAAAATTTTCTCATGGGGCGCAGGTTCACATTGGACCCTACTACGTGTTGGGCTGTTATCATCCAAGCCAACAAAATACATTTACCAAAAAACTTACCGAACCAATGTTGGATGATATTTTTGCACAAGCCAAGACCTTGGCAAATGTGTGAGAGAAACAAAAGAAAAAAAAAGAGCCGCTCAATGAGCGGCTCTTTTGATCTTATTCTATGAACGTACGTTCTTAGAAGTAGTAGTGAGCGCCAGCTGCGAATACTGCACCAGCACCACCACCGATGGAGCCAAGAGTCCAGGTTTCGCTGTCCAAACCGTAAGCATAGCTCAAGCCCATTTCAGCAGAGAATGCTACAGCAGGTGCGTTTGCCAAGGTGAACTCAAAACCCAATGGTACGTTGACAACGATAGAGTCGTCACCAGCACCACCAACCAAGCCGGTTGAAGCGTCTGGGGTGTAGTTATAAACTACGCCAAGACCGGTGTAGAAATCTGAGTTTTCGCCTTCTACCAAGTCATAAAGAACACGAGCACCGAAAGAAATAGGATCGTTGTCGCTACCTTTAACAAGGTTGAAACCGAGAGTTGCTTGTGCAGTCAAGTTGGAAGCAATACCATACTTTACTGACCAAGAACTTGGTACGTTGGTGCTAGCGGAACCGTTAGCGAAAGACGCTTGGTAACCGATAGCAATTTGTCCTGAGTTATCTTTTGCTTGGGCTGTAGCAGCAAAGGCTAGTACAGCAAAAGCAGCAAATAGTTTTTTCATTTATTATCCTCCCAAATATTTGGATTTTGGTTGTTTACAATTTCAATGTGAGGTTTTCACCTCGCTGTTAACGGGCCGAATAAATCAATCTTTGAAGACTTTGTAAAGAAAACTGATGTTTTTTTTACTTTTTTTTATAGGGTCACTTTTCATTTGAACTTGTTTGGCTCACGTTTTTGGAAATCAAAAACATTTCTACCGCACAGCATTGCAAAAAAAATCCTCTCCCTTGATGGTGAATCAGACTTTTTTCTCACTCCCATCGCTTTGTATTTTTGTTTCATCGTTGGGAAATTCAGGTACCAAGCCCATTTGCTGCTGATAAAAAAATTCGAGGAAGGTTGTGTGAAAAAACCTTGAACCATCACACATAAACTCAGAGGAAATAGACTTGGTTTTTCGGGGCAGCCTAGCATCCTCTCTCTACAAACATTCGAAATGGAATTGAGACAATCCCACTTTTTATCGCAAAAAAATTTCTCAGAATTTTCACAACTTGTTGAAAACAAAAGACTATTTTGCCATTTCAGATTGACGCTTTGCTTTATTTGTGGTAAGACTATTTTTTTGATTCACAATGTTTTATCAACGAATTGGTTTCGTTTGTGGTTTACGGAAAAAGCATGCTGTACATTGATCTTATTCATGCAAAACAAACAGTGAAAAAACTATTTTTCTCTGTGCTCTTGGTAAGTCTGTGGTGTTCATGGGCTTGCACCAAAAAAAATTCCACCTCCACCGCAACGGAAGAATCACAACACTCCCAACACCAAAGTGCATGGATGGGTGAATACGACCCTCAATTTTTTTCGGGCAACCAGGAAGAAACATCTTTAGGGCAAAACACATTGTGCAAATACTATGATTTTTTGTTTTCTGAAATGGTGTCCGATCACTTGACGGCCAAAACCAACATGAAGGAAGAATATACCACCAAAGCTTTTGAACAATTCATTCTATTGGATGATGTCCATGAAAAATATCAAAGCTACTTGATCGCGAAGGGAAAACTGGATCCTCAAACATCTTCCATTCAAAGAGAAAAAGGGTGCAAAGGTTTTGAACATCTTTACCCATACATCAAAGAAGTGTTTGATCCGATTGAAGATCAAATGTTTGCCTCACAATATTTGCAATTGATGTTGCAATTTGGGTTGCACCAATTGGACCCCTCATCAAATCTTCTTTCTTTTTTTTCTCAAGATAGCTACTTGCAAGACATTGAAACACAATTGCAAGTTCGTTTTTTCCGACGTTCAGATTATTCATGGAGAACACCTGACTACTTGACCATCGATGAGCGTTTTCTCGATCACTTTGATTATCAAAGTGTGAACAAAGATATTTTGATGGGCAAAAAAATCATTGGTTTTGTGATTTCCGTTGGAAATAAAGAGAAACGAAAATCCATCAAGGAAGTTTTTGATGCTTCCATTGTAGATATTCTCAAGTCTGGTGTTGTAAAGAAAGCTCTGTGGCAAGAAGAAGATGGAACAACCCATGAATCTGATGTCTTCTCCTATGAAGGTCGTGAGCAACAATACCCCAGTGCTTTTTGGTATTGGGTAGATTCAACGAAGGAAATAGCCGTCATTCAAATTGATGCTTTTTCCGTTCACTTGGTAGAGGATATAAAAGAAGTCTTTTTCGAATTGCATTCTGAAAATCCAGAATACAAAGGATTGATTCTGGACCTTCGCAACAATCCAGGAGGATTGATTCAAGCGGCCAATCACTTGCTCTCACTTTTTTTGCCCCAGCATTCTCTTCTCAACACAAGAGTGTTTCGCAATCCAGAAGATCGAAACAAGCTTTCATTTGTACAAGACATTGTCAAAGAGCACTACAACGAAGAATACCTCCCCGGACAGGATAAAAAAATTGTTTTGCTCACCAATCGTTCTTCAGCTTCGGCTGCAGAGTTTTTTTTGTATGCGATGAATGAACATGAGCGTGCCGTGACCGTCGGAGAACACATGACTTTTGGCAAAGGTGTTGGACAAACCATAAAATCGTATCCAAAAAATTTTAAAAATGGAATTGGTGCTTTGGTCACCGATTTTGCGATGTTCAGTCCAAAAAACAATTTCAGCTGGCAGGCCACCTCTATCGGACCCAATCACATTGTTTTTGATGATCCAGTGCTGACTCATTTGTATAACCACAAATCTTCCAATGAAATTTTTGTCATGGCGGACTATGAGAACAAGATCGAAACCTTTCCATCTCCCCATCTTTCCGAAGAGGCGGTTCCATTTGTCTTTACTGTTCCGATTCAGGAACGTTTCCAGCCTGCGCAGAGCAAAAGAATCATAGAATACGTTAAGCCCTTTCTCACCAAAAACTCTCCCAATGCACTGCTCTCTTGTTTTTCCGTTCCGGGAGATGTTGATTTTGATGAACAAAAGGAATGCTTGTTAGAACTTTCGATTCAGGTAGCAAAGTGCTATATCAATCCCTCATGTGTGGGCACAGGAAATCCATCCTAAGACCAAGCCGCAACTGTGATTGAGATCCATGTTTTGTTATCAGCCTTTTGGTCCAGAGTTTGAAGAATCTTTTCTTGCAGGTTTGAAAAAGCACTGCAACGAACAACCTCTGCACAACAAAATCGTGATTGTTCCTAGCCATATCGTTGGATTGGCACTGAGACATCGATTGGCTTCTCATATAGGCCATCACAACAATGTTCGGTTTGTGAGATTTGTGGATTTGGCCAAACGAGTGATCGAAGATCAACACGATCTCGAGCAGCTCATGCCAACCTTTCCTCCCAAAGCGCAGCAACTACTGATCAAAAAGCTTTGCAGCCAACTTTCACAGGATCATCTTTTTTTTCCGATACGAGAGGAAGAGGGTTTGCACCTCGCGTTGGCTCGTTGTTTTCATGAACTCGGTCATTTTGAAATCAAAGAACTGCCCCATGAAAACAAAAAACTCACGGATCTGGACAGCGTCTACCAAGGGTACCAAAGAGAAATTCTTTCCAAGTATCAATCCTCAGTGGAATGGATCGAAAAAGCTGCCGCACAAAAAATAGACGCGCGATCGTTATTTTCTACACCACACTGGTTCATTTATGGTTTTTCTCAGTTCACACCCTTGGAGCAATCACTTTTGAAAGCTTGCGAGGGCATTGAGTTTCACACCTGGTTGATTCGAGACCCTTTGCCAAGCTCCCTGCACTTGCAAAGTGTAGACTGGGTGGCCTCGACCGGAGGTGAACCCATAAAGTTGTCTTCTGCAAAAAAAGAATCTCCATCCACGTCCATTGCTTCCTATGGAAACATCGAAGATGAAAGTCGTTCCATCGTAAAGGCCATCCTTGATTTGGCCCGCCAGGGACATGCGTTGAATCAAATGGCCATTTTTTATCCGAACTCAAGCTCCATTTTGCCTTTTTTGCGTCGTCACCTGGATCGAGCAGGCCTTCCCTATTATGTGGATCAAGGAACCCCATGGATGACAACAGCTCTAGGAAAGGGATCTTATCTATGGCTTGAATTGGCGAGGCATACCTTTGGGCGAAGAGAATGGATGAATGTCGTGCAGAATGTTCCATGGAACCCCACCCTCAACGTTCTGTCCACAAAGGCTTATTGGGAAACCTGGTCCATCGAACATTTCTGGTCCAGTTCCGAACATTTTTTTTCCATGGAAGAGACATGCCTCAAAGAAGAATCTCAAAAAGCTTGGCTCCTCTTTCAAAAGCAGTTGCATCGGGAACTTTCAGAATTGGAATCCGCTCTTGACCACTCTTTTGAAAAAACTGCTTTGACCTTGCAACATTTTTGGAAAAAATTTTTCGCCCCTCGTGCAAAAAGTGAAGAAATCGCAATCTCCACGTTTGTGAATCAATGGAAACATCTCGACCGCATCCCCCTACCTTTTGATGCTCACGAGCGCAGAGATTTGCTTCTTTCCATGATGGAATCATTTTCCTATTCGACCCAAGTGTTTGACGAAGATGGTGTTTATCTTTGCAGCACGGACCAAACTCCGACCATTTCGTTTGACCATCTTTTTCTTCCCTGTATCAACGATGGAATTTTCCCCTCAAAACCCAAGCAAGATCCATTGCTATCCCAGCATCATCGGACCATCATCAATCAAAAAATGGATCGACTGCTTCCCATGCATGGGGATCATTTGATTCAAGAACAAAATCGCTTTCATCACTATGGAAACCAAGGTCGAAAAAATGTTTTTTATTCTTATACTCGATTGAGTTTTCCGGACCAAAACACTCTGTTCATTTCGCCTTTTCTGGAAACACTCCATGATCAGACCATCAAGAAAACGCACCAGACCAAGATGTATTCATGGAATGAGCGTTCAGAAATCTTTTTGGATGATTTGGATTTTCAAGAAAATTGTGATTCAAACCTATATTATCATCCTCTTCAACAAAATCTCTGCCAAAACATTGATCAATGGGCGAGCAGTCTGTTGGAATCATCAACCTGGAATGCATATGATTCCAACATCGAACAAAAATTGCCCGAAAAAATAATTTATTCTGCAAGCCAACTGTCCCAATTTTGGACCTGCCCTAGCAAATATTTTTTCCGATATCACCTCAAACTTGCAGAAAAAGAACTTCCGGAAGACATTGATACCCTTGGTTCTTTGGATCGAGGAAATCTCATTCATCGAACTCTTTTTGAGTTCATGCAGGAGTGTCGATCCAAGAATCAGTTTCCTTTTTTCAAACAAGATTTTTCTTTTTTGATGTCAACACTTGATGAAACCTTGGAAAAAAATGCTGCCCTTTTGTTTTCGGAAGGTGCAACAGGAAATGAAGTGTTATGGAACATTGAATTGCGCCAACTTCGAGCCTTGCTTCATGCATGGCTTCATCAGGAACGAGAACACCAAATGCAATGGAATCCTACAGTCATGGAGATGTCGTTTGGCATGAACATTCGCGACGGTAGCGATCCTATCCACTCCCGAGAAAAAAGTTTGGATTGGAACATGGAAGACCAAAGCTATTTTTTCAAGGGCAAGGTAGATCGAGTGGATCTTTCTCATGATGGAACAAGAATGATGATCATTGACTACAAAACGGGAGACCACCATGAGGTGAAAAAAGCTCTTTTCGAAGGTGGTCAACTTCTCCAACTGCCTTTGTATTTTCAACTTCTTCGACAGATCTTTCCTCAGACCAACCCAGAGACATCTGAGGTTGCATATGCCAAGTTGAAACTAGGACATTCCCCGAGATTGTGGCCCATTGAGGGGCAACGAATCCAAGAGCATCGGCAACAGCTCCAGGAGTTTGTTCGTGTTTCTGATCAGTACATTCGAAAAGGACATTTTTTTCAACACCCTGGGAAAGATCGGGCTCATTGCAAAATATGCGAATACAAAACCATCTGTTCGGACAATGTAGAACGATGGTTTGAAAGAAAAAAACATGACCCACTTCTTGAAGACTATCTTCGTCTTGCGGAGGTCGATTAGATGGCAAACCGACCCTCCATCACACCGGTCGATCAAGACGCAAGAATGGATGCTGTTGAGAGTCCCATTGAGGTTTTGCATGTGGTTGCAGGTGCTGGATGTGGGAAGACAACACTTCTTACGGATCGATACATTCATCTTTTGGAGGCAGACCAACGAACACCCAAAGAAATTGTAGCCATCACGTTTACAGAAAAATCGGCCATGGAACTGAGGCATAGGATTCGAGAGAAACTCAAAGGAACAGGTCTTGAACACCATTTGAGTGAAATCGAATACGCACCCATTGGAACCATTCACTCTTTTTGTTTGGGAATTTTGCGAGAACACCCTTTTGAAGCCCAGATGGATCCTTCCATATCTCAGTTCGATGAAGTCGCATTGAGAGCTTTTCTGTATCGGTGTTTTCGTCAATGGTTTGCTCAAAAAGCCCCATCTCATTCCGAATCCTTTTATCGGTGGTTTTCTCATGGCATTCATTTTGATCAACTTCGAAAACTTGGCCTGGAATTGTATCAGCATCGAGCTTTTCAATTTCCATCCACAAAAAACACCGCGCGTCCCCATCTAGAACATTTTCTTCGTGACCTCCAAAAAAATGCGGAAGAATTGTGGGAAATGGCGCAATCCTCCTGTGCCGTTACAGAAGATGACGGTTACCAAACCATTGAAAAACTTTACAAACAAACTCAATCGATCGAATCGCTGAGCGAGATTGAAAAAGAAAAATTGATTCTGTCTGAGTTGCATTTTGTGAGCAAGGGAAGTCAAAAAAATTGGCTCGTTAAAGAGAACTGCAAAAAACAAAAAGATTTTTTTTCTTCCATGAAGGAACCTCACCAAGAGCTTTGCAATCAAATTCGTCGATCGACATTGTTTGAGGTTCTTGAATTTTTGAAAGATTTTCCACATTTTGTGGAAGAACAAAAACGAAGTGAAAAAAAATTGGATTTTGATGATTTGTTGTATCGAACCTATCGACTTCTTTCTTCCCATCCTTTGATTTGTACATCATATCAACATCGATACGCGCATTTTTTGATTGATGAATTTCAAGACACCGATCCTTTGCAAATGAAGATTTTTTCTCTGTTAATGGGGGGAAATGAGAGAGCTTTTTTCAATCCAAATCTTTCCCAACATTTGTTCATTGTGGGGGACCCCAATCAATCCATCTATCGATTTCGACAGGCAAGCGTAGAAATGTATGCTCAAACCAGGCAGGAAGTGCAACGTGTTGGACAAGAGCTTTCCATCTACCAAAACTTTCGCTCTTCCAAAAAAATCCTTTCTTGGGTGAATGACACTTTTTCCGAAATGTTTGGAAAAGATTATTTGGCTTTGGAAAGTAACCCTTGTCATTTGTATGAAGAACACAAACTCAGTGCACATCTTCTAGAAGCCCCAGAAAACATTGGAGGAAGCGCATCTGACATGAGAATGTTGGAAGCTGCCTCGATCGCAAAACATATTCAAACCTTGGTGAATGATCCCACCCATCGTATTTTTGATTCTGATTCAGGAGAATTGAGACCGATTGACTACGGTGATATTGCCATTTTGTTTCCGAAAAGCACGGGCTTGGATTTTTATGAACAGGCGCTGCGCGCGCAGGCAATTCCTTTTTCGGTCGAAGGTGGAAGTCTATTCTTCAAAAGAATGGAAATTCAAGGCATGATCGCTTGTCTCAAAGCGATCGCAGATCCTCACGATGGAATTTCGACGGCAGCAGCTCTGAGAAGTATTTTGATCGGTTGCAGCTTTGAGGACCTGTCGCGATTTTCATCGCGATGTCCTTCGTTTAATTTTATGGATTGCGAAGATATGTCCAATTTTTCGAAGCCTTTACGTCATGCCATCCGAACCTTTCAACACTGTTTTGCTCATTCCCATCTCTGGATGGCCTATGAGATGATTGAATACCTTTGTGAAAGACTTTTTGTTTTTTCAAGTTCTCGGCAACGTTTTCACGGACAACAGGCAGCTGCCAACCTCAAAAAATTTCTTTGGTTTTCTTATCATTTTGAATCTAAGACCCGAAGTTTGAGAGATTTTTTGACATGGATTTCCCAAAGAGAAATGCTCGATGACAAAATGGCCGAGGCCAGGGTTTCTGAATCCGGAAATCATGATGTGACATTGATGACGATTCACAAATCCAAAGGACTAGAGTTTCCTGTGGTATTTCTTTGCAATCTTAGTGGCGAGGAAAGAACCAGCGGGCAAATGATCATCAAAGATGCGCAAAAATCGTCGATAGAAATTGGGTTGGGAGGAAAAGAAGCTCGATTTGCAAGTGATCGATTTGAACTTTTGTTGGAAAAAGAGGTCTTGGCCCTCGAAGAAGAGAAAAAGCGCCTGCTTTATGTGGGCGCAACGCGGGCTAGAGATCTTCTGGTTCTTTGCAAGTTTTTCCCAGATCGAAAAGGTCGATCTGTATTTTCTTTGTTGGAACCTACGCTTGAAAAGACGGCCGCCCTGACTGAGGTGATTCACTATGACCCGATAGATTTGTCCAAAAGCATTCATCAGAAACATACTTCTTCCCAGCGGTATGAAGATAAGACTGCACGCACATTGTATGATTCTATTTC
The DNA here is from genome assembly GCA_041391365.1 of Bdellovibrionota bacterium. Taxonomy (GTDB): domain Bacteria; phylum Bdellovibrionota_G; class JALEGL01; order JALEGL01; family JAGRMV01; genus JAGRAX01. Next base: position 377,671 of record JAWKOC010000003.1, on the reverse strand, counting down.
AATCGAGCGCGGAAAACGCGACTTGTGGATCAAAGGATATACCAAACACCGCCCATCGGAAAAGTCTGAAACTGGAGCCCTCGACTTCCTCTTACCTCATTCCTCCTTGCATGGCTCGATGGAAGGAGCACAGATTGGAAGTTTCATTCATGAACTTTTGGATGTCTCCGTTCGACGAAAAGAAAAACAACTTTCACCTTGGATGAGAAAGAAAATCGAAAACACCTATCTTTCGGATCGAGAAGAAATCCTGACCATGGTGAAGAATTTCTTCTCCAGCACGCTCCATCAAAGAATCTTGGCTTCTGCACAAGTTTTGACCGAGTTGCCCTTTTCCTTTTTTGAAAATGAGATTTTGATCGAAGGTTCCATGGACCTTGTCTTTCGGGAACAAGATCAATGGATTCTTGTGGATTACAAATCAGATTTCATCCAAAACCAGGACATGTTGAAACAAAAAACCGACCTCTATCGACCTCAGTTGGACCTTTACAAAAAAGCTCTCGAAAAAAACTCAAACACCAAGGTGGGTCAGGTTCTTCTCTTTTTTCTACGCACGGGCGACGTTGTAGCCCTCTAATGTGAGGTAGAATAGGTTATTTCTTTTTCGATCCATGCAACATGTTGATCAATCCATTGTTGATGAGGCTTGATGTTTACTTTGGTCAGAACCGTGTTGAACTGTTTTTGATACGTTTTAAGACGATCGGAAACCACGTTCCATGATCGAACAAGGGCATCTCGATGACTGACCCACTCTTGCTCGTTTTTGTTTTGTTCATCGTCCAAAAATGTCAATCGAGAGTCTTGTTCGGTACGAAGCTCAAAAGACCGCTCACATGCAATGGCCGCAACCAGAGAAAAAGAAAGAGACAGCTCCAACCATCGCTGTGAAATTCCTGTTTTGTCAAAAACCGTGGCCGTTGAGCCATCATTGAAGAAGACCAATTCGTACTTGTTTTTCTTGCCAAGGCTTTGAAGAAATCGGTAGTAACTGGTGCCTGCAATCTCTCCTGAAAAGACCTTTTGAAAAACTTCCGCGGCATCCGCAGACCAATCGGTCGAATGAGCAAAAACTTCGCTCCATTGAGCAATCCGAGGATCTGTGCCATTGTCCCATTCCACGGGATCTAAACCCAATTCTGATTTTTGCAGTACTGTGGTTTGATATTGCAGATAGGCCTGCATGGTCTTCAAAAGCTCTGGATTGGTTTCTTCCAAATCTTCCATGTACATTCCATCGTCCAAAAGCTCCGCAATGATGGAAGATTCTACCCATCCTTCGGAAGGCGAGTTTTTCATCATGTTGGAAAAAACCTCGGGGGATTTTTTGCATGAAGAAAAAGCCATCGAGGCTGCCATCAATATATATAGTGTTCTGATTTTCATTTTTTTCCCTTTTCTTTGCATTCCTTATACCATCAACGCTGCATTTCATATCCACGTTGCAACCACTGCATGTGTGCTGTGATCCACTCTTGGGATCTCGAAAGCACGGCATGGTGAGAAGAATTGGTTTCAAGGCCTTCGATTGCTTTTTCGTACAAGCTCAAATCATTCAAAACCTGTTGCCATTGCGCAGAGGTTGTCTTTGCAAGCTCTTGGGTTGAAATGTTTTCCGAAACCAAGGCATATCTTTCATAGGCAATGGCCACCAGAACAGAGTACCCCATGGCAATTTCTCCCCACTGCTGGATCAGCAAAAATCGATTGGATTTCCATTTGTTGGAGGAGCTAAACGTGATGATCACAGGAATGATCAAATCTTCTTCCATGGCTTCTAGCTTTTCGAGATATTCTTTCTCAGTGACTTCATAAGGCCGCAAAAATTCCACCATGTTCCAGGACCAGGTTCGAGCTTGTTCCAAGGAAATGGCCAATTGTTTCCATTGCTGAGCGTCCATATCCTGATCAGGTTCACGATCTAGATGACTGATTTGAGCGATTTGTTGGTCCAAGTAGTCTCGAAGCGCTTTCCCCAAACTTGGATTTTGCTTTTGAAGTTCATCGGTGAGTTCTCCCGTAGCAAGAAGCTCGGCCACTACGGAATCTGCGATGTATTCCTTGGAAGAGGATATCTCCATCAAATGGACGATGACTTTCGGTTCATGATCGCAGCCCACCATCAAAAAAAGTACACATCCAACAACAACTTGAACCCAGCTTTTCACTTGTTCCTCCCAGAAATACAGTCCTTAGGTCATAGCGTTTTTGGGTCTTGCGCGTCAAGTGCAAAATGTACCCTCGGATGCTGCTTCCATGGCAGGGGTGTAGAGCGGTCTGTATTTTTTTGGTGCGGCTCCAACCTAAGGCTTGCGTCTAACTCTACGTTGGTCGCTCATGAGAGGGATGTTACAAAGAGATGTTTTTTCTTTCGAAGATCATCCATACCAAATGGGCCAGAATCAATCCTGCAAAAACTTGGAACGTTTGGCTGATGGTCATGGAAAGATATGCAGATGCACTCACGAGGATCGATCCCAAAAAAATGCCGATGAATCCAATCCAGTTGGCAATGCCCAGGACCGTGGCTCGTCTTTCTGTGCTGGAATATTTTTGCAAATACACTTGCAAAGGTGTCATCCAAAATCCATTGCACATCCCAAACATTCCTGCAAGGACGAGTAAGATCGAGTAATTGGGATGAAATGACAAAGCCAGATGCACCAGGAAAAATCCCGATATCCCCAACAAGGACATTTGGAACATTTTTCGATCTTGAGCGACCGTAGAGACCACAAAACTTCCGATGCCTACTCCCACTCCAAACACAGCCATGGGCAAGGCTGCCAGAGAATCGGTCAACGAAAGATAAATTTTGGCATAGACCAAAATATTTTGCGAGGCTTGGCTGATGAGCAACCAACAAAAACTCAGGCTCAGAATGGCTGTACGAAGCAAGGGAGAAGATAAACTTTCTTTGGCTGCATCTTTGAGCAGTTTCATCGAATGCGCAGTCGCTACGACGTTTGGGCTTGAGGAAGAAAAAGAACGATGAATGTGAAGGCTTGACCAAAAAGAACTTGCGGAAAGGATCAACAGAAAAAGAGCGATCCATGCTTTGTGATCGGTCATGATGTCCAGAAGATATCCTCCAGCAGCGCTTCCCATGATGATGGCAAGCAAGGTCCATGTTTGCAGATGCGCATTTCCTGAGGGCAAATTTTTTGGCTCCAACAAATCCGTGAGAATCGCGTACTTCGCAGGTCCAAAAAAGGCCGACTGAATCGAAAGCAGGGCCAACACTATCAATGGAAAAAAGATCCACCCTTGATACAAAAGAGAAATCCACCCCAACGCCAGAATCGACATTTCAACGGCTTTGGTCCACACAATGACTTTTTTGCGATCGATTTGATCGGACAAGACTCCTGCCGGAAGAGAAAACAAAACAAAAGGAAGGGTGAACACCACAAACACCAAGGTCGAGTAATATTGAGCGGCCAAGAGGGTATCGCCGCTTTGTGTTTTGGCATAGGCAATGAGCAACAGTGTAACAAGAATTTTCCACACATTGTCATTGAAGGCTCCAACAAACTGGACCCAGAGCAAATGCCAAAAACCCGGGGGATGTTTGATCATGGAGGACATCTTTCAATATCCTTGTCTAGATGGCAATGTTTCTTGCGATAAATCTCGAAACATTTTCCGAACCATCAAAAGAAAATCGAGCTTGTGCACATGGACTTGGTTGCGATTTGAATCAAACAGTTATATATAAGAGGAGCAAAAGCCTTGATCTATAGAAAAAGGAATTCAAATGTCTGTTTTGTGTACAGTTTGTCGATCTTCAATTGTGAAAAAGTGGTTGGTGGCTTTGACTGGTTTGGTCATGGTTGGTTTTTTGGTGGGGCACATGGCCGGAAACCTTCAACTGTTTCTGGGAAGAGGCCCCACGGTAGAAACCACCAAAATCAATGAATACGCCGCATTCATCAAAGGAAACCCTTTGTTGTTATGGGGAACCCGTGTAACTCTTTTGGTGGCCGTTTTGATTCACATCGTCACGACGATTTCTTTGACTCGACAAAACAAATTGGCTCGTCCGCAGGCCTACGAAATGAGAAAATCTGTGGCGTCCAGCTTGGCTTCAAGAACAATGATTTTTGGAGGCATGTTCATTCTTTTTTATATCATCTATCATTTGCTTCACTTCACACTCGGAGCCGTTCACACAGAGTTGTATGCCTATCCTGACGTATATCAGATGATGGTATCTTCCTTTCAGGTTCCCTTGATCAGCGCGATCTATATTCTTGGCCAGATCGCTTTGTTTTTTCATTTGACCCATGGCATTTCGAGTGCGGGTGAAACCTTGGGCGTGAGTCATCCCAGATACCGCGCATGTCTAGATCGCGCGGGCGTGGGATTGGCTTTGGTCATTTGCGGCGGTTTTGTTTCGATTCCTGTAGCGATTCTTGCAGGGTTGATTTCTTAAGATGGAAAAAAAATGATGAAAATAGATGCAAAAATTCCTTCCGGTCCAATTCAAACCAAGTGGGAGAACCACCGTTTTGACATGAAGTTGGTCAATCCGGCCAACAAACGTAAATTCAATGTGATTGTTGTGGGCACGGGGTTGGCAGGGGCCTCAGCAAGTGCCTCCATGGCGGAGCTTGGATACAATGTTCAAACTTTTTGTTTCCAGGACAGTCCTCGTCGTGCGCATTCGATCGCAGCGCAGGGTGGAATCAACGCAGCCAAAAACTATCAAAATGATGGGGACAGCGTTTGGCGACTTTTTTATGATACGGTCAAAGGAGGGGACTATCGTTCTCGGGAAGCCAACGTCTATCGTTTGGCCCAGGTCAGTGTAAACATCATCGACCAGTGTGTGGCCCAAGGGGTTCCTTTTGCCAGAGATTATGCGGGTTTGCTCGACAATCGTTCTTTTGGAGGTGCACAAGTTTCTCGAACCTTCTATGCCAAAGGACAAACCGGTCAACAGTTGTTGATTGGGGCCTATCAGGCTCTGGCTCGACAGATTCACGCCGGAAATGTGAAGATGTATCCTCGAACAGAGATGCTCGATTTGATTGTCATCGATGGAAAAGCACGGGGCATTGTTGTTCGCAATTTGGTGACAGGAAAAATGTCTTCTCACTTGGCCGACGCAGTGGTGATTGCCTCCGGTGGGTACAGCAACGTTTTTTATCTCAGCACAAATGCCATGGGATGCAACGTAACCGCCACATGGAGAGCACATCGAAAAGGCGCTGGTTTTGCGAATCCTTGTTTCACACAAATTCATCCTACCTGCATTCCTGTAGCTGGAGAGCATCAGAGCAAACTGACTTTGATGAGCGAATCTTTGCGCAATGACGGTCGGATTTGGGTTCCCAAAAACAAAGGTGACAAGCGTCGCCCCACAGACATTCCAGAATCTGAACGAGATTATTATTTGGAACGTCGTTATCCTTCTTTTGGAAATTTGGTTCCGAGAGATGTGGCCTCACGAGCCGCCAAAGAGCGCTGCGATGCTGGATTTGGTGTAGGTCATTCTGGTTTGGGTGTGTTTTTGGATTTTGGAGATGCCGTCAAACGCCTGGGTCAAGATGCTGTAGAAGCTCGGTACGGAAACTTGTTTGACATGTACGCCAAGATCACAGGTGAAAATCCTTATCAAACTCCCATGCGTATTTTCCCAGCTCCCCACTACACCATGGGTGGATTGTGGGTGGACTACAACTTGATGAGCACCATCGAAGGTCTTTTTGTGATTGGGGAAGCCAACTTCTCTGATCATGGATCCAATCGATTGGGAGCGAGTGCATTGATGCAGGGATTGGCCGATGGATATTTTGTGTTGCCCTACACAATCGGAAACTATCTTGCCCAAGCCACATTGGAAAAGACCGATGCGCAGCATGCAGAAGTTCGGAAAGTGGAGAACGAAGCTTCGGATCGAATCAAAAAATTGCTTTTCACCAAGGGAAGCAAAAGCGTGGACAGTTTCCATCGAAAACTTGGACGCTTGATGTGGGATGCTTGTGGAATGAGTCGTACCAAGGATGGATTGAAGCAAGCTCTGAAAGATGTTCCTGAGATCGAACAAGAGTTTTGGAAAAATGTGAGTGTGACCGGTAGCGAAGGCACCATGAACCAAAATCTGGAAAAAGCCGGACGCCTGGCAGACTTTTTTGAATTTTCAAAAGTGATGCTTCACGATGCTCTTGCTCGGGAAGAGTCCTGTGGTGGACATTTTCGAGAAGAACACCAAACCCCAGAGGGTGAGGCCAAGCGAGACGACGAGAATTTTTCTCATGTTTCGATTTGGGAATACACCGGCGCCAACCAAGAGCCAAAAATGCATAAAGAATCGTTGGAGTTTGAATATGTCAAACCCACGCAAAGGAGTTACAAGTAATGAACATTCACTTGAAAGTGTGGAGACAAGCAGGACCCAACCAAAAAGGTCATTTGGAGTCAATCGAAGTTTCAGATGTGAGTCCTGATAGTTCTTTTTTGGAAATGCTTGATGTGGTCAACGAAGGCCTGGAAGAAAAAGGCAAAGAAGGCATTGTTTTTGATCACGATTGTCGAGAAGGAATTTGTGGATCATGTTCGTTGAACATCAATGGCATTCCTCATGGACCGGATCGCGGTACCACCACGTGCCAACTTCATATGCGTAGTTTCTCAGATGGCGATACGATTGTGGTAGAACCTTTTCGAGCCAAGGCTTTTCCGATCATCAAAGATTTGATGGTGGATCGAAGTGCTTTTGATCGAATCATTGGTGCAGGTGGATATGTGAGTGTGGCAACCGGAAGCGCTCCCGATGCCAACGCGCTGCCCATTGAAAAACACAAAGCGGATGAAGCTTTTGAAAATGCGGCTTGCATTGGATGCGGTGCTTGTGTGGCAACCTGCAAGAACGCCAGTGCGAGTTTGTTTGTCAGTGCAAAGCTCTCTCATTTGAGACTCTTGCCTCAAGGTCGTGTGGAACAAAAAGATCGTATCCTCAACATGACCAAACAAATGGAGACCGAAGGTTTTGGGGCCTGCACCAATACAGGCGACTGCGAAGCCGTTTGTCCCAAAGAAATCAAGATGAAAAACATTTCTTCGATGAATTGGGATTTGGTGAAGTCTCTTCTTTCTTCGTAAAGTTTTACAATAGATTTGCGAGTTCGAAATCAAAAATGCCGACTCCCTGAAGGGAGAGAATATTCATTTTACTCGCCAAAGGTTTTGGTAATCTTTTCCTCAAATTTTTTCCACTGAGCTTGATGGATCAATGTCAACTGAGGGACAGGTGTTTCAAATTCTGTGTGGTTTTGTCCACTGAAGTAAATTCTTTTTTTCTCGATCCCATGGGTGGACAAAATTTCTTCGATCGCCATGGCTCTGGCAATGGCCAAATTGAGATTGAGGACAGGGTCTTGAAAATCTTTGGCCTGCGTATCGATCAAAATGTAGGTTTCATCCGACATCTGTACCAGTTTCTCAGCCACTTTTTGAAGAAAATCCAACGCAGATTTGGTCAAAACATCTGTATTGGATGAAAACGTCGAAACCGATTCCCATTCAATCACAACAGGCAAATCATTCCCTTTGATTTTTTTGAGAGATTTTTGCTCAAGAGGTTTTTCCAAACCAAGTTCTTGAGAATGCAGAATTCGTGGGCTTCCAACCAAACCTAGCAGCAATACTCCCAGCGTGATCATCTTGTTCATAGCACCTCGAATTATAGCTTCTTGGGAACCAAAGCACTATCTATTTTATCCCACTCATTGGGCCTCGGCTATGGATTGTCAGGACTGAGGAAACCTTGCCAAATACATTCAAATCTGTTTGAATCCGCTCGTTTTTCATCAACAACCAAGGAGATTCCCAATGTTAAAAGAATTCAAAGAGTTTGCGGTCAAAGGCAACATGGTCGATATGGCCGTAGGTATTGTTGTGGGAGCTGCGTTTGGCACCATTGTCAAATCTCTTGTCTCTGACATCATCATGCCTCCCATTGGATTGGCCTTGGGTGGTGTGGATTTTAGCAATCTGTTCTTTGTTCTCAAAGATGGCGCCGCCGGAGGGGCTTATTCCACGTTGACAGCTGCGCAAAATGCAGGGGCTGTAACCTTGAACTACGGTAGCTTTTTCAACACAGTGGTGAGTTTTTTGATCATTTCTTTTGCCCTGTTCATGGTGGTCAAAGGAATGAATAGTCTTAAGAAAAAAGAAGAGGCTGCGCCCACCGCTCCTCCCAAACAAGAAGTTTTGCTCGAAGAGATTCGAGATTTGCTGAAAAAAGCATAGTCAAAGCAACAATCTGTTACAAAAAAGGGCGGCTGAAATCAGTCGCCCTTTTTTGTTGAACGAGTTTTTTGTGATCTTTGTTTTATAGTTTTTTGAGCAGCTCAGTGTGCTGAGCCTCTGTCAAAATTTGATTTCGGTAACAAGAATATTCTTCTTCGTTGTCTTCGCTTTTTTCACATTTCACCGTCAAGGTAATGGAAGAACCTGGGATCCCCAAGGATCGAGTTCGAGTCTGACCGTCTTCATCGAGCAAATCCAAATTTACTCTGTAGATCCCTTCGGGAAATTTTTCGGACAAAGGCATCCAAAACGAAAAAATGATTTCTTTGTTTGATTGATACGTAATGTCGAAGGTATCAAGAATGCTTTGATCCAATGCAAGCAAGTCTATAGAAAACACCCCGGTCTTGTCAGGAGTCTGCTGCGCATCCGCCACGCTCAGGCTGCCTACCACACATGCCACCAGGCATATCATCCATATTTTCATATTGTTTGTTCTTCCTTTCGTCAAAAAACAAACAAAAGATACCCTCGATTTGGTGAGAAATCAAAAATCTTTCATTCGTTCGTTGGAAATGTGTGTTCGTTTGGTGTTTAAAAACCTTTCAAACGAAGCAGCATTGCAAGAAATTTGAACATCATACTCTATGGTCACAATTCCATCTACAGTGATTTCTGCGATGGGTTCTTCGTTCACCTTGGAAGAAAAATTTTCGCGTGAATCAAACTTAACCACAACATTCACACGCTGCACGGTGTTTTCAGATTTTCTCACAAATACATACGATGCACCGTAGGCTGATTTTTTCCCAGATTGAAGAACAAAATCGGTCTTCGACAAATCCAGCACATATGGCTCTGTATCATCTTGGTCAATGTACGGATCGTTCCATGCCAGTGCAGGATAAGAATCTGTTGGAAGAATCATTCCCAACCCTTGCTGTGCAAAACATGGCGTAGAAAAACCAACAGCCACCACCATCACCATCATCACATAGTTTTTCATTTTTCCCCTCTGACTTTCACCAACGATTGTTGAATGATTTTTGTTATGACTAATAGTCTTTTCGGTTTGGTCTACGCAATGCTACCATTTGGTTGTATCGAGTGGGCGTGATGTACACAACACCATTCTCTTTGGCCAAGGCCTTCAACAAATCAAATTTTTTCAACTGTTCGAATGTTGAAATCGCACCTTCTTTGTCTGTGATTTGAAATTGAATCACGATGGATGCTGTATCAATGTCATTGTTTTCCAAAAGCTGGGCTTTGGCTTGGTTTTTTACAGTTACGTTATAAACTTTTTGACCCTTTGAGGTCGTTTTAGCATTCATATCCAAATACATGGACAGTTCGTTGGTACTTGTAAGATCGACAATCACAGACTGAGCGTTGGTCTGATCTCCTTCAAGGTTGCTTGATGCTTCCGAACTGTAGGGTTGAAAAGGTTTTCGATCTTGCGCTTGCGCCGATGAGTGCATCAACACGCCACAAGAAATCAGGCCTACCATCAACAAATGTTTTTTCATAAATCCCCCTTAAAAATGATTAATTATTCATTTAGCTAACACGTTTGTTTCAAGTGTGTCAACTGCCTTTGCGTTTTTTTGAAACAAGCCAAATCACCCACAAAAAAATTTGTGGTGTCATTCGGTCAGAAGAATCGCTTGCGTGCCTCCTGAATTTACTCTCAACGTTACACGATCCATCGAATCCTCAGACATTGAATCTATCTTCCAACCTGATCTTCCAATGAGTGTGCCACTCTGGGGCATGCCTCGGAAGATTTCCACGGATTCACCCGACTCAATGTTTGTGATAGAAATTTCTCTTCCGTAGGTTTCACCGCCTCGTGTGTACGGAGTAACGTCAACCGAATACAATTCAGAGCAACCATTTTTTTCAATGGCTGGATTGCAAATGACATAGCTCAGAGACGTACTATCTATTTCAACAATGAGTTTTTTATATTCATCAAGGATACGAAACCAACCGTTCGAATTTGCCGCATCTCCTTGAAGGTTGCTTGATGCTTCCGAACTTTTGGGTTGCAAAGGTCTGGGAACTTGAGCTTGCGCCGATGCATGCATCAACATGCCACAAGAAATCAGGCCTACCATCAACAAATGTTTTTTCATAAATCCCCCCAACAATGTGTAATGATGCAATTGCTAACATGTTTGTTTCGAGTGTGTCAACTGCCTTCATGTTTTTTTGAAACGAACCAAATCACCCATAAAAACAGCATGTTAGGTGATTGTGAAATGGAGGGGTTATTTTTTTTTGGTCTTGTTTTTGAGTTTGCTCAAAAAACTTTCTTTGGGGGCGGAGACTGACTCTCCCGACTCCTGGGCAAAATCTCGAAGAAGCTGCTCTTGCTTATGGGTCAACCGCTTGGGAACCAGCATGTGAATCTCCACATACAAATTGCCTCTGCGGCCATTGCGCAAATTGGGAACACCCTTGCCCGAAAGCGTGAGAACGTCTCCGTTTTGACTGGCCCGAGGAATCTCAATCTTTTCTTCTCCGTCCAAAGTCTTGACCGTGACCGATGCACCCAAACACGCTTGGACCATTCCAACCGACAGCTGTGTATAAAGATGATCCTCTTGCCTTGCAAAATTGGGCTCCTCGCGAACAGCCACCATGACATAGAGATCTCCATCGGGACCGCCTTGGTATCCGCCTTCACCCTGACCACTGACTCGGATGTTCATGCCTTCATCCACACCCGCAGGGATGTTGACTTCGATGCTCTTGGGCGATGAAATTCGGCCTTTTCCAAAACAGTCCGTACATGGATCACTGATCACGCGACCTTTTCCTCCACATTCTGGACAGGTGGTCGCGATGGACAAAAACCCTCGGTTTTGTTGGACTTGTCCGTATCCTTGGCAGGTCGGGCACGTCGTGGGTGCATGGCCTGGCTTGGCGCCATCTCCTTTGCATGTGGAACAGTCTTGAGATTTTTCTACATCCAATGTTTTGGTGCTACCAAACACCACTTCCGAAAGCGTGAGCTCAAGTTGCATTTGCAAATCGCGACCTTTGCGCGGTCCATCGGCTCGGCCTCGTTGGCCCGAGCGGCCGAATCCGAAAAAAGAATCGAAAATATCTCCAAAGTTGGAAAAAATATCTTCGGTGGATGAGAACCCCGAAAAGCCTCTTCCAGAGAGACCTTCGTGGCCATATTGATCATAGATTTTTCGTTTTTGAGGATCGCGCAAGACCTCATACGCTTCGGACGCTTCTTTGAATTTCTCTGCGGCTTCTTCGTTGCCCGGATTCAAATCGGGATGATATTGTTTCGCGACCGTGCGATAGGCTTTTTTGATTTCGGTCTCTGTCGATGAAACAGAGACCGAAAGAATTTCATAGTAATCTCGTTTGGTTGCCATGTGATTTTAACCAAACGTCTTGGAAGGCTTAGATTTTTCCAGCCAAACCAGAGGCCACCAAAAAGGTGAAAAGAACCAGAGACTCAATCAAAGCCAAACCTACGATCATAGGAATGAAGATTTTGTTTTGTGCACCTGGGTTACGGGCAATGCCGTCCAGTGCTGCTGCGATGGCTTTGGACTGACCGATGGCACCCCCAAAGGTTGCGATCGCCATTCCAAATCCTGCGGCCACAGCCAACCAGGTTTTGATGTTTCCAACCAAATCAGGTCGGATCACTTCAGCATCTGCACCAAATGCGCTTGCTGCGAACAACGCTGCAAAGGCTGCAAAAGCCACACTCATGTATTTTCGATGTACCATTGTTTTCTTTCTCCTTATTTCTATTAGTGATCGTGCGAAACCGACATGGAGATATACACCATGGTCAGCATCGTGAAAATAAAAGCTTGCATAAAAGAAACAAAAATCCCCAAAATCATCACGGGAATGGGCACCAAATACGGAACCATGGATCCAAACACTTCCAAAATTTTGTGGTCGGCCGTGATGTTGACCAAAAGTCGAATGGAAAGGGTGACAGGGCGCAAAAACATACTGATGGATTCAACACTCACAAAAAGAACTTGAAAGGCCAGCAAGGCAATGAACACCAAAAACCAGGCAATGGGATTTTTGAGGCCTTTGAGGGAAATGGGTGCAACAAAATGATTGAAATAACCCAACCCATGCTCCCGAAAACCAAAGTAATTGAAAGCGATGAACGAAATGGTGGCAATCGAAGCTCCCATCACCCACGTTTCGGTGGGAGGGAGAAACCCAGGAACCAAACCAACCAGGTTCGAAAAAAAGATAAAAATGAACATGGTCCCAATAAAGGGAAGATACTTTCGGCTGTCGTGGCCAATCACATCCTTGGCCAATTCATCGAGCATGCCTACAAGCAGTTCAAAAAAATTACGCAAACTCAGGTGACCATCAGGCACCACAGCCATGGCCGCATGTTTCATCCGGGGGTAAACCACAAACGCGGCCACACCCAAAAGCATGGCAATGAAGCCAGCGGTAAACATATGAAGATTTTCATGTGTTACGCCGGGCAGCAAATGCTCGAACCATGTAAATGGATGGTGATTCATTGAGGGCGTGTCTTACCTCAAATAACGGGCGGCTGCAACCACACAAAGAAAAATGATGAGAGAAAAAATACCCAATCCCAAACCCAGGGAATCCAGGCCCAGAACGGCTACGCAAACATAGACCCCCGCAAAAAGAAGCCCCATTTTGACCAGAAAAAGCAGGGAAAACAGACCAAAAATTTTGGTTTGTTTGTCTTCTTCCGAGTCTTCCTGACGAGCCGCTTCGTCCCGAGAAATCAGATTTTTTCCCAAGACATAAATGGCATAAAAATTTACGGTCATCAGCAAAAGCCCCACCAAATACGAAACAAACAAATCACGAGATCCAAGCACCATGACCACACCGCTGCTCAAGGCCGACAACACAAAACTCCACATAAGACTGCTTTTGATGGAGGCAAACAAAGGTGTTGTGTCGTTCATGGTTGGTCACTTTCTGATTCAGATAATTTTTGATTTAAAATTTTCAACAACACAAATGCAAAAACCACGGCCATCGAACAGGAAATCCCTTCGCTGTAGGGTGACCACGAAAATTTTCTCCCAAGAAAAAATCCGACCCCTGCAATCGCAATAGGAATCAAAACGGCTTCCACCGACAATACCACCAAGTCCCATCGAAGATTGCGCATGAATTGAATCAAACTCCTTTGGGTTTCTTTTTCAACGGAAGTTCTTGGGTTGATAAAATGATTTTGCATCTTCCACAGCCTGTTGATGAGAGTCATCTCGAACATAGTACATGTGTCCACCCTGATAGCATTTGAAAGATACATTTTTCTTTTGCTCGGGTGTGAGTTTCATCAAATGCAACAATCTCTTGGAGGCATGGTAGGGTGTCACAAAATCATGGTACCCGTGCGTGATCATCACATTCATGTTTGGATTCAAGGCCATGCCATATCGAAGCTCATCGGCAGAGTTTGAAATCTGAAGATAGGGATGTGTTTGATCATCAGCTTTCCAGTTTTGAAACACTTCCATGTGAAGCAAGCGATATTCAAGGTGGGTATCGAGGTTGCATTTTTCGGTGATGAGCAAGTTCATGCAGGTTGCAAAAGCTCTGTCTTGCGCATCCAACAAAGGGTCTGGACCTTGTCGAGTGCTACGATCATAGAATGGATCATGCAGAGTCAAACACGCATCGTGATAGGCCATGACTTTTTTCTCGTGTTTGAGCAGCGCTCGGGTGAAATAGTCATGATCAATTCGACCTCCTTGTTGAAGAACTTCTTCCAAAGAAAGACCGGTCATGTCGGCAAAGATTTGATGAGTTTCCACCATTTCTCGTTCTGACAAACGATCTCCCAACAAAAGGAATTTCGCAAGCGGTCCGTTTGCAAAGGCTTCGACTTCTTCTTCGATGGATGAAAAAGATTGTGGATCATGCTGTTTGAAGCGTTTGGATTTCCCATGAAACAAGGCCGCGCTGACCAAGGTGGGAAAAATATCTACCCAATGCAAGACATTGTAGTCACTGCCCGTCAACCCCAAAAAATCAATGGCCGGAGAAACCAAAATGGCCCCCGCCAAATTCACCCCGGCTGAGGTTTGCAAGTGCCGTGTAAGTTTGGCCACACGAAAACCTCCATAGCTTTCACCCGCAATATAAATCGGACTTCCCCATCGTTTGTGAACTCTCAAAAATTGTGCAACAAATTTGCACAGCGTCTGAATGTCTTTGTCAGTGGCGTAATATCTTTTTTCGTCTTTTTTGGTTTTGTCGCTTTCTTTGCCATCGTCTTGGATGGGTCGACTGAATCCTGTACCCACGGGATCCACAAATACCAAATCCGTAAACTCTAGCCATGTGGATTGATTTTCGATCAAGGTGAGCGGACCTTTGGGAACGTATCCACCGTTTTCCAAATCCACCTTCCATGGACCGCAATGTCCAAGATGCAAAAACACAGCCGATGCTCCTGGGCCACCATTGAAACAAAATGTGAGGGGGCGTGGAGTTGAGACAGCAGAAGTGGTTTTGTAATACGCATAAAACATGCGAGCATCTTCGACTTCTTTGTCGTGGATTTCGATCCAGTCCGCTGTAAGTTCAAACCCAAACTTTTTTCCTTTGAGGGAAATTTCGTGCTTTGTGGTTGTGCCTTTGGGTTTGGTAGAGGTTTCTTTTTTGGTTTCTGCAGGTGTTTCTTGTTTTTCACTCATATGATGCTCCTAAACCTGACAAAAAACTATCAGAGTTGCTTGAGGCATACGAACAAAAAAACAAGAAAACGCCAATATTTGACACTGCAATGAAAAATCTTGTTTATCCAATATGCTTGGCAAAGGGCAAAATCGACAAAAGCAAAAGACCGATGCCCACCCAGATCATGCCATTTCGATGTTTTTTTTCCATGCTTCCCCCCAACGAACTCAAGAGGCAGTACCATAGGCCGCAAACGCATGCAAAGGCAGAATTTCTAGTTTTTGCATTGAATCATAAGACGAAATCCTTTATCCTTTCCGACATGAAAAAATGGATCTGTGCTTTGGTTTTGTGGGGTATGGGAATGGTCAGCACGTTGGATGTGAGTCAGGCCAAACAAGCCAACGAGTTCTATGAATATCCAACAGGATCTGTTTCTGTTTCTCAGGTGTATGAGCTCCTGAATGCTCACAGAGCCAGTTTGCGCAACTGCCACAAAGTGTATTTGGATCAAATTCCAGGTGCATTTGATTCGCTGGTGTTGGAATTCACGCTCAACCCAAGTGGCCGGGTCATTCGATTTCAAAATCACGAGGGATCACAAGCCAAGCAAGAAGGTCTGGCTTGTTTGAAGGCCATCATCAAGAATTTGCATTTTCCGCAACCAGAAATGGGTCTGGCAACGCTGCGATGGTCATCTGATTTGGACTTGATCTCCGATGAACAAAGCCTCAAAGATCAACCGCTGTCTCGAAACTCGGTTCGTGAACTTCACTATCTTCCTCAAAAACTCATCAGCGCAAATCTTGAAATGTACATGCCCTATTACAAACAGTGCTTGGTCTCTTTCAAGCAGGTCGCACAAGTTCAATTGTCATGGCAGGTGGAAAGCTCCGGAAATATAACGCAGTTTCAAGCCAACTTTGAACCGTACAATGAGTCTCTGGCACAGTGCCTAGCGCAAGTGACAGAAAAACAACAATATCCAAGTGGATTTGAAACCAGTCCCGCCACACGCATCATTCGCATCAAATAAAAAGTCAAAGCCTTGCAACCTTCGCAAAGGTTGTGGGATCAAAGATCTTCGAGTGCTTTTTTGTGTGCGTCGATCGTTGTTTTGAATTCTTCCTCGGTGTGCACCGTGGAAATGAACCACGCTTCAAATGGAGAAGGCGGAATGTAAATTCCCTGGACCATCATGGCGTGAAAATATTTTTTGAACCTGCGGTCATCGCATTTTTTCACATCGTCATAATTTTCGACAGGACCTTCGTGAAAAAAGGCGGTCATCATCGAGCCCACTCGATTGAAGGTCATGGGGACCCCTTTGTCTTCGGCAGCTTTTTTGAGTTCATCCGTGAGATAGTGAGCTCGATAATCTAAATTTTGATACAAACTTTCTTCTTTCAAAAGTTTCATCATCTTGATTCCCGCCGCCATGGCAATGGGATTTCCAGACAACGTTCCCGCTTGATACACGTGTCCTACGGGGGCAATCTTTTCCATGATCTTGCGCTCGCCTCCATACGCACCCACTGGAAGTCCGCCACCAATGATTTTTCCCAAGCATGTCAAATCAGGTTTGACATGATACAACTCCTGAGCTCCTCCACGACTGACTCGAAACCCTGTCATGACTTCATCAAAAATCAAAAGCGTTTCATATTGATCACACAAATCTCTAAGACCCTCCAAAAAACCTTCTTTCGGAGGAATCACGCCCATGTTTCCTGCCACGGGTTCAACGATGATGGCTGCATAGGCTTTGGGATCTTTTTGAAAAGCGTCTTTCACAGCCTGCAAATGATTGAAAGGTAAGGAGACTGTATCTTTGGTCACATCTTTTGGAATCCCCGGAGATCCTGGAATTCCCAGTGTTGCCACACCCGAACCGGCTTGCACAAGCAAGCTATCCACGTGACCGTGATAATGCCCATCAAATTTGATGATCTTGTTTCGATCGGTGTAGCCCCGAGCCAAACGAATCGCGGACATCGTGGCTTCTGTTCCAGAGTTTACAAATCGAATCATGTCCATGCTGGGCACTGCATCCGTGATCAATTTGGCCAATTCCAATTCAAATCCGGTGGGTGCACCAAAGGAAGTACCTCGTTCCAAACTTTTTTGAACTTTGGCCAAAATTTCTGGATGTGCATGACCCAAAATGTGGGGACCGTAGCTCATCACATAGTCAATGTAGCTGTTGCCATCTGCATCGTAGATCCACGGTCCCTTGGCTTTCTCCACAAAAAATGGCTCGCCTCCCACAGATGCAAAGGAACGCACGGGAGAACTCACTCCACCGGGCATGAGTTTTTTGGAAGCATGAAAAAGTTCTTTGGACAATGGACCTGTTGACATGGACTCATGATAGCCCTTGGAGGTGCAGTTGTCTATGATTGATCTGTAAGAATGCACCCAATCCACTGCTTTTGATTGCACAGGATTGTGGAATGAATACTTGGTCAGAGTTTGCGTTCTTGCCTACGTTTGACCAGACCTTCCAAGCGAATTTCAACAACTTTGCGTGAAGGGTATTGATCGACAATCTCATTGTACATGGCCTGAGCTTTGTCATATTCATCGAGTTCTTCGTAAGCATTGCCCATCCCAAATTTGGCTTCCACCAAAAACGTGGAGTTTTGAAAATTCTCAATCAAGGTTTGATAGTCATCGATAGCTTTTTGATACCACCCTGCGATGTAGGCGTTGTTTCCTTTTTTGAAATACACCTCGTCCAATTTTTCATACATGGGAAATTTGGAAATGAGCTCCTGGTATTCGATTTCTGCTTGTTCAAATTGTTTGAGCTGCGTGTAACAACGGGCGACTTCAAACTGATAAAGTGCTGCTTGAGGAGAATTGGGGACGGCTCTCAAAAGTTTGTCGTATTCGACCAAGGCCTGTGCATAGTCGGTGAAGTGGTTTCGATAGATTTCCGCTATTCGTTTTTGCGCCTCGACCGTTTCTTCTCCCACTGGATACGAGTTGACGATCATGCGATACATCCCAATGGCTTTTTCCTGCTGGTTCAACATGGTTTGATAAATTTCGCCTGCATTGAGAAGCGCTTTGGGTGCATCTTCATGGGAAGGTTTGTTGGTGGCAAAAGACACATAAAATTCAATGGCGCTGTTGAATTTTCTCTCTCGACTCAATTCCTGAGCACGCTGGTATTCGCTCGTGCATCCTGTGAGCAACAAGAAAAACCCTGCCCAGCAGGTGACTATGAATGTATGTTTTATTTTTCTAAAATATAACACTTACCGTTACCGTGTTTGTAAACACCACTTTTGCACTCCACTTCCGCAAGAACAAAATTGGGAGTTGCAGAAAGCTGATACACAAAAGGCAGCTCCGCATCATCTGGAAGCTTGCCCGCTTGTTTCATCGCCTTGACAATTTTGAGTCTCAGCCCGACACTTCCTTTGCACCCTTTCAAATCGGGATACACTTTGATCAAGGCTTCGGGTTGATACGATCCAGCATATGATACATCATACAGCTCTTCTACATTGCAAAGAAGCGTCACGGTGATCAAATCGTCGTTCGCAGCAACAACGGTATTTTCATCTCCTTCATCGCTGTTTTGTAGATCTTCGTCTGTGATTTCCCCGCGAATGGCTGCGAGATTGTATGTGATGTCCACACCCAGCTGCATGGGAATGCGAACAAATTCTTTTCCTGATTCGTACTTGGCCTCACTTCTCGATTGTGTCGTTGCGAGAGCCTGATGTTGACCGCTCATGACAACTTGGATGGGGTTCTGCAGGTTTGAAACATCATAAGCAAAAACATTTTGTTTGCTTTTGGAAGCGGGCCCCACCGAATCAATGATCACTTTCAAAAAAGGCTCCTTGTAGAAGGCATCTTCAAGTTGCTCGTAGGTATAGGCATGATCAATGGTCTGAGCCCTTGCCCCAGGACTTGTCGTTAAAATTCCACACACCAAGAATACAAAACACGCTTTTTGATAGAGTGAATTCATGCGTATATAAGATCCCTGTTGGTATGTTTTGTCAAAACAATTTTGAACTCGATGAATTGCAAAAAATTCAATCCTCTGATGATCCGAACCAATTGATTTTGCGAAAATACATAACCATACCGGCAACAGTCCCCACCATCAATGTCAGGGCCATGGGATAACCATATCTCCATCTGAGTTCGGGCATCGTGAACCATGAAAGTGTTGGGTTAAAATTCATTCCATAGAAACTCGTGATGAAACTCAAGGGAATGAAAATGGTGGCAATCATCGTCAAGATCTTCATCGTTTGGTTGAGTTTGTTGTTCATCACCGAAAAATGAAGCTCCATCAAACCATTGGACATGTCTTTGAAGTTGTCGATCAGATCCAAAATTTGATGGGCATGATCCTGACAATCGCGAAAAAATACCTGCTCCGATGCTAGTTCTAGTTTTTCTTCGTTTTTGACAATTTTATCCAATGCATCGGACTGAGACCATGCCGCTTTTCGCAGTTGGATCAGTTGAGATTTGAATTCATACAACGCAATCAATTGCTTGTTTTTTGGATTGCTGAGCATTTGGATCTCAATGTCTTCGATTTGATCTCCAATGGTTTCCAAAATAGGGAAAAAACTGTCGACAATGGTGTCAAAAAAACTGTAGAACAAAAATTCTGCTCCGTAATTTCGTAGAAAACTCTTCTCATTTTGTAGCCTCTCCATCAAAGGAGAAAAACAGTCTGGCGCACGTTCTTGAATGGAGATGCAAAAATTTTTGCTGTCCGACACAAAACTCACTTGCTCTGAATCCAAATGAGGATCAAAGAAAAATGAACGAAGGGTCACAAAGTTGATGTTTTCGTATCGATCAAATTTTGGACGCTGATACCCATGAAACACGTCCTCTACCAAAAGCGGGTGGAGAGAAAACGTATGAAAAATAGATTTGAGCCATTTGACATCTTTGAGCCCCACAATATGAATCCATAGTTTACATTGCTGACTCATGGCCTTTTCGAGCCAGGGTTCCAGGGGCTCATTTTTTTTGAGTTGATGCAACTCGAAATGCTCAGGAGAATACAGCAGCATATGAACCGTGGTTGGGAACAGTTCCTGCAGCGTTTCCGTATGGCCCGGGGCGGTTCCAGGGCTTGGTCGTTTCTCAATGCTCCATTTGGTCCATTTTTTCTTCGAAACGATCATGCAAAGATTCATACATGCTGGCCTTTGATCAACGCAAGAATTCCTTGGTTTTTTGCTCGGCCTGGCTTTTCAAGTCTGATAGTTTGCGTGGCGTGAAAAAGAAACAACCTCTGATTGTGGGCTGGTGGGAGTGGGTATCGATTCCGGAGCTTTCGATCCATTCCATCAAAGCCAAAATGGACACGGGTGCAAAAACCTCGGCCTTGCATGCCACGCACATTGTGGAAATTCAAAAAAGAGGGGTTTCATTGGTGGAATTTACCGTTCATCTTCCCCATCAGCAGTCCAAAAGAGTCCGAAGACCTCTGGTAGACGAGAGAAACATCAAAAGCTCATTGGGGCAGATGACCCTTCGCCCCATTGTGGAGGTCCACCTACACCTTCGTGACCTTATTTTTCCCATTGAACTTTCCCTGATCGATCGCTCTTTACTCGGATTTGAACTTTTGCTAGGAAGGCGAGCCCTGAAAAAAAGGATGCTGATCAATCCATCCAAAAGTAATATGCTGCAACGAGGAGAAGTATTTTGAACATCGGCATTTTATCCATGAATCCAGATTTGTATTCCACACGTCGTTTGGTCGAACAGGCCATCGAACGTGG
Organism: Bdellovibrionota bacterium; assembly: GCA_041391365.1. Classification (GTDB taxonomy): domain Bacteria; phylum Bdellovibrionota_G; class JALEGL01; order JALEGL01; family JAGRMV01; genus JAGRAX01. The sequence continues at coordinate 356,948 of JAWKOC010000003.1, read as the reverse complement.
GCATCGTGTGATGGTGATCAATCCACTCCAGTGTTATATGAACATCACCTCATCTTCTCCCACCGTGCACTACAAAAAGCGCAATTTGGACGAGTTCGATGCGATCATTCCACGCATTGGTTCCTCCATTACGTTTTATGGTGCGGCAGTGCTTCGACAATTTGAAATGATGGGCGTGTATTCCATCAATGGTTCGATTTCCATCACACGTTCCAGAGACAAACTTCGATCTGCGCAAATTTTATCAAGAAAAGGCGTGGGTCTTCCCATCACAGCTTTTGCGCATGCCACCATTCACACCAAAGACCTGATCAGCATTGTGGGTGGTCCCCCTCTGGTGGTAAAAATTTTGGAAGGCACGCAAGGGAAGGGTGTTGTTCTGTGCGAAACCCAAAATGCCGCGGAAAGTGTGATTGGTGCATTTCGAAGTTTGGATGCCAACATTTTGATTCAAGAATTCATCAGCGAGGCACGCGGTGCGGACATCCGTTGTTTTGTGATCGGTGAGAAGGTGGTGGCCTCCATGATGAGACAGGCTCGCGAAGGCGAGTTTCGTTCCAATCTTCATCAAGGTGGAACGGCCAGACTGGTCAAGATTAGCCCTGAAGAACGTGCAACAGCGGTCAAAGCCGCCAGGGTTCTTGGATTGCGGGTCGCAGGGGTAGACATGCTTCGATCCTCGGATGGACCCAAAGTGATGGAAGTCAATTCTTCTCCAGGACTGGAAGGCATTGAACAAGCCACACGAAAAAATGTGGCAGGCATGATCATCGAGTACATCGAAAAAAACGCAAGACCATCTTCTCATCGGAAGGTAGAATAGCTTCGGATGATTGATTACAGCGAAAGAATCGGGGAGTGGGTCAATCGAATTTGGAGTTTTGAAATTGTCAGCGTGGGTGAGAATGTCATTCGCGTGAGCAATCTTTTCATTGCTCTTTTGATCTTGGTTCTGGGGCTGGTCAGTGCATCCAAACTCACACATTTGTTGGCCGCCTCGGTTTCCAAACGATTGAAGGTCAAAGACAGTGCACGCTCAACCGTTGAGAGTGTATTGTATTATTTTTCGATCTTTTTTGTGTCCCTGCTGGCTCTGCACCTGTCCAACATTCCTTTGAAAATCTTTACGCTATTTGGGGGTGCTCTTGCCGTTGGAATTGGATTTGGCAGTCAGAATATTTTGAAAAACTTTGTCAGTGGAATCATTTTGCTCATCGAGAGGCCCATCGGTGTGGGGGACATTGTGGAGGTGAGCGGAATCATGGGCACGGTGAATCGCATTGGACTGCGCAGTACGGGCATTGTGTCGGTAGACAACATCGACATCATCGTGCCCAACAGTTCTTTTTTGGAATCCAACGTGATCAATTGGACGATTCGCGATCAAAAAATTCGTAGGTGCATCAAAGTGGGTGTGGCCTATGGATCAGATACGCGCAAAACAGAAGAGATTTTGTTGTCTTGCGTGGCCCAAAAAGAAGAAGTGGCTTCCTATCCCAAACCCTTTGTTCTCTTTCGAAACTTTGGAAGCAGCAGCTTGGACTTTGAACTTTTTTTCTGGGTGCATGTCTTCACTCCGGCAGGCATGCTCAAGGTGGAAAGCGATGTTCGGCACAACATCAATGTCGAACTCGACAAAGCAGGCATTGTGATTGCCTTTCCCCAACTTGATGTTCACATGAAATCGTAATTGGTTTCCAACATTATTTTTTTCGGACCGAAAACGGTCTCTGACTCTGATCAAAAAAATACGTTCCTACCCAGGTGTACGAGAAAAATGGATTGAGTTTTTCTTTGTGCAAGAAATTGACTTTGTCGTATCTCGATCCAAGACCCCAATAAAAAGGAACTCCAGAAACATGTTTCAAACTCTCTCTGACAAAATCTTGGCATTCTTGTAACGAGCCTGCCATTTTTGCATAACGCAGCTCTTCGTTTCGTACTCTTGCCAGCTGGACAAAATCCACTTGCAATGTGGGTTGATCAGGATTGACAAGAAACTCCAAAACACAGGGACGTCGGTCTTCCTGGGAAAAAAAATCCACTACACCAAAAGGCCTGGCATCCGTTTGAGGATCATATGCATACCACTCAATTGTGTATTGTTTTTCTTTTCTATGAAGAAGCGATTGTTCATGAGCCTTTTTTTCGCATTCAGAGACATCCGACAAGTCCAAAAGCGTCCAATCTCCAATTTTTTTCTGTATCACTTGATACTCGTACAATTCAGAAGATTTTTTTCCAGAGGTTTCTTGGATTTGATGCTCAAGAAGAAAAATATAGCATTGCGTTTCTTGCGCAAAGCTTGAGGAAAGGAATCCTACGATACACAAGAAAAATAGAATAAACTGTTTTTTCATGATTTGTTGATCAAGCCAACATATCCAGTGGCATAGTCTTGATCCCAAAAATATTCAACCTGACCTTCCAAAAGATCAGAAGCTACTTTATTTTTCCAATCGATGTGCCAGTGCAAGTTTCCTTCAAGGACAAATGCGTCCAGCAACCAATCGTTCATTTGAGCTGAAAGGTATCTCGTGCACTCATCCTCAGACTGTGCGACGGTCGAGAAGAGAATGTTGAATCCTTCTGCTCTGCTTTTTCGAAATGCAATTTCTTTGCTTTGTTTGTCTTCACTTTTTTTGTATTCCAAGCTCACCAACACACAGGGGAAAAATTTTTGATTGATTTTTTCAACCGGTACTCCCATGTATACAAGGCCTTCATTTTCACCGTACTTCCACTGGATGTACTTGTTTTTTTGTCGGTTGGATTCTATGTTTCCAAGACCGATGGCTTTTTGTTGGCACTCTTGTTGGGTAGAAAAATAGAGGCTTGACTTGCCTACTTGAAAAACTCTTGTTTGAAAATCAGCCCCAGTATCTTTGATCAAACCCGTAAAAATGCCACTCTCAATGACCGATTTCATAACCTTGTCCAAGGTGCCTGGCTTGGTCTCGTTCCCCTGTTCCAATTCCGATATCGACTTGTATTCTACGTAGTCATTCGAATTGTCAAACACACTTACTTCATGATGGACGATTTCGCAGTTGTTCTCCGCCATGGCGACTTGCAGAAAGGAGCCCACGGTGATCACCAGTCCCGCCAAAAATAGATACATTTTTTTCATGTTCCCCCCTTTGGATGAATCAGGCGTTTCCAACAACCTCATCGTCGTCTTCATCGGCCGCAATTTTTGCAATGGAGACCAACTCTTCGTCTTTGTCCAAATGAATGAGGCGAACTCCTTGTGTGGAGCGGCCAATCACCGAAATGTCTTTGACTTTGGTTCGGATGAGTTTTCCCTTGTCCGAAATCAACATCACGTCATCATCTTCATTGACTTGCAAGGTGCCTACGACTGGCCCATTTTTTTCCGTGACTTTGATTGCAATGATTCCGCTTCCACCTCGGGATTGGACTCTGTACTCTTCGATCTCACTTCGTTTTCCATATCCACGCTGCGTGGCCATCAGGATTGCCCCGTTTTTTTCAAGAGATTGCATGCCTACAACTTCGTCATCTTTTTTCAGACGAACTCCGGTCACACCTTTGGCCCCTCTTCCCATGGCTCGAACTTGTTTCTCGGGGAAACGAATGCTTTGGCCATTTTTGGTGGCCAAGAAAATGTCGGAGGCTCCATCGGTCAGATGGACGGAGATGAGTTTGTCATCGTTTTCGATGCCCAATGCTATGATGCCCGAAGTTCGAGGGTTGGAGAATGCCATCAAATCTGTTTTTTTGATCGAACCATTTTTGGTGGCCATCACGATGTATTGCCCAAGCGCAAACTCTTTGACGGGCAACACGGCCGCAACCTTTTCGGAAGAGCTCATGGAAACCATGTTGATGATGGGTTTTCCTCTGGCGATTCGACCAACCTGAGGAAGTTCATGAACACGTACCCAATAGCATTTTCCTTTGTCGGTGAAGATCAAAAGATAGGCATGAGTGCTGGTGACAAAAACATCGGTGACAAAGTCTTCTTGTTTGATTCCGGTTCCGACTTTTCCTTTTCCCCCTCGTTTTTGACTTCGATAGAGAGAAAGAGGATTTCGTTTGATGTACCCTGCGTGTGTGATGGTGACCACCATCTCTTCTTCTTGGATCAAATCTTCGTCAGAAAATTCTTGAAGTGCACCTTTGATGTCGGTTCTTCGACGATCTCCAAAATTGTCTTTGAGAGATTGCAATTCTTCTTTGATGATTTTGTCCACAAGTTTGGGTTTGGCCAAAATTTCTTCTAGTTTGGCAATGAGTTGCAATACTTCTTTGTATTCGGCAATGATTTTGTCTCTTTCCAAGTTGGTGAGACGTTGCAAACGCATGTCCAAAATGGCTTGGGCTTGACGGGCAGAAAGTTCAAAACTTTTGCAGAGTCCGTCTCTGGCGGCCACAGGATCTTTGGATTTTCGGATCAAGGCAATGACCTGATCCAAATTGTCCAATGCAATTTTCAATCCTTCCAAAATGTGAGCGCGCTCTTTGGCTTTGTTCAACTCAAACAACGTTCTTCGTGTGACGACTTCTCGTCGATGTTCGATGAAAAGTTCCAAACATTCTTTGAGAGAAATGATACGAGGTCGATTGTTGACCAAGGCCAACATGATGACACCAAAAGACGTTTGCATTTGGGTCATGGAATACAACTTGTTCAAGATCACCGCAGGGGTGCAATCTTTTTTCAGCTCGATGACAACCCTCATCCCGTCTCGATCGGATTCGTCTCTGAGATCGGAGATGCCTTCGATTTTTCGATTGCGTACCAGGTCGGCAATGGACTCAATGAGTTTGGCTTTGTTGACCTGATAAGGAATTTCGGTAACGATAATTTGCTGGCGATCGCCTTTTTTCATTGGCTCGATCGTAGCTCGGGCACGAATGGTGAACTTGCCTTTTCCCGTTTCGTAGGCTTCGGCAATGCCTTTTTTTCCAAAAATGATTCCAGCGGTCGGAAAATCTGGTCCTTTGACGATCTTCATCAGATCTTTGATGTCGGTCTCGGGTTGATCAATGATTTGCATCAATCCATCACAAAGCTCGCCCAAGTTGTGGGGCGGAATGTTGGTGGCCATCCCCACAGCGATTCCGGATGCTCCGTTCAATAAAAGATTGGGCACGCGTGCGGGAAGGAGTGTAGGTTCATTGAGGGTATCGTCGTAGTTTCGACCAAACTCAACGGTATCCTTTTCAATGTCTTGCAAAAATTCTTCGGCAATTTTGGAGAGACGAATCTCCGTATACCTCATGGCTGCTGCACCATCTCCATCGACCGATCCAAAGTTTCCTTGTCCATCCACCAGCGTAGCTCGCAACGAAAAGTCCTGGGCCATACGAACAATGGTGTCATAAATGGCTGTATCACCATGAGGATGATATTTACCCATGACTTCCCCGACAATTCTTGCTGATTTTTTGTGAGCTTTGTTGTGAAAATTGCTCATCTCATACATGCCGTACAAAACGCGGCGATGCACGGGTTTGAGTCCGTCACGAACGTCTGGCAGGGCCCGACCAACAATCACACTCATGGCATAGTCAAGGTATGCAGAGCGCATCTCCTCAACAATCGATTTGGGAACAATTTGTTCAGTTTGTGTCGTACTCATAGATTTTCCTTACCACGACCTTTACACGTCGAGATTTTTTACGGTCAATGCGTTCTGCTCAATGAAATTTCTACGGGGATCTACTTGATCTCCCATCAAAATGGTAAATATCTCGTTGGCGCTTTCGGCATCTTCCACTTTGACTTGCAAGAGACTTCTTGTTTGAGGATCCATGGTAGTCTCCCACAACTGTCCGGGATTCATTTCTCCCAATCCTTTGTACCGTTGCACACTCAGTCCATGTTTGGCGGTTTCGAGCGCCGTTTCAATCCACTGAAAAACATTGGCTACGGTTTTTTCAAGTCCTTCATCATCCACCAAGACAAAAGGAGCGGTTCCCAATTCTGCGACAGGGACTGATTTTTTGAGAATGTTGTCAAATACCTTGGACTCCATAAAATCTTGATTGAAGATGGTTTCCTTGAGAACACCTTTGTCTCGTGAAGTAACTTTCAAGGACAATCGATCTCCGTCTTTTTCCACTTCGTACATCAGAGGATGGATTTCAGGATAGGAGACCTTGACCACATCTTGAACTTTTTTTCTCAAGGTTTCTAAATTTGTCTTGTTGTCAAAATCTTTTTCGGTCATGGCCGCGCCCAACACAAATGCGTCGACCACGCGTCGATCTTGTTTGGGTTTGAGCTGCGCCAATGCATCACGATATCCCAGGATTTTTTTGCAAAGGGTTTTGAGCGATGCTCCCTCAATGAATTTTTTGACTGAGAGTTTAACCTTGAGTTTGCCTGCAATTTCATCCAACAGGAATTTTTCCAAAGCCGCTTCGTCTTTGAGATATTTTTCTACCTTTTTCTTTTTCACTTTGTAGAGTGGGGGTTGTGCGATGTAGAGATAACCTTTTTCGATGATCTCTGGCATCTGACGATAGAAAAAGGTCAATAGAAGCGTTCGAATGTGAGCTCCGTCGACATCCGCATCGGTCATGAGAATGATTTTGTGATAGCGGATTTTGCTCACATCAAAATCTTCTTTGCCAATTCCACCCCCCAAACAAGACACAAGAGTTTGGATCTCGTTGGACTGAAGCATTTTATCAAATCGAGCTTTTTCCACATTGAGGATTTTTCCTCTCAAGGGCAAGATGGCTTGATTCTCTCGGTTCCGACCCTGTTTGGCAGAGCCACCCGCAGAATCCCCCTCCACCAGATACAACTCACTGTTGGAAGGATCTTTTTGCTGACAATCTGCTAGTTTTCCAGGCAATGAAGAAAATTCCAACGCAGATTTTCTTCGGGTCAGGTCGCGTGCTTTTCGGGCCGCTTCGCGTGCACGCGCAGCTTCCACGATCTTGGCAACAATGCGCTTGGCTTCCCGCGGATTTTCAATCAAATAGGTCGCAATGCCTTCGTTGGCAATGGCTTCGGTGATCCCCTTGACATCAGAATTGCCGAGTTTGGTTTTGGTCTGTCCTTCAAACTGTGGATCAGGAACTTTGACCGAAATGACAGCCGTGAGACCTTCTCGAACATCGTCCCCGCTGGGCGTGGACTTGAGGGTTTTGAAAAGATTGTTGCTCGAAGCGTATTGATTGAGAGAACGAGTCAGCGCTGAGCGAAACCCAATCAAATGTGTTCCACCCTCGATTGTGTTGACGTTGTTGGCAAAGGTGAACAACGTTTCGGAATATCCTTCGTTGTATTGAAAGGAAATCTCTACTTGAATGTCATTTTTTTCGCCTTTGACAAACACAGGTTTGTGCAACACTTTTTTGGCGCGATTGAGGTGCTTGACAAAAGCTTCAATCCCACCCGCATTGTTGAACTCTTCTTTTTTTCCGGTGCGTTCATCGGAAAGAATGATTTTGACGCCGTCATTGAGAAACGATAGCTCGCGCAAACGTTTGAACAAAATGTCATAAGTGAATTCGGTAATCTCAAAAATTTGGTCATCGGGTTTGAAATGAACGGTGGTCCCTGTTTTGGTGGATTTCCCTCCGCGTTTCAAGGGAGCCTTGGGGGTGCCTCTCTCATATTCTTGTGTGTGTGAAAATCCATCGCGATAAATTTCCAATTTAAGCCATTTGGACAATGCGTTTACAACGGAGATCCCCACACCATGCAATCCACCCGAAACTTTGTAGGAATTGTCGTCGAATTTTCCACCCGCATGAAGCTTGGTCAGCACTACTTCCGCTGCCGAAATCCCCTCAGTGGCATGGGTTTCCACAGGAATCCCCCGGCCGTTGTCTTCGACCGTGATGGATTCATCATCGTGGATGGTGACCACAACTTTGTCACAGTGGCCGGCAAGTGCTTCATCGATGGAGTTGTCCACCACTTCGAACACAAGATGGTGAAATCCTCGGATTCCGGTATCCCCGATGTACATCCCGGGACGCTTGCGAACGGCCTCCAAACCTTCGAGAATTTTGATGTTTGATGCTGAATATTCGTTGGTAACTTTTTGTTTGCTCACGTTCGGCGTATCTCCATGTTCCACAGGGTAAGTCACTTATATTACGCGATTTTTTAACCCCCACATTCCCCGCAAATGCAGGCGCAAACCTATCATGCGCCCAAAAAACATTCAATTCAAAAATGCGCCAGCTGCTTCTGACCCCCTCGCTATATCCACTCAAGATCCAAGCAAAGAGATGTTTTCAAGCAACAACCCTGGGAAAGTGTCTCCGAACTCAGGAAACAAAAAATAATTGAAAGGAATCCAAAGAAGGCACTCCGGACGATAAAACAGACCACTCCATCATGAGAGCCTTTTTTTCTTTTGGAAATGAAGGCATCGAAGCAAAAAAATCCAACAATTGAAGATGAACATATTGGCCCCTCTGTGCACTTTTTTGAATGCCCAAAATATGGAACATTTTGGATGTATGAGCAATCACAATTGCTCCTGGAAGAAACTGCTGTGAAATTTCTCCACAATCAAGATCAATGTCAGGATAAGTTTGTATAGCACTCAATTGACAACGTTGAACATAATACTGTTGTTGGTGATAACCCACCACCAATACTGGGGGAAAGATGTCAATTTCTCTATTTTGATCAAGGTGCCAAAGTGAGGAATCTGCCATAGGCAGAAAATTGGAACGAGTATCTTCCAAGGTAGGAGGAAAATAGATTTCACTTGATCGGAAAAAATCATCGGGCAGTGATGTCAATTCAAATTTTCTTTCCAATCGAAAAAGGATCATAGAAATACTAGAATATGAGCTTTGATGAACGGAAAGCAATTTGGACTCAAAGAAAAATTGTCCTTCTGTTTTTCGGCTCATGGAAAACAGATTTTTTTGCTCTAGAAAGTTGATTTTGGAGACAAAAAAATCATTTGGCATTTGAATATAAAATTTTGCGTTTTTCCACTGCTCATTTGGTAAACAATCAACTGAGGTAAGCACATATTCCGGATGAACGATCGTCCCCATACAAAAAGGTTTTTGAATTCCGTTTTTCTCGACCACAATAGTGCCCATGCCCAAAAAAGATGCCCTATGATAGAAGTGATCACCTTTACCAACAACTCGAAGTCCTTTTTCCAATTCAATTGGATGCTGCTGACAAAATGCTGCAGAAAGTGATCCTAAATATGTCAGAAAAGCAAAGAAAACACCGTTAAGATTCTTCATAAATGGTACCTACAGGTTCATAAAATTGTTCTTGATTTCCCCCAAAAATCCATCCTTTGGTATTTTTCCTGAACCGTAAGGACCTCACATAGGTATCAATATTGTTGTATTGATAGTGAATCTGATCATTTATCCTCTCTCGATTAACTCTTGTAATAGATCGATTTTCCCAAGCAGAATTCATATCTAGGTGAAAGTCCTCTATGGAGGAAATTGGTTTTCTGAAGCTGCTTTCCACCAAACACGTTTCATCAATATCCGAAAATTTGTCGATTTTGATCTCCATACCTTGATTCATACCTTGCACTGCATAAGCAGCCTTATTGTATCGATGACTGTATTGTCCGGAATTGGATTTGCTTCTAATACTCATATTCCATTGACCGTCCATAAGCACCATCTGTACGTCAAAGCAAAATGCCGACAAAAGTGATGTCAAAATCAGTATTTTGTCCCTTCGATCTCGAATACCTGTTCTCAAAAGAACTGCAGGAGTCATGATATTCTTGTTTACTGTGAGATAGGGAAAAATCGATGGATATTGATCTACAAAAGCCACAAAGATGGCTACAAGTTCCTCTGAATCGATGTTGTGAACTTTGCTTTGCATCTGAAATTGTAGAGCAACATCCTTAACAATGTCTTGTTCATACTGGCTGCTTTCAGTTCCAAGAATTGAATTGAAATACATCAAATCTTCAAAATGTTTGGTGATTGTGTTTTCCCAACGCAACAAATTGGTCGCAACAATATCGGTCGGAGATTGAACTCTTATGTTCCAAGGCCTTCCCCTGCTATCTTGAAACAAAAGATTTTGATTGTGTTCTTTGGGAATCACTTGTTGAGCAAAGCAGGCCGGCATATTCAATCCTATCCCGATCAGCAAAAAAATTGATCTGACAAGTAGTATAGGTCTCATGGCCTATACCAATCTGCATCAGCTGGATAAAGATCTAGCTCTCGATCAGCAATAAGAGCCCCAGACCGATCAAGATACATAACAAAAAACTTATAGTATAAAATTCCGCTAGCAAATTGGTATTTAGAATCTTTTACATAGAAATCAAATGAAAAGGTTGGTCCATCCTGAATATCGAATTTCTGTATCACCTTTCCATGATCCTCTATTACAATTTCAGCCAAATTTGGTAGGCCCTCTATCAAATTTTTATTTTGAATGTTTTTAAATCTTTCATTTTCCGTAGATTGTAAAAATAAAATAGACTCATTCAAATCGATCTCAATCGATGCACTCTCTTGTTTCTGATCTAACCTCCATGTAATCAATGGCTCGGCATAATAGTTATCCACAACAGAACTACTATTTAAATCGTCTCTTTGATCTCCAAAAACTTGGAAGATAAATTTCTCCGGAGACATCATTCCCCAAAGAGGTCTTATCATATTTTTTGACCCTATTTTTTTTGGTATGTAGAATTTTTCATCTTGTGAGGGAAATAGTTGAATATTTACACCTTTTGAATTTTTGACTTGCAAACCATCCTCGAATGAATAATTCATTTCATCAACAGAAAGAGTTATTTTTCCAAAATGAAAAAATTCTCTTATCCATACATAAGGCATCGAATCCAACACATCGATTTTTTGGTACTGATAAAATTTAGACTTAAATGCAACATACGAATCTTCAGTTACTAATTGTCCTGATCGATCAAACATACGAACTGTATTTGCCACTAGTATTATATTTTCTTGGTTTAATTTGTATTGGCCAATGAAAGTAACACTTTCACGTGCTGTTGCATCTCGGTAGTATACAAAATTGAATTGAAATCTTTGCGATCTCAGATCAATTGAAAAATTTGAAACCATTCCCGTATAGTTTTCTAAAACATCAGAAAATGCATAACTTTGATTCTCCTCTTTGATGGAATACACTTGAAAATTTTGGAAGGTCTGCACGGCCTCCAATACACTGAGGTTTTTCTTTGGTCCTGGATATGGTGGTAAAGGGGAAGGATCAAAAGGTTTTGGATCGGGAACAGGGTCTGTACCTGGCCTTGGATTGGGTGCTGGTTCAGGACCGGGGTTTGGAAAAGCTGGCTGGGGAACAACGGGAGTAGGTATTGTATCGACTGGCTGCGGATCTTCTACTACACCCAACTCTACTTTACACGACATCAACGAAATTAAAATACACCCTAAAATAAATACCCTGAAATGGGACTGAATCTGCTTCATAGGTTTACCTCGTATGTTTGATTGTTGGGAAGCTGAATGAAGATAGATGAGTCCTTGATATTCACAACGGAATAGAGAGCCTCACCTTGTTTTGGACTGATGCGAAGTGCTCCATATGGAAAAGGAGTCTGGTCCATATAATTCATGGTAAGCCATGTTCCATCAGAGTATAGCTCTATGTTCAGTGGTTCAATTTGAATGTATTGCTCTTGAACTTGATGCGTGAAGGTGTTGATTCGTAGATGGTGAGATATTTTCCGTGATCGGTCAAAAAGCCATAACTTTAATGAACCGACCTCTGGATCATAAATGTATAAAATTTCATCGATGATAGTACTATTGATGCAATATTTTTGATTTTGCGAGCTTCCTTCGATTGAAATCAATTGTGATTTCTTGAGGGGCGCTTGGTTCAAGAAATTGAGTGGCACCTCATCAAAAGCAAAAGCGTTAAATGGGGGCTCATATTTTGGCTGGTCAAGGTAAATTTGTTTCAATTCCTTGGACATAGCGATTAGATGATGGTCTGTATCTATACGATGGGTCTCCTTGATAACTGTTTCTTCAAAAAACTCTTCAACGTTCTCAATATCGACACCCGTCTTGAAAATTTCTCTGTCTAGTATCATGTATTTTTCGTTGTCAGTTTCCACGGACTGATACGGTACAAGATTTTTCCAATTTTCAGAGCTTTGAAGGGTTTGTTCAATTTTTTTTATGGAATTTCGCTCATCGTAAATTGTCACGTTAAGATTTGGGCTGAGGCTCGATAAAAATTTTTCAAAGTACATTGAGGAAATGTACAAAAACTGGCTGGAATTCCTAGGGATGGATTTGCCTTTTTTTTTCTCTTCTAACATACGGAGAATACTCTCAGACTCATTCGTAAGATCAATACTCAAATGTGTCTGGCTTTTATAAATCCACTTTTGATAACCTGTGGATTTTGTCATGAGTTCAAATTGGATATTTTCACCGTCTACCATCCAGGAAGAGAGGTTTTGATATGCCTTTTCATCAAGCAAAAATGAAATCGGCATATAATTGTCGTTTATTTGTCGTGCCGGCCGAAAAATTTTGTTTTCACATATTTTAAATTGATCAATGCCAAACGTTAGGCAGAAAAAGGAGTTTGCAAAAGGCTTTGGGAGTGCTCTGCCAACATTGAAATGAGCACTTTGAATTTCATGCTCTGCATCCACAGAGCGATACATGATATAAAATGTTGTGTGATAGAATCGACGACCATCTATCAACAACTCCCTCTGCTCTACATATGGACCATACGTTTTTGGACGACTGAGTACTCGAAAGACAGGATCGTATAAATATACGATTTGATCAGATGAATTTTTTGTCTTTAAATATTCAATGTTTTCTTCGAGTTTTGGAACAAAAATTGAGTGTGTGGATAGGGTTTGAAATCTGTCATTGTATTGTGCATGAGAAAAATCGAAAAAGAACGTTATGAACAAATAAAACAAAAGTATTACATTTGTTTTTTTTGATCTAAAGTGCATGGAGCCTCGTATTTCTCACATATTGTAAGATTGAATTTCCTCCACTTTCATCTGCATAACGGAATAGAATATCAAAATTGGCCCCTTTTTGTAGAAGGTTTACGATAAAATCTACATTTTTGTTTTCTACATGAAAATCTACATTCAATATATTTCCATATTGGATAGCTGCTTCAATGCCAGGTGGAGGCAAAAGTGCCCATGTTAGAGTATCTTTAACCTCTTTTTCTCCTCTGTAAGTCAAAAATATGCTTCCACCAGGCCATGGTTCAAAGCGACTATCCGTTTTTGAATCTTTTAAAACCTGTTCAGTAATGGATGGATGATTTATATATAGGCCTATTCGAACTAGACTGAAATCCTTGTTAGGGTTGCTAATTACTTGCACATCAATGAATTTTCCTTTCTTTTCTTTTTTGAAACAAAAGACTGGGGCCAAAAGAATGACGTTTTTTTCCAAATCCTCATACGCCAAAATCTCAATATCACCCGGATCCACAAAATAACGGTCAAAGGGATATGAGTATTCAGGTTGTTGCGCATGGGCAAAAGTGGAAAAAAAGATTCCGAGTAGAATAACAGGGATAAGGTATAATTTTTGATCAAACATGATTCTCTCCTAATTTATGGTTTCAAAATAGATCTTGAACAGAGTTAAATGTAGAATACCCCGTGATAGCATCTTGCTGTTCAACAGTGGTTATATTGATGGTCTCAGCCATCACTTGGTCTAAATCAACCTGTGTTACTTGATAAAGTCGGACATCTAACGATTGCATTTGATATCCATCCCAATTTTCCCCTTTTGCCCATTCGCGAAGGGTCTGGTTGACTTGGTGATCATTTTCCATCTGTCCGCTATTTGTGTTTCTGGATCCTGAACCTCCAAAGACACCAAATCCAAAAATTCCTGCTGCTTTTCCAGCAGTTTGTTTTTGAGAGTATTGTTGGTATAAATTTTTTATGGAGCTATAGTCTGCTTCTGCTTCTGCCTCATTGATGTTCATTTTGGAAATGAAGTTTGGAGCAAAAAGCCCTGAGTTTTCATCCAATGTGAACTTCGAAACAATTTGATTTGTAACATCTCCTAAAGCAATAGCTCGAATTGAAATTTGATCAATAAACCTACTAACACGGTTCAAGAAGAGTTCTTTAATTTTCCCATCATGTTCCAAAAATACCTCGCTTCGGGAATCTTGAGCAGCCCTTGCTAAAAATTCTACAACTTGTGTTCCCGTAGCTAGAATCTCTTGCCTGCCACCAAAAAAATCTTTTTTGAGCTGATTTGAAATTTGAACAGTTCCTTGGCTATTCAAGTTGCTTCTTCTAATTTCTTGAGTTACATAAGAATAGTAAAGCGTAGCATCAACTCCTCCGTTTTTAAATTCTGAGAGAAATTCATTCAAGTCGGAATTGTATACTGGTATCAGAAATGTCAGAGTTTTTCTGGATAGGCCCGCTGAAGCATTTTTACTATCTAGATTTGGATAAAAATAAGTTTTACCAATGTCAAAAAAATTTGTGTTTCCGAACTGAAGGGATATTTTTCCCAATGTTGCAGGTTCTATCGTTAGATTTGACAAAGGTATATTTGTTTTTTCGCTCAAGTATTTTGCGATTAAACTTTCATATTTTTGAGAGTGAATGACGATATGTATTTCCACAATGCTTTTTTCTTCGCCGATTCTTTGAATAACCCGTGTGTATGCTTTTCCATCAGATCCAGTCTGCAATAGAGGTATAGGGAGATAGAGAAATCTGTTTAAAGTTTGTGAGTTTGGGTTTGGAATCTTATAAATATTTGCATACATCCCATAGAGCCCGTTTTTTACCGATGACGGTATAAATAGTTTGAGATACTCTGCGCTTGCGGGCTGGCTCATTGGCGTAATCGGCTGACTCCAGAAATGCTCTTCTCTTTCCTCTGGGGACATTGTATTTTCTTTGGGGTCAGGTCTATAGGGTTCACGTACTCTTCCTTTGGGCATGTCTTGTGCAATCAGCGATGATGAAAGAAGTATTGAAAAAATACCTGGGCCTATGAAGGCAGCGAGTTTCTTTGTTGGTGTTTTCATTTTTTCTCCTATTTAATATTTTCAAGTCTCTTTTGATCTTTATGAAAATCTTGCAATACGGGAACTCGATAGGAAGGATTTTCGGTTTGTAAGAGTTTTTCTTGAATCAAGAGTTCCTTGCCATGATTGCTTAGAACATAATGAGGAAATGGATCATTTTCTTTGATAGTTTCAGCGTCGATGCCACGACCCGGCTCCTTTTCATATACTCGCTTCCGCTCGTAGCTGATTTGGTTGATTTTTTGCTTGTCTTTGATGGCTTGTACCATTTCTTTTTGTTCCAAATCACCCATGGCCGTTTTGATGAGCCAATCGAGTGTTGGTATGTCTTCAGCCTCCAAGAGTGTGGGCAAGATTTGGCCATAGATATTTTGACGATTCATGATTTCTTGAGCTTTTTTTTCGGCCTCATCGTATTCTGAATCTGAAGTCATTTGCGGTGGTGAAGGGTCCTTTCCAGAAAATGCATCATCCATTTTCTTTTCGATTTCGTTCCCAATTTCAGTTGCAGGAAGATTACCTCTAGCTTCCTTTTTGATTTCCCGAATAAGATCTCTTGTGGTTTGGGAGTATGTCGGAAATGAAAATGTAAGACATGGGACGGCAAAAACTAAAGTTAGTCTCATGAGTTTAGTAAATATTTTTTTCAATTTTGTGCCCCTAATTTAGTTTATTTTTTGCCCAAATAATTTCTTCAGCAAATGCGTGATAGGAAATATAAGTAGTACTACCTGACGTTTCGGTTTCTTTGATTCCGATAATTTCTCTTTTTCCACAATACTCACCGATAATGATTGATCCGATGGCTAGGTCGGTACTATATTTGCAATCAATAGAGATTTGAGACCTATCGCTTGAGAACGAAAATATTCTACATCCCTCGTAGAAGCTTCGATATCCTTTGTACAATGATGAATAACCCATAACCTCCCACATCGTCTGATACGTCCACTGATGTGGGGTGGTGAGATCTACACGATGATCCCACTCTGGAAAAATGAATGGATTTTCATCTTTTATTTCAAAGAAGACGAGCTTGGAAGCGGTGTGCATTCTATGAACTTTTGTTACAAGTGAAGAAAAAAAATCTGCACCTTTTTGGTACGTAACATAGACTTGTCTGTTTTTGATTTTCTCGAGACATTTGGAAGAAGTAATCGCAATATTTGAATTCATCATATGCAGACTGCAAATCGCACTTTGTTCTGGCTCAGGAGAAATGGTAAGCTTTAAAATTCCTTGTATGCCATATGATGCAAGATAACCTAACCTCTCAAATCCCTCAGTTGCCTCAATGTCAAATCCCGATTCAAGATTTATGGATTCATGGAGATCTATGGCTCGAGGTTTTTTGGATTGGATTGGACAAGGTTCATCTTGCGCAAACACCGATGAGCTCATGAGCAACAAAGCGATCGACAGGTGCTTTACTATTTTTTTCTCCATGACTTTTCTTAGAGCAAGACCTGTGCCAAAAGCAACGCGTGGATGCTAAAAAAAATACTGCACTATAAAACCCTGTCTATTAAGACCTTGCCCGTCGATATGACAAACAACTGAAGTGAACAAATGGTTTTGAATGAGAATTTCATGAATATTATCATTTCAAAACCGAACATTCTTGTGTTGTTTTCGAACAATTGCTCCCATTTTAATAGGCTATCACCAAATAAACACAGGTAATGCCTTGGCATATCTTTTGTAAGGATTGCGGATGAAAGGAAAAGGCAAAATGAAAAAAATTGTCATATTCACATGCATGTTGGGAATGTTTTTGTCCGCTCAGGCTCAGGAGTCTTCTGTAAGATTTGTAGAGGGGAGGTATCGAGATATTTCCTCCCACATCAAAAGAAGAGATCCAAATACCTATCGAGATCAAAAATTGGAAGAAATCCATGACTTTATCGATGCTGCGTTGGAAAATCCATTTTATCAGGATCGAATCAGGCTCTTTGGAGCAACCATGCAGGTGATCTCAAGTCAGATTGAACTTGTAGAGAAGTCTTCATCGTGCTCAGATTCTGATCGAAGTCTTGTGGTCCATGTGGTTGAACAAATCCAAAATGACTACCATCTCTTGTATCTTCGATCCGGAACTACTCAAGAAAATACAATTGGACTCTCAACGGGATTTTGGATGGATGCATTTGAAAATGGCGCATCGGCTTTGAACATCAATATGGTCCAACGAACAACTCCCAATTCCTATACCTTCGACGCTTTTCAAAACAACATTCTTGGTACCCGAAGAATTGAAATTCGCGGAAATGCAACGGTGGTAAAAGCAATCCGAGGTGACCTGCTTCAATTGGATAGCAGTTCACGGGATGGGTCAGATTCCAGTATGATTCAGGTAGAGCTAGACTCAGGGTGTGTTGCCAATGGATACTTCAAGTATCAAGCCATTTTGCAGTTCAACAAAGAAGCTGGGTACATGAAGGAAGTAGATTATGCCGCAGACTCTCTTGACGAATTTTTTACAATGCAAGTCAATGTGCATGATTTAACCCTAGAGAGAATCAAGAAAAGCATTGTTTCTTGCTCTGAAGAATTGGAAAAAATAAGTATTGAGATTGAACATTTGAGAGAAACCAACGGTGAATTGAATGCAAATATTGGTGATTTGAATGCAAGGATTGAAATCTTGAATGAGCAGATCGAAGCTATCAATAACTTGGCAATCAAGAATGAACTTGCTTCAAAAGATACTTTGCATGAATATAAGCAACAAGTTGATGATTTGTATGAAGAATTGTATATTTTGCGACTCTGGTTGGACTACGAAGATTACATAGAATTGAAAAAATCCGTCGCTTCCCATAGTGAAGAATACAAAAGGCGGAGAGAACATGCGGAAAAAATACTGTTGAACATGGAAGAGAATATCAGAACACTTTCAGACAAAAAAGCTGAAGGAAAAAAACTCAGCCGGAAGAATCAAAACAAGTTGGAGGAGAGTATTCGGAAAAAGGAATTTTATGGTCCACTGATCAAGTATTTGAATCTTCATTCAATTTCTGTTGATTAGCAGATCTCAGATGTCCTTTTCCTTTGCCTGAATTGACAATCATAGGGTCTTGAACTATGCGTCGATATGATGCGAAAACGAGTTGGTTTTGTGGTGGTTGCAGTGTGGTGGTTGGGGTTGGCTTCGGTTTGGGCGCAGGGAGAATCTAGCGGAAATCTCTTGAAGACTCTGTACATTCAAGTCAAACCTACTCAGGTTGTGCTTCCCAACGGTGTACAAGACGACAGTTTGTTGGGAGACAAGGATTTGGAGTTTCGGATGATGTTTCACCGCAATGATCTTCTGGGGCAGGCTCATTTTCCTTCCATTTATTTTCAGTTGACGCCCAAAGAAGTTCCAGAAGATCCTTCTTCCGTGGTTTATTCTGAAAACGACTTTTCAAAAGTTATCCCCATGAAAAAAACATGGGCAGAGTTTGCTTCCCTGATCAATTCCTACGGCAAAGGCAATCGCTGGATCAGCATCTTTGAAGATGATTTATTGGAAACAAAGTTTTGCACCTTGGACAGCAAATCTGTGGATGCAGTATTGACTCAGATTCAGAGAAACATCCCAGCAGACCCGGCGGAGAAAAATTCGTTTGTGTTTACCATTGGAAATTGTCCTTTTCCCGACGCAGCATCTGTTTCCAGCTTTACCTTTGAAGCAACATTGTTTTGGAAGTGATCATGAAACGATTTCTTGTAACGAAAGCCCTGGTCCTTGTATGCATGATCCTGGCTTGGGGTGGCCTTGACGCCCAAGAACATCAAAAAACACCTTATGTGGTGATCGAACCTGACATCATTACTCTACCATCCTCTGCGAAGGATCGTGGATTTTTGGCCAACGATACGTTTGAGTTTCGCGTGTATTTTTTTGACCTGGATCATTTGGCCAATCTATTTTCTCCTTTGACATTTTGGTTGAAGCCCATTCCAAGTTCAGCAGAAGGGAAAACCACATATGTAGGGCCTTCCTTTTTGGTGAGAAAAAAAATGGAAATTCCGTGGGCCATGGTAGCTCACGACCTTCAAAACATAGAGGCAGAAGACCTGGTGGTGCTGATTTATGAAGTAGGTTGGATGGCACACAGCATTTGTATGGTGTCGGCAGAATCCACAAAGCTAGCCGTGGAAGCGTTGGAGAACATGGTCAAAAACAAAAAAGTGATGTCCTATCACTATATGCATGCCAACCAATGTTCTTTTCCAGACGCAAAAAATAGATCTTCGTTTGTGTTCAAAGCTCATGTCGTGTGGAAATGACTTCGATCAATCAAGTGTATCTTTTTTGGGATAGATCATGATCATCTCGGTTGCAGCGATCAGCGCAAACGGAACATAGTGATCTATGTTGCCTGACATTTGAGAAAGCACCAATCCGAACATGGCACATGATTCGAGCAGGGCATATCGCGCAATGGCGATGGGAAGGTGTTTTTGTCGTTTGACGTCCGAGATGGTCAAAGAGAAGGTTTCGTTTTCACGTTGAAGATGCTCGGTTGAAACGTTTTTGCTTTTCCAATTTTCGAAAAGTGTGGGCAGCTGATAGGCGAGCAAGCATTGAATAGACACCACAACATAAAAGATGGTTTTGATCGTGGATAGATGTTGTGGATCGACCATGGATCTCCAGGCATGGTCGATTGACTGTTCGATCAGCACCTTGGACAGGATCCCCAGAAAAAAGATGCTGGAAAAAATCATGCTCCATATCATGCGTTGAAGTTGCAGTGGAGAAAGGTTGGACATTTTTTGAGCTGGCATGATCTTTCCTTATCTTATTCGCATTCCGATGCTTTGGTCTCATGACCCAAAATTAGGCCCAGATTTTTTCGTCTTTTTTTTGTTTTTGCATGACCTTGCCACCAACTTGGCGAACCTTGTCGGTGATGTCCAAATCACAGGCAGAGACAATGGTTTGCACGGTTTCATGTTCCAATCGTTCAAACAGTTTTTGACGACGTTCAGGGTCGAGGGTCATGCCAATGTCATCGAGAAGCAAAATGGGAGCGATGTTGGGAGTTTGTTTGAGCAGTTCCAATTCGCCCAGTTTGAGGGCCAACAAGATCGATGCTTTTTCTCCCTGGCTTGCGACCACAGCGGCTTTTTGATCATAGAGTTTGATCAAAAGATCGTCGCGGTGAGGTCCAAAAAGAGCTCGTCTGGCCACATGCTCAACATGATTTTGTTTGGTCAATTGATGTTCCAGATCTTCCGAATGATCGTATTTGTAGGAAAGATCAAACGAAATGTTTGCATTGGCGATGTATCGGTATTCTTCTTGAACCAGGGGCAAAAGATCATAAATGATTTGCAACCGCATCTGTCGAATGGTGTTTCCCAGTTGCAACAGTTGTTGGTTCCAGGGTCGAATGTGATCTTCGTACATGTGAAGAGATAACTCTTGTTTGAGAAGGGCCTGTTTGTGACGAAGCACGCGTTGGTACTGTCGAATGGTATCGATGTAGTTTTCATGCACCCCAAAAATAATCTGATCCAAAAATTTTCGACGACCTTCTGAAGCTCCCGTGATCAGTGCCTGATGTTCGGGAGCAAGGGTTACAACAGCTTGGCCTCGAATGAAAATGGAGTGGTTTCGACAGGTATCGTGATTGCGGATGAAGGTTTTTCTGCGAGGTCGAAGTTCGATGCGACGATGATCGAGGTTGGACCATTCGGCTTCGATCAGTCCTTCGGTATAACCGTTTCGAACCAGTTCAGAGAGCTGTTGGGTTCGAAAGGATTTGGTGGTACAGAGTGCATGAACGGATTCAAGGACCGTGGTTTTCCCAGTACCGTTGAGGCCAAAGAGTACACTGAGTTTTTCGGGAAACTCTAGGCGCAGCTGCTCATACACGCGAATGTTGCGTAGGACGATATTATGAATCATGTTTCTTCGCAGGGAATGGAAGGTTACTTTCTATTGTATCAAATCTATTCGATGAAAAGATAGCACAAAATGTGGCATTGGT
Source organism: Bdellovibrionota bacterium (assembly GCA_041391365.1). GTDB lineage: Bacteria > Bdellovibrionota_G > JALEGL01 > JALEGL01 > JAGRMV01 > JAGRAX01. The sequence goes on along the minus strand of JAWKOC010000003.1, from coordinate 335,957 downwards.
TTTTATTCTTTTTTTTCAAGAGATTGTCCAAAGAAAAGGTTTTGCATTTGGCGTTGAGACATTTGACCGCGAAAACGTCGGGCCTTCTGGTCTAGGGGCTCAAAAATGATGTAGGGGAGGGTTTCGATCAGGGCGAAAATCTGAGACTGGATTTCGTCTTGCCGTTTTTCCTGTGCCTCCATGGGGAGGGGGCAACTGGAATTTGGCATTTCCTCATCGAACATTTTCTTGAGTTCCAAATAACAGTCGATTTCACTTTGCTGCAGGTACCCCATACGACCCAACATCGGCAAATATTTCTTAGGCTGAGAAAAAATCATGGAGGGGGACATCGCCAAAAAATCGTGTCCCCATATCTCGATCTCGAGATCGATGTAAGACCAGCTTTTTTCGGAAATGGGTCCGGGCAAGGAGGAGTTTCTTTTTTTAGCGTAGACGTTTTTCAGTACAACGGTGCTGGAAAGTAACATTGGACGAGCCAAAGGGTTGCCCATACGTGCAAGCCTTTCATCGAGTTCGTTTAACTCTTGAACCAAGGGTTCAAACTGATCAAAGTAAAAAAAAGATGGAATGGAGTCGTGGATGCCAAATGGGTCCTCTGAAGAATCGGGGACAATGGAAAATTGTGTTTGGCTCGTCTGAGCGAATTCCATGTCGGCAAGATACCAGAACTGCGTGTTTCGTTGACCTGCATACGCAGAACATGAACACCCCAACATGCACATCCACACAACCATCCACTTCATCACGGACTCCAACTCAAAATGAATTTATTTTCGAAAGAAGGGAATTTTTATACAGTTATTGATTTGCGTTTGTCAATGCACAGATGCTTCAGAGAAAAAAGACGGCTCAATAAACAATGCAAAGAAGAATGTTCTCATTGTCACATCCTTCTTCGCCATCGGCGATCCAAGTTCCATTGACGGTATCATCCGAACCCTTGCGGCCGTTGGTTGTGTCTAGCTCGGTAGACCAATTGGTGCAATGGTCCGCAGCCGCTGTACCATCCGCTTCTGCGCCCGACCACCATGGACTCGTTGCCACTTTGGCCTCGGAAAGAGATTTTTCCAGTGATGTGGTGGCAGCATTGGTCAAGGCTGCAAAGGTATCTGCTATTTCTTCGTCCCGAACGGTCAAACCATAGACCTTGATTCCCGCAGGTGCTGGAATTGCGGTAAGGGCTTGTGTACCATCGGCAAGATAGGCTCGAATGTTTGGACTGGAGCCCGTATACTGATCGGCAAGTTTGTCGGTGCAGGTCGCGTTGGCTCCAGAGATTCCACCGATGCTACCTGTGGTTAGACCTGCAGAGTAAAAGAAAATTCCTTTGAGAAAGCTGATGACAAACGTCACTTTGTTGGTGAGAACTTGATTTTCATCCAACAAACTCAGCACAACTGTCTCATTGCTTGTGGCGGTACTTTGGACATAAAAGGTAAAAGACGAGCTGCCAGAAGGAATGGACAAACTTGTAATCTGTGTCGTACATCCCGAGTTGGAATAAAGTTTGGTTGTGGTCGAACTGTTTTCGACTGAAATGGTCACACTCTGTGTCAGTGCTTTGGAATTGAAAATATCGTCTTTGATGCTGAGGGTGATAGGCTCACAATCAGAATTGAAAATGAAGCTTGCCGCGCTGGCCGAAAAATTGGAGGCAATGGCGTTGAAGTTGTTGTCTCGGTTGGGACCCCCCGAAATACAACTGAGTTGCCCGACAACCAAGGCAGAAATGATAAGACGCGTAAAAAGTGATGAATTCATGGTTTTTGCTTTAACAATCCGATTGCATATTATTGTACCGTATTTTTTGTGATCGAAGCAACAAAAAGCCTTTTCATCAGATCGGGTCCATGGACCTGACGCGATGAATACAAACAATTTCGATCGGTTTTGATTCAACCCCGTTCGCCATGCAGGGTAGTTTTTGGCGAAAAGGCTCTGAAAGGCTTGTACCCATGGCATGAAGATTGCTTTTTCCATGCACAAAACTCCGGTACATTTTCAACAAAGGGGTCAAAAGGGATCCATGAAGGTAGGCAACATGTTCTCATTTCAGCAGCGGGTATTGATTTTTCATGGGCTCTTTTTTGGGAGCATGTATTTTTCAAAGACGATTCATCCCATTTATTTTGAAGAGCAGGGGACCTTAACGTATTTTGGACTTTCCTACGCAGCAATGGCCGTGGCGGGTGCGTTGTCTCCCTTTTTTGGAAAATTGCTTTTGCGATATTCGACTCATCGGATGGGAATCATTGCAACCCTTTGTTATGTGTTTGGATTGGCCACACGAATGTATGCCCACTCTAAAATGATTGCGATTTTTTCTGGATTCATCGCAGGCGTTGGAGCTTCCAGTTTGCTCCTCCTTTCTCGCTATTGGATCTATGCATTTGAGGAGCATGAAAGAAAAGAAAAGCTTTCGCAAATTGAAGTCTTTTCCAATGTGGCACAAGGCTTGGGTGTCATTGCATCTGTGTATGTGGTTTTCATTTTTGAAAAATACAGCAACACACCCTACGTATGGGGGCTGATGTTCTCGGCTGGAATTTTGGCCTTATCTTTGTTTATTTTTCCCACTATGGACGAAAAGAGTGTCGGAAAAAACGATGTGACCACGATAGAATCTTCATCCATTTTATCTGTGATGAAGAACGATCCAACGTTGTCTGTTGGATTTTCATTTTTGATTTTGCTGCAAGGAATTTATACCGGAATGTTTGTCCCCTTCATTCCCGTTTTACTAAAAAATCATGGGATCGAGATTCGAATGATTGGTGGCATCATTGCTTTTGGAACTTTGCTGGGCGGGATGATGCAAATGATGGGAAAAAACTGGCTTGCGAAAAAAAAGGAAGAGTGGATGTATTTGTTTTCGTGCATGCTTATCGCTGCACTGACTTATTGTATGCTATCTCCACTTTCAGTAATGTGGATTTTTGTTATCTTTACCAGCTATTCTGTCATGCGTGTGATTGCCCGCTTGTTTTTGGAAATGATGAAAGTTCGGGTGGTTCCTAAGATACATGCACCGATTCTCTTCGGAATTTTTTCCACGGCATTTCTGTCGGGCGACATGCTGGGTGGATATGTGGGGGCAAAGTTGTTTGGATTTTCTAATTTGTCGTTGGCTCAAAACATTTTACCAACGTTGTTTTTGACATCGACGGTATTGATGTTTGGTGTTTTTCGTGTGTGCGAATCTCGGATCAACGAGATCAAGGCGGAAGACTATTTGCCAATACAAAACTGAGAAAAAACTTTGTCGTACACGTCTTCCATATCTTGATCTTTTCCAAGAAGTTCTTGCAGCGCTCGGTATCCCTGCCGCAATTCAAATGCAATCAACTCAGGCGAGAGGTTCTGGGCCAGAGCATGCTGGGTTGCCATCATGGACTGGACAAAATCCTGCAAAAGTTTGCGTTGGCGATCGTTGGAAATGCCCCCTGTACTCATAGAATCATCGATGTTTTTTTCAAATGTTTTGGAAAGCTTCGATTGAAAAAGTTCCATGCCTTTTCCTTGCACCGCGCTCACTTGCAAGACGTCTGCAAGCTCCATCGGTGGGTTGGGAAGATCATTGTGATCTTGATCCGTCTTGGACCAAATCCACCATCGCTTGCTGGGTTCAATGGATTCGAACAAACGCTTGGCTTCTTCAAACTGAGGATCTTGAACATCACACAACCAACACACCAGATCGACTTGTGACAATTTTTTTTCCATGCGCTGCACACCTTCACGCTCAATGGGATCGATGGTACCGGGAGCATACCCAGCACTGTCAATGATGCGAACGGTATGACCCTGGATATGAATTTCATCTTCGAGTGTGTCTCGCGTGGTTCCTGCAATGCTCGTCACAATCGCTCGATCGCTTCCCAGAAGAGCATTGAAAAATGTACTTTTGCCTGCATTGGGCAACCCTGCAAGCAATACATGAAAACCAGAAGATAATTTTTGGATGTGGGAATAGGACCTTAACAAATTTTGAGCTTTTTCTACAAGTTCAAAAGCTTTGTCTTGCAAATGAGATCTTGCATCCAGATCAAGTTCTTCTTCAGGAAAATCAACATCTGCTTCCAATTGTGCCAAAAGCGTGGTGGTGGATTCCAAAAGTTCTTGAATGTATGTCGAGGTTTTTCCTTCCAACCGCCGATGTGCAAGTCTCGCTTCTTCTTGGCTGCCAGAGGCAATGAGCTGTGCAATGGCCTCGGCTTGCATAAGATCTATCTTTCCCTCAAGATAAGCGCGTTGGCTAAACTCTCCTGGTCTTGCCAGACGAGCTCCGTGCTCCACAAAACGTTCCACCACCTTTGACAAAAGCAAGGGGTTGCCGTGGAGAGAAAGTTCCACAACATCTTCACCGGTGAAAGTTTTGGGTGCTTTCATGTACCAGGCCAGACCGTCGTCAAGAATTTGTCCATCCGCATCTTGAACGTGTCCGTACAAGACCCGATGGCTTTCCCATGTTTTTTGTGAGCTGTGAAACCCGCGCTGAGCAATCTCCAAGGCCTTGGGCCCAGAGATGCGAATGATCCCAACTCCTCCAACACCCGCGATAGAGCTTGCAATCGCTACGATGGTATCGCGCATGGCTTACCTACGGGTGTTGAATACGTCGATTTATTCGTAATCGTTGTCGGAATCAAAATTTTTCTTATTGTAGTTGCCTTCGTCATGCGTGGGCATCTCATACGATTCAAAACGTTCTTTGCGAGGGTTGTCTCGACCACTTCCGTTTCCAGATCGAGAGCGTGAAGAATTTCTTCCTCCTGGACGAGCGTTTTTGGGAACCACCAATACGCGTCTTCCGCTGCCTTCGCCAACACTTTTGGTTTCCACTCCGGGCTCACCTTTGAGGGCCATGTGCATCACGCGTCGATCCATAGCATTCATAGGTTCGGCGCTCACAGGTCTACGTTCTTTGCGAGCTTTTTTGGCAAGCTTTTGCGCTTTGGCTTCCAAAGCTTCTTCTCGTCTCACACGGTAGTCTTCGGCATCCACGATGATCCGTTTGTTGCCGTCTTCTCCCGCTTTGAGCATTTTGGAAAGAAGATGTTGAATCGACTCCAAGGTTGATCCGTATTTTCCGATGAAAAGACCTGATTCGTCGCTTTCAATTTCCAATCGAATTTGTTTGTTGGTTTCAAAAACTTCGACTTTGGTACCTTCTTTGATTTGAGCGACCATTTTTTCCAAAAATTCTTTGGCTTTGGCACCTTGTTCGGTTTCTTCTTCGAACTCTTCTTCAAATCGATCATCGACCAATTCAGCCTCATCGTAATCGAAAGGATTTTTTCGACTTACCGTGCGCTCTTCTTCAAAGTACTCTTGGTCCGAGTTTTGTTTTCGGCTTTGTTCTTTGCGATCTTGAGATCGTTTTTTCTGCGCAGGTTTCTTTTTGTATTTTTTACGAGGATCTTTTTTGGCTCCACCGTCTTCATCAGTCTGAACGGCAGTAGCTTTGGAGGGTTGTGTGCTTTTTTTCCGAGCGCGGACTTTTCCGCCGCCCAGGTCTTCGATCTCTACGTGAGAACGTTGAATGTTGAGCGCATTGCAAGCTCGCTCGATGGCTTCTTCTTTGGACCCGGCTTTGATTTCAATCCATTCATCGTTTTGACCATGTCGGACATGCGATTCTTCTTTTTTCTTGGCTAGGTTTTTAAATATTGTGAACATTCCCATGATTATTACTCCTTAACATTGCGTTCTTTCGTAGGCCTACACCGGCTTTCGTTGAACGATATATTGTTGAACAATTCCCCAAACGGTGCTTACGAAAATGTACAGATTTAAGCCCGAAGGAAGAAAAACCATAAACACAGAGAACATGACCGGCATGACTTTCATCATGGTTTGCTGGGCAGGGTCTCCCGCTGGCATTGGGTTGAGTTTGGTTTGGAGAAAAAATGTAACTCCCACCAACACCGGCAAAACAAAATAAGGATCGTGACTGGACAGATCCGTGATCCACAACGCAAAAGGCGCGTGACGAAGTTCAATCGCATTGTAAAGCACACGATAGAGTGCAAAGAAAATGGGCATCTGTGGCAAAAGCAGCAAACATCCACCCATGGGATTAATCTTGTGTGTTCTCATGTAGGTCATGAGTTCTCTCGTGTAAGCTTCTTTGTCGTCTGCGTATTTTTCTTTCAAGGCATTCATTGCAGGACTGTGTTGTTGCATTTTTTTGGTCGAGCGAGCTTGTTTTTGAACCAAAGGAAACATCAGACCTCGAACCATCAAGGTCAAGATGATGATGGCCCACCCATAGTTGGGAATGTATCCATGAATCCACCGAAGCAGGCTCAAGATCGGGCGAGCAATGGGGCCCCAAATTCCATAATCAATCGAATGATCCAGATCGCTTCCCATTTCTTGCAAAAGTTCAATGTCTTTGGGTCCAGCATAAACTTGAAGGGAAAATTTTTGCTCTTTTCCAGAATCCAATACACGCTCGGGATAAAACGCCTCGATCATAGACTGTTCGTCTTTATTTTGTGTTTGGATCGATGACCAATTTCCCATGGTGGGCAGAACCGCGAAAACAAAGTACTGCGAATCCAAGCCAAGCCACGAGATGGAGCCTTTGAGAAGAGTGTCGTCATCTTCGGCAATGTCTTTGTAACTCCAGTGGTATTCTTTTTCGTTGACGTAGGCCATGATTCGGGTGGGCAACTTTCGAGAGGCCGCAGAGAACATGGAAAAAATTCCTGGTTTTTTGGTTTGTTCGTCTTTTTTGGAATACGTGGTGTGGGAGACTTTGAGCGGATGATCTACCAGACTTTGGTTGAGGATCCGAAACTCCACATCAAAAACATAAGGCTTGGTAGTGCTTACGTACCAGGTCTTTTCAACAAACACTCCAGGGGTTGCTTGCGCGCGAAACGTTGTTCGATCCGCAGTTTTTTCGGTAAGTTGATAGTTGAGCATTTGATCCGAAAACGTCGTTTCGCCGATCGTAACATTCCAGTTCAGCGGAAGATTCGACCCCTGCGAAAAAGGAACTACGGTGATTCCTGGCGCATCTTTTTCAATGGTTGTTTTGTATTCTTTGAGTCCCACATGGGTGAGAGCCGCGGCACGACTGCTCAAGGTTGCGTCCACATAGGAGGTCTCAAACTCCACGACCTTTTCTTCAAAGGCTGGGGCCAACGTTTGGCGCACGATGCTTGGCGCGGTTTCTGAAGTCTGCTCTGGTTCAGAAGAAGATGTCGACGTGAGCTCTTGAATTTTTTCCTGGGCTACTGCAGGTGTTTTTACAGGGGCTTGGGGGAAAAATAACTTGGACCACACATAGGTCACACCCATGATCAGGGCGATGGCCAGCAGCATTCTTTTTTCATTGGACATGTTTTTTGCACTCTCCGGTAGGGACGGGATCATAGCCGCCCGGATGAAAAGGATGACATTTGCACAGTCGCAACACACTCATCCCCAAAGCTTTCCAAAAATGGTTGGTTTGAAAGGCTTGCAAGGCATAGTTGGAACAACTTGGATAAAATCGGCAAGCTCTTGGCAACAGAGGTGAGATCACCCATTGATATCCGCGGATCAAATACGTCATGATCTTGCTCCAGACTGATGTTTTCGGTGGAGTTCGTTCAACTCGCGTTCCACATCGTCGGTGGGCCAACCTTTGGTTTTGGATTTTACAATCAAAAGATAATCACTTCCCTGAGAGAACTGCTCGGGACGATTTCGAAAATATTCACGCAATTTACGTTTCCATCGATTTCGAACCACTGCTCCACCGGTTTTTTTGGTGACGATCACACCAAGTCTTGCCTGTTGCTCGGGGTTACTTGCACAAACCATGAGCATCAATCGTCTGGAGTGGATTTTCAGAGCCCTTTGTTTTATCTGTTGAAATTCCGCGGCTTTGCGTACACGCTGCCGGGAAGAGAAGGTTAGGGGCCCGCTAAGGACCTGCTTCATGACCTTAAAAAGTTATTTGCCAGCAGCAGAGACGGAAAGTCTTTTTCGACCTTTTCTTCTTCTGGCTTTGATGACATTTTGACCACCCTTGGTGCTCATGCGGCTCAAAAAGCCGTGGGTTCGAACTCTACTGATGTTGCTCGGTTGATAAGTGCGTTTCATGATGTTTTTCCTACTACCGTTCCACGTTACATAACTAAAAAATATTCAATACTTGTGTATCATTGGGTCCTTGGTCTGCGTATTGGTGCGCGAACTCAAACATTCCGCTTTAGGGCTTTTGCGCACCTTCGTCACTTCCGTACAGCCGGACTTAAGGCGCTTTAGACCACACTTACGAATACAAGTCAATGGCCTTGTTGTCCCTTCCCAGAGCGTCTTTCGGGTCGTTTGAGAGTCCAAGAACAACCTTGTGAAAAGACGCTTTTTTGAGATTGATCTGAGTTCGGGGTTGAGACTCTGGGTTTCCTGTTGGGAAACGAAATGATTCTCAGGTTTTATCTCTCGGTTGTTGTGGTTTCGCTTTATTTTTTTGTGTGCACGTCCTTGAAAGATCAAAATGTTTTTCATGCTGTTGAAAAAGGAAGTGTTTTTTTCACATGAAAAATTGTGGATGAACCAAAAAAAGTTTTGAGGTTCTGTCAAAAAGAATTGCCCTACAAAAGTTTTAGATTTCGTTATCTTACATTTGTTGGAACCAAAAAAACTTGTTGTGGATAAGCTTACGAGAGAAATGGGTTTTTTTCTTTCTTGACCAATTCTTTAAAAATCTTTTACTAGGCCATGTTGTGAATGTGCTCTTGCACACAACAAAACAAATACATTTTTTTGGGTAGGAAGGAATTGCTTTTGACGTTGGCCACCAACACATCTTGGGAACAAACACAAGCCGATTTGGCCAAAGAACTTTCGTCCCACACGTTCAACACATGGATCAAACCGCTGAGTTGTCGAACCGTTTCATCGGGTTGGGTGGTTGAGGTTCCAAATGTATTTTACAAAATTCGAGTACAAAAAGATTATTTGTTGTTGATTCAGGACAAGCTCAATCGATTTTCGGGAACCGAAGATGGAAAAGTTCAGCTGACGGTTTCTGAAAACATGGAACAAAATATTTTTACGCCGGATCTTCCTCCTTCCAAAGTTGCCGAAGAAAAAATGGTTTCCGGTCCTGCACATCGGTTGAATCAGAAATATACCTTTGAAGAGTTTGTAGTGGGTCCCAACAATCAATTTGCGCATGCTGCATGCAAGGCGGTTGCTTCCAAATTGGGGCAGAGCTACAACCCGCTTCTGATCTATGGGGGAGTGGGGTTGGGAAAAACGCATTTGCTTCATGCCATTGGCCATGCATGGTTGGACAAAAACCCTCGGGCTAGGGTTTTGTATCGAAGTTCAGAAGAGTTTGTGAATGAGTTGATCAACAGCATTCGCTCAGGAAACGCCGAGAGGTTCCGAGATCAATATCGACGAAATTGTGATTTGCTTTTGTTGGACGATATTCAGTTTTTTGCCAAAAAAGAGCGTACACAAGAGGAGTTTTTTCATACCTTCAACAAACTTTTTCAAGAGGGCAAACAAATTGTTTTGACGTCCGATCGACTGCCTCATGAAATTCCTGATTTGGATGAACGTTTGCATTCTCGGTTTCAGTCGGGACTTTTTTGTGACATTCAATCCCCCGATACGGAAACTCGTGTGGCCATCTTAAAAAAGAAGGCCTACAGCGATCATATTGAACTTCCAGATGAGGTCGCTCACTTCATTGCTTCCTCCGTGAAAACCAATGTTCGTGTTCTTGAAGGTTGTTTGATTCGATTGGGTGCATTTTCTTCGCTATCGAAACAAAGCATCACACTGGAGGTGGCCAGGCAGATTCTCTCATCCATGACCCCCAAGGAAAAAGAGGTCACTGTAGAAATCATTTTACAAACCGTTGCAAAATTTTTTCATGTGAAGGTCTCAGATTTGAAATCCAACAAACGACACAAGGTTGTGGCAGAACCCAGACAAATTGCGATGTATTTGTGTCGACAATTGACAAAACAATCTTTTCCAGAGTTGGGTGCGGCTTTTGGGGGAAAAGATCATTCAACCATTTTGCATGGAGTTCAAAAGATTTCCAAGTCTGTGAACAAGGATCCACAACTCTCTCAAACCATGCAAATCCTTACCCAGGCGGTTCAAGAACATGCATAAGGATCTTTCTATGACTTGGTTATCCACATGTCTTGTGAACATCTGTGAATACATGGGGACAACTCGGCCTCTGACAGGAAAACCATTCGGGCCGGTGGGGATACATGGGGATGAATGTATTTTTTTTCCACAGGGTTTTTTTGGCTTTTCTTTGAGTGATTTTAAGATCTTAGAAATCATTAAAAAATTATCCACAAGATCTTCTATTACGACGAATTTTATATTAAAGGAATATACATAAGTAAGGGAGTGTGTACGCACTATGAAAATTCAATTTGATAAAAATCCATTTTTGAAAGCTCTTCAAAGAGTGTTGACGGTTGCTGAGAAAAAAACAACCATGCCTATTTTGGGGAATCTTTTGATCAGTGCCAAAGAGGATCATGTCGTCATCCAAGCTACAGATTTGGAAATTGGTATCCAAACCAAGGTCAAAACCACAGTCAAAGAGGCTGGAAAAATCTGCGTTCCTGCCAACCATTTTGTAAGCATCGTCAAAGAACTCCCCGATACACAAGGAGAATTGGTAAGTACAGATCAGGCATGGATCACGTTGCACAGTGGAAAAGCACAGTTCAAAATTGCCGGAGTGGATGCCGCCGAATTTCCAAAAATGCCATCTTCCTCGGAAATTTCGTTTTCGAAAATCAAAACTTCAACGTTCAAAAATGCCATCGACAGAACGTCCTTTGCGATTTGTACAGATGAGATGAGATACAATCTCAACGGTTCTTTGATGGAAACTGAAACCCTGGGAAATGGAAAATGTGTTTTTCGTATGGTGGCCACAGATGGTCATCGGTTGGCCTATTACAATTCGGAGTTGGGGGAAGGCGAAGAGTTTGAACTTGAAAAAAGTGTGATTCTTCCTCGAAAAGGAATTTATGAACTCAAAAAATTGCTTGCCGACTGCAATGACGATTTGGTGGACCTCGCTGTAACCCAAGGAAATGCAGTACTTCAGGTGGGTGATACACAGCTGTTCATGCGTCTGGTGGTGGGTGAATTTCCGGATTACACAGCGGTCATTCCAAAAAACAACAACAAAAAACTCACATTGGAAAAAGAATCTTTTTATCAATCTCTTCGAAGAGTTTCTCTTCTTTCCGAGGGAAAATCCAAGTGTGTAAAATTTGGGATTCATGGTCAAGGAGTGTTGCTGCGAGCCAACTCACCTGAGCTGGGAGAAGCAGAAGAAGAAATTCAAGGTGAGTTTGATGGTGGTGAACTCAACATTGGGTTCAACGCCAAATACGTTTTGGATGCTCTGGGCGCAAGTCATGGTGACAAGGTTGTGTTTGAATTCAACCACGAACAAAGTCCAGGGGTCGTGCGTATTCCTGATGACCCAACTTTTTTTGGTGTGATCATGCCAATGCGGGTATGATGAGGATGTGATTCGAAAAATCTTTCTGTTTCAAATCTTTTTCGTTTTGTTCCATGCACCGGTTCTCGAAGCGGTGGAAAATATTGTTTTTACCATAGATTTTGAAAAGACCTGTTGGGACGAGGTTCAAAACACGCAGATTTTTTTTGATGTAGACCAGACAAAATCTTCATTGCTCACGTTTGATCGTCGAACCTTTGAGCTGAATTGCCTGCCCACAGGTAAGAACCGAAACGGGTATTCCATGGTTTCTTTGGAGGATGTTCGGGCGACCACCAAAAGGTTCCAAGAAGTCGACCAAGTTTTGATGGAAATCAAGGGCGATCAAGACCCTTGGTCTTCCAACAACAACGACATCTCTTCTTTTGTAAAATGTTTGGATTTTCTATCATCGCTCAAAAAGGCTTATGAAGGATATTTGGAAGATAGCCGTTGTTCCAAATTGTTGGTCTCTGCAGAAGTCAGTTCTCAAAGCATGAACCAAGTTTCCACCACCAAATCTTTGGAAGTTCACTATGTTGGGCATTTTTTGTCCTGCAATAAAATATAAAATATTGAAATTATTTAACTTTTTTAAAATGTTCCACGTGGAACAGGGGTCTACTCTTCAATAAAAAGCAACAATGTGATTCGAAACGTTCCTTTGGGAAGCCTTTTTTTCCACGGCAATTTTTGAGGAAGGGGAACAAAGGTGTGGTCCACGATATCAAATGACTCTCGGCCCACATATTCTTTGAACAATTCGATGTATCGATAGCTCTCCCAAAGGCTTTTTTCAGATCCAGAATACTGTGCCTTGATGCAGGCTTGAATTGAAAGGGCGTCCCGGTCCTGCGCCATATGAAAAATCGCGTTCTTCATGTTGTCGATGGACTCTTCAATGGTGGACGTAAAAGAGTTTGTAGGGTGTTGTATGAGGAAGCTCTTGGATAGGTTTGGGTAGAAGAGAGTCAATTCGTCACACAAGTGCTCTGCTTTTGCCCCAGAAGAGAACAAAAACGGAATGACCATAAGAATCCAGGCAACATTCTTCCCCATACCCTGTTCATAGAAAATATTTTTCTCCTCATCAAGAGTAAAATCAAAATTCTTCTCCCCAAGGGAAAAAAACCAAGGTATAGTGCCACCACAATGAATGTTCCACGTGAAACATTTTTGATCCAACACTACATTGATCTTGAACTTTTGTGGTTCAGAGAGCTTTTTCACGACCATGCTCTGGCGTGGAGCACTCTTGCCAAGGGCATCAAAGAAACATGGATCGAAAGCCATATTCAACCCAACGCCCCAACGGGCTTTGTTTCCCGCGACACTGAACTCAAATCTCGCAGTGGAGGAGAGGTTTTGGTCATGGCTGGGGCCTATATCCAAGGGGAGGTCGAGTTGGGCGAGGGAGTTGTTGTGGAGCCTGGAGCCTACATTCAAGGACCCACCATTTTGGGACCCTATACGCAGGTGCGCCAAGGAGCCTACATTCGAGGTGGGGTGATTACGGGAGAACATTGCGTGATTGGGCACACCAGCGAAGTCAAAAGCTCTATTTTTTGCAACGGTGCCAAAGCGGCCCACTTTGCCTATGTTGGAGACAGTATTTTGGGTACCGAGGTCAATTTGGGGGCTGGGACAAAGATCTCGAACTTGAAAATTACCGATGATGAGGTGACTTTGAGAATTGAAGGAGAAAAGATCGACTCGGGCCTGCGAAAGTTCGGGGCGATTCTTGGAGATGGGTGCCAGACCGGATGCAACTCTGTTCTCAATCCTGGCTCATTGCTGGGGCCTTCTTGCATGGTCTATCCTGCGATTGCTGTAAAAAACCAATATTATCCACCCCACACCACCCTTCGAGGACGATGAGCATGATCCGATTTGATGTCATTGTAGTGGGAGCTGGGCATGCGGGCATTGAGGCCTCTTGGGCCGCTGCCAAAATGGGCGCCAAAGTATGTTTGATTTCGAGCAACATGGATCGAATTGGACACATGTCCTGTAACCCCGCCATTGGAGGTCTGGGAAAGTCTCATTTGGTCAAAGAAATAGAGGCTTTGGGCGGAGTGATGGCATGGCTCATTGACGAAACAGGCATTCAATTCCGCCGGCTGAATACACGAAAAGGCCCTGCGGTGTGGTCTACCAGGGCACAGGCGGACAAAGATCTTTATGCCCGAGCTGCCAAGCGGATCATCGAGTCGGAATCAGGAATCGTTTGCAAAGAAGCGATGGTCGAAGATCTTTTGTATCGAGAGGGTCGTTGCCAGGGGGTAATTACTCATTTGGGTGAGGAAATATGGGCCGGAGCCGTGGTTTTGACCACAGGTACCTTTCTCAATGGACTGATTCACATTGGTACATTGAATCTCTCCGGCGGACGTTTGGGAGATAAAGCCTCCAAAGGGCTGAGCCAAAGACTCTTAGATTTGGGTTTGAAACGAGGTCGAATGAAAACGGGCACCGTCCCGCGACTTGATAAAAAAACCATTGATTTCAATGTGTTAGAAGAGCAGCCCGGCGATGAGCCTTTGCCGCGATTTTCAATCTTTCGTCAAACTTCCGTTCAAAAACAGCTTCCTTGTCATGTGACCTACACCAATCCTCACACACACCAACTCATTCGAGAGCATTTGCATGAGTCTGCCATGTATTCGGGCCAGATTCAAAGCATTGGGCCACGATATTGTCCCTGCATCGAAGACAAGATCGTTCGATTTGCTGACAAAGATCAGCATCAAGTCTTTTTGGAGCCAGAGGGTTTGGATACCGCTGAGATTTACCCCAATGGCTTGTCCAACTCTTTGCCTTTGGCCACGCAAGTGGCTTTTTTAAGGAGCATGAAGGGGCTGGAAAAGGTTGAGGTGATTCGCCCCGGATATGCGATTGAATATGATTATGTTGACCCAACCGAGTTGCATCCTTGGTTGGAGACCAAAAAAGTTCCTGGCCTGTTTCATGCGGGACAAATCAATGGAACCACCGGCTACGAAGAAGCTGCCGCACAAGGATGGCTTGCGGGAGCGAATGCCGTTCTGAGTTTGAGTGCGAGCAAAGACCCCTTTGTCTTGTCGAGGACCGAAAGTTATTTGGGCGTTTTGGTTGATGATTTGGTGACCAAGGGAACGCAGGAGCCTTATCGTATGTTTACTTCCCGCGCGGAACATCGCTTGCATCTTCGGGAAGACAATGCCGATGCACGACTTTTGGAAAAAGGCTATGAATTGGGAACTGTGGATGCCACCACGCATTCGATGTATCAGGAAAAAAAATCTGTCATCGAATCTTGCACGCAGCATTTGAAATCAAAACGTTTTACACCCACACCGGCCACCAACGAAAAAATTTCTGCGCTTGGACTGACACCGTTGAAAAGCCCCAACACCTATTGGGAGTTTCTCAAAAGACCAGAAGTGCAATGGAGTCATATAGAAATGCTAGACCCCGATCTTGCCCAACACAAAAATCCATTCATCGAAAACATTGAGATTGCCTCCAAGTACGAGGGGTACATCGCACGCGAGCAAGTAGAAATTTCTCGATCGAGTAAAGATGAGCATACGGTGATCCCGAAAGGGTTTGATTATCAGATGCTTCCAAGTCTTTCGAACGAAGTTCGAGAAAAATTGCAAAAAGTTCAGCCCCACACCCTCGGTCAAGCTCTTCGCATCTCGGGAGTAACCCCAGCTGCGATCAGCATCATGTCCATGTACCTTAAAAAATTTCAACAATCCAAAACCTCAACACAGGAGAATTCACAGTGAGTAGAGCCGTGATCATTGCCATGTCCAACCAAAAAGGAGGGGTTGGAAAAACAACCTCCACGATCAATCTTGGCGCATCGATTGCCGTGTTGGAAAAAAAAGTATTGCTCGTGGATTTGGATCCACAAGCCAACACCACCAGTGGTGTGGGCGTCACTCCAAAAGATGAGCAGCAAGTCTATGATGGACTCTTGGGCCACGTCAGGGCCAATGAGATTGTCATCAAAACGGACACACCTTTTTTGGACATTCTCCCCACCACACCCGACTTGATCGGATTTGAAATTGAAGCCGTAGAGTTAGAAAATCGAGAATACAAACTCAAGCAGCTTTTGGATCCTATCCTCGAAAATTATGATTATGTGTTGATCGACTGTCCGCCTTCGTTGGGACTGCTCACTGTCAATGCCCTTAGCTGCGCAGACCAAGTCATTGTGCCTTTGCAAGCCGAGTACTATGCTTTGGAAGGGTTGAGTCGTTTGGTTCGAACCATTGATCTCGTACGAGAAAATTTGAACCCTCGCCTCAAACTCGAAGGCATTTTGCTCACCATGTTCGACAAACGAAATTCACTCTGTCATCAGGTAGAATTGGAAGTCAAAAATCATTTTGGCCGCATTCTCTATCGAACCAAAATTCCTCGCAATGTGCGTGTGAGCGAAGCCCCCAGTTTTGGAAAACCCATTTTGATGTACGACATCCGATCTGCCGGAGCGCAAAGCTACATCGAACTCGCACAAGAATTTTTTGATCGGCAAAAACAAAAGGCCATGACCCAACAATCTCAACCCACAACCTCTACACCCACACCCACACCCACACCCACAGAAAGGTTTTCATCATGAAAGAAAAAAGACTTGGACGAGGACTTTCTTCCTTGATTCCTCAAAAAAATCAAACTCCACTGCAAACGTCCACAACGGCAACGATGGCAAAATCCCCCGTGCCTTCGGTTTCGCAAGAGCATCACTTTGAAACCAGTGCATTGGTCAGAGACGTTTTGCTCTCTGATATCCATGTCAACCCACGTCAACCGCGAAAGCATTTTTCAGAGGAAGGCATGGAAGATCTGATCAAATCCATTTCAGAGCATGGAGTGATCCAACCCTTGATTGCAAGAAGAGTGGGCATTCACTATGAACTCATCGCAGGAGAGCGCAGATTTCGAGCATGCAAAAAATTGGGATTGAAAAACGTACCCGTGATCGTGAGATCAACCACCGATCAAGAGCAATTGGAAATCGCACTGATTGAAAACTTGCAACGAGAGGATTTGGATCCCATCGAAGAAGCCTTGGCCTATCAGAGATTGCAAAATGAGTTTTCACTCAGTCATGAAGAAGTTGCCAAAAAGGCGGGCAAAGAAAGATCCACCGTCACCAACATGCTTCGTCTGCTCAAACTTTCCACCAAAATTCAACGTTATGTTGTGGAGAAAAAAATGAGCATGGGCCATGCGCGAGCATTGCTTGGAACCAGTGATCCAAACAAACAGGAACGTTTGGCCATACGAGTGATTGAAGAAGGGCTTTCGGTTCGTCAGGTTGAGAACCTGGTCAAAAATGAATTGGCCAATCCCAATCGAAAAACCAGTGGCAAAAACAAGACCAATCCTTGGACATTTTCTGCGTAACTTTCAGGAAAATCTGCAACGCAAACTCGGTACCAAAGTCGCCATCAAACCCAAAGGCAACGAAAAAGGCGAAATCACCATCAGCTATTTTTCTCGCGCCGAGCTACAGGGCTTTTTTGATAAATTAAGATAACAAACGTTTTTTCTTCCAATTACGTTGGGCGAGGTTGTTTCCGATAAACCAGCATGCGGTTGTTGGCGGGCATGACGTGGTCTTCGACCAATGCAAAGCCCGCTTTGGCAAAAGATCGATCCACATCCTCTGCATTTCGAATCCCTTGCTCAGGGTGCTGCTCTTTGAGCCAGCGATCAAAAGCTTCATTGCTGGGTGAGCTGTAGGCTCCACCATAATTCATGGGACCATAAACAAAAACCAAGGCCTGGCTTTGCAAATACTTCCCCAAGGTTTTGATCAAAGTCTTTACTTTTTTCCATGGCAAAATGTGAAAGGAATTGGCCGTGAATACCAGGGGGTATCGATGCTGATGGGGAAATGAATCAACGCCTACCTGAAAACGAAGAGGACCTTCGATGTTGTGCAGTTTGGATTCTTTGATCCACATCCGTATCCCCAAATGCTTCGCAGCTACATCCGAGCAGGTCCACGTCAGGTTGGGAAATTTTTTGGCCAGAAACACGGCATGTTGCCCCGTTCCCGAAGCAATCTCAAAAAGACGCTCCTGAGAATCGATGTAGTGTTTCAGCACCTCAAAAATCGGTTGTTGATTTCGCTCACAGCTTTCGGAAAAAGGTTTTTGCATATCATGCACAGACTATGAAATTTTCACCAAAGCTTCCAATGATTTTTCATGATCCTTCACCATCGAAACACAGGGATGTTTTCGCGTTTTTGTCGTTTGAGGGCTGTTATAAATCCATGAATGCGGAAAGAAGAGGCTCCTCTTTCCGCACCCCATAGACAGACAATAATGACTACATTATCTTCGGACGAGGTAGACCTTCTGATTTCTCGTGATGACAATCGATTGATTTTTATCTTTCACAGGAATGGATATCTGATCGCCTAGGTAAAACCTTCCAACAATGGCTACGCCCATCACGCTGCCTTTGACATGAAGATACTTTTCAGGATCAAACGAACCATAGGGTACTTCGTAAAAAACAAGATCATATTGATTTTTTTGAACCTCATACGTTTGTTCCAACTCTTTGGCAAAGCTGGTTTCATAGTAGTCCTCTCGGAGGTGAAAATCGGTATGAGGATATAGAAGTTCTTTGCGGGGCAGTCCCGACCGAATTCTCATCAGCAACCGACCTTCTTTATAAAAGTAATCCAAAGTGTATTTTAGATCCGAATACAAATCAGTGTATTCATCGTCTTCGGGGGTTTCAATATAGCTGCAAATCACCTTGTCTTCACCATAAGAAAAAATCTTGCATTCATTCACTTTGGACTTTATCGGAAAAATTTTCATGTATGGATGACGGTCCGGTACATTGGGTCCTCGAAACAAAGGAATGTTTTTTTTGTCGCTGGTGAAGAAAATCTTTTCCTCATCACAATCAATGGAAAGATGCACCAAATCTTCCATCTGAGACAGCGCCTCTACTTGAAGTTGATCTGGGTCTGAACAAACTGTTGAGAAAAAGGTTTCTTTTCCTTCCTGTTGTTTTTTCTTGTTGTATTCCTGCACTGCAATTTCCATATCCTTTGATTCCAAACACGGCTGTTGAGCTAACAATGGATCCGAAAAAAGAATAAAAAATCCCAAAAAATAACGTGTGTATAGTGAAAATTTCATGATGTATCTCCTGCCTTAAAAGGCATAAAAAATAAAAATAAGTAAAATAGAAATAGAAAGAAATTTATGAGGCGCGAAAGCGCCATACTTTGCAGAAATACAGATGCTGGGAGCAATAACTCATAAACTGATGTACTGATACATCAGTACATTATGGATTGCAAGCGTTATATTCAAAAAAATGATAGAATCAAATTTCAATGAAACCCAATATTTTGACCAAAACCCTAAAAAACGCAGCCAAAAAAGAAAAAGACCTAGATCAATACCTCGATATTCTCCTCAGTCCCAAAGAAAAAAACGACATCGAAAATCGAATCAAAATACTGACGGATTTGCTACAAAACAAACCTCAAAGACAAATTGCCCAAGATCAAAAGGTCAGCATTTACAAAGTAACCAGAGGTGCCCGTCTCACACAACACCATCAAAAGTTTTTGGAAAAAATCCTTAGTAAAACATGAATTCTTGATTTTTAAGAAATTTCCAAAAAAGACTTACTTTGTATCTTCTTCGACATTTTTAATATCTTGATATGTTGAATAAGGCAGGAGTTCATCGTCATAAAACTGTTTAAATAATCTTCTTGTTTTGTTTCTCCACGCCCGTTTCGGATGATTGATGGCTTCAATGACTTGTTTTTGTGCATCGATCTTATTTTGATCATTATCGTCTTCGGTCAATAGCAGTGCGATTAACGAAGCCATCGACTCAATACTACCCCAGGATAATTCATTCCACATAGGGGTATTATGTTTGAATGCAAAAGACCCTTCAAAAAACCAAGAGTCTTTTTGACATGACCGGCAATACGCTGAAAATTCTTGATAAGGAGCCAAGCTCTCTCGAACCAATTCCGTATAATTATCTACCTTCGTTATCGTTCTCATGGCAAATTCATCTGTGGGAATATTTTGATGAGATAATCGATACAAAAATAAATAACGCAAACAAAACTTAGTGAGATCGCTAGATTTTTTCTCAGGGATCCCCCAACCCTGCAGGATATAAGGATCTGCTGTATATCCCGTTTCCCTATAAACATATCGAGAAATGATAGTAAATCTGAAAAAATGTGATGAAAAATCAGAATCTCGTGAGATCTTGAAAACAAGTTGACCATCATAATGGTCAAGAGGTTTAAAATGAAACAAAGCAGAGTTCCAGTCATAGATCTTCTGCAAAGACCGAAAAATCTGTCCACAAGAAAAATCCAATCTGTGCTGCACCAAATCGCTAAAATAATGAATTTTTTAATTTCTATTTTAGCTTGTCAAGAATCAGAATCGCGGAAAATCATCAAAATATTTATATTTTATGCCTTCTTTGCAGCTTATCAATTGCCTTACGATGTTTGGGGAAAACCTTTTGGAAGGGACCCCTATCGCTACCACTTTGGAATAAGTAGGAGTAAAACTCTTTGATCATTACGTATTCATCGTCTTTGTTGTAGCCTTTGTTATCGAGTTCAGTGCGGACAAGATCTTTGTCCTCCTCACTCATTTTCTCGCTCCAATAGTTTCGCAGGAGATCCCGGAGTTTTGGGTTGAGGTAAAATTGTGCATGCAATAGCTCATGACTCACCACTGTAGTAAAATCCAAATAACCTTGTGCCGAGGCAGTGATCACAGAGAAAGGGGATGGGCTTTTCCACACATCCGGAGAGCGACTCATTTGATAGCAGCAGGAGGAGCTGTCATATTTTTTTTCCAAAGGCTGCAGAACATTCTCGTCGAAAGACTTTTCCCTTTTTGAAAGTACCATTTTCTTTGCTTTTGCCTCAGCAAAAAAATCCAGCAAGGCCTGCGCCCGCAAATCATGACCCCCCACGGCCTGGGAGTACATTCGATATGCCGGGTGATCTAGAGTGACGAGTGTGCCTGCCGAAATCCTTTTGGTCCCTTCGGAAAAGATCGACATTCGAGAAAACAATTTATTTTGATCCATTTGCCGAGCGCTAATGCATAGATAAGCTTGTGGAAGTTCTTTGACGGGCCTGCAAATCGTGGGAGAAATTTCTGGGGTGTCTTTTTTCTCCTCAAACAATCGATGTGCGAGGGGTTTCAACCAATAGTCTACCCAAATTTCTTTTTTTGCTTCATCCAATTCATGAATCGAAAAAAACTGCTCTTCCTCCAAACAAACAATGGAAAATGCTTTGGGTTCACAGGCCCATGCCGGGTTTAGGTTGATAAAAACGCAGACGAGCCCCAGCCCGATCACCCGAAGAATTTTTGTCATGGAGTCAAGACTAAACGATTTTCAGCTCATCGTCACGTTTGTGAACGGAGGTGAAAAAAATCATTCACTTCTCAACTGATACGAAGATTCCACCACAGTCTTGCAAAGCTGGCCTTTGGGAAGCTGAGCCTCCATCGACCATTGGCTACGATTTTTTCCACTACCTGCACTCAACACCGCCCGAAGCGTGGTGTTCTCAAAAGAAAAACGCATATCTCCGTCAACATACCCAAATGTGAGTGTAACCTCATACATGTCCTGATTTTTTTTGAGAGTATTTCCCTTGGGCAAAACAGGATTGCCCTGGCGGTCCAGTGGAATCAATTGCCTATCTGCATGCAGGACGGTCACGGCCTTGATCCTGCTCATGGCCGCAGTCGCGTGAACATGAAAAGATCGGCAATCGCCCCACAAAGATTGATCACTTTCTTTCATGATCTCATCTCGCGACAACGGGCTGATCAACTCCCCTTCTGCATTGACCATCTCATAGTGAACGGTTCCCCCGGGTTCAAGATCATACGTTGCCGTTTTCAATGCGCTCAGACCACCCATTTCAAATTCCGTGCTAGGTGCAATCACACGAGCCTGTGCAGAATTCAACGGAACCTTGCTTGATGATGGCACAATGGTTTTGTCGTTCAAGAGCTCAAACACAATTTTCTTGGAACCAAAGGTGTCGTATTCCAATACCATCTGATCGTCCTCCACGGTGGCCCATGAGGGGTTGCAGATCAAATGTTCTTTTGCAAAGTCATGCTGAAAGCCCTGCTCAATGACATATTTGTCCTCCACGCGTCGGCCATAGAAAAAACATTTTTGAATCTGATCGTCGATCCACAAATCATCTTCTCCTTGACCGGGTTGTGTGGGAAGAACTTTGTAGAGTTGAACGGTCAACATGTTTCCCTCTTCTTTGATTTCCCATTGTGCTACGTAGCGTTCCACATTCGATGATGACTCGCTGGTTCCCGAGATAAACCACGGAGTTTGTGAATCTTGAGCTTCGGCCCAAGATCCCGTGCCCACCATCCCCAACAAACAAAGTGTGATGATTTTTTTCATGTGATTTCCCCCTTCAACCCAAAAATTAGTTTTTCATCCATTGAATGGAATGCTTGGTGATCAAGCTGCAGGAAGCGCCGTCTCCAATTCCAATCGAAACATATTCGTAGGCTCCGGGCTCGGATTCTTCAAAATGGAGAACCACTTTCCACCCCAAGGATGTGGCCACCGATGCATCCAATTCAAACAAAATGCCCCGGCCCTGCGGTTTGAAAAAACTATACGCTCGATCGGCATGTTCTTTGTGCACCATCACTGTGGTCGAGTCTGGAGAAATCCAAATCGATTCCACATGATCACGAATCCACTGATTGGCCTGTTCAAAAAAGTTCCCACACTCCTGTGCAGAACCTTTTTTTCGAGAATCTGTATCGTTTGTGATCACATAGAAGCTAGAAAAGAGGTCGTTTTCGACCAAGTTCGCCAGATCTCCTCCCTGCAGAGCAGGTTCTTCGATCGAATTCCAGCCTTGAGCAGTAATGTTCTGTGGATTGCTCAGTATCAGGGTTTTTTTTCCGAGAATCACCTCGGTCGCAAAATTCAAAGCCCTCGTCTCAGGGGAAGCATTTTGCTTGACCATAAAACTTGAGACTTGGAACACGGGTTTGTTGATGTCCTCTCTGACCAAAAAGAGTGTAGCTTGGTTCTGGTCTTGAATTTCACCGTTTTCAAGTTTATAAAATAGCACCGAGCCAAAAAACTGATCTTTCTCGATGCTTACCTTGGCCGCGAGGCTTTTTTCAGCGTTGGCAAACCAACCCTGGCCAAAGGCCACCGAAGATGACCCCGCCACAAGCCACGCCCACATCAGAACGATCATAGAAATGTTTTTCATGTTTTCCCCCTTGCAAAGAACCTGGTTGTAAAACATTTGACTGCGCCACGTCAAGTCAAAGACGATGTTTTTTCAGATCACGGGCGTGGGTGCTCCAAAAAAACACATCGCGATGAGCGGTGCAGCAAAAGGGCATTTCCGAGGGATTCAAACACTCTTTCCTTGACAGTTGGGGGCGAATTTTATACTTCCGGCATAGCTGTATGGGGATGTATCTGCGCGCCATTGCACCTCATATATATAAGGAGAAAAACCCATGGGAATCTTAAAAAGCGATCGTTCCGAAACCACCAATCATACGGTAACCCCCAGTGCTGTGGCCACCAACGGCCGAGCCAGCACTCAGGTGGGCGGTTTCAACGCCATTCTGGATCGAGGCAGCGAATTTGAGGGAAAACTCACGTTTGAAGGCACGGTCCGGATCGACGGCACCTTCAAAGGCCAGATTCACTCTGAGGCTCATATGGTCATAGGCGAAAGTGGCCGAGTCGAAGGAGACATCGTCGTGGGATCAGTTTCTATTTCTGGCATTTTCACCGGCAACATCAAGGCCAAAAATCGTGTTGAGCTGCATAAAAATGCAGTGGTTCAGGCCGACATTGCTACGCCATCTTTGGTGATCGAAGACGGAGTCACCTTCGATGGGCACTGCACGATGGGCAAAGGCCAAACCAAAACCGCAGGGACCACAAAACCAACGTCTTTTGATACCGCGGAAAAAACCAAAACCGCCACTCATCAAGCCTAAGCATGAAATCACATTCGACTCTGTACATCTTTGTCTTTGCGGCGATCTTCACAGCCGTGGCTCTGCTTCTTCCTGTGGTTGGGTTTTGGAAAGCCATCGGATTGGAAGCTCCTCATGGATACTTGTACCAAGGGCTTTTGTTTTTGGGCCTGCTTTGGATCCTACAAGTCTTTGTTTTTGAACCTTACATTCGAACGGCCGAAGAGCGAGATGCCCAAACCGAAGGAAAACGAAAATGGGCACAAAAAAACCAGCTGCTCAGCCAAGAAAAATGGGACATGTATCAGCAGCGCATTTCAGACGCGAAACTCCGCGCGGCAAAGCAGCGGGAAGAAATCATCATGCAAGCCGAAGATGAAGAAAAAAAATCCCTCGATCAGGCCCGAGAAAAAGCTGCTGGGCAATTGGCCAAAGAAAAACAACAATTGGAGAGTGATGTGGCCCAGGTTCAGTCCACGTTGGATCAGTACATTGATCCGATTCAAACTCTGTTGGTGGAGCGCGTGCTTGGACATGCCCAACCAGGTGCATCGGCCCGAAAAAATCTCAGTTCCAATTCCAACGTGACGAGGGCCAAATAACATGCACGGTTTGGAAACACTGATCGCACCGCTAGTGAACCTCTTGGTCTTGATTGGCCTTATGTTTTTTTTGATGAGAAAATCTGTATCCGAAAATCTACAGCAGAGAAAAAAAGACATCGAAGAAAATTTGAAACAGAGTGAAGAGCTTCGCATGCAAGCCGAAACCAGACTCTCCGAAGTCGAGACCAAACTTCATATGCTCGAAAAAGAAGTCGAAGAAATTTTCCAACGAGCCAAACTCGAAGGCGAAAAACAAAAACAAACCATTGTGGCCCGCGCCACAACACAAGCTGCGCAGATCATCGAAAACGCACAGCGAGCCGCCGAGAGAGAAAAACAATTTGCCTCTCGAGAATTGCAAAAACAACTTTTGAGCAAAGCCATTGAAAAAAGCAAAGTCGAATTGAAAAAAACGTTTACAGAACAAGACCACAAACAATTTGTGGATCACTTTGTGTCGAACATTGAGGAGTATCAGCATGGCTCAAGATAAACTCCAGCAATACTCCAATCGATATGCACGAGCTTTTTTGGATTTGCTTGCCGAACATGAAAACAACAAATCTCTCGAATCCATCAACCAAGAGCTGCAACAAATCAGTGTGTTGGGGCAGGGAGAAAACAAAGAATTTTTTCACAATCCCGTGTTCAATTTGCAAGAAAAGGAAGAGATTCTGAAAAAGATTTTTTCCAAACACAAATGTTCCGACTATGTCGCAAGATTTGTCATGACCTTGGTGAGCATGAATCACCTGCATTTGATTGGCGACATTGCACAGGCTTTTGACCTGGCTCTTCGGGAACGAAACCAACAAACCTTGGCTTTGATTCGAACCGCCTTTCCCTTAAGCAAAACACAGCAGGAAAACATTTCTAAAGCTTTGGAAAAAACCTTGGGCAAAGAAATCCAAATGGAAATCCAAGAAGATCAAACCTTGATCGGAGGCCTGGTCGCGAACGTTGGGGGCGTGGTCTATGATGCTTCTGTTTTGGGATATTTACACCGAATGGCAAAAAGTCATTCATAGAGAAGGAAAAACACATGAACATACGTGCAGAAGAAATTTCACAGCTGATCAAAACGCAAGTTCTTGATTACAACAAACGCATGGAAGTTTCCGAAACCGGAAAAGTCATTTCCGTAGGAGATGGGATTGCTCGAATCTATGGACTCGAAAACGTGATGGCGGGTGAGCTTCTTAAGTTTCCTCATGGCGTTTATGGAATGGCCCTCAACTTGGAAGAAAACAATGTCGGTGCCACGCTTTTTGGAAACGACACCATGATCAAAGAAGGTGATGTCGTAGAACGCACCGGACAAATCGCTCAAGTTCCTGTGGGAAAAGAATTGGTGGGCCGCGTGGTCAACGCCTTGGGACAACCCATCGACGGCAAAGGGGAAATCAAAGCCACCGAACAACGACGTGTAGAACTCAAAGCTCCTGGAATTGTCACACGAAAATCTGTGCACGAGCCATTGCAAACAGGACTCAAAGCGATCGATTCCATGGTTCCCATTGGTCGAGGTCAACGAGAGCTCATCATTGGGGACCGACAAACCGGAAAAACTGCCGTAGCCATTGACACGATCATCAACCAAAAAGGTTTGAATGTGTATTGCATTTATGTGGCCATCGGACAAAAACAATCCACAGTGGCTCAAGTGGTGGACAAGCTTGCTCGTCATGGCGCCATGGAATACACAACCGTAGTGGCTGCCAACGCATCTGAATCTGCTCCCATGCAGTTCATTGCACCTTACTCTGGCGTCGCGATTGGAGAATATTTCCGAGACAATGGCATGCACGCATTGATCGTATACGATGATCTTTCCAAGCACGCCGTCGCTTACAGACAATTGTCACTCTTGCTTCGACGTCCTCCAGGTCGGGAAGCTTATCCTGGAGATGTGTTTTACGTTCACTCCAGACTTTTGGAGCGGGCTGCAAAACTCAGTGATGAATTGGGCGCTGGATCTTTGACAGCACTTCCCATCATTGAAACTCAAGCAGGAGATGTTTCTGCATACATTCCCACCAACGTGATCTCCATCACCGATGGACAAATTTATTTGGAATCCGATTTGTTTTACGCGGGTGTTCGACCTGCGATCAACGTGGGTCTTTCGGTATCTCGTGTTGGTGGATCAGCACAAATCAAAGCCATGAAAAAAGTTGCTGGAACCTTGCGATTGGAATTGGCGCAGTATCGTGAACTTGCTGCATTTTCGCAGTTCAGCTCCGACCTTGATGCCGCCACCCAAAAACAATTGGCTCGTGGAGAGCGATTGGTGGAAATTCTCAAACAAGGTCAGTATGCTCCTTACCCTGTAGAAAAACAAGTGGTCGTGGTTTACGCGGCGATCAATGGATTTTTGGACGAGTATGAAACATGGGCCGTATCTCAGTTTGAGAAAGAACTTTTGGAGTTCATGACTGAGAAACACGCAACCGTGTTGCACATGATTCGGGACAAAGGTGAAGTCAACGAAGACGTGAAAAAGAGCTTGGAAGTTGCATTGAACCAATTCAAAAAAGTGTTCAACCCCGTGAAAAAAGGATTGTAATTTTTCATGGCAAACTTACAAGCAATCCGAAACCGAATCCGAAGCGTGCAGTCCACGCAGAAGATCACGCGCGCGATGAAGATGGTGGCCGCGGCTCGACTCCGTCGCAGTCAGGAAGCTGTATCTCAAAGTCGCGTGTATCAGGAAAAAGTCAGAGAATTGCTCTCCAAACTTTTGGCCAGTGCGGGTACCGACATTGATCCATTGCTAGAATCCAAAGAAGGAAAAAAACGATGGATCGTTGTGTTTTCCTCCGATCGTGGTCTTTGTGGCGCGTTCAATTCCAGTTTGTTTCGCAAAGCCGAACACATGCTTCGGGATGAAACCTATGAAACCTCGCTGATCGTGATTGGAAAAAAAGCTTCGGCCTATTTCAAACAGAGAAAACACAAAGTCGAAACGATTGTGGACTCCTATTGGACGGATTTTTCTCATCAAAAATCCTTGGAGCTGTGCCAAAAACTCACGCAAGCTTTTTTGGAGGATCAAGTCAGTTGCATCGAATTGCTTTACAATGAATTCCATTCGGTGATGACTCAAAAACCAAAAAATGTAACGTTATTGCCGTTGCAACAGCCCAAACAAGAAGGGGAAGAGCAACTTCAATCCACAGCGGACTATCTCTTTGAACCAGGCAAAACACAAATCATCAAAATTTTGCTCCCCAAAGCCATCGAAGGAAGTTTTTATCAGGCCAGTTTGCATTCGCTTGCCAGCGAGTATGGCGCGCGAATGACGGCGATGGATGCAGCCACACGAAATGCGGGGGAAATGATTGATAGTCTAACCTTGCACATGAACCGTGTGCGCCAGGCGGCCATCACCAACGAACTCGTAGAAATCATTTCGGGTGCGGAGGCCATTCAGTAACGTGGAATAAGAGAACCCAAGGGTAGAGTGGATAGGAAAAAGAAAAGAGAACAATTATGGCAACACAAATGATCACAGGAAAAATCAAACAAGTCATCGGGGCGGTCGTGGATGTCGAGTTTCCAAAAGGAAGCTTGCCACCTGTCAACACCGCTCTCACCGTAACCAACCCTGGAATCGATGACCGAGAAGACAACTTGGTGTTGGAAGTCGCCCAGCATACAGGTGATTCTACGGTACGAACCATTTCGATGGACTCCACCGAAGGTTTGGTTCGGGGCATGACTGTGAAAAACACAGAAAACCCTATTTCCATTCCTGTTGGAAAAGCAACTTTGGGACGAATCATGAACGTGGTGGGTGAACCTGTAGACGAAGCAGGGCCCATCAAAGCGGATCAAAAATTTCCGATCCACAGACAACCTCCCAGCTATGAAGATCAAGACACCAGTGTCCAAGCCTTTGAAACAGGAATCAAAGTTGTGGATCTTTTGGCCCCTTACCAGCGAGGAGGAAAAATTGGACTCTTCGGAGGTGCTGGAGTGGGCAAAACTGTTTTGATCATGGAACTCATTCACAACATCGCCACCAAACACGGGGGATACTCTGTGTTCGGCGGTGTGGGAGAACGAACCCGCGAAGGGAACGATCTTTGGATGGAGATGAAAGAAAGCGGCGTAATCGACAAAGCAGCTCTGGTGTACGGTCAGATGAACGAACCCCCTGGAGCTCGTGCGCGAGTGGGATTGACCGCGCTGACGGTTTCGGAATATTTCCGTGACGAAGAAGGACAGGACGTGCTTCTTTTCATCGACAACATTTTCCGATTCACTCAGGCCAACTCTGAAGTATCGGCATTGCTCGGACGAATCCCCTCGGCTGTAGGATATCAGCCGACCTTGTCCACTGACTTGGGAGCGTTGCAAGAGCGAATCACATCGACCAAAAAAGGTTCGATCACCTCTGTACAAGCGGTGTATGTACCTGCGGACGATTTGACAGACCCTGCACCTGCAACGACCTTTTCTCACTTGGATGCAACCACCGTGCTTTCGCGGAAAATTGCAGAACTTGGGATTTATCCTGCAGTGGATCCTTTGGATTCCACATCACGGATTTTGGATCCTCAAGTGGTGGGATTGGAACATTACAACACGGCTCGAAGTGTGCAGAACATCTTGCAAAAGTACAAAGACTTGCAAGACATCATCGCCATTTTGGGGATGGACGAACTTTCGGAAGAAGATCGACTCGTGGTTTCTCGTGCACGAAAAATCCAGAAGTTCCTTTCTCAGCCATTCTTTGTGGCGGAGCAATTCACAGGTTCACCTGGAAAATACGTGAAACTTGCAGACACCATCAAAGGGTTCAAATCCATTGCCGAAGGTCAACATGACGATCTTCCTGAACAAGCTTTTTACATGGTTGGAACCATTGAAGAAGCTGTGGAAAAAGCCAAAAAGATGGCGCAAGAAAGCAAATAACCGGATATGAGCACGATCGACATCATCATTGTCACACCCTCCAAGCATGTGTTTGAAGGCACATGCTTGGATGTGTATGTTCCGAGCAGCAAAGGACAAACGGGTCTTTTGACAGAACATGCGCATCTGGTTTCGCAGTTGGGAGCAGGTGTGATCACCATTCATCAAACCGAAGGTGACAAAAAAATGGCCCTTCGAGGGGGATTTTTTGAAGTCAGCGACAACAAGGTGATGATCCTTGCCGATCAGGCCGCATTTGCCACTGACATTGATGTCGATCGACTCAAAGCACAGCGTGAAGAATTGGAAACCCAACTTCTCTCCCCAGATGTTTCTGTTCAGCAGCGCGAAGAACTCTTCGCCACGCGAGACTGGCTTCAAGCCCAAGCTGAGTTAATCTGACCTGTATTCAGAGGTCGAACAAAATCCTTAGACCGATTTTCGGTGTCCGGAAATGATCTGGCACCAAATTCCCCTTTTTGCACCCGGTACACTTTTGGCGATTTTGTACCGGGTACAGGCCTAATGCAAAACGGTTTTATGATGAACAGAGCAAATGGATTGGGAAAATAGGGCATCGGAGGAAAAGTATCCGATGATCTTCGTGAACCATTTCTACGCACCAAAGATTTTTCTGAGATTCTTTTTCAAGGGATCCAAAATCATCAATGTACCTACATTGATAGTGGAAATATTTACGGCCTAAGTGAGCAAATCACAGGATGGATAGCCAATTTCCTTTGGACGTTGTCATCATTTATCTTGGATGCAACGACTGCAAAGCAGATTCCGATCGCTTCATCGCCCATCCCAAGAGACCCAAAATGCTTTTTCGCCTGATCCCCATCAAAAATAGACAAAAAAGCACATTGATTTTTCCATTGACAACGGGTGCGCACCGGCGCTAGAAGATTGTGCATAATTATTCAACAAATGGGGGGTTCTATGAAAAAAAATCGTGTGGTTATGGGGTTTGCATTGAGTGTGATGGCAAGTTGGTCATGTTTTGCACAAGAGTATCCTTGTTCAGGGAAAAAAACCGACATCATCAATCAAGATTCGTTGCAACCGTCGTTGGACGTGAATGCAGGAAAAGTGAACATTCAATTGGTATCCAAAAAAGAGAATCAAATTTGCTCCATTCAAATCAATTCTGAAGACCATACCCTATGGGTGGGTGTGATGGACGAAAAGGCACAAGGGCCATCCGATGCGTATCTTGGAAAGGACATGACCCGTGGTCAGGCCTTTACGAATTCGTTGCTCACGACCTTTTGCGAAGTTGAAATTCCCACCTTCCGTTGTGGGGCAAGTTGTTTGGAACCCACCCATTTTTTGCAAGAAATCTATGAATCCATTTTGGAAGAGCCCAGCCAAGCTGTGGCTTTGGTTTGCAATCTCAACGAGTGGATTGAAGACTATACTACGCAACGCTAGTCCAAAAGTACTTGGCACCTTTGGATTGAAAAGGTGCCAGGTACTTTTTATGGAAGATTTTGGTTGAGAATGTTTTCCAGCCAAGAGGCTGTGTCACCAAAGCCTTTGGATTCGAAAACATTCAAAAACCTTCGAACTTGGTTGGGTTCATCCCCTGTATTTTTGCTTACTGTCGAGCCCACAAAAAACAAAATCAAAAATCCAAATACGGTGGTGTAGACCAAGATTCCCAAAAGTCTGGAAAATCCTTTTTGAGAAAACATC
This sequence comes from Bdellovibrionota bacterium, assembly GCA_041391365.1. Taxonomy (GTDB): domain Bacteria; phylum Bdellovibrionota_G; class JALEGL01; order JALEGL01; family JAGRMV01; genus JAGRAX01. Next base: position 305,188 of record JAWKOC010000003.1, on the reverse strand, counting down.
AAGGCAAACCAACGCTGCGCCATTGCGAGAACAAACAAAATCAATGCGCTTCCAAACGCGGGCAAGCCCCACGAGAAAAAATGTTGATAGTGCGAATCAGAAATCGTGATTCCCCGGACCCACGGTAAAAAAGCAATCAAAGGAAACACCAAGATCCAACTCAAAGCCAGATGCAACACACTGGCAGAAAACCAATGACTTTTTGAATAGTGGTGACAAATGGGCAACCAGTTCCACAACCAATCTCGAAGAGAGGATCCCAACTCTCTTTTGCCTTTTCGATGAACCAAATAGGGGGGCAACAAAAAACCAAGTGTCCACAGTCCGTAGGTCGCGACCACCAAGGCTGAAAGAGCCCAAGATTGAGAAAAAAGCCATTCCCACCCTCGAAAGGTAGACACAAAAATGCCTCTGGATTCTGGCCGAATTAGTCCCAAAAAAACAAAAAAACTAACATTCATTCCAAAAAGCAAAAGCAAAGCCGTAATGATGTGGCCTGTATAAAACAACCCACCAAAAGGAAACACCCATGACCACAAATAAGCCGTGAGTCGATTGCGGGGATTGCCCGATCTCAAATCGATGGAAGCTGTCCCAGAGGACAACTCTTTGGAACGTTCTTCTTTTAGAATGGGCTGAGTATCGCCTTCTTCATCCTCATCTTCCCATGAGTACGAACTTTCAAAACGTTGATCCCGTTGCGTTCGCTTCAAAAACTGATCTGCGATTGCGTCGATCTCATTGGACCGATCCCCAGGCTTTTTGGGCGCCTTCATTTTCCTAGAGTACATCGTTTCCCCCTCCCGTCAACTCTCTCACCCCTACCAAATTCACGGGCTCTTGTCTGTTTTATGGGCATTTTTTGGCGAGTGTCACAAAATCCGAGCTCTTGCCACTTTGTGTGCTCACGGCCTGTACTTGGTATTCAAAGTACTGATTGCTTGCACATGTAGTATCGTAGTTGACTTCAAAATTGTTGGACCCATTGTTGGTCACAGCCGAAGAACTCAGAGTATTGAGTCCTCCCCAGTTGTCCACCACACCATCGTTGTTGAAATCTGTTCCGATGCGGTACTTCACATTGAAGCTACTAAAAGTGATCACGGATGCTCCACCATTGTAGTAGCTAAATCCCATCTGCATGTTGTAATGATTGGGTTGGCTGCTTCCTTGGATGGGCATCATGATGATGTACGTATTGAGTACAGGTTTGGGAATTTTGTTGTAGCATTTGATGTCGGCCGAATACGCAAGATTCGAATCGGTTTTGACGTTGTTGGGGTCCGTCACCTGAATCGAGATTTTGGCCACATCATATTCACTTGCCACCGAAGGACAGTTGATCTGATATCCATTCAACGAAAAGGTTTGCGTGTTGCTGTTGTAAGAGATGCTCGCCGAAGGAATCGACGTTGTTCCACCGTACACCAACTTGATCACAAAATCACTCGCTGTAACTTGCGAACTGCTGTGTTTCCATGAAACCGTTGTCGAAGTTTGATTGGGTTTGTACGTGTTCACCGCGGTCGCGATGTTGGTGGCCGGAGACATCTGAGTTACACTTGGCGAAACTGCTTTTCCGGTTGCGTTCAAAAAGGTGCTGGAACCATCGGTGTAGTTGATGGTCAGCGTGTAGGTATAGCTTGTTCCTGGAGTTGCAGATGTATCGCTTGCACTTCCACCGGAAGAAGGCTGCGTTCCCGAGCTTGCACTCCATGAATACAGAGACGAGCTCAATCCATTTCGTGTCAATGCAATGCTGGTTGCGGTTGACCAACTTCCACCCTGTGTGAATGACCACGTCAAATCCACTTGGTTTGGAACATTTTGGGTAGCCGAAAATGTACTGATCGCAGGTTTGATGGTTCCAGCGTTTTGAATCACGATGTCTGCAACCACAGCTGCTGAACACGCGTTGGCGGTTTGATTGCAAGCTTTGATTTCGTAGTGGTATCCACCGTTTTGAAATCCAAGATAGGAACCCGAATACATAAAATATGCGTTGGACGCATTGTCGACCAAGGTCACCGAACCATTTCCAGACATCGAGTAATCGGAAATTTTTTGTGTGTTGTTTTCACGTTTGGTCACAAAATAGTAGTCCACACTGGAAGGATCCGCATGTGTCCAATGCAAGGTCACTTCATAAGGAGAAGAAGCATTGGTCAAAGTGATGGTCACAGGCGTATTGATCGGATCGGGTGCCCCGGATCCTGGCCCTGCGAGGGTTGTTCCAGACACGATCGCGTAGTCACTTTTTCCTTCGATCGTGGCGATGTACAATCGAAATTCATACGAGGTGTTGGGCAAAAGACTTGTCACGGTGTATTCTTGCGTCTGACTCACCAATGCCACTTGCGTAAAAATAGATGTATTGGTGGAAAGAATTTCCCGTTTCTCAATTCCAATTTGATACACACCATCTACATTTGGATTGCTCCACACAATTTTGATCGAATCATCGGACAGCGATTGAGTGGCCACTCCAAAAGGAGCCTCCAACGAACTTTGGTATTTTCTACCAGGAACAGAATCACTGAATCCATTCCCGCAGGCATAAAAGCCCAGGCCCAGGATCATCAATGTCAGTGCTCGTTTCATATGTTGGTGCATTCCTTTCATGATGTACATCTCGTTTGCTCTTTGCTCCACTCTTACAACACTCCTGTGTTGTCAGGATAAGGAGGAATGAAAACCATAAAACTCAAGGTTTGCTTTCCTTTGGGCAGCCACTGCCACCACTCCAACGCCAGAGAGTGCCCGGATTGCATCAGCCCGTTGTCATACACTTCCATGTGTTTGATGGCTCGCTTGAGAACACCGCTCACTTCAACATCGCCCAAATCTTCGATGTCTTGTGCCACCCACACCACATGGTTCAAAGGCGACACATCTGCAAATTCTCGAAGACCAAATGAAGTCTCTCCGGGGTTGCGATAGTTCTTTGCAATCATGTTTTGAGATTTTTGCGTCATGGGCAAAATGCTCACAGATTTTGAAGCCCCAGAGCCGTCCAACACCGTTACAGAAGTTGTGTGCATGGGATAGAATCGGATCGGAGCATTGCCTCGTGTGTTTCCATTGTTCACACCTTTGCAATGCAGTCCATGACCGATGTCATTGGGTGTAGGAAGCAAAAAAGAACCCAAAGGACCTGTGCTCGGCAACACATCTCCGCGCACTTTTCCAAATCTCATGGTCTGACCTTCCATCACCAAATAGTTCTGTCCAAAGTCAGAACAAAAATCCACTTCCACGCGAACCGCATAGTAATTGCTAGGAATTTCCACAGGAACATTTTCATCGGAAAGCATGCTCCCCAAAAACTGTTCGCACTGGTTGGCACAGCCGGTTGTATATTCAGAACATTTTCCGGTGCTGGCAATGGTTTGGTTTGGATAGGTTCCGCTCAAACAAGAGCTATCCACATTGTCTACACAGCGGATTTTGCATTCGTTGAGCAGGCCATTGTAAAATGAAATGTTTTCCAAATCGCTCTTGGTTGTATAACCGATGCTGTTAAGAAAGGTGTTGATGTCAGTGTAATTGAGCACCGTACATGAAGTGGATCCATCCGAGCAGGTTACACCCGAAGAATAGCTCGATTGTCCAAAATTTCCGTTTCCGGCTTCAGGCACTTGCTGACAGGCCATCAAAAAAGCCCCACACAAGCTGATCCGCAGCGCTCGGGTTGATAAGGTTCCAAACATGGTATTGTCCTCCACAGTATTCATCACTGAATTACATCTCAAAACCCGTGCCAACGAGAACATGAACTAACTATTTGAAATTATTATAATATAAGCACCGTCCCCCATACGTCCGTTGGGCCATTTTTCGCCACGATCACCCAAGCTGCGACAATGGTTTTGAAAAGGGCTTTTGCGAAAACGCTACGAGGCTTCCTTGATTCGACCAATGTGAATCAAGGCATCCCCTTGATGAACCGAGGGGTTGGTGGCGATTCCCGCCACAATTCCATTCATGTGACTGCGTACATTTCCAAGGGAATTTCCAAAAATATCGTTGATGGTCCCGAGTACGCACTTGTCTTTGACCCGTTCCCCCAATTTGTAATTGGCCCGAAAGATTCCACTCCGTGGGGCCCGAATCCAACTGGTTTCATTGCAGATCAGAGTCTTGATCTTGAGATCTTCTTTGTGACTTTCGGTCACAGCGGGGTGCATCTTCAATTTGCTGAGCACACGAAACGTCCCTCGAACCGCAAGAGAGATGGCCTTTTCATCAAAGCGACTGGGCTCACCTCCCTCATAGACCAGCAAATTGCACTCATTTTCTACCGCGAGTTCTCGCAGAGATCCCGCAATCTTTTTGGAATGCAAAATCAAAGGGGCATTGAAGACTTTGGCCAATTCTTTGGAATCCCCATCAAACAAATCGCAGCGAATTTGAGGATAGTTTTTTTTCCCCACCGAGGCTGTGTGATAATCAATGATGTAGTTGCATCGATCCACCACTTCGGTCCGGAACAAAAAAGCCAGTCGTGAAGCCATGGAACCTCGTTTTGAACCTGGAAAACTTCGATTCAAATCCCTGCGATCGGGCAGATATCGAGAGTCATTGATAAATCCAAACACGTTCACCACGGGAGTTGCAATGATGGTTCCCGAAAGCTTTTTTGGATCGATGACTTGCGTGATTCTTCGAATGGTTTCAATTCCATTGATTTCATTTCCATGAATCGCTGCGCAAAGTCCCAACGTAGGTCCCGGCCGAACGCCATGAATCACATGAATGGGGAGAGAGATCATGGTTTGTGTGGGCAATCGAAACGCTGGAATTTCAAAACTTTTGGTATGCCCTGCGTTCACCATGGTTTCGGCCAATAGGTAAGGTCCTTGTTGTAGTTGATTTTTTTTCATGAAATCCTTTGATGCATCAATTGAGTCCTAGAAAAATACACTACTTGGCCTTGACAAGCCACAAATGAGCTCCAAAACCTTACCTCTTGACAAAGTCACATCGGTGACTTTTTTGTGAGTATAAGAATTTTGAAAGGAGTTTTATCATGACCTTAGTAAAATTTTCACCGTTTCGAAGAAATCATCTCGATCGATGGCATACGCGACCCAGCATTGATTCTCTGTGGAGTGAAGTCAATGATCTGTTCGATCATTTTCAATCTGGCACGGCCAAAACAAGCTCTACGTTTGGGTTTGTTCCTGCTGTAGACATCAAGGAAAGTGAAAAAGAAATCACCTTGCATGCAGAGCTTCCAGGACTCACAGAAAAAGATGTTGAGCTCACCATCCACGATGGAGTGTTGACGATCAAAGGTGAGAAAAAATACGAAACCAAAAAAGAAAATGAAAACAATTTTGTGGTTGAACGAAGCTTTGGAACCTTTTCTCGAAGTTTTGCACTTCCCACCGAGGTTGAGGAAGAAAAAGTTCAAGCTAAGTTTGCCAAAGGTGTGTTGAATGTGACGCTGCCCAAAAGCACCACGGTCACGTCACAAAAGAAAATCACCATCCAAGGAGAATAAAAAAACCAATTTCCATGGCATCGAGACAAGATGCCTTCCCCAAAAAGGGTCGCATGGATTTTTGATCTATGCGACCCTTTTCCTTGTGATCCAATAAAAACGAGCTGCGTGCATCGCTGCGGCCACGGTCAACGAAACCACCATTCCCCACCAAACCCCTTCTTGTCGAAGGTTGAAATGAAAACACAGAACATAACAAATGGGAACTCCAACCAGCCAATAGGAAAAAATGGAATTGATCATCGGTACACGCGTGTCTTTCATTCCTTTGAGGCTATTCATGCCCATGGCTTGTCCACCATCGGTCACCAAAAAAAAGGCTCCAATGAGCAGAAGTGGCTTGGCCATGTTCACCAAATCCACATCACGCGTATAAATTTTGGCCACAGCGTCTGGAATCGAAAAAATCAACATCGCGAAAAACAATCCGATCACCACCACCAGTCCATATCCAAGAGTTGCATGACCACGAATCAGATGCCAATCCCCACGCCCCCTGGCTTGACCAATTTGAACCGAAACCGCCATGGCGATCCCAGCACAGAACATGAACACGGTGGCGCAAAAATTGATGGCTACATGATGAGCGGCCAATTCCATGTGACCAAGCATGCCCACAAGAAGGGAAGTAAAAATAAAAAATACAATTTCAGAAGTCCAACTCAATCCAAACGGAAGTCCCACGGCAAGGATTTTTTTGATCATGACCCAATCGGTAGAATAAGGACCATTCAATACACGAAGATCTTTGTATTTGTGTGAGGTTTGGATGTAGATCAACGAAAACACAAACATCGCGGTGTGAACGATGGATGTGGCCAAACCCGCACCTCGAACCCCCATGGCGGGAAAACCAAAATGTCCATAGATCAAAACATAGTTGAATCCAATGTTGAGCATGATTCCAAGAAGTGATGCATACATCGAGGGTTTGGGATCCGATACCGATTCCATGAACAAACGCATGACCAAAAAACAAAACAGCTGCGGCATTCCCCATGCAACATAACTCAAATAATCTCTTCCCAAATCAATCAATTCTATCTGTTGTTTCATGACGATGAAAACGGGTTTGGAAAAATAAAACAGGGCAATCGCCATCACCGCGAACAACAATGCCAAACGAAAACCTTGTCGAACCAACGATGGAATTTCTTCCAGTTTTTTGGCCCCAAACCGTTCACTGATCAAAGGATTGAGTGCATTGAGAACGCCAAAACAAAAGACAAAAGAAAAATAAAGCAGGGTATTGGCCATCGCCATGGCCGCAAGGGGACGCGATCCAACTCGACCTACCATGATCGTATCAATCGTTCCCATGGCCACCCCCATCAATTGTGAAATGATGATCGGCCACGCCAGGGTCAGTGTTTCTTTGAGTTGTTTTTTTAGCACAAGCGGGCCATTGTTAACGGCCTTTGCATCTTTCGTCAACAGAGTTCTGTGGAGCACGAGATGAAAAATAAGTATGACTAGGAACTGGATTCTTTTTTCCGAAAGGCTTTGACTCGAATTTTTTCGCCTTCTCGAACGATCTTGATGTGAATGTCCTTTTCTTTGGTTCGTTCTTTGATGGCCATGATCTTGGGGGCAATGTTTCGCTCGAAGGCTCCAAAATCCAATTTTTTGCCCAAAGCTTTTTGATAATCATCATACAGTCGATGGATTTCCTTGGATTTGGTTCGCTCTGAGGATGTCTTTGGGGCGGTTTTCGAATGTGATTGAGAGCGAAGGCGCGCTTTGAACAAATCTCGTTGATAGGAACCCTCTTCAATTTGTTTGAGGGTCCGATCCCAGAGTGTGGAGTAGGTGTTGTATTTGGCCAGGGCCTGGGCAAATCGAAATTTCAATCCCGCGTTCTGAATGGCGGTCGTATAGTAGTCTCTGGCCATTTTCTTGGCCTTTTCCCGCATTTGAAAGGGTTCTTCTTTGATAAGTCCAAGAAAATACTGCTCGTACTTGATCTTCAGTTCATCGGTCAAGGTGACGAATTCCTTGAGCTGTCGTTCAATTTGCTCTGTGTCTTGCAAGGACGTCAAGGCCATGATGTTTTTGCACCCCTTTTTTGATCTTGGTTATCTATATTATATAGATCTTATCATTCTACCACGAAGGGGACCTAGGGAACAATCTCATCCAGAATCAATCCAGGGTAGTACGCTTGCAGAATGGTCTGAAAGGATTGACCTTTTTCAGCTCTTCCAATGGCACCGATTTGGCACAGACCCACGCCATGTCCAAATCCGCCCCCATGGAAGGTTGCTGTATGGATGGAGGATCCGCTTTTGTGGAGATCCATCACAAACAAAGAGGAAGGCAAATTTTCAAAAGCATTGCGGATGGTTAGCTCGCCATACAGGGTCTTTTTCTGCGTTCGTGTGGACAATTGCATACGTTCTACACGCCCTGAAACCCCCCTCCGTAAAATCTCGATTTCTTCAAGATCTTCTGCCAAACCTACATTTTTGGCTATGGCACGAAGATCCCGATGAGAAAAGGTTTTGTTCCAACGATATTTTGATTTGGGAGAATAGGAAGAGACTTCACAATAGGACTGCTGAGGATGAAGAATGAATTCCCGAACATCGTGGGTTTTGTGCAGATCCAACCCTTGGTCTGAAGCTCGATCGGTCACACCTTTGAGGTAGGCGACCGACTGTCCCCCCAAACTTGAAACCTTGTTTTCCGTGTGTCCACCACACACCGAATGATAATACGTCTGGGCGAAGCTTCCATCTCTTTCCCGGAGCACCAGGTTTTTGGTTTGTTCCACCGCCATGTTCGTGCGGGAGGTTTTTATTTTTTGTCCTCGATACACCTGGCATCGTGTACTCGCACAGGTGAAAAAAGGCATGGACGAAAATTCTATGGGTGCGTGACTGAGTGCATAGGTTCGTGCAATGATGGCCTGGGTTTTGAGAGCTTCCAAATGTGCATTGGGAAAAGTTTCGGCAGGAACCACGCCTTCAAGATAGTCCGTGAATTGGGTTTGCTGAACCATCGAAAAATTTCCTTCTGCATTGGGAATGATGAACAATCTGGGTCCGTACAGCTGGCCATGAGAAAGTTCGTTGCTCATGATATCGTTTTTGACTTCCAACACTTCAATGGGTGCATCGGGCGAAATGATTTCGATGATGCCTTCGAACCCTTTCACAAACGAACTTTGATGAGCCTTGAGAATTCCTGAGCCTTGAGGAGGCAGACCCACGCGGGAGATGACCTTGCAAGAAAGTTTATTGGTGTTTTTTTGATGACCGCAAAAATGATCTGCCGAAGATTTATCCTTGAAAGAGTGATACGACAAAAACCATCGTTGCAGTCTGGAGGGCTTTTTGATCGCATCCATTTTGGGAGGACCCACCCACTTTGCAAACGAAAATCCTTGATCGCGAAGAGCCTGTGCTTTGGATTCATCAGGATTTTTTCCCTGGTGAAGAAGGACTTCATCTGAGATCGCAAAATAGCGAATCAGTGGAGGCCGAGTAATGGTAAGATCCTTGACCCTCCACAACACACCACCAGGGGATGCAATATCCATGGAAGACTGATCATTGTACACACGAATCAAAAAATTTTGGTCACTGCGAAAACGAATTTCTTTTTCGGACAAGACAACTCCAACGGTGATCAAGTCGTCATCCGAGGAAGGTGGAGTCCAGTAGCTTCGGAACAAATCGCGACTCAAAAAACCGCCATCTCCCAAGGGTTGAGAATGCAAAATCACCTGAGGTTTTCTGTACGGCGTAACAGAAGAATCAGAAATGTGTTTTGCACAGGAAGAAAGAAGAATGCAACACACGATACCCAAACTCTGTTTGTGCATGGCGAGAAGCAATGTGGACTATTCCTCCAAAAAGAAATCTTGTGACTGAGACGAACCCATCGATTGATCCGAAACACCGGTCGGCTGAGTGCCTTGACGGAAAATTTCAAAAATCGGATCATTGGTTCGTTCGTTGGCGAGTTTTCCAGTTTTTGGATCAATTTGTGCAAACACCAGTCCTGAAGGAACATCAAAATCAATTCTTGGTTCGTCCTTGAGCGTGATGGTCATAAAATCATTCCACACAGGCACTGCCGTTCGCCCTCCACCTTCCAGCGCGCCAAGATCTTGAGCTTGGTCAAATCCCATCCACACCACCGTCACCAACTGAGGTGTGTATCCCACAAACCAAGCATCGTAGTTGTCGTTGGTGGTTCCAGTTTTTCCTGCTGCAGGCCGACCCAATTTTAGAGCACGGCGACCCGTTCCTGCCGTGATTACTTCTTTGAGAAGGTGAGTGATCATGTAGGCGGTTTGAGGTGTGATGACGTATCCCTGAGCTAGATTGTCTTCCTCTTGCAGCCCTTGCAAAATAGCTTGTTCTTGTTTGTGCTTTTTGTCTTGCATGATTTCTCGTTGCACAAGTTGAGCATCCAAATCCAAGGCAGGATCATCAAAACTATGTTGCTCCAAAATGTTTCCATCTTTGTCGATGATTTTTTTGATCATGAAATAGGTTGGGCGGGTGCCCCCATTGGCAAATACCGAATATGCTTGTGCGAGTTCAATGGGATATACCGTTGAAGACCCCAGGGCCAAGGAAAAATTGCGATCAAGCTCGGTGGAAAATCCAAACCGTCTGGCGTAATCGATGACCGTATCGATTCCCATATCTTGAACAATTTTGATCGTGGGAACGTTTCGAGATTGAATCAAACAATCCCGAAAAATGGTATCTCCATAAAATTTTCCGCCATAATTTTTTGGCTTCCATCGAAATTCTGTGGTGGGGTCATCATAGACCAACGGGGCATCCACAATGATGCTACCAGGAGTATATCCGTGGTCCAACGCTGCGGAATAGATGAAAGGTTTGAAACTCGATCCAGGCTGTCGGGTGCTTTGCAAAATTCGATTGAACTCACTTTCACGATAGTCATACCCACCCTTCATGGCAATCACCGCACCGGTATAAGGATCCATGGCCACCAACGCGCCCTGTACTTTGGGCTCCTGAAAAAGAGCAAACCACTGCTGATCATTGCGGGTTTCCAGCCACCGCACCTGAATCAAATCTCCTTTGGCGAGGACTTGAGAAGGTTTTTTCACTTTTGCGTATTCCCAAAACACTTGTGCATTGGGGGTTCGAGCCCACTCCATGCTTGAAAGAGAAATCCATCCGGCTTGAGCTCCTGTATCGATGCGAACGGTTCCGTTTTTGTCGGAGACTTCTGTGACCAGGGCTTCATAAGTTTGGTCTTGACCAAGCATCATCTGACCTTGTTCGGTTTTGAGTCGATCCATTTCCTGGGCCATCTCAGACTCTTCTACTTTTTTTAGAGGGCCTCGATATCCTTGACGCTGATCCAGCTCGATGACCCCCGCACGAAGAGTCTTGTCGGCGGCCATGGCCGCATCGTATTTGAGAGTGGTGATGATTTGCAGCCCATCACCCAGAACTCGTTCCGCACCATATTTGTTCATGGCATAGCGTCGAATGCTTTCCACAAAATAGGGTGCAACTGAAAGATTCAAATCGCTTTCAGACTGAACCACAATCAATTCATTTTGCGCGTCTTTTTTTTCCTGCTCAGAAATATGACCTTCGCTCACCAAACGGCTGAGCACATAGGCTTGTCGACCTTTGGCCTTCTCCAAGCTTGTGTGAGGATTGTCTCGGCTGGGAGCTTTGGTCAACCCTGCCAAAATTGCCGTTTCACCAATGGTAAGTTCCTTAAGGTTTTTGTTGAAATACACTTTCGCCGCCGCCTGAACACCATAGCTGCTGTGGCCTAGGTACACTTGATTCAGGTAGATTTCTAAGATTTCATTTTTGGTCAGGTGTCGCTCCATTTTCAAGGCCAGGAGCACCTCCCGAATTTTTCGCGTATAACTTTTTTTCCGTGAAAGCAAAACTCCGCGAGCCACTTGCTGCGTGATGGTACTTCCCCCTTGCTTTTTGTACCCGGCAATCGCATTTTTGATCATGGCCCTGACAATCGCAATGGGAGAGACTCCGCGATGCTCATAAAAATCAGAATCTTCCGCAGACAAAAAAGCATTGATCACCATGGGAGGAATTTCTTCCATGGGAACGAACACGCGACGCTCCTGAAAAAATTCACCGATTTTGATGTATTCCCGGGAAAAAACTTCTGTGGCCAAAAAGGGTTGATAGTCTCGAAGGGTTTCAATGGAAGGTAGGTTTACGTAAAAGTAACCAAGGACTACGCTTGTGATCAATCCAACCGCAACGGCAAAACCCAAAAAAAGATTCGCCAAAGTTTTTTTCCATTTTTGAGTCATCTCGCTTACAATTGAGCCACTACTTCGTGATGGCAATTGGATGGAAAACTTATCATCATTTGCATACGAAAAATAGTGGAAAGTAAGAACCCATGAGTGATGAACGTCGTAGATTTGCCCGTATCTCTCTTGAGAGCAATGTAAAAATTTTGTTTCAAAAAGAAGATCAACGGGACCAAGTTTTGTTGGAGAATTTGAGCGAAGGCGGGTTGTTTTTGCTCACCGAAGATCCAAAACCCATTGGAACCAAGCTTAATTTTGAGTTTCGCGTCAAAAATCAGGAAGAAAGCATCAAAGGTACAGGAATTGTAAAGTGGGTCGAAAACGACAAAAACAAAAGAAAAGGAATGGGGATTCAATTTCTTGAACTCAATGAAGCCGGCAAACGGATCATCACCAGGCTCTTCCGAAAATATCGACAAAAAAAATAAACACAACATTTCGCAAAGCACGTTTCGTGCTCAGGTTCAGCGCGTCATAAAAAGCATTGCTTGACAAAGAGTTTTGAATTTCTATATAGAATCGCTAACTCAAACCTGCGTGGTCTACAACGGTTTAGTTTGGTTTTATCAACAACGAATGCGAGGAGCGTTTTTGTGGCAGCATCAAAGCACTTTGAACCCTTAGGCGATATTCGAACTTTGAAACTATCCATCACAGGAGAATGCAACCTGAGTTGTTTCTATTGCAAAGCTTTGGGTCACCACAATGAATTTTTTGAAACCAAAAAATCGCTGAGTTCTTCCGATGTAAACAAGTTTGTCAAAATCGTAGGAGAATTTGGAGTCAATCAAGTTTTGATCGAGGGGGCTGAACCTCTTCTTCGCAAAGATGCGCCCAGTTTTGTCAAAGCTGCGCATGCAAGCAAAAAAATCAACGAAGTTCGTTTGATCACCAATGGAACACACCTGAAAGCATTTGCAGATCCTTTGCGAAAAATGGGATTGAAAAAAGTTGATGTCAATTTTGATACGCTTCATTTTATGAAGTACCAGCGCATTACGGGGCACGATAGTTTGTATCGAGTGCTGGACGGTGTAGAAAAAGTTGAAAAACTAAAATACAGCGACATTCGATTGAATGTGACTTTGCTCAAAGAAATCAACGAAGATGAAATCGTAGAAATTGCACGACTTACGCGTGATCGTCGTATCCATATTCGTTTTGTAGAATATGATCCTCAAAATCAGGAATTGGACCCTTATCGTGATCGAAATATTCTCACGGTATTGGAAGCCAAAAAAATGATCGACAACTATCAAATTTTGGAACGCGTTCATGATTTGAGCGAAGACCAGCCCACGCTTAAGTTCAAGTTTCCCAATGCTTTGGGCGTCATGTCCTTTTTGTCCAAAGTTGATTTGCAAAAAGAGCGCGATACACCTTTTATTCAGCTCAATTCCAATGGGGATGTTTTCAACAGTTGCGATCCAAGCAAAACGTTTTCGATCATGGAGGCCATTCGAAAAGATGCCAAAGATCCAAAATTTCGAAAAGCCATTGAAAAAATCTATCTTGCCAACGCAGTAGAAAAGAAAGTCAAAACTGCAACAGGAAAGAAAAAGAAAAGCAGCACAACCAAGCCAGCTCAAAAAACAAAAGGCAAATCTACCGATGCAGCCAAAACACAAAAAGCTTCTGCTCGGAAAAAAACCTCTGCTTCTCGAAACACCCTCAGTGTTTGAGAATGAATTTTTGATCTAGCGAAAGATGTTTTGCCTCAAAACGTCTGCGTGACGCCAAAATAAAACTGCATCACTGCATTGGCTTCTGTGATGGCGCGAGCCACATCAAAGGTGATCAAACTGGGGGATACACCAAAGTATTCAATGTGAAATCGTAGACCATATCCAACATCCACTTCCATATTGGATCCATTGAACAGGTCCCAAAAATTTGAGGTTGGTGCAGAGGGGTTGATGATTTTTTCTGCGCGCTCTTGTGCAGAATATGCAATTTTTCCCACATTGGAAAAAACCGCTCCCTGCACCGATCTTACACGAAACAACCAAAAATTGACGTCGAAGTCTTGGAAAAGAAAATGACGATATTCTCCTGAAAGAAGCAACACATGTCGGCCTGTAAAGCGACTGTTGTCCAGAGGCAGACCTCTCATGGAATCAATTCCTCCCAATCGAAATTGTACCTGGCTTGGAATGCTATCCGCACCTGAGGTTCCGATTCTGGCTCGAAAAGCTAACAAATGATTGGGATGCAAGGGAAGAATCCAGGAATGGTTGGTCGAAATTCGATAATAGTCATGATCCCCTCCCAAGGCTTTGGTTCCCACACTTGCACTCACCGAACCATATCCTCCCTGGAGAGGATTGGTGAACGAAACTTGGTTTCCATAGAAATAACTCATCGTCAGTGCTGTGATCCATCCTTCGTTTCCGACCAACACGGCGGTTGGACCCGAGGAAGTACTCACGGAAGTGTAGTCGTCGGTGACCCGGTTGATCGAAATCCCAGAACTCAATCCGTGGCTCAAACGCAGTCGATCCAAGGCCTGCCCAAACAAACGCATATAGGAAAAATTCACTCCGTAAATATCTTTGAGATAGGTGGCTTGAATGTTGAAGCGATCTGCCCCACCGTATTTTTTTCGAAATTGACCCGCCAAAAAAATTTGAGGTTGATTCGATTTTACATCGTAGGTAGCAAAACTTTCCGTCAACACAAATTTTTTCAGTGAAGGTTTTCGATTGTCATCCAGATCGGTTTCCAAAAGACGCTTTCGAGGATCAATCTCAACTACTTTGAGTTTGTCATTCTGGGGAACATCAAATTCAAAATCATGAAATTCTCCCCCATCTTTCCATCGAAGAATGTCACGACTTTTTTTGGTTTTGACCAAGAGCTCTACAGGTTCTGTGAATTCGATGGGGCCTTCTTTTCGAACGCGAACCAAATAATGAGAACTCTCATCTTGATTCTCTGTCCGCTCTTTTTTGATGATGCTGTAATTGAGTGCAGGTCGTCGTGATGTCCACTGGGCAAGATCGGAGGTCAGATCTTTTCCAGATTTTTCCTGCAAAATGCTCAGCAAACTGGTGTTTTCTTTACGGATGTATTCGTCGATGCTCTCTTCGACAAGTTCTTCTCCAAGAACATCTTCCATGTTGGAAAACACCGAGCGGCCATAGGCTTTTCGATGGTTGTATCTTGAAAATTCATCTCGGACAGGATCATAGGGATAGGCAAAATCATAGAACACATCAAAAAAAGCAAACTGAGGAGAGTGAATCACCTGATCGACAATCGGAAAAATACTCAGTGTACGAATGGCACCAATGTTTCGTGCATCGGTATGAGCATATTTTTGGTATTCAATAAAATCTGCTGTGAGTTTTTGAGAGACCATCTCGCTGACCCACAAACGATTCTCGATGTTTTCCACATCTTGAACTTCTTTGGAGATCATCTGTCCAAAAAGAGTTTGGAGAAGAGGCACGGTATGAAAGGATTTCAAGAAGCCCACGGTTTTGAAAGCTCGATCAGAAAAATAAGAACTTCCGGACGTTTGTACGGCCAGCATTTCTCTCAAAGGTGCTTGAGACAATGTAAAGTGCGTGGGTTTTCCTTCAAACCACTCCTCATGAGTTTTAAGATACCGAAGGTAACTTTCCAAAAACATTTCCATGGAAGTTTCAATTCGTTTGTTTTTTCGCAGAGGGTAAAACACGGTCACAGATCGCTGATCGTCTTTTACGTGATACGAATAAAATCGAGGGCTGGCTTGCAAATTGATGGAGGGCAACTGCTCAAAATGAACATGGTGTTCTCCTGCCTGGTACAGCGTATCTTTCATCACAAAGGGCCACTGGGAATCGATCGCAACGTCCCACTGGCTGGGATTGGGCGCATCGGTCAGATCAAATTCCCCTTGGTTGTTCATATGAGCTACATAAGGCGTCCATCCACCCGAAAGGGTCAGAATGTTTCGATAAAATCCAAAAGAACCCAATTTGTTGGGCACCTTCAGCGTATAAGACATCTGGATCGAAATGGATTGGCCCGGTTGCAGAGGTTTTTTCAGGTGCTGCGTATACGAGATGCCTTCCGGCATGGCCAAAAAACTACCTGGAACAAAGGTGGAACGCACATCTTCGCCATCGGAATTTTGAATCGATGAAAAATCAATGGATCCCTTGGAAAATCCGTGAGGGTAGATTCGATGATAGTTCAAATCTCCCAGACGAGGCAGAGGTTTGGAAAATCGATTGGGATAGACGAGCCATTCCACCATGGTGATGGCCACCGAGCTTTGGTTTGTGAGGGTCGTGTCCTGAACGATTTCGATGGTGCGGAGTCTAGGATTCTTGAGAACCACCTTGAGATGGTAGTGGGTTTCCAAGCTCTGGGCTCCATGGGCAAAATTCCCAAACCATCCCAACCCAAAAGAAACACACAATGCCGCAAACCTAGTCCGATTCAAAACGTCGTCATCATAGTTGAGGGATGCTGAAAAGTCGAGGCAGCGACCTGAATCGAGAAAAATCTCTCCAAGGTGGAGAACTTTCCCTCACGAAATTGACTTCACCTCGTTCTTTCTCTATCCTTTTTGATTCATGTGTAGAGACAATAGCAGTAGAATTTGTGTTGCAAAACGACGATAATAGTAGAGGATTCATGAATAAGTTACACCGCCTTTTTTATGCCGCAGCGCCCATTTTTTTCCTGTCTTTCAGCGCCTGCCAGGCATTGAAATCCAATCCACCTTCCCATATTGAAAAAACAGATCAGGAAGTTGCGCAAGAGCTCAACCAGGTCCAACTGGATTCTCAACAAGAGCCCGGTTCCATGGATCAAGAAGTCCAAGATTTTGCCAAACAAGAAGTGGGTTTGCCTGAGGTTCCCATGATGGTGAACCAAAAAGTTCAAATTTGGTTGGAATATTTTCAAGGCCGAGGAAGCAAAGCCTTTGCAAGGTGGCTCGCTCGATCGGGCCGATACATTCCGATGATGGAACGCATTTTGTCGGAGAACGGTCTACCTTCCAATTTGGTGTATCTTTCGATGATTGAAAGCGGATTTACACCTCACGCCTATTCAAGAGCTGCAGCTGTGGGACCATGGCAATTTGTTCGACGAACCGGAATTCATTACGGACTCAAAGTCAACTGGTGGATCGACGAAAGAAGACATCCTGAAAAATCCACGATTGCTGCGGCTCAATATCTGAAAGATTTGTACGATGAGTTTCAGCACTGGTACCTCGCAGCGGCTGGATACAATGCGGGAGAAGGAAAAATTTCACGAGCCATTTCCAGGTACCAAACCGAAGATTATTGGGAACTTTCAAAATATCGTTATCTAAAACCTGAGACCAAAAATTATGTTCCCAAAATGTTGGCTGCAGCCATGATTGCTTCGGAACCTCAAAAATATGGTTTCACCAACATCATCTATGAAGAGCCCATCTCCTATGATCGAGTCATTGTTTCTGAACCTGTAGAATTGAAACATATTGCGGCCGCCATCGGTGCAAGTGTAAGTGACCTCAAGTTTCTCAACCCTGACTTGCTTCGTGATGTGACTCCTCCGAACTATCCTGACTACGAATTGCATGTGCCTGTTGGAACGGGAGAAGCACTTTTGGCCGCCTATCCAAATCTTCCACGGTATGAAATCAAAGACGTTGTGATTCACCGTGTACGTTCCGGAGAAGCCTTGTCTGTGATTGCGAAACGTTATGGAGTCTCCACTCAAAGCATCATGAGCTACAACAATTTGAAATCCGCCAACCGCATTCGTGCAGGTCAAAACCTAACGATCCCCATTCCTAGTGGTCGATCGGCAACGCGAGCAAGTTACCAGTCCACCAAAAAAGTTCATCATGCGGATGAAAAGGGAATGTACCGCGTGCAATCGGGGGACACCTTGTGGGACCTTTCCAAAATTTTTGGAGTATCTGTTGAAAATCTCAAACGATGGAACCAGATTGGAGCTCGGGATCTTCGTCCCGGACAATGGATTCGGGTAAAAGACAACTCTGGACTTGATGCCCATCTTCAAAAGGGTCAAACCAAAGATGTCTACACAGTTCGTCGTGGAGACTCTCTGTGGGAAATTTCAAAACAACATGATGTCACGGTTGCCATGCTCGTAGAAAAAAATCAATTGGATCCCAACGAGACATTGCGCCCTGGAACCAAACTTTTCATTCCGTAAATCAATTTTTCTTCGATGGAAGTTTTTTGTGTGGTTCGTGCAGCGAACTCAGAAGCAAGGTGTGCTGCGTGCATCGGTTCCATCCCTTCAAACATATAAAGCAGCATTGTCATCGTAAAAATATCCCCTGCACCCGTAGAGTCCACACTGGATTCAATGTGAAGGGCAGGTTTGCAACAGATTTCTTTTCCTTGATGAGAGAGAAGATAGCCTTTTGAACCTTTCGTTTGAACAGCGACTCGACTACGCAAACAAATTTCATCCCAATCTCCATTTCGATGGAGATCTTCATGGCTCACTACACACAAATCCAGCGTACGTTTCCAAGTGTTCCATGCGGGGCTGCATTTGACGATGGTACCATCCGAGAGCATTTTTCGAAACCAGCCTTGCCCCGCAGCGGCCACAAAAACCTGTGGAAGATCATCAAGATTGGACAATGCGATCTCTTGAGCTACCGGTCCAAGAAACACAAGGTCTTTTTCGCCGATGGAAGATCGACATGTTTTGATCGAGAGAGGGGAGGCATACTCAGGGCAAGTGAGCTCTCGCTTGTCTTGATGAAATTGATGAACAAAGCGAGTTAATTTTTTGTCTCCAAAATTTTTCATGACAAAAGGGGTGAAGACATTCAATTGTGTAGCGTCAAAGCGTGTCCACAGAAAACTCGGATATTTCAGTGCATGAGCTACATGGGCTCCAAACCATGCGGCCCCTCCGATGTTATGGCGATGTTGCTGTGGAAATTCATCCAACGTGATGTGACCCAAGCAATGCACTCGGGAATGTTTTTTTGAATTGAGTAGGGTCATGAATGAATCTGTGTTCTTTTACCTTTTCTGTGTTTGGAAAATCAAGACCAGAAATCAAAAGATGAAAAAGGGAATGATTCCACTGGCAATGGCTCCCAAACCCAAAAGAACGTACAAAAACCAGGCCGTTTTTCTTTCTTGTTGTTCGGATCCAAAATCCATAACCTCTTGAGTGGGGCTATGAATGTTTTCTCTTTTGCACAGAATGCTTAGATCTTTGGGAAACGAAAATTCTTCTGCCCGATACACTTGGTTTTCGCTGTAGCATTCCAGACGATGGCTTCCTGTATCGACAAAGGCCCATGTGGGAGAGTGACCTTGGTCAACTTGATCGACTTTCACCAATGCTCCCTGAGGGGAAGAATAAATCAACACAAAGCTGAGCATGTACTGCCATTCCTTGCAGGTTGGATTTTTCTCCAATCGCAAAATACGCCCTTCTGGATAAAGCGAATTTTTGACGATGAGTTTGTTTTCAGCTGGAAATGACTCTATGAGTGTATCAAACCCCAGAGCCTCGTGTAAGGTTTCAAAATCTTGCAGAAACTTGGTTGAGGATTTGAGACGAATGATTTGCAGATTGGAGATGCTCACAAAACATTTGGACAAATCCTGAAGCCATGGATCTTGGTCAATCTCCGTAAGCCAACCAATGTCCAAAGTGGTGGCCTTGGGTTTGATGGGTTGAGGAGTGGATGATGGCTTTTTGTTGCATCCGGAAAGGATCAAAAAAAATGCAGCAATCCATAGAACCTTAGTAGTGATCGGTTTGCACCACATGGGTTTTTGCATAGATATCGCCAATTCTCGTACCTTCTTCATCCGAATAGATAAAATACATCTCCACAACAATGAACAAAATTCCCACCAGCCAAAACAAAATTTGAAGAATGGGAATTTTTCCCAGCAGAAACATCAGAGCAAAGGGACTGTTTCGAATGGCCGAGTTGAGAAAAGAGCAAGGAGCGGTTTCCAATGTAACTGGATCAATGGTTTCTAGGGTTCTCAGGCCAACAATGCGTTTGCCAAGACTTTGGCCCTTGAAAAAACCATCGGAAAGCACCACATAAGCAATTCCAAGAAGAAGCCAAAAAAAGGACGCGTTGATGTACAAAAAGAAAACCAACCCGAGGTCGATGGCTTTGGCTCCCCAACGCAGTGGATATGGTGCTCGATTCATTTGACCTTCAATTCTTGTAAACTTTTCAACTCAGCGGTAGGGTAGCAAAGTTCCAGCATGAAAACAAAAAAAGCGTTCAAAATCTTTTTGTTTCTTTCGACTTTTTCCTTTTTGGTTTCATGTCATCCTTCTCCCGTGCCTTCAACTTCAGCCAGCGTAGGCAACGCTCAAATGAAAGGCTATGCCTCTTGGTATGGAGGAAAGTTTCACGGTCGGAAAACTGCATCCGGAGAAATTTACGATCAATACAAACTCACAGCTGCACACAAGACACTCCCTTTTGACACGTGGGTTCGTGTCACCAATGTGGACAATGGTATGAGTGTGGTCGTCAAGGTCAATGATCGAGGACCTTTTGTTCGGGGACGAATCATCGATCTATCCAGGCGAGCTGCCGAAAAAATCGACATGGTGGGAACCGGAACCGCCCGTGTTCGACTCACCGTAGAAAAGAAACCCTCCAACAAGATCCAACATATGACCTACATTCAGGTCGGATCATTTGCCCACAAAGACTCTGCTCAGCACTATGCCGATGACGTAGACGGGGTGCTTGGAGATATAAATATTGGAATTCATTCGGAAAATGGTCTACACAAAGTTTGGCTTGGACCTTTTGCCACCGAAAGCAGCGCCCGAAGAAAACTTTCTTTGCTCCAAAGCAAGAAAATCGACGGCTTCATCTTGCATCCTTGATCAAAAACGATTATAAGGGTCGCCTTATGGCATCGCCTTATCGAAGAACAAAAAAAATCCGTAAGCGCAAAGAGCGTAACATGGGAAAAAGCCGCAAACGTGACGTTCGCACCCATGGTACAACTCCTTCGCTCGACAGCATTCTCGGACCTCTTTCCTAACCCTTTTTTATGTCATCGAAGGCTCTCTTTGTTAGCTTCGAAGGCATAGAAGGCAGCGGGAAATCCACGCAAATCAAAGCGCTCGATCTCTATTTTCGCAACGCCAAAAAGAAAGTACTCTGTACTCGGGAACCCGGGGGCACTGATCTGGGGGAAAAACTCCGTCATTTGTTCAAATCTGAGTCTTTGACGCCTCGTTGTGAACTTTTGCTTGTGGCTGCTGCGAGAGCCCAGCATGTTGATCTCGTTTTGAATCCAGCCCTTGCCACCCAGGATCTTATTTTGTGTGATCGATACATCGACTCTTCCGTAGCCTATCAGGCGGCTGGCCGATCTTTGGGGGTGAGTACCATCGACTGGATCAACGATTTTGCCACCCAAGGACTTCGACCAGATGTTACGATTTATTTGGATTTGAGTGTAGAAGATTCCGTGCATCGGCTCAATGTGCGCCAAGGCGATCATCGAGATCGATTTGAACAAGAACAAAAACAATTTCATCAGCAGGTTCGTCAGGCGTATCTCGACCTGGCTGCGCGAGAACCTCAAAGGGTGGTGCTTGTTGATGCCAGCCAAGATCCTTCCAAGATCACAGGCATCCTTTTGCAGGTCTTGTCTGACATGGGAATCAAAGCATGAACGAGAAAATTTCTGATCGCCTGATTTCGATGCACAAAAAAGGACGTCTCCATCATGCTTTTTTGTTTTTGGGTTTGGACGCAGCGGCCAAACGCGAATGCATGATCGATATGGCGAGCTATCTTTTGTCCTTGGAAGAAAAAGATGTTGATCGTAACCTCAAAGTCAGATCCAAAATTCAAAGTTTATCTCATCCTGATTTCTATTTGATGGAGAACGATCCAAAAGAAATCAAGGTGGAAGATGTTCGAGAGTTTGCCAAATGGGCGCATCGATCTCCGATTGAGACGTCGGTCAAAGTGATGGCCATGCCCAGCGCAGAAAGTCTCAACACTGCGTCTTCCAATGCACTGTTAAAAATTTTGGAAGAACCTCCATCTTTTCTTTATATGTTTTTATCATCACCCAACGAAGCATCCATGCTCAAAACCATTTGTTCTCGTTGCTTTAGTGTGCAATTTCCATCCAACGAAAACATTCACAAAGATCTAGATTCAGATGTGACCTGGGCAAAAGATCTGGATCGCTTGATGGATTTGGATCAAGCGGTTTCTAGCAAAGATATTTTGCAATTTGCTGCCCAGTTTTCCAAAGATCGACAAGAGCTAGCAGTATTTTTTTATCGCGTTCAAGATACGATCAAAAAAAATATGGTCGATCAACAAGGATCCGCAAGGTTTTACCACTTTGAGCGATGTTACGATCAGTCGCTGACCTTAGAATCTGAAATTTATCATCGGTATGGGAACATTCAGTTGGGACTGGAGCAGTTTTTGTTGTCCTGGAGGGGATTGGCATGAAGCTGATCGATACTCACGCTCACTTGGATTTTCCGCAGTATGAAACTGAGGTTTTGGAAACGCTTGATCGAGCCCGTGATGCAGGTCTTACGCGCATCATTCAAATCGCACTGGGACCCGAGATCGAAAAATATCACAAATCCTATGAGCTCGTAAAACAACATCCTCAATTGTCCATGGCAGTTGGATTCCATCCTCACGATGCCAAGCATTTTACCCCTGAGCACCTTGAGTTGATTCGAGAGTTTTCAAGGTATGAAAAAGTTGTGGCCGTTGGAGAAATTGGATTGGACTATTACTATGAACATTCCGATCGAGAACAACAAAAAGAAGTGTTGAGAACGCTTCTCGACGCGGCCATCGAAGTCAACAAACCTGTTTGCATTCATACACGAGATGCAGCACAAGATTCGATTGATGTTTTTTCTCACACCAAAGTTTTTGAAAAAGTGGGGGGAGTGATCCATTGTTTTTCTGGAACCGTTGATGAAGTCAAGCACTATCTCGATTTGGGTGCCCACATTTCTTTTTCCGGAATTGTCACCTTTGCCAAGGCTCAAAGTGTTCAAGAAGCTTGTAAGCTGGTTCCCATGGACAAACTTTTGATTGAAACAGACTGTCCATTTCTGGCGCCCGTGCCTCATCGTGGAAAACGCAATGAACCTGCTTATGTTCGTCATGTGGCGGAGCAAGTAGCCTCCATCAAAGGCCTGTCATTGGAACACGTGGCTACACAAACCACGCAAAATGCACACCGACTGTTCAGATTTTCAAACTAAAAAAACACATGATGGTCGAAACGTTTATAAATTTTCGACCAAACGAATGCGTTCAAATCGAGTCATGGAGTTCCACACGGCAACCCCGATGCCTTTTGATAGACCTACATGAGGGGAAGGTCTGTCGATCTCTTCTCTGCGTAGAGACCAAATTTGTTTTCCATCCAGAAAGCCCCGGGCCAGTTCGCGTGTGATTTCAATTTTGCAATAATATCGTTTTCCGGCTTGGATTTTTTCTTTGGAGACAGTTTGAGGAAAACCAGCCACTTCGCTGCGTTTGTTTTTCCATCCACCCAACACCCAAAAAAGTTGGTGTCCATTGCAGGTGAAAAGAACAATAAAACCTTCGAGTCCAGAAATTTTTTTGGTTTCTACTTCAAAGTCATAACATTGTGATTTCAAGATTTCTTTGGTGGTCAAACTACTCCCCCAAGGAAAACCAATCACATGTCCATGAGTCATGTACCACTGTCCAGTTTGATTCCAATTTTCCAGATCTCTGGAATGCAAAAGTTCAGCCCACTTCCCACGAACAGCCTGATTGACCTTGGTATCTTCGTTGTCTTCTTCATCGATCCGTGTTGCATGGCTAAGCCAAGCCAAATCTTTGGAAACTTTGACTTCAATTTCCGGATCCACAGTTCCTTCCACATCCAAAAGACTTTTGCCACGTTCCAAAAGAGGTCTAGATTTTTGCAAAAACCATATCAAAAAAATTCCCCACAGAGCATTGAGAAACATCAAGATGCTTACAAATCCTCTTCCCAACCAAGGAAATTGCGCGTGATATCCGGAAAACACAAATCCCACTTTGACTTTGGCCAAAGAAATTTCATCATCTTTGATGATCCGAGAAATTTCTTTCAAATAGGGAGAAGAAAAAAATTCTTCCTGATCCATGATCAGACCGATGGTTTTTGATTCGCCTTGGGTTTCAAACACATTTTTGAGTTTTCCCGCCCCGCGAGAAAACACACGAGGGTTGATCCATCCATAACGTTCTTGTTCAATCAGAGATTGATACGTAACGTAGGCAATACGCCGTTGGGAGGAAAGTTTTGATGTGATTTGATGAAGTGTTTCGTTGCTGACTTGATAGGGGTTTGATGTGAAAAAACGTTGAAGCTCGTTTCCGAGATCGTCCATCTGCTTTTCTTGATCAAGAACAAAAAAAGTCCAACCTCCATTGACAACGAAAAACAACAAGACCAACACGATCAGGGGAAAAGTAAATTTCCTCCACATCGGGAGATAAGAAGATCGGGAAAACAATGCAGAAACAAAACTCACGGCAACCTGACTATTGGCTACTCAAGCTTTCGATGCATTTTTCAATTTTTTCGTTGAGTTCTGGTGTCAAATCCATGAATCGAACCCCTACACCGTAGACCATGCGTTCCGGGTCCACAGGATGGCTCATGCTCATCACGCGCGTGACCTTGCCTTTGATTTTCACTTCGCCTTCTTGTTCGGGAAGGTCCAGGGTGAGTTCAATCTCGGAATTGGGATCCAAAAGTTTGTCGGTTTTCAAAAAAATCCCACCCGCACTGATGTTGCGTGTATATTCCAATCGAAGTTCTTCCTTGGTTTTGAACGCAACTTTGATTTTGGCCTCAATTCGAGGGTACTTTCTTTTTTCCATCATTGCCTTACATCCTACCTTTTTTATCTATAGTATAGGAGAGAAACTTTACTTGAACTTTTCCGGTTGATCAAAGTTCCACTGAATTTGACCAAAAGGACCGCCCCGCTCCATTTTCCGTACGAGAATGAGCATGATACAATACGGTTAGTGTATGAAATGGCTTCGCATCGCATATTTGATCTCTTTGATTTCAATGGCTTATCCAGCCGTTGGATGGGCACAGAGCTTTCAGAGCCAGCAGGTTCAGCACATGCTCGACCAAGTGGGTCAAACCCTGGGAAAAAAACTACTCTTTGAACAATCCGTTCGGGAAAGAGGGAGTTTTCGCACAACAACCTATTCGTTTCGCATTGGAGCCAATGTTTATCGTTTGGTGACAGACAGTGAAGGGCAAATGAATCTTGGCGTGATGCAGCCGGGCAGTCTCGTGGCGAGCTCTCTGTGGTCGGGCAAAGCCACATCGACCTCGGTGGAGCGATTGGTGGAATTGATTTTTGGGTTTGAAGGGATCACACCCGGGTCCAACCATGCGGCGGATGCAAAAGAACAGAAGATTCAGGAAAGGCGTCAGTTGGGTCAGGCTCTGAAATGGAATGAACTCATGAATCGAGCTCTTCATGGCGATTCAGGTTCGGTCGGAGGCCCTTCTTCCTCAGGTTCCGAGGCATCGATGGACCAAGCCTTGTCCATGGCAAAGATGATGAATTCTTGCGTGGCCGGCGGACAGGGAGGATCTTCCCCTCAGCGAGCCGCGGTGGAAAATTTGGCACAAATCATGGCCATTCAAACGACCATGGGTGTAGGAACTTCTCAGGAAAATGGCGAAGGTTTTCTGAGCAGGTCTCGCCAATATGAAAAACAAGGGTCTTATTCTTTTTTGAAGCAGCTGGAATCTTTTCAGGGGCCCTCTCCCAATCAGTTGATCAGCATGATTGCCAAGTCCAAGGTAGATTTCGCGCAGCTTTTCTTTGAATCGCTTGGCAAACCGATGCAAGAAAATGATCCGTGGACCCTGGCTGCCAATCGAAATTTTCAAATGCTCATGGACAACATGGGTCGGAAAAAAACCCAAGCATTGCTCGAAAAAGCCGTAGGACAGATGGTGGTCAACGTCGATCATTTCGTTCGGTTGGACCGCTTTTTTCACGATCAACTTGTGGTGGTCGATGTACGAAACAAAAAAATCTACGTAAACCCCACGATCAATACACCTGAACAAGCCAGATACGCGGTTTCCCTCGCCATGATCTATGTGGATCGTGCCTCCCATGCCTTGCTTCGACAGCAACAATTGAAATACAAAAAATCTTCCAAAAGCGCGGATTCCACATCGTCCAATGCTCAAGGGTTGATTCTTTTTCAACGATTCCAAGAATTGGAGGCTGGCATTGCTCATCCGTAGGTTCATGGCTGGAACATGCATGGCTCTGATTATGGGAGCGGGCATGGCCCATGCTTCTTCTTTGGATCAGGTGATTTCATCGATTCGACTTCGGGATGCCGTTTGTGCCAACTGTGAATTTTTTGGCGTGCAATTCGGCAACGCCTTGGTTCCAGGAGCTGAACTTTATCGTGTAAGCACCACAGATTTTTTTCCACATCCAGAATGGTTGGCTGCCATCGAAGATGAAAAGGTGTATGTGTTTGAATTGTCTCAACTGTCCGTGTGGAACGAATGGATTCGAAAACAAAAGGTAGATTTGTCTACATCCAACCTTTCCAAACATGACCAATGGTTGTCAATGTTCTTGCTTGCGCATCGCTCGACCAGCAGACTCATACCTGTTTCTGCAGGGAAGCTTTTTTCGCCCAAGCGAGTCAAAGATGCATGGCAAGGCAGTTTCCGATCAAGAGACGCGTTTGGATGGATCAAGAATTGGAATGTCACATACAATGACAAAGGCGAAGTGCTTGCTTTGGAAGAGTTTACACCTTAACGTCAGGGGTTGAGAGGGATCTTCACCAACGAATGCGGTATGTTACAAAACCGCGATGCGTTTGATGGCGTTGAGGAGCATTTCTCTGTCGATGTCTCCCAAACTTTCGAACTGCACACCCATCCCGGGATTGTAGTTTTCGTCAGCATTTTCACGAAAGGGGTTGATCCATTTGACCATTCCCATCACTTTCAAAGTTTTGCGACTTTCGGGAAGCGTAAATTGCAATTGCAACACGGTTCCAGGCTTGAGAGGTTTTTTGGTTTCGATGAAAATGCCATGCTCACTGATGTTGGTGGCATTTTCATAGAGAAAATTTCCTTCAGCTTTGTAATCCACTTTCAATTTGAATGGGACTCGTTTTACCGATCGTTGTTCTTTGCTCATTGTGCCTACTCCTACATGATCTCAATGATTGATCAAAGATTTTCTGTTTTTTCGATATGGGCCCATTTTTCCAACGAAGGGCGTCGATAGAACCATCGAAGTTTTTGAAGAAGTGAAGATGAAAAACCTCCTCTACCATGATGAAGGCCCATTTTTCGAATGAACTTTCCTCCCAAGTGGTTGGCCAACTGATAGCGGTGAAGCATAGGAATAGACATCCCCTGTCGATATGCGCTACGTTCAAAAATGCGTTCAAACAGTTGCTTTTCAGATGCAAACCCTTGAGAGGAGAGCAGGTATTTGTCGATCTCACCCTGCAATTCCAAATCCAACAAACTCACACGCTTTTGTCGCTGTAGACAAAACGTGAGGTAGGTAAAATGACTGATTTCTTCAACGAGTTCACAAAAATCTGCCAAATGCATGGAGGGAATGTTGTTTCGACGAGCCAAAGAAAACAATTTTGGTCTGAGAACAATGGAAATTTCCACATCTTCTTGGTTTTGACGAAAAAGAACAGAAGAGGACGCAGAGGAAGATGTGTGAGGGGTCAAAAAAGATTGAATGTCGAGATCGGATGTCCACCCGTAGAGAAATTGCAATTGTCGATGTAGATACTGCCCAAACATCTTAAAAATACCTTTGGATCAATGCAAATTTTTTTTCTTTGCATTCAGAGGATCAATGCCTTCGTTCTGGAGTTTTTTCAAAAGATGTTGGCTTTTGGTATGGATCCATCGCTCATAGATCCGAAGAATATCTTCGTTGGACGTGATTCCCACCGATTCGCTGATCTGAGAGAGCAAATCAACCATTTCACGAAACCTTTTCGCCAAACTCTCAAACATGTCCGACAATGCTCGCTGATCTCGGCTCTCCCGAGACAAAAAAGAAACGTTTTGATAAGCGGTCCCACCCATGTGCATATAGTAGTCAATGTCCACGGCACTTTTGGTCAGGTGATCCGAAAAAAATCCGGAAATGTACAGGGAGTGATCCCCCAGGTTTTTCCACAGCGCGCGTTTTTCGAGCAAGTCTTCGGAAGACTGCGCTTTTCCAAAAAGTAGCGCAAGAGGAGTGTCCATGACCGATGGGTCAGATTGGGCAATTTTTTGGTGTGTCGTAGACAACAGATTCACCAAATAAAATCCCAAGGCCTCATCCAAGTTCATGGAATTTTTTTCCACAACATTCTTGATCTGTTGATAAAAAAAACCTTCAAGATTTTGATGAGATTGAATTTTTTTCATCCTACCTCCAACTTATTCGTGATCTTTGATTTTGTATTTCTTGATCTTCGAAACCAACGTTCTTCGTGGAACATTTAACAAATCTGCGGCTTTGGTTTGGTTCCACTGCGTTTTTTTCAACGCATTGATGATGATGTCTCGTTCATAAGCGGCGACCACTTCTTTCATGTCTCCCACCATGGTTGAGTCCACCGCGCTGTCCAAACTCTCAATGGAAGCTCCGGTAGAAACTTGATCCACATCGGAAGTCAATCGACTGGTCAGAGCTTCTTTGTAGATGGTTTCTCCCTCGGAAATTACTACAGCTCGTTCGATGGTGTTCCGAAGTTCTCGAATGTTGCCCGGCCAAGAATATTTCATCAATACATCGAGAGCGTCTGGAGAAATTTCCTTTTTCTCGATACCGTTTTCGGAACTGCATTCTTTGATGAATGTTTGCACCAAATAGGGGATTTCTTTTTTTCGCTCTCGAAGAGGAGGAATGGTGACTGTGGCTGCATTGAGACGATAAAATAAATCTTCTCGAAACACTTTGTCCTCAACTTGCTTTTCAAGTTTTCGATTGGTGGCAGCAATCACACGTACATCAGTGTCGAGTTCTTTGTTGGAGCCCACACGCATGATTTTTTTGGCTTGCAGTACACGCAACAGTTTGGCTTGTGTTTTGAGAGGCATTTCTCCAATTTCATCCAGGAAGATGGTTCCTCCATTTGCACTTTCAAACAATCCAACCTTGGTTTGATCTGCTCCTGTGAAAGAACCTTTTTCATGCCCGAAGAGCTCACTCTCCAGCAAGGTTTCTGTCAGCGCCGCACAGTTCACGCAAACCAGAGGTTTTTTGCTTCGATCGCTGCGGGTGTGGATGGTTTCAGCCACCACTTCTTTTCCGACCCCTGTTTCTCCTTGGATCAATACAGTGATGGTGGATTTGGAAATTCGTTCAATCACATCAAACAGCTCTTTCATTTTTTCGCTGCGAACAATGACTTCTTTTTGATTCGAGAGAATGAGTCGGTGGGCCTCTTCTTTGGGATCGATGACCACGGGTTGTTTGACATGTTCAATCCGAGCTTTTTTGAGAGCCGATCGAGATTTTTCAATCAAGATGTCCGGGGTTCGACCATCTTCTGGAAAAGATGCTACACCGATGGATAGCTTTCCATCTTTTCCAAAGGTTGCATCGGCCAAGATTCGATTGGCCAATACAGATGCATCTTTTTTGGAAGTTTCAGGCAGAAGCAGCTCAAGCTCATACTTTCCATAGTGAGCCAACAAATCCATGGTTCGAATGATCTGTTGGATTTTTTCGACGACATCTGGGTAATGATCCGAAAGCAATTTGGCATTGTCTGGAATGTCTTTGGGCTCGATGCTGGGGCCAATCATGAGAATGGACAAATCTCGTTTGTAGCGCGACGCTCGATCAAGCTCTTCGTGCATACGTGTTTCGAAATATCCATGGTTGTTCAGGCCGAGGCGGTTTCCGTCAATCGGATTGTGAATCGAAAATCGAAAGCACGTGGCTCCAAGCTGCACCTCGTCTCCATCGGAGATGGCCACTTTTTTTTCAAGCTTTTCCCCATTGACGAACGTACCGTTGGTTGACCCTAGATCTTGCACCTGAGTTTCACCCATGTTGGTCACAAACTCTGCATGATTTCGTGAAACCTGATGATCGCTGAGAAAAATGTCCGCGGTGGGTTGTCGACCCACGATCATGATCCCTTCACTCAAGGTGAATACCGTCCCAGCTTGGGGGCCGGTCATCGCGACAAGATACGATTTTTCAAGGGGGGTGCTTTTGCTGTCATCGATTTTGTCGAGAAACTGGGGCTGGGTTTTTTCATATTCCATGAGGAGCGATGCCTACTTTCTGCTCAGACGTTTGCGGATATCTTTTATTTTACGCGATAACGTCGGTCGAAACCAAGCAAATTGTGCATTTTTTCGGCACTTCATCGTCCCTGGCCTGTGGGACGATATTCAAAAAAAAAGCCTGAGATTATCTCTCAGGCTTTTTCGTGTTGTTGTAACTTTTTGTGTCATCCCACCATCGTTTTCAGGTGGTTTGGAGTCTAAGATCCACAATCAGTTTGGGTCTATTCTTCCCTTCCTTCGAGTTTCATTTTGAATGTTTGTTTCATGCCCATTACATAAGCAATTCTGATGCCATCGGCAAAGCCCTTTGATATTGAATAGTTAAAAAAATAACCTTGGAAAAAAAGAACCAAAAGTTTACACTTCGTTCGGAATGAGGTTCCCTTGTGCTGATTTATGACTCAACTCTAGCCGGAAATGATTCAAGACTCTCTTGAATCGA
Organism: Bdellovibrionota bacterium; assembly: GCA_041391365.1. GTDB lineage: Bacteria > Bdellovibrionota_G > JALEGL01 > JALEGL01 > JAGRMV01 > JAGRAX01. The sequence continues at coordinate 274,610 of JAWKOC010000003.1, read as the reverse complement.
TCGTTCCATAGGAAAAACACATGAAAAATATGCCAAACATCAAAGAGATTGAACGCGTTGCCTTGGAGGCTGCACGCAAGGCCTCGGCCTTGGTCAAAAAACATTCCTTGAAGCGAGATTTTGAAACTCGTCTCAAAGGCGAAAGTGATCTGGTGACGACCGCCGATGTGGCCAGCGAAAAGGTCGTCAAATCCATCATCTTGAAGCATTTTCCAGATCATCATATTTTGGCGGAGGAAAGTGATCACAATGTAAAACTCAACCACGGTTCGGTATGGATCATTGATCCCATCGATGGCACGACCAACTTTTCTCATGGGTTCCCCGTTTTTGGAATTTCCATTGCGTATGTATGGAAGGGGCAGATATGGATGGGAGTGATTCAACATCCTTTGTGGAAGGAAACCTATCATGCGGTTCGCGGCCAGGGCGCATTTCTGAACGGAAATCCCATTTCGGTTTCGAAAACATCCAAACTTTCACAAGCCTTGTTGGCTACAGGATTTCCCTACAATCGCAAGGAGTCCAACGAAAACAACATGGCGGAATTTGTAACCTTTGAGCTCAACAGTCGATGCGTTCGAAGACCGGGATCCGCTGCAATGGATTTGGCGCAAGTGGCATGCGGACGTTTTGATGCGTTTTGGGAACCGGGTCTTCATCCATGGGATGTCGCCGCGGGGATTTTGCTTGTGGAAGAAGCTGGCGGAAAAGTCACCGACTATGATGGAAAAAAAATCAAGGATTTGTGGAATCGTCAAATTGTGGCCAGCAACAAAAAATTGCATCCCTCGATGATCACAACCTTGCAACATGCGCGCAGAAAACCGCTGGCCAGCAAAGATTTTTTGTTTCAGCCGTAGCTCATGCGCCGCTTGAGTTGTCGGATTCACAATGATGATTATGTTCATTTTTTCCCCCTCGACATGAATGCTGCTTGCCGAAACATCTGAGTTCGACCCTTGTGCAGCAGCCCCTAGCTCAAGCTCATGCGCCGCATGAGCGAAATTCATCAATTTTTGAGCGTGACCTTGTAGGTTTCATGGAGGAGAGCATCCAAAATCTCTTGCGCATGTGTCTCTCCGCGAGTTTCCAAGGTCAGGTCGGTGCCTGTATTGTAAAAAGGAACTTCTGTGGATGCGCGTTGATGATGAATTTGCAAAATGTTAGCCCCGAGTTTGGCCAGCACTCCAGTGAGTTTGTTCAGGGAGCCGGGTCGATCGGAGATCACAACATTCAAACGAATGAGTTTTCTTTCTTTCATGTACCCGCGCTCAATGATTCTCGAAAGCAAATTCATATCAATGTTTCCACCACAGATCGGCGTCACCATGGTTTTTCCTTCGGATTGTGGAATTTTATTGTGCATGATCGCCGCAAACCCTGCCGCACCTGCACCTTCGGCGAGAAGTTTGTTTTGTTCCAAAAGGTGAAGAATGGTTTGCGCAATTTCATCATCGCTGACCAGGACAATGTCATCTACATAGTGTTCAATCAACTCTACCGTGTGCTGTCCAATGCCTTTGACTGCGATTCCATCGGCAATCGTAGGGTCATAGTGAGTTTTGGTTGACGATTGTCCATGAAATTGTTCAAAAATCGAGGGGTAACGATCCACTTGAACGCCAATCACTTTGCAGGAAGGTTTCTTGTTTTTGATGGCGACGGCAGTTCCTGAAATAAAACCTCCACCTCCAATGGGTACCACCACGATGTCTACATCCTGCACCTGTTCCAAAACTTCCAAACCAAAGGTTCCCTGGCCTGCAATGATGTCCACATCATCAAAGGCATGAACGAACTCCATGCCCTCCATTTGAGCTTTTTCTTTGGCGATGCGAATGCATTCATCTACCGTATCCCCTTCCAATTGAATGTGAGCTCCCCATTTTTCGGTTCGCATCACTTTGGTGTTGGGAGTGTGTTTGGGCATGATCATCGACACATCAAATCCCAACATTGCTCCATGGTAGGCTACGGCTTGGGCATGATTTCCTGCAGACGCGCCAATGACTTTTGTGTTTTCAGATTGCTGCTTCAGCAAAAGGAGTTTGTTTAATGCGCCGCGCTCTTTGAAACTTCCGGTTTGATGAAGGGTTTCGAGTTTGAGAAAGACTTTTTGTTGGGCGCGTTCAAAAAAAGGCGAAAAAATACCAGTACATGGTGTACAATAGAGACTGCGAGCGGTGCGATGTTTCGCATCTTCGATGTCTTGTAGCCGAACGGAGTTTGCTTGAGATGTTTTGGTCATAGGGCCCTCTAGCTAGCATCCTACAGGTTGAGGGTCAATTGTGGAAAAAATTCTTGGCATAGATTTGGGAACCACGACTTCGGTTGTGGCAGTCATGGTCAATGGAAAGCCTTTCATTGTTCCGGATCAAAACGGAGTCAAAGTTCATCCTTCTTTGGTTCATTTTCGTGACGATGGAAAAATTTTGGTGGGTCATCAGGCCAAACCCTACTTGATCATGGATCCGCAGAACACCGTGAGTTCTGCCAAGCGATTGATTGGGCGCAAAATTTTTTCTCCCGAAGTGGAAAAAGCCAGAAAACTCAAACCCTATAAGATTGTTCAAGGTCCCAACGATTCTGTGGAATTGGAAATTCGTGGGAATCAATACACACTCCAAGAAATTTCTGCAATGGTGCTCAAGAAAATGAAAACCATTGCGGAAAAATATTTTTCCGAAACCTTTTCCAAAGCGGTGATTACGGTTCCAGCTTACTTCAATGACAACCAACGCGCAGCTACAGTGGATGCTGGAAAGATTGCAGGGCTTGAGGTTCTTCGCATCATCAACGAACCCACAGCCGCAGCCTTGGCGTACGGGTTTGGAAAAGATCAGCATCAACGTGTGGCCATTTACGATCTTGGAGGGGGAACCTTTGATGTTTCTGTTCTTGAATTGGGAGATGGTGTGTTTGAGGTGGTTTCCACGGCAGGTGATACATACTTGGGTGGAGATGACATCGATGCCCGCATCATTCAATGGGCCATCGATTTCGCCAAGAAAAAATACAACCACGATCCATCTCAAGACCGAGAAACGTATCAAAAAATTCAAGAGGCATGCGAACGAGCCAAACACATTTTGTCCGTGGAGCAGCAGGCTGAGGTTTTTGTTCCTGGGATTGTTCGAGGAAATGCTCCTTCCTATGACATCAAAGTTCCTCTCACACGAGAAATACTCGGAAGACTGATCGAAGATTTGATGCAGAAGACATTTTTGGTGGCCGACGAGGCCTTTCAAAAAGCTCATCTTTCAGTATCCAACTTGGATGGATTGATTCTCGTGGGAGGCCCCACAAAAATGCCCACCATCCGAGAGTATGTTCAAAGCTATTTTCAGCGTGCACCTAAGACCGACATCGATCCCGAGTTGGTGGTTGCGGTGGGTGCAGCCATTCAGGGAAGCATTCTGGGTGGACAAACCAGCGATGTGGTGTTGGTCGATCTTACGCCTCTCTCTCTTGGAATCGAAATTCGCGGGGGCTTCATTCAAAGGATCATTGATATCAACACCCCACTTCCTGTGGATCACACACGAACATTCACCACCAATGTTGACAACCAAAGTTCGGTGAAAATTCGAATTTTTCAAGGGGAATCCTCTCGATCTGAAAACAACGAAATGTTGGGAGAGTTTACGTTGGAAGGTCTGCGGCAAGCTCCAGCTGGGGAAGTTGCCATTGAGGTAACGTTCGAAATCGATACCAACGGAATTTTGAACGTCACAGCCCGAGATATGGAAACCAACAATGAACAATCGGTCAAACTCATTGCTTCCGGACGCCTTGAGAATGAAAGGCTCAAGACATTGGGAAATCTTCCCGAAGAATTATCTCTCAACGCAGTATGACCCAAGAACTATCATTTTCACAGTTGGACATTGTTCAGGGGCTGTCTTCTATTTTTCGTCATCAGCTCAACGGAATTTTAAAAATTGACAATGGAAATTGTGTTCGACAAATTTTGTTTCGAGATGGAAACGCGTTGATTTTGTCGTCCAATGCAAAAATGGAACTTCCAGGTTCTTTTTTGTTTCAAAAGCAGCTTCTTTCGACAAAACAATACGAACAGTATTTGTTGCAAGCGGCAGATCCAAACATAAGGCAGTGGGATTTGGCACTGATGAACCTTAAATTGTCTCCTCAAGAAGTTGTAGAAAAAAAATTGCAGCTGGCCGAATTGATTTTGAAAAACATTTCTCGCGAACATCATGCAAAACTTGTTTTTGCACCACAAAACTTTCCTCCTACTGTTCCCGTGCTGTTTGATCGAAAAACATTTTTGGAAAAAGTGGTTCAGGAGTTCACACAAGAAAAAATTTTCCACGCAAATCCAAAACTCAAGGATGAAAGCACCAAGTTGTCTATCAAATGGAATGAAAAAGAATTTGCATTTACACAAAATCAAATCAGCATTGCCGCGGTGCTGGCTCACAATTCAACCGTGAAAGAAGTTTTTGAAGCTAGTTTCTTGGACAAAATGGAAATTTATCACACTCTGATTTTGTTTGAAATGATGGGACTCCTCATCATTGAATCAGAGGAAGAGTCCAAAGCCCGCATTTTTGTTTCGGCATTGTCCGAAGAAGAAATGATCCAGCGAGCAGAAGCCGAAAGCTTTCATCAAAAGCTTCAGGAACACAACTATTACCGATGGCTTGGCATTGAGACGAATGCGAAAACATCGGACATTGAAAAAAAATACGAAAGCCTCCATCAAAAATATGCAGACCCAAATTTGATCAAGCTTTTCAAGGATGATGAAAAGAATCTCCCAGAAGAGATTTTGCAAAAAATCAATCAGGCTTATGAGGTTTTGCATCGAGAAGATCAACGAAGAGAGTACGACCAATTTTTGTTGGAGGGGAAAAGCAATGAGTTTGTTCAACAGAGTCAAACTCAAAAAGAAAAGCAGGTTTTGCAACAAGTTCAACAGATGATCGGAAATGATCAAGCCATGGAAGCGCTTCAGCTTTTGGAAAAAGAAATTGAACTCCATCCTTCTTTGTTTTTGCTGCCCATTGCCTATGCAAAATTGGCGATTCGGCAGAAATTATACTTAGACATCGAAACCAATCAAAAAGTGTTTCGTTTTATGAAAAGAGTAATGACGATGTTTCCTCATCACTATGAAATTTTCGAGTGTTTTGGTCTTTGGTGTTCCAAAATCAAGCAAGACGAGAATGCGTTTCGATCGTTTCAAAAAGCTTTGCTTCTCAATCCAGCATCTTCTTCCATCCGAAAGCACATGATTGCCTTGGATTCCAAGAAAGCTGCTGTTGAGATTCTTAATGTTCTCAACAAGCATGAAAAACATCTGAGTTACTATGATGTTTTGGGTGTGACACCTTCTCAAAACTCAGAAGATTTTCATCAATCCTTTCGTTTTTGCAGCAAATATTTTCACCCCGATCGTTTTTTCCAAAGCAAGGATCAAAATCTTACGCGCGTTTGTAAAGATCTATTCAAGAAAATGACAGTGGCTTATCAAACCATCAAAGATCCAAAAAAGAGAAAAGAATACGATGTTTCCATTGGATTGAGTGCGTTGAATGTTTCGGATCACGAGAGTCAGCAACTTTTTATGGACAAGTTTTTGCCCAAGACTCTACATGGAAGAAAATATTATGACATTGCAATGAAGTGCATGGAAAAAAGCGATCGCAATGGGGCGTTGATCAACTTGAAAATGGCCATTCAATATGAGCCGGACAATCAATTGTTGGCAACCAAAATTTCCGAACTTAGCCAGACCCATTGAGATGAAAAAAACTTTTGTTTCTCCTCTGACATGATAATTGTTGATCAAATTTCAAGCTTTCGAAGAGGACAAAAAGCATGTTGCAACGCAAACCCAACCGCATTTTGATTGTAGAAGACAGCAAAGAAGATTTCATGGTGATTCACCGGGCGTTCAATCGTGTGGGGATGGTCGATGCATTGTTTCACATCAACAATGGAGACGAAGCTCTGGATTATTTGCACAAGGAAGGCAAATATCGAGATTCTTCAACTCATGTGTTGCCGGAAATGGTGATTTTGGATTTGAACCTTCCTGGAGTGGACGGACGTGAAATCCTAAAAAAAATGAAAGGCAACACACGGCTCAAAAAAATACCCGTGATCATCTTGACGACTTCGGCGGATGAAAGCGATGTAGAGGCCTGCTACACCGATGGGGCCAACAGTTACATTCAAAAACCCGTAGAATTCAAGGGATTCATCGATGCTGTTGAACATATCAAAGAGTATTGGTTCGGGATCTCTCTCTTGCCCAATGGATTGCACTAGAGCCATCGGATCGATTCTGCACATGATGGTGATCTCTGGCAGAGGTGTGAGGATGCAAGTGTGATGAGCTTGTTTGCATCTATCATTTGATTTTTTTTCTTCTGGAACCGATAATAGGGACATGACTTTTGGATCGCGGACAATTTTTTTGGCATTGATTTTGGCTACTTACCCTATTGCGGCGCAGGAAAATCAGCTGGGATGGGGACCATCCGGCACATTGCACTATATTCATCACGCTCCTGACCCTGTTCAAACTCGAAATGGGAATTTTTTTCTACCCATGCAAGACTATTATCTGCCCTGTTTTTCCTTCCCACTGGAGGTGTATCGATCGTACAACTCTCTCTCCAGTCGCCAAGGCCCATTTGGAAAGGGGTGGACATTCAATTTTGATAGCAAAATTGCTGTTTCGAAGGGGAAAGGCTTGCAGGTCGTGGAGGCCGATGGTTTTGTGAATGAGTATCTTCCTCAAGAGTATGTCAACGGGGATCGAAGCAAAATCATTGCCTTGATTGTCAGCGCCAAACAAGAAGAAGACAAGCGATATGGATCTGCGCCATCGGCGACACAAAAAAGTGTCTATCAAGATTTTGAAAAGAAACTGCGCGAGGATTCTGAATTTTTTGATCGTCAGGCACAGAGATATGCAAAAAATCAAATGTATCTCTCACCTTCAAAAACCTATGTTTCCAGCAATCGTGGCAAAACGGTGATCAAAGAAACATCTGCAGGATATCAGCGCAGTTCTGAAACAGGTCGAACCGAACTGTTCAATGGTCGAGGTCTTTTGGCTCGGGTGTTTGATGCCAATGGCAACGAGCTTCGAATGGTGTACGACAACATGAGTCGATTGCAACGAGTGTATGATGGTTGCAAAAATTATTTGCAAATCGATTACAATCAAGACGGAAAAATTGTATCGATCAAAGACTCTTTCCATCGGTCCATGAGCTATTCTTACAAAAAGCAGGGTCAAGATATTCTTCTTGCCTCAATGACTTCCGTGGATGGAAAAAAGGAATCGTATGAGTATGATGAACTGGGACAGATGACCGTACTCACCTATCAAGGTGGGGGAAGCACCACCATCAAATACGACAAAAAATCTCGAAAAGTTTTGGAACAAGTGGGTCCAGGAACCAAAAAAACAACCTATGACTATGGTCGTGACGGCAAAACGCAGTGGTGCAAAATCAAAGACAATCAAGGGGAAAATTCAACCTACGAATACATCGATTCCGAGAGCAAGGTTTCTTACACCGATCGGAGCGGTGTCACCACCACAACCATTTTATCAACCTGTTGTGGAAAACCCATATCGGTGACCAGCACAAATGGAATCAAAGACAAATATCAATATGATGATCAAGGACGAATCACCTCGAAAACCAACAACAAAGGAGAAATCACTACGTTTGTGTATGATGATCACAGTGGCTATTTGTCGAAGGTCATTGGTTCAGATGGAGATGAGGTGTCGTACCGATACGACAAAAACAACAACCTAAGTTATGCTATGCAGAAAACGAAAAACAGCAAAACGGCAAGCAGTTGGTTGAAAATTTATTATGAGCAACATGGAAAAATTGCGCGCATTGAAGATCACAAACAACAACAAATTCTCTTTTCCTACAGTGAGTTGGGCATTCCCACCAAGGTAGAAAAAATGATCAACAATAAAGTCGTTGCACAAATTTTGGTCAGCAATTCAAAAATGGGCGAAATTGTGGGAGTAACTCTCAATCCCAAAACGCCTTCCACGCAAACGGAAATCCGAAACACGCTCTCAGGATATGCGGAAATTCTGGGACCCACAGGATTGGATTTCGAGTTTTGATTTTTTTGATTGTGGTTGTACGCGATGAAAATCATTATTGATGGATACAATCTTCTCCATCAGTCATCTTTTGTGGATCGAGATCATTTGATACGAGCCGTCTCACGATATCAAAAAACATGCGGTCATGAACTTGCATTGGTTTTCGATGGAACGTTTCAGGGAACATTTTCGGGAGATCGAAGTTTCTACGAAAGTGTTCAAATCATCTATACCCCCATCACTGAAACGGCCGACGATTACATCGGGGATTGGGTAAAGTCTCTCAAAGGCCAGGTGGTGTTGGTCATTTCCTCTGATCGAAAAGTTCAAGGTTTTGCAAGGGCCGCCGGTCTGGATCATTTGTCGTGCGATGTTTTTTTGCGCCGATTGGAAGACGCGGGAAGTTTTCGAGAAGTTGAGGAACATGATGCCTCTTCCATGACTCTTCGGCCTTGGGAAGAGGGGCGTGAACAGGAATGCAACCTCCACTCTTCAGGAAAGAAAAAAGGAAATCCTCGCAAGCTTTCCAAAAAAGATCGTCGTCGCAAACATCTGATCAAAAAATTATAAATTCAACCGATCCAAAGTTTCGTGCATTTTTTTCTTGATGCACTCCATTGATGGGTTGTGGTATGCAACCTCCATGATTTGGCATCGAGATTATTCATTGCAAGAGGTTCAAGCATGGGCTCACAAAAATATGGTGGCTCATCTTGGCATTGAATTTTGTGATCTTGGGCCTGAGCATCTGAGCGCAAGAATGCCTGTGGATTCTCGCACCATGCAACCGTTTGGGATTTTGCATGGGGGAGCTTCTTGCGTCCTTGCGGAGACTGTGGGGAGCGTGGCTTCTGGATGTGTGTTGAATGCATCCACACACACGGCGGTAGGACTTGAAATCAACGCCAACCATGTGCGCTCGGTCGACCAAGGGTGGATCACCGCCACGGCTCGTGCCATTCATCTGGGGAAAAAAACACATATATGGGACATTCGGATTGAAAATCAGCAAAATAAGCTGGTGTGCATCAGCCGTTTGACCATGGCCGTATTGGCCCTATAATTTTTTTGACTCAAGGGGGTTTGTCCACAAAATGGACAAAAGTTATTGAAATTATTGATTTATATAACCGACAAAGCGATTGACGCGGAAGCTAAAATTCAGTAGAAGGTGAACATGGATCAAGAAAAGACCACGAGGGACTTTGTGCAAAACCTAGAAGAAAAAGGACTGTTTCGTTTTCCCACCCTACTCCTATGGTTTGGAGGTGGATTTTTGTTTTTCGTATTGGCGTTGGCCATGTTCAGTTCATCTGAAGATGAGCAAAAAACAGACTCTTCTGCAACCTCAACGGTCTTGACTCAAGAAGTTCAAGACGCAGCAGAAGATGCGCAAGATCAAGATGTGACAGGCGAGGAAGAAACCGAAGACTTCTCACAGGAAACAACCACCGATGCGCAAACCTTGGACGCAGAAAATGTTTCGGAAGAATCTACGACACTTTCCCAGGAAGAAACCACGGCGCCACAGCCTGAAGCTGCGGTGACCAAAGTGGAAATGGTCAACGGACGGTTGTGGATCACTGTTCCAGAAATTTCTTGGGAAGAGTGGGAAAAAATTCAAGCAGAGAAAGCTGCCCAGAACGAAGACAAAGCAAGCGAAGAAGTTTCGGAGCAAGAAATAGCGCAGGTGGAAGTGCCCGTGCAAAAACCCACACGGGTTTCTGTGGCTCTGCCCAAAGCCAAATCTACCACAGTCTCTCTCCCCAAAGATGTTCGAGAGATTCTTTCCAGCAACTCGAACCATCAACCCACCAAACTTTCGCAATCTTTGAATCAGCTCGCAAATGTGGACGATCGTTATCAGCGTCATCCAGAAGTTGAAATTTTTGTATTGGAAGCCAAAAGTATTTTGGCTCTTCGTCAAGGGAAAGCTCTTTCCAATGCCGTTGCATTTGACCCTGCATTGACTTTGTTGGAGAAAAAAATGAACAGTCCCGAGCGTCAGCGAGCTGCACTCTACGCTGCGCTAGCTTCGAGAGCGTCCTACAATCCTTTGTGGGTAGAAACGCTTTCGAAACAGCAAAAAGATCCATTGGCTCAGTATGCGGTCACGTTGGCCAAACATGTTGAATCCAAATCTTCGCTTGCGGAGCAAATGACAGATTTTGAAAAATTGCATGCGAACTTCCCAGATTTTTTCCCAATCTCGGAAACACTGGCCAACACCTATCTTCTTTCGAAATTGCCATCACGAGCGCAGGAGTTGTACACATCGCTGATTGTTTTGGAACCAACGGATCAGTCTTTGCAAACGGCTTTGTATCGCAGCGTCGATGCGCAAAACAACCCGCAGGCTTTGATTGAGCTTGTTCAACAGCGTCCACAAGGGCAAGACATGAATTGGGAGCAACATTACTTGTATGGAAAAGCTCTGAAAGAGACAGGAAAAATAGATGAAGCAGTGGAACAATTTGCACTTGCGCTGGCAGATTCATCTCTCGGACGAGCCAGCAAAAATCGCGGTGTGATCTGGTATGAAAAAGGTCAATTGGAATTCAAGCAACAAAAATACAAAGACAGTGCCACGTCATTCTATGAATCGACCACCATTCGCAAAAATGATGTGACCGCATGGAGTTTTTTGGCGGCTTCTTATTACCGAGATGCAGACTATGGCAAAGCCATAGCAGCGTATCAACAAGCTTTGGCATTGACTCCTGGAGAAAAAAGTTTGGAAAAATATTTGGGAATGTCGATGATTCTGAGCAATCAAGTGGAAGCGGGAAAACAACATTTGATGGCGTCGATTGAAAAAGGACTCAGAGATGCGGATAGTTATTACTTTCTTGCAAAAGTAGAGTCTACGGGTGGAAACCTGGACCTGGCCAAAACCTACTTGACGCAGTCATTGGGTGTGGATCCATCGTACACTCCAGCTCAAAAGCTGTTGGCTTCGCTGGCTCCTCAATCTACTACGGTTGCACCCTAGTTCATCAAATGGCGTTTGAGCCGAGAGGCCCTCGCGGCAACGTGCTCTCAGATTAAAAAGAGCTTCCTGGTTTGGAAAGAAACTCGATTTCTTCTGGAGTGTTCTTGCGATGGAGAATGCCGTTGCGATGGGGAAAGCGTCCAAACTGATCAATGATTTCTTTGTGCTTGTGGGCATAGAGAAGATGGTTTTCAAACGAGGAACGCAGCTCAGGGTCACATCGATCCAGCAGCTGCTGATGTTTTTCTACGCAGAGTGTTTGGTGCATCGGATCTTCTGCATGTTCCAATGGAAGATAAAAAAACAAAGCTTCGATGGGATTCATGTCGAGATCGATTTTTCGATCGATGCCATGGAGTGTGAGCGCAAGGGCCTGTGGATCATAGGCGTACATCCTGGGTGTGTCGCGAAAGGCATTTCGTGGGACCTGGTCCATCAAAATGACTTTGGTGACCAAACTGCTGGGATGATCTTCCCAGGCTTGAAGGGTCTGAGACCCCAACTCATCCAACCACGGTGCAAAAGTTGTTTGAATGTGATGATCTACGGTTTGGTTTTTGCCAAACCACAAAGCTTCTTTCTGATTCAACTCTTGTGGAGTTTTCACCATAGGTTTTCCAAACCAATATTCATGGAGAGTTTTCCAGTTCATGGACTCCACCATAGATGACCTCGGACCATGTGTAAAGAATGGATCAGCTGATGGGATGAAACACAAGAACTCCGTTGTGTACATCCAAAATGAACTGAGTGTTTGGACTGTCTTGATCCAAAATCTGGTCGGCCAAAGGGTCTTCGATCTCTCGTTGAAGCACACGCTTGAGGGGTCTTGCTCCGAACAATGGATCAAATCCTTTGGTGGCAAGCATTTTTTTGGCTTCCTCGGTAACCGTTAAGGTCAATCCACTTTCGTGGATACGCTTTTGCAACTGTCCGAGCTGTACGTCCACGATGCTTAAGATCTGATCGGGTTGTAGATGATTGTACACAATTACGTCATCGAGGCGATTGAGAAATTCCGGTCGAAAGGCTTTGGTCAAGATGGGATCCAAAAGTTTGCGTAGTTCTTCACTGGTTTTTTCTGGATTTTCCAAAATGATGTCACTGCCTAGATTTGAGGTCATCAAAATCACGGTGTTTCGAAAATCTACGGTACGGCCTTGGCCATCGGTGAGTCGACCGTCGTCGAGCATTTGCAAAAACACATGGAACACTTCGGGATGCGCTTTTTCAACTTCGTCAAAGAGAAGAACAGAATAAGGTCTTCTTCGAACGGACTCGGTGAGATATCCGCCTTCCTCAAAACCGACGTATCCGGGAGGGGCTCCGAGGAGTCTGGCTACCGCATGTTTTTCCATGTATTCGGACATGTCGATGCGAACCATAGCGTGTTCATCGTTGAACAAAAACGAGGCCAAGGCTTTGGCTGTTTCTGTTTTTCCTACGCCTGTTGGACCCAAGAACAAAAAACTTCCGATCGGTTTGTTGGGGTCGCTCAGCCCGGCGCGAGATCTTCGCACGGCTTTGGAAAGAGCTGTCAGAGCAGCTTGTTGGCCGATGACTCTCTTTTCCAGTTCCTTTTCCATGTCTTTGAGTTTTTCACGTTCGCTTTGAAGCATGCGGGTGACAGGAACTCCTGTCCAAGAAGAAACGACCTTGGCAATGTCTTGTTCTTCAACTTCTTCTTTGAGCATTCGATGATCTTTCTGAATGTTCATCAAAGCTTGATTTTTTTCGCTCAGTGATTTTTCCAACTCAGGCAATTGACCATATTGAAGCTCTGCAGCTCGATCCAATTTTCCTTCTCGTTGGGCTTGTTCAATGTCGATTTTGCTTTGATCGATTTTTTCTTTGATGAGTTGAATGTCTGTGATGGCCTGCTTTTCTTTGGTCCATTTTGCGTTGAGTCCATCGCTTTGTTCTTTGAGATCGGCCAACTCTTTTTCGGTATCGTGCAGGCGTTGTTTGGAGGCTGCATCTTTTTCTTTTTTGAGAGCTTGGCGTTGAATTTCCAATTGTGTGATTTTTCGGTTCATCATGTCGATTTCAGATGGGACCGAATCAATCTCAATGCGCAGTCGACTGGCGGCTTCGTCGATGAGGTCGATGGCTTTGTCGGGCAAAAATCGATCGGTGATGTACCGATTGGATAACGTTGCAGCTGCAACAATGGCAGAATCTTGGATGCGAACACCATGGTGAATTTCATAGCGTTCTTTGAGGCCACGCAAAATCGCGATGGTGTCCTCAACCGAAGGCTCTCCGGTGTACACAGGTTGGAATCGTCTTTCGAATGCGGCATCTTTTTCAATGTGTTTTTTGTATTCTTTGAGTGTGGTGGCGCCTACGCATCGTAGTTCTCCTCGGGCCAAGGCGGGTTTGAGCAAATTGGAAGCGTCCACAGCGCCTTCGGAGGCCCCAGCGCCCATGAGCGTGTGAAGTTCATCAATGAACAAAATGATGTTGCCGTCCGCTTTTTCGATTTCTTTGAGAACGGCTTTGAGCCGATCTTCAAATTCTCCTCGATATTTTGTTCCCGCGATCAAAGCCCCCAAGTCAAGCGATACGACGCGTTTGTTTTTCAAGGTTTCGGGAACGTCTCCATGGACCACGCGCTGTGCAAGACCTTCCACAATGGCTGTTTTTCCCACACCAGGTTCTCCGATGAGAACGGGATTGTTTTTGGTTCGACGAGAAAGCACTTGGATGACTCGTCGGATCTCTTCATCTCTTCCAATGACAGGGTCAAGTTTGTTTTTTCGGGCGACTTCGGTGAGATCGCGCGCATATTTTTCCAGGGCTTGGTATTGATCTTCTTGATGTTGTGCAGTCACGCGTTGTCCTCCTCGAAGGGTTTCTATGGTTTGTTTGATTTTTTGTGTGGTGGCTCCACACTCTTTGAGCCATGTTGAGCTTTTGGAAGATGATTCTAGAATCGAGATCAACAAATGTTCGGTGGAAACGTATTCGTCTTTCATGTTTTTGGCCAATTGAATACTGGAGGCCAAAATTTTTTGCAATTCACTGGAAGGTAGAATCTGGGGCTGATCCACCTTAGGAAGTTGGGAAAGATGTTGAGCAAGCTTTTGTTTGAGTATGGCGAGATCTACACCCGACTGTGTGAGAATGGATGCAGGAAGATCTTCCACAGATTCAAGCATGGCATGGAGCAAATGTTCGGTGCTCATTTCAGGGTGTCCAGCACCGAGTGCAAAAGTTTGGGCCGATTGCAAGGCTTGGGCTGATTTGTGTGTGAATGTGTTGATGTCCATGTTCTCAATAAAGGAACCAAAGACCCCTTTGTCAATGCTTTAGCTACGAAAAAATTTCATAGTGTGAGCCATCTGCGGCTCAAAAACCAAGGAATGAAACATCTAAACTATTGAAATGTAAGAAAGTGTTTTGTGGTAGGAATTTTGCATACTTATAGATCTAGCCCATGATTCAACAACCTACAAAACAACCAGGTGCCACAATCCGACGAGCGTATTGGACTGCAATGTGTTTGTTGTCCTTTGGTTTGACGGCTTGTGGCGCACTTGTTGGCAGCATCAACATCGATTCTTCGAGCGTGGGCGGAGAAAAATCACTCAACAACAACGATGATCCTGCAGTGAATGCTTCGGTGGTGCATTGTCAGGTTCCTGCGGCAACTTCAAGAGAGCATTTTGATTTTTCAGGTGTGAGCAATGCCGATGCGTTGTATTCCAACAATTTTTTGATTCGATCGGTGTTCAATTTTATCACGGGTCCTGGAGATATGGTGTCCACGGGAGGGGGAGTGGAACTCAGTTACAATACCAGTCATCCGTCCGAGAGTTTGCCTTTGGGGTATTGGTTCCGTGCGGAGCTTCGAGAGGTGGCTGCGTATCAAAACAAATCGTATCCCACCAATGGCCAATCGTTTGTGTATCGAGCGAAGTTCACGCATGAGATGCCGGATTTGTATGGGCCGGTTACGATTTTTCAACAGTTTAATCCCGATCTTTTGGGAGGTGCGGGTGCCCCGGATTTTGAGGTGGAAATGACAGGGGCCAACCAATTTTCCAATGCGGTTCCCAATGAATTGCAAGTTGTGGCCTATGGAACGCGCCATCGGATTTCGGGAGCATTTTTCAACAACAAGAGTGTGAATGGAAGTTTGGGGAAAAATGAATTGATGGTGTACATCCATTTTGCACAAGTCGGAGAATACGCTGTGTGGGTCAATGGACAGAGGATCATTTATGAGCAGGGCGTGGATACGCGCGCATCCACCAATGGGACGTGGATGCAGACCGGGATCTATCCACACGGCTTGCACAAGAATCCCAATTATTCGGATCAAATCAATTTGAGCTCTTCGACCTTGCTCAAATCCACGTATTTTTTGTATGAGAAATTTTATTATGATTCAGCTTTGGATGTGAATCAGATTGTGTCCTTCAATCCTGATCAAGATAGTGATCAGAGTCTTTGCCAAGAAATATAATTTTCTTACCCCCATGTTTGGCCGATGAGTGCCAAGAGATAGAAGCGCGTGCCTTTGCCTAGGCTGGTGGCCAAAAAAAATCGAATCCAAGAAATCTGCAATGTGCCTGCGGCATAGCCCGCAACATCGAACAAAGGGTTGGGAAGTGCAGACAATATATAGAGGGTGAGGAGGTCGTGTTTTTTCATCCACTGTTGCAAAGGTTGAATCATGGTGGAGGTCAGGGGCCGACCCATTCGGCCCAATCCATAGGCGAGGCTTTCTCCCAAGGCGGCCGACGTTCCGCACACCAGCCCCACGAGAATAGGGGAAACATGTGAACCAAAACCCAGCGCCAAGGCAAATGCGGGGGCAGGAAACACGATGGTGGCATGACTCAAAAAACTCCCGACGAACAAACCTGCCAGGCTCGCATGAGGATGGGCGTTGAAGATCTGACGACCCACAAACACGGCGTACCACACGCCAAAGGCGAGAGCGACCTGCAGAGCGATGAGCTTGGCATTTTTGTGGAGAAAAGAAGCCTGAGAACTTGTGGTCACCCAAAGGTTGATAGTCCTGATGAAACCGAATGAAAAGTTTTTTGTTGTTGTCTAAATCTGAATTTTCTCCAATAATATAGAGGAAATGAATCGGATTGACTCACGTGCATATAGCGCGAGGCGTAAACTTGCGTCTTGTGTGTTGGCGATGCTGCTGCTTTCGTCGGGTCCTGCACAGGGAGTCACGTATTTTCGTGTGGTGCAATATCCCTTCAAAAGAGGGGATACGGTATCGGACATTTTGCACAAGCATGGCGTGTCTGGGATCAAGATGTTGTATGGAAAATACGGAATGGTGCCCTTGACCTTGAGGCTCAATCGGCTCACTGAAGATACGGCCAGAAAAATTCCCATTGGACAGGTGGTCAAGGTTCCGATTCCTGTGGAAGCCGAGAAAATGCCGGTGGAGGTTCAGAAAAAAATTGAGGAGAACAAACAGGTTCTCCAGGCCAAACAACCCCAGCCCCTGGGTTTGGTTGAAGTAAAAGAAAATCAAAAACTCGAAGCTCTGCCCGACAAACCTGAGCCCGTGGTTGCCAAAGCCCCAGAGGTGAAAAAGCCGCCCAAACTGGAGCCCATGTTCCAAACCGGTCAGATCAAGGTTGCGCAGCCCAAGCCCGCACCCGCGCCCAAACCGGTGAAGGCACCCAAACCTCCCAAACCCAAAAAGGAACCTCGTCCCAAAAAAGTCGTCAAGGATCGATACACGCCCTATCGCAAGCACGGGCAAAGTTTCTGGGTGACATTTTCTCCTTATTATCATCGCATCGACGGAACCGACAAAGGCACGGCAGCCAAGGCCAGCATCTTGTCTGACCTGTCTTTTGCTGGGGCAGTGGATTGGAACTATAAGCTGAGGCAAAAATGGTCCATTCGAGCCCACCTGGGTCTGGAGGATTTGATCTATGATGAGCGTTTGCCGAGTCCGATCAACAACACTTCGCACAACATCATATACCGCATTGCGCCTGGACTTCGCTTTTTTGCTCATGAGCGGTTTTATGCAGAGGCTTTGACGGGCCTGGAAACGCAGGTCTACTATTTTTCCCCCAATGCCAGTGAAATTCGCTTCGATACGGAACTTGCGGTTCCCCTGGTGTTGCAAGGGGATTGGATCTTTTTTCGACGTAAAAACAATGAGTTGGGTCTGATGGCCGGGGGCAAATACGTTCAAGGTTGGGGGACTTTTTCCTCCTCCTATGGCTATTTGGGAAGCCTTTACTATCACTATCATCCCGTTCGAGTGGGCATCAAATGGGAACAAAACTGGTTGGAAACGGGCGATTTGGACTACCAAAATCGGGCGTTTTACTTCGTTGGGTCGGTTTTTTTCTAAGTAACTTTTGTAAGGCTTTTGCCGAATTCAAATAATGGAACAAAAATAAAAAAAATGTTAAAATATTTTTTAACCATTTAATTTTTTTTGTTAAAATATTCGTAACCTAAATTCCCTTTAAACATAAAATTTGATGCATCGAAGTTCTACATTTTTGGGTTTCAAGGTTGCTGCATTGATGTTGGTTTCGTTCGCTCTTGTGCAGTGCGGATTCGAAAGCAACTTCCTCGGCAACAATCCCTACATTGAGACCAACCATCGGCCTGGCATGCTCGAGCCAGCGCTGACGCGTATTTCTTTGCTCGTTCCTCTCAACAGTCCCGGAAATGTTCTCAAGCCCACGTTTCGAATCTTGGGAACTCAAAAAGGAAACACCCTTTCGTTGTATCGGGATTCTTCCTGTTCCACACTTGTGCAGAGTGTAACCTCGACGCAATCGCCTACCGACATCGCCCTCACCACCAATCTTCCCGCCGAGGGGACGTATGAGTTTTATGCACGAGAAGTAGATTCTTCCGGAAATCAATCCTCCTGCGTTGGTCCTGTGGTGTATGTGCTGGATACCACCGCGCCCAGTTTGAGTTTGAATGCGCTGCCTTCGATCAACCTTGGAAATGCTTCCGCGGTTCCTTTCTCGGGAACATGCAGCGAAGATGGTCAACGCATTGTGATTGTGGTCAATGGATCGCCCATTTCGTACAGCCCAGCTTTGACTTGTTCCGGTGGAAGCTTCAGTGGAACGGTGAACTTGAGTGGATTGTCGGATGGAAGTTTGAGCATTGCTGTTTCGATCAGCGATGCTGCAGGCAATTCTACCAGCACTTCTTCACAAAGTGTGACCAAGGATGCAACCGCTCCCTCGATCACGCTGGATCCATTGACGGTGATCAACAGCAGCAACGTTGCGAGTTATGCGATTTCTGGAACCTGCAGTGAGAATGGTCAAAACATTTCTCTTCTTGTGGATACTGGGGTTCACAGTTTTTCATCCTCTGTAACGTGTTCGGGAGGAATTTTTTCAGGTCTTTCGAACATGTCTTCGTTTGGCAATTCGGTCAATCACATCATTTCGGTTTCGATCAGCGATGCGTCCGGCAACGCGGCGGTGGCTTCGCGAAATGTGTACAAAGATTCATCCACACCCACCAGCGGACAAATTCAGTCGTACACATGGTCGATGAGTTCTCCCAGCAACGGAACACTTTCCAACGATGTCACGCCAGTGATTGCGCTCTCGGGAGCCAGCGCAGAAGCGGGAACAATTGTACGCATGTATTCGGACAATGCGTGTTCGGTACTCAGAGGAACCTCCAAAACCATTTCTGCTGGAGGAAACACACTGCACGATGACATCAATTTCTCCAATACAGGCTTGGATGATGGATCGATCAATTTCTATGTGACCTTCACAGATCTTGGAAGCAACATTTCTCCGTGTACTTCGATTGGCCTCGGATATGTTCTGGACACCATTGGTCCATCCAATGCCGATGCACAGAGCATGACATGGTCGATCAGTTCACCCACCAACGGTTCTACCTCCAACGATACAACACCCACACTTTCATCTTCGGGCGCAAACATCATACTCTATGGCTCGTTCATTCAAATCTATGACGACATCATGTGTTTGAATCCAAAAGGTGCTCAAAGAACCATTTTCTTGGGCAGCACCACTCACAACGATATTTCATATCTGTCTACAGGCGCAGACGATGGAACAAAAAGTTTTTACTACATGGTGTTTGATTCGATTGGAAACTCATCCAACTGTTTTTCCACCACTCGTTCCTATACACTCGATACAACCAAACCAAGTGTATCCATCAGTTCAGGTAGCGCGAGCCCTACCAATTCAAGTCCCATTCCCATCACGATCACGTTCAGTGAAAGTGTCACGGGATTCACCGTGGGAGACCTGACCGTTGGAAACGGCAGCGCGAGTGGATTTGCAGGCAGTGGAACCACCTACACCGCGAACATTACTCCCACTGCAGATGGAAACGTAACCGTGAACATCGCGGGAGGAGTCGCGCAAGATGCTGCCGGCAACACCAACAACGCGGCTTCATCTTTTTCGATTTCGTATGATGGAACCGCACCGACAGTATCCATTTCATCTGCCTTGAGTTCACCGACCAATGCTTCGCCGATTCCTGTCACGATCACGTTCAGCGAAAGCGTAACGGGATTCACCGTGGGAGATTTGACGGTTGGCAATGGTAGCGCGAGTGGATTTGCGGGTAGCGGAACGACCTATACGGCGAACATCACCCCGACCGCCAATGGACCGGTAACGATCGATGTTGCGGGAGGAGCTGCGCAAGATGCTGCCGGAAACAACAATACGGCCGCCACACAGTTCTCGATTGTCTATGATACGGGTGTTCCGTCTGTCATCATCAGCTCGGTTTTGAGTTCCCCCACAAGCACTTCGCCGATTCCCGTGACGATCACGTTCAGCGAAGGTGTAACGGGATTCACCGTGGGAGATATTGTTGTTGGAAATGGAATCAAAAGCAATTTTGCAGGAAGTGGTTCTACGTATACCGTAGATGTAACCCCTTCCTCGGATGGAACCGTCACGGTGGATGTGGGTACGGGCGTAGCGCAAGACGCTGCAAGCAACAACAACTCGGCAGCCACACAATTTTCGATTTCGTATGATGGAAGCGCACCAACCGTCTCCATCTCGTCCAGCCTCAAGTTCTCACAAGCACATCTCCGATTCCCGTCACCATTGCGTTCAGCGAAAGTGCTAACGGGATTTTCCATCGGAGATTTGACCGTGAGCAATGGAAGTGCGAGTGGATTTGCGGGTAGCGGAACGACCCGCGCCAAACATCACACCTTCCGGAGACAGTTGCAGTGACCGTAGATGTGAGTGCAGGAGTGGCGCAGGATGCTGCAGGCAACAACAACACGGCGGCCACACAATTTTCGATTGTGTTTGATGGAAGTGCACCAAGTGTGGTGATTTCATCGGCCCTAAGTTCTCCCACAAACACATCTCCGATTCCTGTGACGATTACATTCAGCGAAAGTGTAACGGGATTTTCCATCGGAGATTTGACCGTGGGCAATGGAAGTGCGAGTGGATTTGCGGGTAGCGGAACGACCTACACCGCCAACATCACACCTTCCGGAGACGGTGCAGTGACCGTAGATGTGAGTGCAGGAGTGGCGCAAGATGCAGCGGGAAACAGCAACAATGCGGCCACACAATTTTCGATTGTGTTTGATGGAACCGCCCCGACTGTATCCATTTCATCGGCGTTGAGTTCCCCCACAAGCACGTCACCGATTCCCGTCACCATTACGTTCAGCGAAAGTGTCACGGGATTTGTGGTCGGAGACATCACTGTGGGCAATGGAAGTGTAAGCAACTTTGCCGGTAGCGGAAGCAGCTATACCGTGGATGTGACGCCTGTATCAGACGGTGCAGTGACCGTAGATGTAGGTGCAGGAGTGGCACAAGATGCAGCCGGAAACAGCAACAATGCGGCCACACAATTTTCGATTGTGTTTGATGGAGTGGTTCCCAGTGTAACTCTCTCCACGACTTCAAGTTCACCCACCAATGTTTCGCCGATTCCTGTGACCATCACCTTCAGTGAGTCCGTCAATGGATTTACTTCCAGTGATGTTGTTGTCACCAATGGAACCAAGAGCAACTTTGCGGGCAGTGGTGCTGCATATACAATAGATGTTACTCCAACCGTCAATGGTACCGTAACGATCAATGTGGGTGCGGGCGTTGCACAAGATTCTTCTGGAAACAATAACACAGCGGCCACTCCTCTGAGTGTGGTGTATGACAATACTTCCCCCAGCGTTACGATTTCCTCAACCTTGAGCTCACCGACCAATGCCTCTCCAATTCCAGTGACGATTACATTCAGTGAATCGGTCACAGGATTTACTTCTGGAGATCTCACTGTAGGCAACGGAACGATCAGCGGATTTGCGGGCAGTGGCACCACCTATACTTTCAATGTTACGCCTTCTTCAGAAGGTGGAGTGACCATCGATGTGGGTGCAGGGGTTGCGCAAGATGCTGCCGGAAACACCAACAACGCAGCTTCTCAGTTGGTGGTTGCTTATGACACGACTTCTCCAACAACCTTGATCACGTCAAATGCAACCTCACCGACCAACACATCGCCCATTTTGATTACGGTTATTTTCAGTGAGCCTGTTACGGGTTTTGCAAATGGTGATATTGTTGTGACCAACGGAACCAAGAGCGGATTTGCAGGCAGCGGAACCACGTACACTGTAAACGTCACACCTGCCGGTGATGGCACCATCACTGCAAACGTTGCAGGTGGCGTGGCCCAGGATGCTGCGGGCAATGGAAACGCTGCGGCCACACAGTTTTCGATTGTCTATGATAGTGCCGCTCCAACGGTTGCAATCACGTCCAGCGCAAGCTCACCCACAAATACTTCACCCATTCCCATCACGATCACATTCAGTGAACCTGTTACCGGGTTTGCGGTTGGAGATCTTGTGGTTGGGAATGGAACTGCAAGTGGATTTGCTGGAAGTGGCGCCACCTACACGGCCAACATTACGCCTTCTTCCGATGGTGCGGTGACTGTGGATGTGGGTGCTGGCGCTGCGCAAGATGCTGCAGGAACCGACAATACAGCAGCCACACAATTTTCAATTGTATATGATAGTACTGCGCCAACGGTTGCCATCACCTCAACCTTGAGCTCACCGACCAACACAAGCCCGATCCCTGTAACCATCACATTCAGTGAATCGGTCACGGGATTTGTGGTTGGGGACATTGTGGTGAGCAATGGAACCAAGAGCAATTTTGCCGGCAGTGGAAGCACGTACACGGTCGATGTTACTCCGTCATCTTCTGGAACCGTCACAGTCAATGTTGCAGGTGGCGTGGCGCAGGATGCTGCGGGCAATAACAATACTGCCGCTTCTCAATTTTCGATTGACTACAACAATGATGCACCAACCGTGGTGATTACCTCCACTGCAAGTCCTGCCACCAATGTTTCGCCGATTCCCATTACGATCACCTTCAGTGAGCCAGTTATTCTTTTCACCATTTTTGATTTGAGTGTGAGTGGTGGATTTGTATCTAGCTTTGGAGGAAGCGGAGCCGTATATACGGCGGAGATCACGCCCACCGGTCAAGGTACGATCACTGTAGACATTGCTGACAATGCGGCTCAAGATTTGGCTGCAAACGGAAATACTGCCGCCGCACAATTTTCGATTGTGTATGATACGACGGCCCCAACCGTTTCCATCACATCTTCGGCAAGCCCTGCAACAAGCACATCCCCGATTCCTGTCACGATTACGTTCAGTGAATCGGTCACAGGTTTTGTTGTTGGAGATGTTACGGTGGGCAACGGAACTGCAAGTGGATTTGCAGGTAGTGGCACCACCTATACTTTGAATGTTACACCCACTGCGGAAGGTGCCGTGACAGTCAATGTTGCAGGTAGCGTGGCGCAAGATGCTGCCGGAAACAACAATGCTGCAGCTTCTCAACTTTCGGTGATTTACGACGTAAGTGTACCGAGCGTGATCATTTCTTCGGGATTGAGTTCCCCCACGAATACATCCCCGATTCCTGTCACGATTACGTTCAGTGAATCGGTCACAGGTTTTGTTCTTGGGGATGTAAACGTCGGCAATGGCAGCGCGAGTGGATTTGCAGGCAGTGGCACCACCTATACCTTGAATGTCACGCCAAGTGCCAGTGGTACAGTCACCGTGGATGTTGCAGGTGGGGTGGCGCAAGATGCAGCGGGCAACACCAATACTGCAGCTTTGCCGTTCTCCATTACGTATGATGGAACCTCACCGACTGTAGTGATCAGTTCCAGCGAAAGTTCACCGACCAACACCTCTCCAATTCCTGTGACGATTACGTTCAGTGAAAGTGTCACCGGATTTGTGGTGGGAGATGTTGTGGTGAGCAACGGAACCAAGAGCAATTTTGCGGGCAGTGGTACAACGTACACATTGGATGTGACTCCGACCTCCGATGGCGTGGTGACCGTCAATGTTGCAGGGGGTGTGGCTCAAGACGCGGTTGGCAATGACAACACGGCGGCTTTGCCGTTCTCCATTACGTATGATGGAACCTCACCGACTGTAGTGATCAGTTCCAGCGAAAGCTCTCCTACCAAAAACAGTCCAATTCCTGTGACGATTACGTTCAGCGAATCAGTCACGGGTTTTGTTGTCGGCGACATTGACGTGAGCAATGGAACCAAGAGCAACTTTGCGGGCAGTGGTACCACGTACACGGTCGATGTAACTCCAACCGCGAATGGAACAGTCACTGTGGACATCGATGCGTCTGTGGCTCAAGATGCATCGGGCAACACCAATACGGCGGCTGCGCAGTTCTCCATCGCGTATGATACAACTGCACCAACGGTTTCCATCACATCAAGTGAAAGTTCGCCAACCAACAACATTCCATTTGAAGTGACGATCACGTTCAGTGAGAGTGTCACTGGATTTGTCGTGGGTGATCTTTTGGTGGGCAACGGAAGCGCGAGTGGATTTGCAGGCAGTGGTACAACCTATACCGTGGATGTCACGCCAGCTGCAGATGGAACCGTGACCGTCGATGTTGCAGGGGGTGTCGCGCAAGATGCTGCGGGAAACAACAACACTGCAGCTTCACAATTTTCGATTGTGTTTGATGGAAGCGCCCCAAGTGTGAGCATCACGTCGAGCGAGAGTTCACCGACGAACAACAGTCCGATTCCCGTGACGATCACGTTCAGCGAGAGTGTTACCGGCTTTACCGTTGGTGATCTTGGCGTTGGAAATGGAACGGTGAGTGGATTTGCGGGCAGTGGTACGACGTATACGGTGGATGTAACTCCAAGTGCAGATGGAACCGTGACCGTGAATGTTGCAGGGGGTGTGGCTCAGGATGCAGCCGGAAACAACAACACTGCAGCTTTGCCGTTCTCGATCACCTATGATGGAAGCGCCCCGAGTGTAAGCATCACGTCGAGCGAAAGTTCACCGACCAGCACCTCACCGATCCCTGTGACCATCACGTTCAGTGAATCGGTGACCGGATTTGTTGTGGGTGATGTGGTTGTGACCAACGGAACCAAGAGCAACTTTGCCGGCAGTGGCACGACGTATACAGTGGATGTCACGCCAGCCGCAGATGGAAGTGTTTTGGTAAATATTGCTGGAGGTGTCGCGCAAGATGCTGCGGGAAACAACAACACGGCCGCTACACCCTTCTCGATTGTATATGATACGGTTTCACCGAACGTTTCGATCACGTCGAGCGAGAGTTCACCGACAAACAACAGTCCGATTCCTGTGACGATCACGTTCAGCGAAAGTGTGACAGGATTTGTGGTGGGTGACATCACCGTGGGCAATGGAAGCTTGAGCAACTTTGCGGGCAGTGGTACCACGTATACGGTGGATGTCACACCATCTGCAGATGGAAGTGTGACCGTCGATGTTGCCGGTGGAGTTGCACAAGATGCAGCAGGCAACACCAACGCTGCAGCTTTGCCGTTCTCGATCACCTATGATGGAAGTGCCCCAAGTGTGAGCATCACGTCGAGCGAAAGTTCACCGACGAACAACAGTCCGATTCCCGTGACCATCACGTTCAGCGAAAGTGTGACGGGATTTGTGGTGGGCGACATCACTGTGGGCAATGGAAGCTTGAGCAACTTTGCCGGCAGTGGCACAACATACACCGTCGATGTAACTCCAACCGCCAATGGAAGTGTTTTGGTCGATGTTGCCGGTGGTGTGGCGCAAGACTCTGCAGGCAATGGCAACACGGCCGCTACATCCTTCTCGATTGTATATGATACGGTTTCGCCGAACGTTTCGATCACGTCGAGCGAGAGTTCACCGACGAACAACAGTCCGATTCCTGTGACGATCACGTTCAGCGAAAGTGTGACGGGATTTGTGGTGGGCGACATTGCAGTTGGCAATGGAAGTGCAAGCAATTTTGCGGGCAGTGGTACGACGTATACGGTGGATGTAACTCCAACGGTAAGTGGAACAGTCACTGTGGATGTAGCAGGTGGCGTAGCTCAGGATGCAGCAGGCAACACCAACACAGCCGCCTCGCAGTTCTCGATTTCGTATGATGGAAGTGCTCCGAGCGTATCGATTTCTTCAGCGTTGAGTTCACCCACAAACACATCTCCGATTCCCGTGACGATCACGTTCAGCGAAAATGTGACGGGATTTGTCCTAGGTGACATTACCGTGGGCAATGGAACGGCGAGTGGATTTGCAGGTAGTGGCACGACCTATACCGCAAACATCACACCTCTGGCCAATGGTGTGGTTACCGTCGATGTTGGGGCAGGCGTAGCCCAAGATGCCGCAAACAATGACAACACCGCGGCTTCGCAGTTTACGATTACCTATGATGGAAGTGCTCCAAGTGTAGTGATTGCCTCAACTCTCTCCAGCCCAACATCTACTTCACCGATTCCGGTGACGATCACGTTCAGCGAATCGGTCACGGGATTTGCAATTGGAGATCTTGTCGTAAGCAATGGAACCGCAAGCAGTTTCACGGGAAGCGGAGCGAGCTATGCCGTCAACATCACACCTCTGGCCAACGGCGTGGTCACAGTGGATGTTGCCGGGGGAGTGGCGCAAGATGCGGCCGGCAATAACAATACGTCCGCCACACAGTTTGCCATCACTTATGATTCTAGCAATCCAAGTGTTGTCATCAGTAGTTCAGCTGGAACGGCCACAAACTCTTCTCCCATTCCGATCACGGTGACCTTCAGTGAATCAGTGACTGGTTTTACATTCCTTGATGTAGATATTAGCGGCGGCTTGTTGACCGGTTTCTCAGGCAGTGGAGCAACCTATTCTTTCAACATCATTCCATTTGGACAGGGACCCATCACCGTAGATATTGATGCTGGAGTGGCACAAGACGGTTCAGGAAATCCAAACACGGCGGCTGCACAATTTACGATTGTCTATGATACAACTTCACCTACCGTAACCATTACCTCAAGTGCAACCAATCCCACCAACACGTCGCCGATTCCCGTGACGATCACGTTCAGCGAAAGTGTCACCGGATTTGTCATTGGTGACATCACTGTGGGCAATGGTTCGCTGAGCAACTTTGCAGGCAGTGGCACAACCTATACGGTGGATGTAACACCTTCTACCAACGGCGCTGTCACGGTCAATGTTGCAGGTGGAGTGGCCCAGGATGCAGCGGGCAACAACAATACTGCAGCGACTCAGCTTTCAAGAACCTATGACAACTCTTCACCATCGGTTTCCATCAGTTCAAGCAGTACAAGTCCTACCAACAACAATCCAATCCCTGTGACGATCACGTTCAGCGAAAGTGTCACAGGATTTGTCGTGGGTGACATCACCGTGGGCAACGGAAGTGCAAGCAACTTTGCGGGCAGCGGTACAACCTATACTGCCAACATCACTCCAACATCGAATGGACCGGTCACTGTGGATGTAGCAGGTGGTGTGGCGCAAGACTCTGCAAGCAATGGCAACACGGCCGCTGCGCAGTTTTCGATTGCCTATGATGGAACTGCTCCAAGCGTATCGATCACCTCGGGATTGAGTTCTCCCACGAATACGTCACCGATCCCTGTGACGATCACGTTCAGCGAAAGTGTCACAGGATTTGTCGTGGGTGACATCACCGTGGGCAATGGTAGTGCAAGCAACTTTGCGGGCAGTGGTACGACATATACGGTGGATGTAACTCCAAGTGCAGATGGTGCAGTCACGGTGGATGTTGCTGGGGGAGTAGCTCAGGATGCAGCAGGCAACAATAACACCGCCGCTTCACAGTTCTCGATCACCTATGATGGAAGCGCCCCGAGTGTGAGCATCACGTCGAGCGAAAGTTCACCGACAAACAACAGTCCGATTCCCGTGACGATCACGTTCAGCGAGAGCGTCACCGGCTTTACCGTTGGTGATCTTAGCGTTGGAAATGGAACGGTGAGTGGATTTGCGGGCAGCGGTACGACGTATACGGTGGATGTAACTCCAAGTGCAGATGGTGCAGTCACGGTCGATGTTGCAGGGGGTGTCGCGCAAGATGCAGCCGGAAACAACAACACTGCAGCTTCACAATTTTCGATTGTGTTTGATGGAAGCGCTCCGAGTGTGAGCATCACGTCGAGCGAAAGTTCACCCACAAACACGTCACCGATTCCAGTGACGATCACGTTCAGTGAATCGGTCACCGGGTTTACCATCGGTGACATCACCGTGGGCAATGGAAGTGCAAGCAACTTTGCGGGCAGTGGAACGACGTATACGGTGGACATCACGCCAGCTGCAGATGGAACCGTGACCGTGAATGTTGCCGGTGGTGTTGCGCAAGATGCAGCCGGAAACAACAACACCGCGGCTTCGCAGTTCTCGATTACGTATGATGGAAGCGCTCCGAGTGTAAGCATCACTTCAAGCGAAAGTTCACCCACAAACACGTCACCGATTCCAGTGACGATTACGTTCAGTGAAAGCGTGACTGGATTTGTGGTGGGCGACATCACTGTGGGCAACGGAAGTGCGAGCAACTTTGCGGGCAGCGGTACGACGTATACGGTGGATGTAACTCCTTCCTCCGATGGAAGTGTGACTGTTGATGTTGCCGGTGGTGTGGCCCAAGATGCAGCCGGAAACAACAACACCGCGGCTTCGCAGTTTTCGATTACGTATGATGGAAGCGCCCCGAGTGTATCAATCACCTCGAGTGAAAGTTCACCCACAAACACGTCACCGATTTCTGTAACGATCACATTCAGCGAATCGGTAACGGGATTTGTGGTGGGCGACATCATCGTGGGCAACGGTTCACTGAGCAATTTTGCCGGCAGTGGTACGACGTACACCGTGGATGTAACTCCAGCTGCAGATGGAAATGTGACCGTGGATGTTGCGGGTGGTGTTGCGCAAGATGCAGCCGGCAATGGCAATACGGCCGCAGCGCAGTTCTCCATTGCTTTTGATACAAGTGGACCAACCGTTTCGATCACCTCCAGCGAAAGCAGTCCAACCAATGCTTCGCCAATTCCTGTCACGATTACATTCAGTGAAAGCGTGACGGGATTTGTTGTGGGCGACATCATCGTGGGCAATGGAAGTGCGAGCAATTTTACGGGCAGCGGCACGACCTATACGATCGATGTAACTCCTTCCTCCGATGGAAGTGTGACCGTGGATGTTGCTGGTGGTGTTGCGCAAGATGCAGCCGGAAACAACAACACTGCAGCTTCGCAGTTCTTGATTACTTATGATGGAAGCGCCCCGAGCGTAAGCATCACTTCAAGTGAAAGTTCACCGACGAACAACAGTCCGATCCCTGTGACGATTACGTTCAGTGAAAGTGTCACAGGGTTTGTCATCGGTGACATCAGCGTGGGCAATGGAAGCTTGAGCAACTTTGCAGGTAGTGGTAGCACATACACAGTCGATGTAATTCCAAGTGCAAATGGAAGTGTAACCGTAGATGTTGCCGGTGGTGTGGCGCAAGATGCAGCCGGCAATGGCAATACGGCCGCAGCGCAATTCTCGATTACGTATGATGGAAGCGCTCCGAGTGTAAGCATCACTTCAAGCGAAAGTTCACCGACCAGCAGCAGTCCGATCCCTGTAACGATCACATTCAGCGAATCGGTAACGGGATTTGTGATCGGAGATATTTTGGTGAGCAATGGTTCACTGAGTAACTTTGCGGGCAGTGGCACGACGTATACGGTGGATGTCACACCAACCGCAGACGGAACCGTTTTGGTCGATGTTGCCGGTGGTGTGGCCCAAGATGCAGCCGGAAACAACAACACCGCCGCCACGCAGTTTACCATTGTGTTTGACGGAACCGCTCCGAGTGTAAACATTACGTCAAGCGAAAGCTCACCGACGAACAACAGTCCGATCCCTGTAACGATCACATTCAGCGAATCGGTCACCGGATTTGTGATGGGCGACATCACTGTGGGCAATGGTTCACTGAGTAACTTTGCGGGCAGTGGTACGACGTATACGGTGGATGTCACACCAACCGCAGACGGAACCGTTTTGGTAGATGTTGCCG
Source organism: Bdellovibrionota bacterium (assembly GCA_041391365.1). Lineage (GTDB taxonomy): Bacteria > Bdellovibrionota_G > JALEGL01 > JALEGL01 > JAGRMV01 > JAGRAX01. The sequence goes on along the minus strand of JAWKOC010000003.1, from coordinate 245,044 downwards.
GTGGTGTGGCGCAAGATGCAGCAGGCAACAACAACACGGCAGCTTCGCAGTTTTCGATTACCTATGACGGAAGCTCACCGAGCGTTTCGATTTCTTCCATATCGACAGATCCTACCAATGTTAGCCCAATTCCAGTCACCATCACGTTCAGTGAAAGTGTCACGGGATTTGTGGTCGGGGACATCACTGTGGGCAACGGAAGCCTGAGCAACTTCGCGGGTAGCGGAACGACCTACACGGTCGATGTCACGCCAAGTGCAAATGGTACAGTCACCGTGGATGTTGCGGGAGGAGTGGCGCAAGATGTAGCCGGAAACAACAACACGGCCGCCTCGCAGTTTTCGATTGTCTATGACAATTTTGCTCCGAGTGTGAGCATCGCTTCGAGTGAAACTTCGCCGACTAACACATCGCCGATTCCTGTGACGATTACGTTCAGCGAATCGGTCACGGGATTCGTCGTGGGTGATCTTGTCATTGGCAATGGAAGTGCAAGCAACTTTGCGGGCAGTGGCACCACGTATACGGTGGATGTAACTCCAAGTGCAAATGGCACAGTCACAGTAGATGTTGTGGGGGGAGTGGCTCAAGATGCAGCGGGCAATAACAACACGGCGGCCACGCAGTTCTCGATTGTGTATGACAATTCAGCTCCAAGTGTATCAATCACCTCGAGTGAAAGTTCACCCACAAACACATCGCCGATTCCAGTGACGATCACATTTAGCGAATCAGTCACCGGATTTGTGGTGGGCGACATTGCAGTTGGCAATGGAAGTGCGAGCAATTTTGCAGGCGGTGGCACCACGTATGCGGTCGATGTCACACGCCAAGTGCAAATGGCACAGTCACAGTAGATGTCGCCGGTGGCGTAGCTCAAGATGCAGCCGGAAATGACAACACGGCGGCCACGCAGTTCTCGATTGTGTATGACAATTCAGCTCCGAGCGTAACGATTTCTTCAGCGTTGAGTTCACCGACCAACACATCGCCGATTCCTGTAACGATCACATTTAGCGAAAGTGTGACCGGATTTGTAATTGGCGACATTGCAGTTAATGGAAGTGCGAGCAATTTTGCAGGCAGTGGCACCACGTATACGGTCGATGTCACGCCAAGTGCAAATGGCACAGTCACAGTAGATGTTGTGGTGGCTCAGGATGCCGCGGGCAATAACAACACGGCAGCCACGCAGTTCTCGATTGTGTATGACAATTCAGCTCCGAGCGTAACGATTTCTTCAGCGTTGAGTTCACCGACCAACACATCGCCGATTCCTGTAACGATCACATTTAGCGAAAGTGTGACCGGATTTGTGGTGGGCGACATTGCAGTTGGCAATGGAAGTGCGAGCAATTTTGCAGGCAGTGGCACCACGTATACGGTCGATGTCACGCCAAGTGCAAATGGCACAGTCACAGTAGATGTTGTGGGGGGAGTGGCTCAGGATGCCGCGGGCAATAACAACACGGCAGCCACGCAGTTCTCGATTGTGTATGACAATTCAGCTCCGAGCGTAACGATTTCTTCAGCGTTGAGTTCACCGACCAACACATCGCCGATTCCTGTAACGATCACATTTAGCGAAAGTGTGACCGGATTTGTGGTCGGTGACATCACCGTGGGCAATGGAAGCTTGAGCAACTTTGCAGGCAGTGGCACCACCTACACGGTCGATATCACACCTTCCTCCGATGGAACCGTGACCGTGAATGTTGCGGGGGGAGTTGCTCAAGATGAAGCGGGCAATAACAATACGGCAGCTTCACAATTCTCAATTACTTATGATGGAAGTGCTCCGAGCGTAACGATTTCTTCAGCATTGAGTTCACCGACCAACACATCGCCAATTCCAGTAACGATCACGTTCAGCGAATCCGTCACAGGATTTACAATTGGGGATCTTGTTGTAGGCAATGGAGGCTCAAGCAACTTTGCGGGCAGTGGATCGACCTATACCGTCGATGTAACTCCAAGTGCAAATGGCACAGTCACCGTGGATGTTGCCGGTGGAGTTGCACAAGACGCAGCTGGAAACAACAACACGGCGGCCACGCAGTTTTCGATTGTGTATGACAATTCAGCTCCGAGCGTAACGATTTCTTCAGCGTTGAGTTCACCGACGAGCACGTCGCCAATTCCAGTAACGATCACGTTCAGCGAATCCGTCACAGGATTTACAATTGGGGATCTTGTTGTAGGCAATGGAGGCTCAAGCAACTTTGCGGGCAGTGGATCGACCTATACCGTCGATGTCACACCTTCTTCGGATGGAACCGTCACAGTAGATGTTGCAGGAGGCGTGGCCCAAGATGCAGCCGGCAACAGCAACACGGCGGCCACGCAGTTCTCGATTGTGTTTGATACGACAGGTCCAACTGTTTCGATCTCGTCAAGTGAAAGTTCCCCAACCAACACAAGCCCAATCCCAGTGACGATTACATTCAGTGAAAGTGTGACCGGATTTGTCGTGGGTGACATCACCGTGGGCAATGGAAGTGCGAGCAATTTTGCGGGCAGTGGCACCACTTACACGGTCGATGTCACACCTTCTTCGGATGGAACCGTCACAGTAGATGTCGCCGGCGGTGTTGCCCAAGATGCAGCGGGCAACAGCAACACGGCGGCCACGCAGTTCTCGATTGTGTATGACAATTCAGCTCCGAGTGTGAGCATCACTTCGAGTGAAAGTTCGCCAACGAACAATAGTCCGATTCCAGTGACGATTACATTCAGTGAAAGTGTCACGGGATTTGTTGTAGGTGACATTACGGTTGGTAACGGAACCAAAAGCAATTTTGCCGGCAGTGGAACAACCTACACCGTTGATGTAACTCCAAGTGCAAATGGAACTGTGACCGTCGATGTTGCAGGAGGCGTGGCTCAGGATGCAGCGGGCAACAACAACACCGCAGCCGCTCAGTTCTCCATCACTTATGATTCAAGCAATCCAACCGTTACCATTTCATCTTTGGCATCCGATCCGACGAGCACGTCGCCGATTCCCGTGACGATTACGTTCAGTGAAAGTGTCACAGGGTTTGTCGTGGGTGACATCACCGTGGGCAACGGAAGCTTGAGCAACTTTACGGGCAGTGGCACCACCTACACGGTGGATGTCACGCCAAGTGCCAATGGCACAGTCACCGTGGATGTTGGTGCGGGTGTAGCCCAAGATGGTTCAGGAAATCCGAACACAGCCGCTGCGCAATTCTCGATTGTCTACGATACAATTTCACCCACGGTTTCGATTTCTTCAGCGTTAAGTTCCCCCACAAATACTTCACCGATTCCCGTGACGATTACGTTCAGTGAAAGTGTCACAGGGTTTGTCGAAGTGACATCACTGTGGGCAACGGAAGCTTGAGCAAATTTTGCCGGCAGCGGCACCACCTATACGGTGGATGTCACGCCAAGTGCAAATGGCACAGTCACCGTGGATGTTGCCGGTGGTGTGGCTCAAGATGCAGCAGGCAACAACAACACGGCAGCTTCGCAGTTCTCGATCACCTATGATGGAAGCGCGCCTACGGTTTCGATTTCTTCAGCGTTGAGTTCACCGACGAACAACAGCCCGATTCCCGTGACGATTACGTTCAGCGAAAGTGTCACAGGGTTTGTCGTGGGTGACATCACTGTGGGCAATGGAAGCTTGAGCAATTTTGCCGGCAGCGGCACCACCTATACGGTGGATGTCACGCCAAGTGCAAATGGCACAGTCACGGTGGATGTTGCGGGTGGTGTTGCGCAAGATGCAGCTGGAAACAACAACACCGCCGCTACGCAGTTCTCGATCACCTATGATGGAAGCGCGCCTACGGTTTCGATTTCTTCAGCGTTGAGTTCACCGACGAACAACAGCCCGATTCCCGTGACGATTACGTTCAGCGAAAGTGTCACAGGGTTTGTCGTGGGTGACATTACGGTGGGCAACGGAAGCTTGAGCAATTTTGCCGGCAGCGGCACCACCTATACGGTGGATGTCACGCCAAGTGCAAATGGCACAGTCACGGTGGATGTTGCGGGTGGTGTTGCGCAAGATGCAGCTGGAAACAACAACACCGCCGCTACGCAGTTCTCGATCACCTATGATGGAAGCGCGCCTACGGTTTCGATCTCATCTGCGTTGAGTTCACCCACAAACACATCGCCGATTCCTGTGACGATTACGTTCAGCGAATCGGTCACCGGATTTGTCGTGGGTGACATTACGATGGGCAATGGAAGCTTGAGCAATTTTGCCGGCAGCGGCACCACCTATACGGTGGATGTCACGCCAAGTGCAAATGGCACAGTCACCGTGGATGTTGCCGGTGGTGTGGCTCAAGATGCAGCAGGCAACAACAACACGGCAGCTTCGCAGTTCTCGATCACCTATGATGGAAGCGCGCCTACGGTTTCGATCTCATCTGTGTTGAGTTCACCCACAAACACATCGCCGATTCCTGTGACGATTACGTTCAGCGAATCGGTCACCGGATTTGTCGTGGGTGACATTACGATGGGCAATGGAAGCTTGAGCAATTTTGCCGGCAGCGGCACCACCTATACGGTGGATGTCACGCCAAGTGCAAATGGCACAGTCACCGTGGATGTTGCCGGTGGTGTGGCTCAAGATGCAGCAGGCAACAACAACACGGCAGCTTCGCAGTTCTCGATCACCTATGATGGAAGCGCGCCTACGGTTTCGATCTCATCTGCGTTGAGTTCACCCACAAACACATCGCCGATTCCTGTGACGATTACGTTCAGCGAAAGTGTCACAGGGTTTGTCGTGGGTGACATCACCGTGGGCAATGGAAGCTTGAGCAACTTTACGGGCAGTGGCACCACCTATACGGTGGATGTAACTCCTTCCTCCGATGGAAGTGTGACCGTTGATGTTGCCGGTGGTGTTGCGCAAGATGCAGCAGGAAACAACAACACGGCGGCCACGCAGTTCTCGATTACGTATGACAATTCAGCTCTGAGCGTATCGATTTCTTCAGCGTTGAGTTCACCGACGAACAACAGCCCGCTTCCCGTAACCATTACGTTCAGTGAAAGTGTCACAGGGTTTGTTGTGGGTGACATCACTGTGGGCGATGGAAGCTTGAGCAATTTTGCCGGCAGCGGCACCACCTATACGGTGGATGTCACGCCAAGTGCAAATGGCACAGTCACGGTGGATGTTGCCGGTGGTGTGCTCAAGATGCAGCAGGCAACAACAACACGGCAGCTTCCGCAGTTTTCCATCACCTATGATAACGTAGCCCCAACCGTATCGATCACCTCAACATCGACCAGTCCGACAAGCACATCGCCGATTCCAGTCACCATTACGTTCAGCGAAAGTGTGACGGGATTTGTGGTGGGTGACATCACCGTGGGCAATGGAACCAAGAGCAACTTTGCCGGTAGCGGTACCACGTATACGGTCGATGTCACGCCAAGTGCAAACGGAAGTGTGACTGTCGATGTGGTTGGAGGCGTGGCCCAAGATGCAGCCGGAAACGTCAATTCAGCAGCCACTCAATTTAGCATCATTTATGATACGGCGAGCCCAAGCGTAAGCATCACCTCGGTGTTAAGTTCACCGACCAATACATCGCCGATTCCGGTCACGATCACGTTCAGCGAAAGTGTGACGGGATTTGTGGTGGGTGACATCACCGTGGGCAATGGAACCAAGAGCAATTTTGCGGGCAGTGGCACCACCTATACGGTGGATGTCACGCCAACGACCAATGGAAGTGTGACCGTTGATGTTGGGGCAGCTGTTGCTCAAGATACTGCTGGAAATGACAATGCGGCTGCTACACAGTTCTCGATTGTCTATGATGGAACGTCACCCACGGTATCCATCACATCAAGCGCAATCAGCCCCACCAAAAATTCGCCGATTCCAGTCACCATTACGTTCAGCGAAAGTGTGACGGGATTTGTGGTGGGTGACATCACTGTGGGCAATGGAAGCTTGAGCAATTTTGCCGGCAGCGGCACCACTTACACGGTGGATGTCACGCCAAGTGCAAATGGCACAGTCACGGTGGATGTAGGTGCAGGAGTTGCACAAGATTCTGCTGGAAATGGAAACACCGCCGCCACACAGTTTTCCATCACTTTTGACAATACACCTCCAAGCAACGCGGCCATTCAAGCTTTTACGTGGACATTGAGTTCACCAAGCAATGGATCCACTTCTTCTGACAATACTCCCGTCGTGAGTGTCAGTGGGGCTTCGTCAGAAAACAACGCCACCGTTCAAGTATATGACGACGCCGTTTGTTCAAGCGTAGCGGGCTCATCGCAAACCATCTTGGCAGGCGGTGCAACCGTCAATGATATTGTGTACGCAACAGATGGATCGGATGATGGATTGGTTTCGTTCTATGTACGCCTCACCGATGCGGCTGGAAACCTTTCCAACTGCGTGAGCGTATCTCTCTCCTATACCTTGGCCACAGAATATACCTTGGGTGGAACGTTATCAGGATTGGGTGCTTCGAAAACCGTGACCCTACAAAACAACGGTGCCAACAATCTGGTTCTCAGTGCCAATGGAAGCTTCCAATTTTCATCCCCGATCATTCATGGAAGTACCTACAATGTTACCGTTTCCAGCCAACCCTCTGGACAAAGTTGCTATGTGACCAACGGAAGTGGAACCGCCACTGCCAATGTATCCAATGTTCAAGTCGATTGTTTTGACAATCCTCAAATCACGCTGACCACCTCTGGTGCCATAACATCGGCCAATGCAGCAACGTACGGCGTGAGTGGAACCTGCAACCAAGTTGCGACTGCAGTCACTCTGCTCATCAACAGCGCAAGTTATAGCTTCAACGCACCGGTTCTCTGCAATGGAAGCATTTGGAGCGGAACCATCGATCTTTCAGGTTCGGGCGTTCCTCAAGGAACTGTCAACTTCGAAGTTCAAATTCAAGACATCATGTCCAACATTGGCTCTGCCACGGCTTCCGAAACAAAAGATACCATCATAAGCGTCACGATTGGCACCTATCCTACCGTGTATTCTGGAAACGTCTCCAGCTATGGATTCAGTGGATCTTGTTCAGACAATTTGAGAAATGTTTCCATCACGTCCCCAGCTGTTCTCAGTGGGCAAACCGCCGTTTGTACCGGTGGTGCATTCACATTCAGCGGCCTCAGCCTTGCATCTCAAGCCGAAGGAAACTTCACGCTCGCAGTTTCTCATACAGATGCGGTTGGAAACAATGCTACTGATAGCGTGACGGTTCTCAAAGATACGATTGCTCCTTCGCCATCGCTCGCAATTTCTGCGACTACACCTTCTCCTGGAGATTACAACCCTCCCGTGATCGACATCAGTGTTACTTCTGATGTGGGTGGATTAAATTCTGTGTCCTTATTCCGAGATAGTGCAAGTTGTGTTGGAACTGCCGTTGCCACAGGAGGAAGCCCAACAGCTCAAACGATCAGTTTGACCAGTGATCTCATCGAGTCCGGTAGCGGTGCATACAACTACTATGTCAGGGCTACAGATGCAGCTGGCAATACGTCTACCTGTACAGGAACGGCCACCTACAATTTAACCGCTCCTGATCTTGTCACAGATGTCGGGTTCAGTGCCCATCGCTGTGATTCTGTAGAAATGGGTTGGACGACTCCAAACACCAACGGAACGACCATCGTAAACTATCAAGTTCAATACAAACCAACCTCAAGTTCTTCTTGGATTTTGTATGACCCTACCGTCAGTTCGGATACCCATGAACAGGTTGGTCCAGATGCTCCAAATACACTTTCGCCCTCCACCGATTACGATTTCCAAGTTCGATCTGTGACGTCGCATGGATCGGTAGGTGTTTGGTCCTCAACGTTCCAAACTCAGACTCCGCCCAATTTGCCGTTCTTCTGCAGCAATGACTATCGTGCCATCAATGTCGGCGGTGCTACCTCCAGCAAAGTGGTTTCTCTCTTTGATGGAGCTACCATTCAGCGTTACAATAGTTCCAACACTCTGCTTGCCACCTATGCCATGGATGCCGGAGACACCCAAGGATTTACAAGCACACAGTTTGATTACATCGTCAGCGACAAGCCATTCTATGTAGCCGGTCGATTGCAACCCACAGGAAACACAGCTCATGATCGAAGAAGCAATGTGGTGTGGAATACTCCCAACTGGGCCGGAAAAGAATTCATCTTCAACGGTACACGATATGCCAAGCATTCGGTTTCCATCTATGCCTTTGAAGGTGCAACCGTAACCACCAAGAAAAATGGAACCACCGTTAACACCTCCACACTTTCTGCCAGTGGCAGCACCGTATTTACGGTCGACAATGGAAGCTATCATATGACCAGCACCGGCTTCATTGTGGCCTACATCTATTCTTCTGAAGCCAGTGGAGGTAACCTCATCGGAAACAAAATGGTGGATGCGATGCCATTGATCCCCACCAGCAAAGACATCATCGGATTCACCGGCAGGTCAGGTGGTGCAGAAATGTCATCCGCCACAAACAGCACCAGTGCCACATCATATCATTCCAATGACTATGTTGAATCGTATACGATCAATGCGGGAACACCAGTAAACATCAATGACCAAGCTACGTGTGGGATCCCGTTGCTCTGTCCTACAACGGCGTATCAATCTTCTTCGGTTCGAACCAAATCCAACCAGCCCATGGTTGGTCGAAGCAACGCGGATGGAAATGGATTCAACTCGGCTCCTCATATCCCCATCACGATGATGCGCAAAAAATACGCCATCAACGTCGATTCTGAATATGTGGCTTTTGCGAGCATCGAGCCCGGAACCATCAACATCATCGATCCATTCAACGGCAACACTGTGGGGACGCTTACTTTCGCACAGACCGGGGCTTCATCGCCGGTGGCCAATACTCCGTATCGAGCCTACATCAACCGAACCACGCTTTTGAGTCTGATCAACAGCGCTACCACCACCGAAGGTGTCATCTTCGAATCGACAATTCGTTTTGGAGCTTGGTATGAGCCTTCCACCGACAGTTTTGCCTCCAACGACGACGAGACGATCCTATTTGGTACCGACGACTAGAACATAGATTCCATCCCAGTGCATGAACATTCCAACAGTGGAGGTTCCCAGAGAATCATCCATTCATGGATGCAAAATAGAATAGAACATAAAATGATTCCATTGTGGAACCGTTTTATGTTTCATCTACCGAAAACAAATCACTTGCTTGCTTGAACAAAACGCATGCGAAGCTCATAGAGCATTTGCCCCAAAAGATTTTCTTCTTGTTTGGAGAGATTGCCCTTGGTTTTTTCCGCCAGCATCTCAATGATATCAATTTCATGTTTGGCCATGGCAAGATCCACTTGTTTTTGTTTGGTATGAGGATCTTCCATCACGCCCATGTGGATCAAGGCGGATGTACTCAACGACAACACAAATGTACTAAAATTGATTTCGGGTAGGGCAGCGGTTTCTTCGGAGGATGCATTGGAAGAGATGTGAGAAGAAGGCTTTGGTTCCTGCTTGGTTTCGCCTCGGCGATCAGAAACTTTGAATCCATCTTTTTGATCTTCAGACATGATTTACTCCTTGCGGGTGTTCTCGGGCTCCATCAAAAATTCATGAAGTTCACGAATTTTTGTCAAAGCGACTCCTACGATGAGGTTTCTTTCTTGACCCAAGAGCTTTTGCAATTCACCTTCGACTTTACCCACTTTCCAGGTGAGAGATTGCCCTTGCTGATCTTTGATCGTCAAGGTTCCTTGGTCAAACGCTTTTTCATTGATTTTTGCCTCGGGATAAAAATCTGCAATCGTGACATCAAGCACCTTGTTGACAAAATCGTGCAGAGTCACTTCTTGCTTCCACAAAAGATTGATCGATGGAGAATCGGATTTGAGTTCTATGAGTTTCCATGCATCTTTTTCTTTCTTGACTCGAATCAATGCCTTGCCTACAGAAAATTCTATGCTTTGAATCCCATCTTTTTCTGAAGGGAGCAAATCGTCGTTTCGCAAGGAAGTCAGATCATCCAAAAACCCTTCCCGAGGATCCCCATCTGCAAGTTGATACACAATGGTTTTGGGCGTGTTTTTTCGAACGTAGTCGTGACCATTCTTTTCAAAAAATTCCACCAAAGAAGCATCTTGCCCTTTTGAACCATTGATTTCAAAAGACAAAATGCTCGGAGTGTTTTTGATCTGATCCAATCCCACCACCGATGCAGCTTCCAGAGAAGACAAGTTTTCCAAGATGCTTCGTACTCTGCGGGGATTGGCGAGATCTTTGTAGGGGGAGGTGATCCACCATCGGTTTTGCTGCTTCTCTATTTTCCCAGTTTGGTCACCCATAGCAAAAGAAAGAGAAGAAACATCATCCGCGTTGAACTGACCCATTTTTTTGTCAACATAGAACTGAGGATCTTTGAATAGATCGTTTCTCTGCGCTTGGAGAATTTGATGCACAAGAGGCCACTGATCTCGACGAAGATAGAGGCCATCTTTGGTCTGTTTTGTTTTTCCCTCTCCCAGAGCCAAAACCATCTTTTGTTCTTGGCCATCACTTGTTGTGGAAATAAATTCCAAGGTTTTTGTGGGCCGATCCACACCAAAATCAGACACCTGATGTTCGTCATCTAGATCAATGACTTTTTCCACCAAAAGACTATTGAGATTTCGCAAAAGAGTTTGAACATTGGCTTGATCTGCAGGCAAATCATAGGGAGCCTTCATGTTCCATGCTCCATTGTCTTTGACAAGTTCCATTCCATTGGAGCTTTTGATGGTACGGACTTGATCAAAATTGGTCAATCGAGCCAAAAAATACGTTCTCCACTCCAAAGGCTCTCGAGTCAAGATGGGTTGCAAAATCTTTTCTCCAAGAACAACATTGTTTTGTGCGGAGCTCGTAAAATAATAAAACTCCTGAGAAGGATTGTCATCTCCCATGCGAATCACCACAGGAGTGAGCTTTGTATCTTTGGGGTACAACGTGATCGACAGCTGGGCTGGATCAAGTTTGTATTCGGGAAGATTGTTGGCTTGTTCTCGAACCACTTTGAGATAACTCAGTCCTTCCACCTGTTCCAAAAAAGATTCCACCTCTTGCTGATTGGCTAGGGTTTGAACCGGCTCTCGAAGCTCCCATTCAATGGCATCTTGACTTTCGGCATCGATCACATCGAACAAGGCTTTTTGATCTTCCGGAAGGTCACCAGGTTTTCGACGCTCCAACACGACCTTTCCATGTTTGTTCTCGATGAGTATTTTTTCAATATCATCCCCAGAATAGGGCATGAGCTTTTTTGATTTTTCTTTTGCCTGATCTTTTTGATCTTCATGTTCTCGATGCAGCGATACGGCCAGTGCAAGTCCAATCAGGACCACCAACGACACCACAATTTTGATGGTTTGTCCTTTCATGGGAACCTCCTTTATCCTCTACGTCTTCGATACCACCACAGATTGATTCCAAAAATCAAAACAATCATCGGAATTCCAATGACTGCAATGTAAAACACCAAATTGGATTGTTTCTCACTGAGTTCAATGGCGGATGTTTTGATCATTTTGGGTCGAATCGAAATTTGTTCAACCTCTCCTACGGTCCAGTTGAGCATGTTCAAAAAGAAATCAAAATTGGGTCCAATGGAGCTGACCAGCCGATTCGAAATGAAGTCAGAATCTCCAACCACAATGAGCTGCGCTTTTTTTCCATCTTCTTGCTCTTTTTCTGTGGCAAGAGCAATATTGACAGGTCCCTCAAAATCTTCAGGATCCAACTCCACGGCTCCTTCTCTGAACGTCTTGTCGATGTTTTTTTCTGCCCAACTCTTGTCATCTTCTGCGCTTTTGATGAGCTCATAATAGGTTCCCTCAAACGACAAATTGGGAAGTACAGATCGAGTCACATCAAAGACCGTCGTGGTTTTTTTCAAAGGATCCACAATCGGATGATCTCCATAAATTTGCGCTCGCACACTCAAATCTGTTTGCTCGCCTTTGAACATGACGTAGTGCTTTTCGAGGATCACATCTCGTCCAACATTGGCTCCCCAGGATTTGAGAAAATCTTCAAGTCCGGTATCAAGAACGCCAATTTTACCTTGGAACGTACGAGGATCTGGAAACTGAGGATCCAAAAGAACGATCAGTTTTCCCGATTTTTTGAGATGGTCGTCAAGCACAGCCACTTCAATTGGAGAAAACTTTTGTGTCGGTCCCGCAATCACAACCGTTTTGCACGTGGAGGGGATCCCACTGGAAAGTTGATCGATCACATTTGTGGAATATCCCTCGTTTTCAATTCCAACTTTGATCGAAGACAAACCGCGCTCTGCTTCCGCTGGAGCATCCAGCAGCTGTTCCCCATGATTTTGCGTGAAACAAATTTCTGGAGAATTTTTTCGTGTCACTTTGATGATGGCTTGCGTGATGGCTTGTTCAGAAATTTCTTTGGTGACATGGCGTTGTTCTTTGGTGGCCACGACGATGTCCCCATCGGCATTTTGATGTTTTTCGGTTTTGATTTTTTCTCGATCAGGATCGATGAACTCCACCTCTACAAACTTGGACAAAGTCTTGTAGCGATCGAACAAGGTTTTTGCAGGGGCCTTGTTTTCGTTGCGTTCGTCAAAAAAAGCCGTGATGGTCACTGGCTCATCCAAATTTTTCAAAATGGTTTCTGATTGATCGGTCAACACATTGATTTTGTTGGCGGTCAAGTCAAAACGTTTGTTGAAGTCTTGAGAAGCAATGTTGATCACAATCAAAATGCAGATCACAATGGCTGCATATACGCCATTGGCCACACCAAACCGCAGTGAGCGCTTTTTGAGAAGGTCTTTTGAAAAGCTTCCCAAAATGAATGAGCTGACAATGAATGTCAGCAAGAGCAGGCCCCCAATGATCAGCAGTGCCACAAAAAATTTACTGTCGGATTGGGTCAAGGCCTGCGACAGCAGACCATAAAACAAAAAGATGGCTCCGGTGATCCCAAAGCATTGAAACAAGATGTTCATCGATTACCTCCAACCTTTCGATTGACAAGATTTGGTCGTCAAAAACAAAAACAAAGCAATGATCGAAAGAAAATACACAACATCTCTCGTATCGATCAATCCCAACAAAAAATTCTGCAGATGTTCCGTGACCGATGCATATTTGATCATGGCATATATGGCACTGTCTTCACCCACGGGAAGAAAATTGATGATGAACATAAAAAGCAAAATCACAAACGTGACCACAGCCGCGATGATTTGGTTTTCGGTCATGCTAGACGCAAACAGTCCTATGGCTACTCCCGCACCCACGAACAAGAAAATTCCAAGATATCCAGAAAATACAGGGCCTGCTTCGGGCCCAGAAAAATAGAACAACAATGCCTGGTAAATGACTGTAGGAAGCACCAAAATTGAAACAAACCCAAACGAACCCAAAAATTTCCCCCACACCACTTGAGTGAGGGTCATGGGAGATGTCATGAGCAGTTCATCGGTCTTTTGTTTGGATTCTTCTGCGAAACTACGCATCATGATCAGAGGTAAAATAAAAAGAAAAATAAAAACCATGTTGTACAACGCAGGAGCAATCACTTCCATGTTCAGGTTCATGTGCGAAAGCATTTCTGGATTGGCGGTCATTCGCACAATGTTTTTCATGTAGGTGTATTTTTGACTGAAATAGACCAAACGTGTGTAGAAAAAATACCCGGAGATGGTCAAGTAGATCATCATCACCACATAGGCAATGGGCGAGATAAAATATTGTTTGAGTTCCTTTTGAACCATCGACCAAATGTTTTGCAGAAATTCCATCGTAAACCTCTCTTATTGTTCGTCCTGAGTAATGATATCGATAAAAACTTCTTCCAAAGATCGCTCTGCCGTGAGTTCCTCAATCGTACCTTCGGTCACGACTTTTCCTCGGTTGATGATCGTGGCTCGATTGCAGACCATCGTCACTTCAGGAAGAATGTGCGTAGACAAAATGATGGTGTGTTCCTTGGCCAGTTCCTGGATCATGCTGCGGATTTCACGAATTTGCTTTGGATCCAAACCTACCGTGGGCTCATCCAAAATCAATACATCGGGTTTGTTGATGATGGCCTGAGCAAGTCCCACACGTTGTCGAAACCCTTTGGACAGATTTCCAATCAAACGCTTGCGGACTTCGGTTAGACCGCATTGTTCAATGGCCCAATCCAAGGATTCCTTTCGACGAGGCTTGGGCACCAATTTGAATTTCATGACAAAGTTCAAGTAAGACTCTACGGTCAAGTCCATATATAAGGGAGGAGTTTCCGGCAAATAGCCAATGCGGCGTTTGACTTCCAAAGGATTTTCCAAAATATCAAACCCCGAAAGCACCGCGGTTCCCGAACTCGGAGGAAGAACTCCCGTGAGCATTCTCATGGTGGTGGTTTTGCCCGCCCCATTGGGTCCTAAAAATCCAAGGATCTCCCCACGAGCTACCGTGAACGAAACACCTTTAACGGCCTGATGCTCTCCATACGTTTTGGAAAGATTTTGAACTTCAATCATGCTCATCACCCCTTGTGCAAATCGCCAAGTCTGACAAAAGAAATAAAAAATCAATACCTTTCTAGGGCATTGAAGAAAAATCGAGTTATACTTATATACCAAAACATTTTAAAACGTAATCATTTGATATGTCTGCAACATCTGATAGCCCGATCCGCAAAAAAAAGAAGAAAGCTCTTCCTCCAACCTTTCCGGTGGTGCCATCTTCCAATTTGAAAGCCATCTCCATGTTCCGCACGCTGGACGACGCGATCCTGAAAAACATTGATGGGTCTGTGCGTCGAGCCAGCGCCAAAGCCGGAGAAACCATCATTGAGCTTCCTCAGAGAGAAGACTCCTTTGGATATTTCTTTTTTATTGCACTGGGTCAAGTTCAAGTGCAGGGCTTGGATGAAGATTCCAAAGAAACCACACTCAATTTTTTGCGCAAAGGCGATTTTTTTGTCGACAAAGCCTTTCAATGGGACCGTCAGGTGGCCACGACGATTACGGCCATCACCGATTCTGAACTCCTTCTTCTGCCCAAAGAGTACCTCAAAATTTTGAGTGACAAAGTGCCTGATCTTCAGGGGAGTTTGCGTCAGACCAGCGAACTCATCGACTATCGAAACCGTGTGTACCGTGAGGACAACAACTCCAAAGCGGTGTTGGATTTTTTGGTGGAAACAGGATTGACCCAAGCTTCTCGTGTAAAAATCACGCTGCTCGACAAATGCATCGCTTGCAACACCTGCTACGATGCCTGCGAAGAAAGGCACGGATTTCAAAGACTTTCCCGAGGATATGCAAAGTTTGGGGTGTTGGATTTTGCAAAAAGTTGCCTGACATGTTTCTATCCCACCTGCATTCCCGCATGCCCAGTCGACAGCATTCGATTCAGTCGAGAAACGGGGGAGGTCGAAATCCTTGACAGTTGCATAGGATGCACCACCTGCGCCAAGGCTTGTCAGTATGGGGCCATCACGATTCACAAATCCAACCCCGATGAAAAACGATTCTCGCGCTTTTACAGTCCGGACAAAAAAATTCGACCCAAGTTTATTGCAGACAAATGCAACCATTGTCATGGGCATGACGACATGGCCTGCATTTCCAATTGCCCCACAGACGCCATCATCGAAGTTGAAGCTGCGGATCTTCTCGACAACCCCAGAATTTTTGGGATTGGAAGCGAAGCTCGAGAAGCTCTGCCCAGTTTGACCACGCCCAGCGCCATGGCGGGGCGTCTCAATTCTCTCTATATATTTGTAGCCATGGTGTTCACGCTTTTGTTGGGGTTTGAAATTTTCGCCATGAAAAAAGCTCCTGAACTTTCGGTGCTTCTCACCTTGCAAACCATGGGCTTGATTGATCCTGGGTTTGACACCCGGCTCGTCAAGGGATCGGCTCTATGCATTTTGCTCGGCAACATCGGATTTGGATTGATCATGTTCGCCATGATCTATCCCATTCGAAAAGCCATGCCGAGGCTCTTCAAATACTTGGGGAAAAAACCACGTTGGTTGGATTTTCACAATTTCTGTGGATACATGGGAACGCTGTTGGTTTCTTTTCATACGGGATTTGAGTTTGAACTCGAAGGATCCACCATTGGATACTTTGCATTGTTGGCAGTGATGCTCAGCGGATTTTTGGGACGATTTCTCTATCAAATGATTCCACGAGGTGTGGCCGGTACAGAATTGCAACTCAAAGACATTGAAAAAGAAGACCAAGAAATCACAAAAAAACTGGAAAGACTCTTGCGAGATTCCAAAGAACAAAAAGAGCAAATTCGTCAAACCTTGGAAAAAATTTCTGGGCATCATCCTGAAAAAGCCACCATCTTCAAAATGTTTTGGTCGTTCATTTCCACCAAGAGCCACATTCGAAAACTTCAACGTCAACTCAAGCGCAGCAAAAGCATATCCAAAGCGGACATTGGCCAAATCGGAGTGCTTCTCAACGAAAAAATTCGTCTTGCACGCAACGTTGCGTATTTGGACTTCTCATATCGATTGTTTGAAAAATGGCAATACATCCATCGCCCATTTGCCTACATCATGGGTACCTTTGCGATCTGCCACATTCTCTACAATTTGATCTGGTTCAATTGGGCCTAGAAAATGGATCTTTGAGAACATCATCAAGGCAAAGACAGATCGTAAAAATTGGCTGGATCAAACTTTTTAAGGAGTTTTGGTCACGAGGTTCAGTTCGGGAAGTTCGCGATCATGGCCATCTTCTTCCAGCTGAATGTACCAATCGTCGCAATTGTGAAAAACATCTTTGAAAATCGTTTTTTTGTCAGAATTTTTGATTTCCAACAGCGTACGCCCTGGATCAATTTTCCCCACCAACACAATTTCTCCATCTGGATCGGTATAGTCCATCCACTGATGGTCAACCCAGACCCCCAGATTGTCGGCCGCAGTTTCATTGCTGTATTCTATGGAAATGGTGATCTCTCCGCATTCGATGTATTGAGCGTGAGCCCACGATGGTGCGATCACTGCGAAACAAACAAGTCCAACAAGCAACAAAAACATTTTCATGACAGCCCCCTTGTATGCAAATGTTATAGAATGAAAAAACACCCTAACGCAAGCAGTAAATCACAATTCTCCATTCGGGGCCGTACGACTGGACCCGATCTCTGAGTTCGATTTTCAGTCTATAATTTGGGTCCAGTCGTACGGCCCCGAATTCCTGAAGACTATTTGATGATGGTGAGGTGGGGAGAAAGATAGATTCCCAAGGGGGAAACCCCGGGTTTGTTCTGAGGAACGGGCATACCTTTCGAGGCAAAATATCCAGACCACATCCTCCAGCTGGGATCGCTGGGTTTGTTCGGAACACCATAGAACATGGGCAAATAGGGAAAATATTCTTTCCCCACACTTTCTGAGAAAATGTCGGCGATCAACTCCGAACAATAGTATTTTCCATTGTCCTTGAGAAAAAAATCATCGTAGGGGGCTCCGAGCTTCTTTTGAACATTTTGGTGAAGGGCCTCTTTTTCTTTTGACCCCAACGAGCTGCGGGCTACAAACCATCGTGTGGGATCCCCATTTACTCGGAGCAGAAAATCTTTCAGAGGAACCTTTTGAACCTGAGTCCAGGCCTCATACACCCACCAGCGCCCGTCCTCCTCAAATAGAATTCCCACATGTGACAAACGAGGGCCCACCACATGAAATTGACGGAGAGTTACATCCTCAATTCCATCGCAAAGATCTCCACAATTGATGTCCAAAAAAACAAGATCTCCGGATTCCAAAAAAACCCGTTGGTAGCGGATGCCGGGAACATG
Organism: Bdellovibrionota bacterium; assembly: GCA_041391365.1. GTDB lineage: Bacteria > Bdellovibrionota_G > JALEGL01 > JALEGL01 > JAGRMV01 > JAGRAX01. Next base: position 227,233 of record JAWKOC010000003.1, on the reverse strand, counting down.
ATGGACACATGATGCGCACATCATCACCATCACACCCAACCATGGTATGAACCATCCCCTCATGTTCAGTATCCTATCAGGTCTATTTGTGACGCGAAAGGCACAAACCATAAAAAAGGACTCCAGGGTTCATTTTTCCCCCTTCTTGGTTTTTTCGTGACGATCCATGCGATTGCCTCCATAATAAGGAGTTATTTTAGACAAAACCGTGAAACGCATCTGGATCATATTCATTGCTAGTTTGTTGTGGGGCCAAGCTGCTCATGCGCAATTTGGGCTTTCCAACTTGGTCAATCCAGGTCCGTTGTCTTCCCCCCACAAAGATTTGGAAGGATTGAAAACTGTACCCAATGTCGACACGGGCAGTGGATTGCCTGATCGCAAACGTATCTGAAGTGCCACCAAGATATCGATCCGGCAGATTTCAAAGCGAGCGGGGTACCATTCTCGATTGGAAGGAAGCTGTGCCAGTTGCCACACCGAACACAAAGGAGAAAATTTTGATTTGATGGGGCTAACTCGACTGGATTTTGACCATGCCGATACTGGGTGGCTTTTGACGGGAAAACACGAAGACGTCAAGTGCGAAAGCTGCCACAAGAAAAAAAGAGATAGTGGCCATACCAGTTATCTAGGATTGGACACGCAGTGCAAATCTTGCCACACGGACATTCACAAAAGTGCAAAAAATGATCTCAAGCAGTGCGAACGTTGTCACAGTACCAGTCAATGGAAACCCATTCGTAGCACCATCAATTTTGAACACAACCAAGAAACCAAATATCCCCTCACAGGCTCCCATCGCAATGTGGATTGTTATGGATGTCACACCAAAAAAACCTGGGCCCCATACAAATTTTCTCAGTGCACAGACTGTCACCGAGATCCCCATCGTGGTCAATATGGAAAAAACTGCACCAATTGTCACAACACAGGTTCCTGGGGAAAAGCCAAAGGATCTTCCGGAGGAGGAGGTAACTTCAATCACGACAAAACAAGATTCCCCTTGAGAGGCGAACACCGAGCTGTTTCATGCCAACAGTGTCATGGGCCTGTCATTGGGAAAATGAAAAACTTCGAACAGTGCAGTGGTTGTCACAACAACCCACATGACCAGCAGTTTTCCAATTTGTGGACGCCCAAACAATGTACAGATTGTCACCAAGAACAAAGTTGGACCCCCACCAAATTCAAACACAACGAAGATGCGCGGTATGAACTTCGAGGAAAACACGAAGAAGTTCCCTGTGCTCAATGTCACTACAACAAAGTGTATCGCTGGCTTAGTGGAACTCCTGATTGCAACACCTGTCATCAAGATGTTCACAACGCTCAATTTGCCGATCGACCTTGTGCCTCCTGTCACAACTTTGATGGATTTTCTGCTTTGGATTTTGACCATAGCAAAACGCGATTTCCTTTGGTTGGAAAACACCAAGACGTAACCTGCGAGAATTGTCATCAACAGGGAAGATATGCGGGCTTGGGAACCGAATGCCAAACCTGTCACAATGATTTTCACAAAGGTGAGCTAGGTCAAGCATGCAAAAGATGCCATGCCCCCGTTGCCTTCAATGACATTGAATTCGATCACAATCGAAGCGCCAAATTCAAAATTGATGGTGCACATGTTCAAAACCAGTGCAATCAGTGTCATTGGGACTACAAGTACAAATTTGGAAAATTCAATTGCAGCACGTGTCACCAAGATGTTCACAATGGAAGTTTTGGAACAGCTTGCCAACGCTGCCACACCACCACAGAATTTGAACGCTCCGAGGGGTATCACGACTTTGGAGATTTTTCGATTGAAGGCGTCCACAACAAACTGGAATGCGATCAGTGTCATGATCCAAGTCAACCCACACGCACCTTGAATCGACAATGCACCACCTGCCATCGCGATCCACACATGAACTCTCTCTCGGATCGCTGCTCCGATTGTCACCGTCAGACCAGTTGGCTTCCCACCACTTTCCGCCACAATCAAACCGGATTTGAACTTTCAGGAGCCCACCGATTCTTAGAGTGCGGGGACTGTCACTACAATCGTGTGTTTGGAGGTCTTCCTCAAGAATGTTAGCTTCTGAAGTCGCTTCAAAGATTTCAATGCCAGCCTGCCTCAGCATGTGGCTCCACCACCTGTACACGTCACACATTTTGGATGAAATGACCAAATGATGATGAAATCAAAACATCAACATGCAGCGATCATCGCCATCTGGATCACAGGGATACTTTTGCATCCAACGACATCAGCAACGCAGCCTGTACAGCAAAATACGCATTCGGGGTTCTGGTATTCACGCAACAACGTCGATAAAAAACGAAAACTATCTTTCTCAAGACAACTACGGAAACTCTTATGTTCAAGGCCAATACACCCTTTTGAATCTGCGACTCAAACTCGATGCATTGGATCTGAGTGATAGTCCCACACAAACCAAACTCAATGCCCACATCGATACACGTGCATTGATCAATCCATTGGAACAACCTTATTCGTTGGGCGTTCCCGATCGCTATCGCGTTCAGTTTGACAATGCCGCATTGGAAGTCGAAAACCTTGGATCCAAGGTTGATCTGTGGGTGGGCCGCCAAACCTTGTACGCTTCGGGTGGTTTGGGGATCGATGGTCTTCGAGGCATTTTCCATCTCAACGACGAAGCCACGCTCGCGGTTTATGGAGGATTGGGAAATGATCTACGCAATTTGACAGGATACATTGGACAAAGTTATCGACTCAATCCTGTCAGTCTGGATTTCATTGCAGGGGGTACGGGAATCAGTTTGCGGTACCCAACCTTTCAAACAGATGTTGCGATCAACAGTCTTGTGTACAAAGGTAGCCTTGACCGAGTCAATTTGTTTGTATCTTCCATGTATCGTGTATCGAGTCAGGTCAACCTCAGTGCGCTGCTTGATGTAGGAGTTGCGGGGAATGTTGGGCTCGCCAGAGCGCACAGTTATCTGACCATCTACCCCAATGCTGACTTTACTTACAAACTTGGGTACATGCGCTACACAACGCTGTATTTTCCGCAGTCGGACCAGTCGGGCATTCCAGTTCCCACCAACATCAACAGCAGTTTCACCTTTCCCACTCAAACCGATACCAGTGCGTACAATGTGTTTCGAAATGAGCTTCGCTATCGATTCGATCGAGATTCTATTTTTGGTTCGGTGGAATATGCAAAACGATCGTATGACAAAAAACAACGTCTCACCTACTCCATTGGATATCATCACCCCAGACTCTTCCAAGATTTTATGGACATGAAAACGCAGCTCAATGTGATCGACAACTATCGAGGCTTCAACACGTCCATTTCTCTTACGCTCGGCAAAGATTTTGCCGATGAAACTTTTCGCATCGAAACCAGGGGCGTGTTTTATGCCAACGAACGAGACCTCTACACGAACAATCAATTTGTCAGTGGCCAAGACGAATTGGAAAAAGAAGCCACGGGACAAATTACCTTGTTGTACGATCCCACCGCCAAGGTTAATTGGTCACTCAGCTATGCCTTTCATCGAGAAATCGATGTCAACAACGACAAACAAAAAATTTCCCTCCACGACATCTACCTCTCCAGCAGCATTCGATTTTAATCCCAGACGGTACGTCGTCGGCCCACACACCCCAGTCAAAAACGCTCTTGACGCAAAACGCGATATTTTGCTATCAACAGAATCCATCACGAGGGGAAGAATTTTTGAAAAACTATATTTCTATTGTAAAAACAATGGTTTATAAAACCATTCTAGCATTATTTCATGCGATTGTTTTTGTCCAAATCGCGTTTGGCCCCTACGCCAGCTCTTCGGCACATGCACAAAGCAAAGATTACTCGCTTTTGGAGGTCCTCCCTGAATTCACCCAAGATCGTTCAGAGGATTTTGCTACGCAGTTGACACAGGCTCAGTTTGAGCTTCTTTTTGTTGGATACCACATTTCCATCTGGGAATCGGAACAGCAATCAGAAGAAGAAATTTTGATGAGTCTTTATGAGATTGCTCGCAAATCTTATGAACTGCTCTATGTATGGATTCACAAACAAAAGGAAAAAAACATGTCATTGATGCATCTCACCCGAAGATGACCGAAATTTATGCATTCTCCGACCGTGTTCGCCTGTTGATTTATTACATAAGAGCCAGACACTATTTGTATTCGCAAAGTAGAAGTGACAGAGATCGAAGAAGGTTCCGAGTGATTCTTGCGAACATGCTTTCTTCCGTTCATCAAATCAAAAAAGAAAACATTGTTGATTCATTTCGATCAAATCTCTTTGAAATGGGAGAAGCATTTGCAGCTTCGGACATTTATCCCCAAGCCGCATTGATCAGAGAAATTCAAACTGAATATCACTTCGGAGATGCCATGAGGATTCCTCGATATGTATTGAGCGAGATGTCTTCTGGAGACATTCAAAAAAACTATCTAGACAATCATCTGCACAAGTTAGATCTATATCGATGGCTCCTCAGCAAAGAACGTGGAAATACCTGGGAAGAGTCATCTCGATTCATTCAGGATTATGGGCCCTATCTCCAAGAAAAACAATTTTCGCCTGCGGTCATGCAAAAAAATTGTTCTCTCCAGTCTTATCCAAATATGAATCCAAGATATGTGAACCATCTCAATCAAGATATTGAATCACGTCAAGATTGGTTTGAAAAATCTTCATCAACGTTGGACCGAAAAGAGGGAGAAAACATTCACCTTGCAATGGATCGACAAATTCAGATGTTGGAAAACGATATGATCGCAGTAGGATCTGCCTACCAAGCTTATAAACAGTCTTATCTCAATGGAGATGAAGAAAATCAGAAAAACCATTTGTATGACTATCAAATGGCCGTATTTCATGTTTATGAAAACTACCAGACCAAGTTCATCACAAGAAGCCATGTATTTCAGAAATGGTTTGGTCTGATAAAAACGGCAGATCAACTCAGATCCTACATCCTTGAAAAAGTACGACCCCATCCATTGATTTATGACCGTCATCTTTCTTCTTCTTCACACGGACCCATCGAATGGTCGTATCGTGAACAAATGGCCAGAAATGCAGGTTCTTTTCATGTGGGTCTCCCAGAAGCGGGGTACCATATTCACGAACTCAAAAGCAGTTGGGAAATGCAAGGAGATAAAATCGTTCACTACAAAGGAATTTATTGGAAAGCTCTTGAAGAGACATTTCATACATTGGAAAAAAAATGTAAAAGTACTTTTGAAGATAGCAAGATTTATTTGAATCATATCCAACAGTCTCTACATCTTGAAAACCTCAATTACCCAGGTCAAGAAAACTTGTACCGTGTTCAAAGACACACCTACGATCTTCATACAAGTGACTATGACCAAAAATTGGAAGATTATGCACAGACTCCTGTACTCATGGGACAGGTCTTAAATGACAAGTTGTACTACATTCATGAGGTTGTAGCCATGGTCCACAATGATTCCAATCAGGAGCAAGTAGATTACCTCATCAATCAATTTGTAAAGGGGGCTACACTGATTGGCGGAGCACTTCTTTTGGGGTTCGGGTTGGGGTTTGCATTGCTTGCATATGGACCTATTTTGATTTCTACCATTGTCGGAATCAACTATGGAATGATGGTTTTGGGAGCTTTCCAACTGGGAAGGTTGTTTTTTCAAAAATATCAATACGAACGACGATTGGAATGGATCGATGGAATCCTAGCTGTCGGAGAGGGAACTGAACTGGACAAACATCTTCGAGCTCAGATTCAAAAATATCTCCTTCTTATATGGGCTTATGGATCAACACTACTGATGTTTCAGTTGTTCAATGCACCCACTTATTTTCGATGGATGATTCGTTTTTGGAAAATCACCCTTGGACCTGTAAAATTTTATATTCAGTTGCCATATTTGAAAGATTTTTACACAAAGTTCCCTACCTTAAACTTTCGACCTGACCGGTCTCCATGGTTTCAAAGTCTAACCGAAGATGAGCGAGCTTTTGCGCAGGCTTTTTCTCATTTGAAAAATGGGCACAATCAATTTCGAGTTCTAGAAGCTGACGGAGAGGCGTCATTTCTTCAAATCATGGAACATGACCTAAGAAATTTTCTAAAAGAATTTGGATCAAAGCTTGGAAATGATGGTGTGAATTTAGCTCAAAGTGTTTTGAACAAAATTGGTCACTATCGAAACTTTATGCGCCCAGGAACTTATCAAGGGCCTCCAGGAGGTCATCCAGTTGATCTTTCTGGCCCGCTCTATTGGCAGTCGTCCGGAAATGGAAACTGGGGTCAAGTGATGCCTTCAGTGTTGATTCCTCGCTACGATGTTGTCAATGGAGACGTTCTCGCGGCCGAGACTTCTCCAATCGTAACGGCCATATCCAATGAGCTTTCCTCGATCACGGCATCAACTCCATCTGTAGCACCTGCTTTACCAACCATCGGACTTCCAACTCCTTTTTGGGTGAGTGACCTTGACCCAGAGGAAATGAAAAAATTTCAGGAACTGTGGACCATGCTTGAAGAAGAAGCCAAAAAAAGAGAAGCAGAGAGAACCGCATCTTCCAATTGGAGCATGAGAACTATAACAGAGAAGCTTGATCAAATCATTCGAAAATTCAGAGAGGGAAAGCGACTCGATAAAAATGAGACCAAATTTCTCCTAGAACTTTTGGAATCGTGCAAAGAAACAGATGACAAATACGGACCTACTTTGTGCTTCGAAGCCATAGCGATGGCCAAAGAGATGATTTCTGAAAGACCCAATGGGTGGACCCTATTTTTGGTGGAGTTGGAGAAGATCATCGAAAATATAGATCAAGAAACATTACGATCTTATTATCAAAAGGCAGTTCAGTATCAACGAGCATACGAACATCCCTCCTTTGAGGGAAAAGACATGACCTTTTCGGAAAAAGGCATCATCAATCGAATCAAATACTTTCTTAGTGATGAAGAATTTGTAGATATTCTGGATATGTATGTGTTTCGCTTCAATGATTTTTGGATCAGATTTTTGGATTCCATACCCGAAGTTCAATTGCACACATTTGAAGACCCATCCATGCTCAACGAGTTTTTGATTCATTTGGCGATTTCATTTTCTCCGGAGGCCTTAAACGACGAGCAAATTCAAGAACACATCAGTATAGGTTTGGATCGATTTCTTCCCGTGGTAGCCGATATCAACAATTTCATCACGGAAGAAGAGGGTGAAAAATTGGTTGTCGTGATGAGACGATTGGTCGAATATTTCAAAACTGACATGGATGCCATGTTCTATGGATTGAATCAGGACATTTACTATTATCATCAATTCAATATTTTAAATGAAAAAGAATTGGTCAAAAGAAACCGTGTTGCATTTGATCATATGAAAGCGTTGAGAAATCAATATCGTTTCAAAGACGAATGGCACGGAATTCTCTGTGATTCTTTGTACAATCAATGGCTTGCCGTTCAAAAATTTCTGAAAGATAAGTCACAAGACGAAAAAATTGCTGAATGGGTAAAGAGATTTCAACGTGATAAATCAAACGCGTTGAACACCGTGCTGTCATCTGTGTGGAAAAAAGCAAAAGACATTTCACAACAAAGAGAGTATCGAGATCAAGATTGGACACGAGTATTTGAAAAATTCCAATCTTCCAGATTGTTCATTGAATATTTTCTTTCAGCTTCGATTGGTGACCGAGCCAAAACAGAGGCCAGTATTTATCATAAAATAAAAGAAATCGATGACTTGATCAAAAAACTAGGAAAACAAAGAGGATCCTATCTAAAGGGAGGATCTCTTGAAGATCTTATCATTCCTCTTTTTTCTATATTTGATGAGTTTGTTCAAGAAACCTGGGAGCTTCGAAATTACCAACCGACAATGGAAGATCCCATCACTGAAGATGTGATGAAAGCATATCGAAACATTCAAAACAAAAAATATGTTTCCATTTCGGAAATGAGTATCATCGTTCAAGCGTTGAACAAGTCTTATGCGGTCGAAAATTCAAACTCAAGTGTAAGGCAAAACCTCACCCGACTGTATTCGATGTATCAGCAACGAACCTTGGAAGAAAATGGATATGAGGTCGAAGAAGGTCTGTATGAAAATGAAAAACAACGACTGATTCAATACCGAGCAACTTCAGGTTTGAAGAGAACCGTGGAATACCGGGAAAAAGTTCGAGACTATCTATTTGTTCATTTGAGTCAATCGGGTGCTTCGAATGAACGCTGGGATGATCTTTTACAAGCTCTTTCTACTCAAGGTCCGATCTCGTTGGTGCTCAGTCGAAATCAAGCATTGAACTGGAACCATCACCTGGGGGCCATTCATGGATCCAAATGTCATCATGCACATTTGACCAATGTTCGAGGAGGAAACAACCTTTCTATCATGTGGTGGGAAAATCCTGAAAATCTCGATGATCTAGGACACCCCATTGTCGAAATATTGTGGGCAGGAAAAAGTGGAGACGCTCCCTATCGAAGCTCTCAAGGAATGAAAGCCTACCCTTGTTTTGGAAAATAGACCCGACATTGGATGAAAACAAAAATCTAGTCTTGCCCCAAGACATTGCGTTGATGTTTTTCGCAATCGATTTGTAACAGATCCAAAAGATACATTTCACCCTGGATGGCGAGGTCATACAGGTCGAGTTCAATGTTGGCTTCGGTGTGTTTTTTTCCAATGGGTTTTTCTGAAAGAATGCCTTGATCTGGAATCGAAGCATTTTCCAGAATCATGTGTTTGAAGGCCACTCCATGAGCGTGGACATAGTATCCTTCGTAAAATCCATAAAATGAATATTCTACATCTGCATCCACAGGAACATACTGTATGCACCCCTCGATCAGCATCACATCAAAAATTCCGCCAATACGCTTGCGATCTTCCTGAGCAAAAACAGAAGCTGAAATGCACAGCCATCCAAGAATGCACCAGCCCCAAACCATTCGTTTCATAAAATCCCCCCTTTGAGATAACCAAAGAGTTACACAACAAAAGAAGCGCTCGTCAAGTCTTTCGTGGTGAATTTATAAGAATAGGTAGATCAGGATCATGGCTTTGCAACTCCAGAGAATGGTGCGTGGCCAGTTGGTGTTGCACAGGCGTACAATTGCATCTTCATCAAAGCCCTTGTGAGAAAGTTGATGGTGGATGGGAACACTCCACAAAAATGTACTCAACCAAATCAATACGACCAAGGTCATGTTGAGTGCCATCCACAAGACCGGATCATCCGAAAACCTAGGAATGCAGAGCAGCACTGCCCCCACAAACTCTACAAGCATCGTCGGCATGACGATCCAAGAAATGCGTTCCATGTGCAGGCGATGAAAGGCAGGAAATCGATCGCGATCCATGTAGGCAAAGGCCGGATAGTGCACACACTGAACCATCCAAATCACACCCACCATGATAAGTGTGGATGTGATCTGAGAAAGCATCAAGCCGTAACTTAGATCGAACATGTTTTCCTTTTGGGAAGCCACGGACGAATTCGGGCAAATGCAAAGTAGGCGATCTTTGCCAAGGGTTTGATAAAAGGAAGGGAAATGATCTTTGCCATCCATGCATGCGAAGGAAAACGTTTCCAAATTTCCAAAAAGGCATCGACATCCGTCTTGACGGTGCCCTCTGGAGTCCGAACATGCATGATTTTTTGAACTCGATCGGGATCCAGGCCATAAGATTTTGCATCAAAGGCAACATCGCTGATGTCGACAAATGCCAACTGTCCTGTTTGATCGATTTTTTGATAATGCCGAATTTCGAAAGAACAAAGATGGCAGGCCCCGTCGAAAAATATGGTTAGGGCTTGAGAATTTTTTTCGTTTTCCATAAAGCAAAGTTGATGATTTTTGTTTCTATGTTACATCTATCCTCAAGCAATGGCCAACCATGAATAGAGAAAAAAAAGACATTGAACAGGATCTCAAAGAAACAGCCTGGCGTTTGGTGGGGCTGATTCAGGAATACACGCAGTGTGAAGGCATCGTAAAAATCTGGATCCAAAAAATCCTAGATCTCAACATCCATGCTCTCAAAGCCCTGCTCACGTTTTTGGAATCCCAAAAAACCGAGCCAACTTCCAAGGAAAAACCTACAATTTCATCGGATTAGGCATCCAAAAAAAACACCTGATTTGGCTTGATATCAAAAAGGCAACTGTGCCATAACCTTATCCATGGGGATGAGGAAATGGATAGCCGCCTATCTGGTTATTTTTTCAAGCGGATTTTTTTCGATGGGGTCGGTTCGAGCCCAAGCACCAGAAAAACAAGGATGGGTGAACAAGAGTAAAACCAAATATTGTTTGGGTGAATTTTGCACGTACACTCTTTGGAAACAAGATATGGTTCGAGTACCTTTGCAAAGAACCATGGGGGCGTCGGGAAAAGAGATCCAAGTTTCTGATTCGTCGCTTCATCTAGAAATTCCATATCTTTCGCAGCAAGATCAGCAGATCCGCAAGATCATAGTCATGTTTTATGAATCTCATTTGAATCGCAATGCGATATCGACGCTTTGGATTGTGGATCCCTTGAATCCGGATCGAAAAACTCCCATTGAGCTTATCATCCGAGCCAAAGAGAATGATAAGCCGGGAAAACGGTCCTATGCATTTTCATACACACCCATTGGAAATGAGCAGGCGATTGAGTTTCGATTTGACATCAAGTATCTTTCCGCAGATCCGGGTGTGATGGATGCCTACGAAAACACTCCATATCCGGAACAAGTTGATCGACAAAACAAAGTTTCTCAAGTTTTTTTTGGTGCCGGGTACAAGCCTACCCGAGTGTGCGTAGAAGATTCGCGGATTGTCTGTTCTACAATGCTCATCATCTACGAACCTGGTGGAAGAGTTGGGAGTTTTGACATCAAATCCATGAAACCTTTTCCACAAACAAAAATAGAACCCGAACGCAAAGTCATGGACCATGCAGATCGATATTGAGGAGTAGGAATGAAAACAAAAATGGTAGGTTTCGTGTTGGTTGTTCTAAGTTGGTCTTGGGCAAGTGCCCAAAATATTGATCCCTATAGAAACCAAAAAAATTTACGCTTTGACTTCAATCAAACAGGTCTCTTTGTGTCACACAATACGGATTATACGGAACTTTGTTCAAACTATGACATTGTCTATCTTGATGAAAATGAAGTTCCCGCCTATTGTCCGAATAAGATGAGTTCAGTTTATTTGATCCTTTCGGAGCCAAAGCAATGTTTTTTGGCATTCGAAGTGGATTTGTTTTCTTTGGGCGAAGATCAATACCCAAAATCTATCGCATTTTTGTCCCATTGGATCATTGCTGTGGACTCGGCTGTGAAACAGTACAAAAAGGGTATTCCAGGAGAGCTTGATACCATTCGCAGTCGTATTGAAAACATGATGGAAATGTATTGTTCAGAGGCAGACAAAGAAAAGAGTTTTTGTGATGCTCTTGAAAGCAAATTGCGACAAGTGTTTACTCTTCATCGAGAGCCGCACAATATATCAAAGTCTCGGGATGCTCACTACTACAACCACTAGAGGCTACGTTTTTTCCGTTTGCGGCAGGAGTGGTTGAGAATCGACAGAACTTTGAATTTGAGCTACACATGTGGCCATGAGTTCAAGTCAAAGCCTAGAGAATCTCCGTCAAAAAAACCAACAAGCTCTGGAAGGAGCAGGTCCAGAGCGCATTGAAAAGCAACACGCTCTAGGAAAGCTCACGGCCCGAGAACGCATCGAGTTTTTTTTGGACGAAGGGTCTTTTCAAGAGATGGATCGCTTTGTCACGCATCGTTGCAACGATTTCGACATGCAGGACAAAAAATACCTCGGGGATGGCGTGATCGCTGGGCACGGTTTGGTGGAAGGTCGTCCCGTGTTTGTGTTTGCCCAAGATTTTACAATCTTTGGGGGGTCTCTTTCCAAAACCAATGCACAAAAAATATGCAAACTCATGGATTTGGCCATGAAGGTGGGGGCTCCCGTGATCGGCCTGAACGACTCGGGGGGTGCTCGCATCCAGGAGGGTGTTGAAAGTTTGGGGGGATATGCCGATATCTTTCTTCGCAATACCTTGGCCTCGGGTGTGATCCCTCAGATTTCAGCTGTGATGGGACCATGTGCGGGAGGCGCAGTGTACTCTCCTGCAATCACGGATTTTGTGATCATGGTCAAAGACACCAGTTATCTCTTCATCACGGGTCCTGAGGTGATCAAAACCGTGACTCATGAGGAAATCACCAAAGAAGAATTGGGAGGCTCCAAAACCCATGGACAAAAAAGTGGCGTAGCCCATCTAGCCTATGAGAGTGACCAGCAGTGTTTGTCCGCTATTCGCAAACTGCTTTCGTATCTTCCCTCGAACAATATGGAAAAATCGCCTCGGGTCCAAACTCAAGATGCATGGAATCGAGAGGAATCCTCTCTCAATGATTTGATTCCGGAAGAAAGCTCAAAACCTTATGACATCAAAGAAGTCATCACCAGAGTTGTAGACCAAGGAGATTTTTTTGAAATTCATCCGGACTTTGCCAAAAACATGATTGTAGGATTTGCCCGATTTGATGGGCAAAGTGTGGGCATTGTCGCAAACCAACCCAGTGTATTGGCAGGCTGCCTGGACATTGATGCTTCGGTGAAAGCCGCTCGGTTCATTCGTTTCTGTGATTGTTTTCATGTGCCGATTGTGAGCTTTGTAGATGTGCCTGGATTTTTGCCAGGGACAGCGCAAGAATTTGGAGGCATCATTCGTCATGGAGCCAAGCTTCTCTATGCCTATGCAGAGGCGACCGTACCAAAAGTCACGATCATCACACGAAAAGCTTATGGCGGTGCCTATGATGTGATGAGTTCCAAACATTTGAGAGGCGATGTGAACTACGCCTACCCAACGGCGGAGATCGCGGTCATGGGCCCCGATGGCGCGGTGAACATCATCTTCCGCAACGAGCTTGCACAGGCCAAAAACCCTGAGGAAAAGAAAAAAGAGCTCGTGGCCAACTACAAAGAAACATTTGCCAATCCCTACAAGGCTGCTTCGTTGGGATACATTGATGAAGTCATCGAACCATCCCAAACGCGAAAAAAAATTGTTTCTTCCCTACGGCTTTTGGAAAACAAAAAAGATCAAAACCCCAAAAAGAAACATGGAAACATTCCTCTGTAAGTGTTTCTTCAAAGACTTTCTTGATCAGTGTTGATTCACAAAAGGTTGAACGATAACTCCGTGGACGGGATCAAAAAGATAACAAGACAACTCCGATAAGAAATTTTTTCTTTCCAGGTATTCGTTCTTTTCTTCGGAGGAAATTTTTCGATCAACACCCTTTTCTTTTTGGGTGTGGTCAAAAGAAAATCGAAACCCATCGAGTATGGAATCTGGAGATAAGGCGATGTGGAGACCGGACCATATCCATTTTTCGCCGTTGATCTTTTCGCGGTCAAGGTTTGGCTTGAATGCAGTTTCGATCTCCAGTGTAAAATCGATCATTTTTGAAGCATCCGATGGATTGAAATACAGGATACCAATCACCTGCGATATGGGCTCCTGGGAATATTTTTCATCAATATACGTATGAAATTCATGGCTCCAAAAAAAATCCAATGTTTTGGAAATGATCTCGTTCTCAAGATTGTTGGTTCCAAGTTCCTTTTGATGCTCGATCAATTGATCTTCGGTTTCTAAGGCCAGGCGAAGAGTATCTGAGTGGTTGTTTCGCCATGTGGGTGTGGAGACTTGAAAATTGAAAAAAATATCTGATCCCACAGCGGATTCTATGGAAAAAATCCACAAAGCAGCCATTAGACTCACCAGAATTTTTCCCCTCCGAGTTGTATCGCTGCTTTTGTCCACCATGTCCAACCTCCCTTGGTTTCCCCTGTTGACGATACGCATGAATGTACGAAAAAACAGGGACCAAAATCAAGACAAAGATCTGGTTTCTTTGCCGTGGATCGGTTATCGTGCCCAGCGATTTTGAAAAACACGCCCAAAAAGATTTTGATTGCCAATCGAGGTGAAATCGCCTTGCGCATTTTGCGAACCGCAAAAAGTATGGGATATCGGGTGCTTAGTGTTTATTCGGACGTTGATCAATTTCATCCGCACGTCACACTGGCAGATGAATCGGTGTGTGTTGGGCCAGCCCCATCGACCGAAAGTTATTTGAGAGCTCAGCAAATCGTAGATCTAGCGGTCAAGCATCAGTGTTGGGGTGTCCATCCAGGTTATGGGTTTTTGTCTGAAAATGCAGCTTTTGCCCAGGCCCTGACCGAAAAAGGAATTGTCTTCATCGGACCCAGTCCCAAAACCATTTCCGACATGGGAGACAAAGTCAGTGCAAGAGCGCTCGCCGCGCAAGCCAGGGTTCCCATGATTCCCGGAACCCAGCAAATCGATGATCCAAAAAAAGCAGAACAAAAAGCTGCCGAAATTGGGTTTCCAGTACTCATCAAAGCCAAAGCCGGCGGAGGTGGAAAAGGCATGCGAGTGGTCCATCAAGCCTCTGAGTTTGCTTCTGCCTTTGAGATGGCTAGATCGGAAGCCTTGAAAGCTTTTGGCGACGGGGGAGTGTATCTGGAAAAATATCTTCTTTCCCCTCGGCATGTGGAGATTCAAGTGTTTGCCGACCACCACGGCAATGTTGCAACTTTTTTTGATCGAGATTGTTCCATACAGCGGCGCCATCAAAAGATCATCGAAGAAGCACCGGCACCTTTTTTGTCCGACGCCACCAAAGAAAAAATGAAAGAGGTATCCATTCAGTTGTGCAACACTGTGGATTATCGAGGGGCAGGCACCCTGGAATTTTTGGTGGATCAACAGCAGCAATTTTATTTTTTGGAAATGAACACACGACTCCAAGTAGAGCATCCTGTGACCGAATGGGTAACAGGCCTCGATTTGGTGGAATTGCAAATTCGGGCGGCCGAAAACGAAGTCCTATCTTTGGAGAGCCAATGTCAGGGACATTCCATCGAGGCAAGAATCTATGCAGAAGATTGCAAAGCGCAATTTGCCCCAAGTCCTGGAAAGATCACGCAACTGAAATGGCCCAGCGGCCCTTTTGTTCGTGTGGACAGTCACATCGAAAAGGGGAGTGAGATCTCATTGTTTTATGATCCAATGATTGCAAAGATTTCTACATGGGGCCCCACAAGGGACAAAGCGATCGAAAGAATGATTCAGGCACTGCACGAATTTCACATCGAAGGCGTGATGAGCAATCGAGATTTTTTGCTCAAAACATTCACCACCCCGGCATTCGCAACGCAAGCCCCCACCACCAATTTCATTGAAAAAGAAAAACTTTTGGATGAATCAGGTTCCCACAATGCCAAAGACATCGCCTTGGCATTTGCGACGGCCGCTCTTTCTCAAAATCATGCTCAGTCGTCATCCAAAACAGATGACAAAGGCCCTTCTCTGTGGTGGACATCGGGGATCGACTGGTGAAACAAACTTACCTACAAAAAGAAATTTCAATTTCCATCGATGATGAGCGAAAGCAAGTTTTGGTCGATGTTGAGGATCAACGTTTTGCATTCCCTTACAAAAAACAAAACGATCAACTATGGCTTTTTGATGGAAGCACATGGATTCGAGCGAGCGTATTTTTTACCAGGCAGGAAAAAAAATACATACGACTTCCTGAAAAGGAAATTGAAATTCTATGGAAAGATCCCTATGCGCTTTCTTCTTCGGGATCTGGAGCAGCAGCGGATGCTGGAGATGTTCGTGCTGTGATGCCTGGGAGAGTTGTACAGGTTTTGGTTCAACTGAATCAAACCATTGTGCAAGGGCAATCCCTGTTGATTTTGGAAGCCATGAAAATGGAGAACGAAGTCAAAGCTCCTTGCGCGGGTGTGGTGAAAAAAATATCGGTTCGCCCACAAGACTCTGTGGATGCAGGACAAGCATTGATATGGATTGACCATGAGTAAACAAAAAATCCATGATTCATTTTTGACCAAACGTTCCGACGGAACCGAAAAATCCTTGGTCGATGTTCAAAGAGACGATTTTTCTTTTGCAGACGATGTAGGATTCCCAGCCCAGTATCCCTATGTTCGAGGGGTTCAACCCACCATGTATCGAGGGCGTCTGTGGACGATGAGACAATACTCCGGATTCGGAGATGCTTCGCAAACCAACGAAAGATTTCGCATGCTTTTGGAGGCAGGGCAAACCGGACTTTCCACGGCATTTGATTTGCCGACGCAAATGGGACTCGATGCGGATGATCCCATGGCGCAGGGTGAAGTGGGTCGAGTGGGTGTTTCCATTTCCAGTTTGGAAGACATGGAAAAACTTTTTGATCACATTCCACTAGATCAAGTCTCAACCTCCATGACGATCAATTCAACCGCAAGTATTTTGCTTTGTTTTTATCTGGCGGTCGCACAAAAGCAAGGCGTATCCTTTGCTGCCCTTCGAGGGACATTGCAAAATGATATTTTGAAAGAATACATTGCTCGTGGAACTTATATTTATCCTGCGGCACCTTCTTTGAGATTGGTATGCGACATCATTGAATACTGCAATCAACAGGTTCCTTCGTTCAATCCCATCTCCATTTCGGGATATCACATCCGAGAAGCGGGAAGCGATGCCACACAAGAACTAGCCTTTACGTTTTCCAATGCAATCACTTATGCAAAAGCTTGTGTGGATCGTGGCATGGCTTTTGATGATTTTGCGCCAAGACTTTCGTTTTTTTTCAATGGGCACAATGATTTTCTCGAAGAAATTTCCAAATATCGAGCTGCCAGAAAACTTTGGGCCGACATTGCCATCAACATGTTTTCATCCTCATCATCGGCCGCGCAACTTCTTCGGTTTCACACGCAAACGGCAGGATCCACACTCACTGCACAACAAAGCAACAACAACATTGTTCGTGTAACCCTACAAGCCTTGGCTGCGGTGCTTGGGGGAACACAGAGCTTGCACACCAATTCAAGAGACGAGGCTTTGGGACTTCCCACCGATGAATCCGCCAAAATTGCACTCCGTACGCAGCAAATTCTTGCACAAGAATCAGGTGTGGCAAGCACGGTGGATCCACTTGCAGGGAGTTATACCATTGAAAACGAAACCCATCGTTTGGTGAAAAATGCATGGAAAGAAATCGAGCACATCCAAAACATGGGTGGAAGTGTGGTAGCCATCGAGAAACACTATTTTCAACAAGCCATTGCGGATCGTGCCTATGAATATCAGCAACAAATTGAACGTCAGGAAAGAAAAATCATCGGTGTGAATGCACAGGTCGAAAACCAAGTCAGCCCACCCGCCATTTTGAAAATCAATCCCGCATTGGAAAAAGCACAACGCGAAAACTTGGCTCGTTTTCGAAAAAATCGAAATCAAACGCAGGTAGATCAAGCTTTGCAAAACATTCAAAGTGCTGCAGAAAATCCAAAAGAAAATGTAATCCCTCATATTCTCACAGCCGTTCAAGCTCACGCCACACTGGGAGAAATCTCCTCCGCCCTCAAATCCATCTTCGGCACCTACCAACCATAAAAAATTCTCAACCCTTGCTTGACGTTTGGTTTTTGTACAAAGGTCAAATCCTGGATCTTCGATTTAGCCGCCTTTTTTTAATCCATCGGTCTGGTTCTCTCGAATGTGAATGTTTTGGTTCTCAATCCATATTTTTTGACCACGAAGGTTTAGATAGATGTCTTTTGCATAGTAATCGGATGTCATGATTTGAAAAGTTTCAACGGTTTTAAATACAAGTGTTTGTGTGCCATCATCGTGGTCTATGACTTCTACCAGTGAAATCATTCTTTCTTGTTCAAAATTGTCCGCAGGAGAGTCTAACATTTCTGTAGATAGCATCGATTCAAGTGTCATCCATCCATCGTAGGCTGAAAAATTTCCAACTATGTTTATAGGCTCCTTTAGATGGATAGAAATTTGTCCATGCTGGGATACCAGATCAGTGGGGTCTTCACCTGGTACAAATTTGAGATTAAAATCGGATTCAATGACGTTGTTTTTGGATTCTTTGACTGCCGTAGGGGTGACCAAAAGATTTTTTGTCTCCAAGGGAATGTAAAATTGATAGGACTTTTCTCCGGTGCATGGTGGTTCGTAGTCAAGAAACAGCGTGACTCCAACAATCTTCATTTTACAGTTTCCTGCTACATAGGGAACTTTGGAAGAAATGAAAAGCACAACAGGGTCTTTGCTGGACTGTCCATATCCGATGGTCTGGACTTTTGAATAAAAGCCAGAGTGATCTTCAGATTGACATCCACCCGATTTGTCTGGCCTCCAATGAATGTAAATGTCGGTTCCAAATTGTAAGCCAGGAAGGGCTGTAAGAATGTTTCTGTCGATTGGGATGGTTAAGTCTAGAGTTTCTGTTTTGTATGTAGTTTGTATACGCGCAAGGTCAACATGTTTGTCCACAGAAAATGCAACAGGATCGGGACATTTGGGGTGTGGCGTTTTGGTAAAAGGTGGCTTTGATCGCATGTCCTTGGGATTTTCAAAAAAATCAGAAATATGGTTGGCATAATCTTTGTCAAAGTAGTTAGGAACGTCTAGTGATTTGTATCGATTGAATCGATCTCGATACGCCAGAAAAGTAGGCTTGTACGGAAGATGATGAAACCATCTTTTGGTGAAATCCCTTGTCTTGATTTTTTGTTTGATGTTGTTGTCTTGAATCGAATGATCTTGGTTGTCGTAGCTCTCTGCCAGGGGTTTAGGGTTTTGATGGTCTGACTCGCTGTCCAATCCAATTTCAAGATCTTTAAGGTAATTTACGGTTTTTTTATCTGGTCCGATGTTTTTTTCGAGGGTAACCTCCGCTGAAAAATGATTTACATGAGTCCCAGCCAGTACACCGTTAGAAGATACGGAGTGAAAATCATACAAAGGGAATCGATCAATCGATTCTATGAAACGATTGACTTTCAAAAAGCTGATCAGAGTGTCAGATTCATCAGATTCATAGACGCCAAGTTTTTTTCGAAGAGTTTCTGTAGGAATGTTCTCTTCATAAAAAATCTCTCGGACCTGATTGGAGTATTGATCGAAAATAACTTTCAGTACACGAGATATCTCAGGCTGGTCCTCATACCAATCAAGATTCGGTGGTGATTTTCCTTCTGAGAATTTCGAAAACTGCTGCCGTGCAAACATAGCCATATTTTTCCAGGGCTGTGGCATCTCGTTAATGTATTGGGCGTCACGCTGACTCTCATTTTTCAAAAAGTCAATTCGATATTGAACCAACGTGGCAAATGAGCTGGGAATGGCCTTAGTCTTTTCAGGTACCAGCTTGATCGAATACAGTTCCAATATATGAGGAAAGAATATCCCGTTGTCAAAGCTTAGAGCCAAAGAATCGATCTTTGGAGTTTTGATCAATCCGATTCCCAAGGTTTCATAGAAAAATGAAGCTCTCGCTGGACAAGTTCTAAATAGTTCTTCAGGATTTGAAAAATAATGTTCAAAGGCTTCGGCGAAATCTTCACCGTCATCGACGGTGGCGTAAGAGCTACTTTTGGGACATTTCTTTTGGGATAGATCCTTAAACGCTTCTTGATCTTCTTTTGTTAGAACTTCATGGTCCACCCAGTGGCCCAATTCATGAAACAAAGTACTGCGCCATACCGTTGGATTGTTGATATGGTTCCATACAGTAACATGGCGATGTTCTGGGTTGTAGTCAGCAAGGCTATGTACACCGCTATTTCCTACTCCCATTTTTCGAGAGGCAGACATATATATTCCATGCAATCGATTTTCTGAGAGTGCGTGCTTGATTTTGTGACTGCGAGAAAGAATGGACAACGTTTTGTATGTGACTTGTTGTTCGACAGGGCTCATGTGCAGAGCTTGAACATGACCTTGATTGCCTTGCAAAAAGGTACGAACAAAAAACTGTGAGAAAATAAGATTCTCCCATTCGTTTTGGCTCAAAAGATACTGCAAGATTTTCATCTCTAGATTGAAGGCCTGGTCCTTTGGATTTTTATCGCCTCCAAGGGCTTGATTCCCAAAACCTTCTGCCATGGAGATTGTAATGAAAGGTCCAAAGCCCAGGCAGAGGGAGTCTTTCAAAAAACATCGTGTGATCTCAACTTCATTGAGGTTGGTCGCTTTGTGTGTTTTGATCACAATGGGTTTGCTGATTTCTATTTTGGCGGCGGTAAAGGTTTTGACAAGATACAGGTCAAAAAAAGCCCTTTCCCTGGGTGAGAGCGTGCTGTCTGAATCAAAAGAAAAACGAATGGGCTCAAGTCCGAAAGCTGAGGGTACAACCCCAGACAAAAAAAACAATACGGCTGCAACTGTCATCGATTTCATGATTGAGCGGCTTTTTGTATCCCTTCTAGAAAAGTTAATGATATCACGTAGGTAGTCTAGGGTTAAAGGTGATTTTTTATCTTATCATTACAGTAACTTGGAAATATAAACGTCAGTTAACATGAAAGTGACAATATATATATCACCCTCGTTAGCAAAGATGCCGCCTGTACTCTTGTATTTTTCCCGTGGGCTTGGCCCAGATCTTGCGTTATAATGGGGAATATGCGACTTGTTTTAAGTATTTTCAAAGGCTTAGCGGTTTTTTTGGGTGTTTTGGGGACATTTATGACGCTTAGTGGCTTTGAATTGGCGCAGGCTGACATCCCGACCGTGGTGGTGACGGGGACTCCATGGACCACGCAGACCGGTGGACAATACACCGTACACGGTGCCTATGATCCGGGGGTGGGTGGCTGGGATCAGGCCAACTATGACCCCAACTACGCGTCGATGTATCAAAACTCCATGAGCAGCATCAACAATGCCTATCGTCTGTATCAGGGCTTTACCGTGGCTCGAGATGTGTTTTGGCTTTTTACCTCTGACAAAGGCACGTTGGGACAACGATTGGGGTATGTGGTGGCCGATCGAGCGACTCAATATTATGATCGAAACTACAAGCCTTTGGTTGACGTGAAAATCGCGCAAATCGAAGCCAGAGCAAAAGCCAAGGCCGCTCAGATGGGCAATGCTGCCGCCAATCCCATGCTCGGCAATTGTCCTACGGGGACCTATCCCTATGGTCAAAATCCTCAAGGAGTGACCACCATCGTTTATGGAGGCCAGATCCAAGGTGCGGCCACGGCAGGGCAGAGCATCCCCAATCCAACAGGGTCGGTGTATCAAGGCATGTCTCCTGGCGGGGCGATTGTGGGAACAGGCACCTACGGCTCCCGACAATAATATTTTCTTCACGTGTTGCGTTTGCAACATGACAGACCTCATCAAATCCAGCATTGGTTCCGGATAGCGATCCAATAAGTTGCAGATTCCCTCATCTGCGATATGTTTTGAGCGATGAAAAAAACAAAAATCGTTGCTCTTGGTTTGCTTGGAGTGGTTGCGCTTGCGGCTGTGTTGGCCTATGCATTTTTTCCAGAAGAAAAAATACGCAAAACCATCTACACACAAATTTCAGCTGCGGTTGAGCAACCCGTTTCCATTGGTAAAATTGGTCTCACCTTTTTTCCACCAGGCATTTCCATTCAAGCATTTTCTCTTGGAGATGAAAAACAAGTTTCACCTTATTATGTAGCTTTCAACAACGTGGGTGTGTACCCCAAACTTCTTCCTCTGCTCCAAAAAAAATTGGTGATCAAAAACATCACCATTGATTCGCCGGTGGTCCGCTATCGAATGGTGGATTCTGCGTCCAGCGAAACGGCGGAGTCAACCCCCACTCAAGCCGAAACTTCTTCTGGCAGTGATTTTGAACTTGATGTTGATCAATTTGATTTGATCCATGGAACCATTGAAGTTTTGGACCAAGATCACCGGGTTCTCTATGCCATCAGGAATCTCGATCAACATTTGCAACTATCTGTTCTCACGGATCAAACCATTTCCGTCAAAGGTCAAACCAGCATCAAAACCATTCTTGCATCAACCCCATTGGGAGAGCTTGGTCGAGGCATGACCCTTCGCATGGAAAAGGATCTTCGATACATTCCACAGCGTGGAGAAGTTGATCCAGAAACATTGTCCATCAAAAATTTCACGGTTTATGTCGATGATATTCCGATGAAACTCTCTGGAGAGGTTTTCAGTCCAAGTGGAGAGGACCCATTCATTGATCTTGAGTTGGAGGGGGGTCCTGGAAAAATCAAGAATCTTCTATCTTATATGCCTTCCACATTGGTGTCTCAAATCAAAGATTTTTCATCGGATGGATCGCTGGAAATCAAAGCGCGTGTTCAAGACAAACTCAGTGCGCTAAGCGATGGTCGTCCCAATGAAAAAACCAATTTTTGGGTCAAACTTTCTGACGGATCTTTGAAGAGTCCGAATTATCCCGACATCAAAGAACTCGCCATTGAAGTTGCGGGAACTCCAAAATGGGTCACCATCAAAACGCTTCGATGTCAAACTCCAAAAAGCCAAGTGCAGCTTTCTGGAAATGTTTCGCTTTTGGACCAAGCTGCTGCATACAATCTTCAGACTTCAGGAACCGTTGATTTTCAAGAAATCACAACCATGGGATTTCCTGAGATGAAACTTACAGGAACCAGTCAGTTTTCATTGTCTGCCCAAGGAAAAACAACAGATACCATTCCTCAGATCGGTGGAACCATCACGATGAATCAAGTTGCAGGAAATGTAGAGGGATACCCGGCCATTTCTGGGGTCAAAGCGACTACGACTCTCAAAAACAAAGATCTTACCATCGACGCATTTTCAGCCACGGTTGGAAAAAGCGATTTTTCGGCCAAGGGGAAATTGAGCAATTTGATGGCTTATGCGATGGAGGAAAAAGATGCAGAACTCACGCTCGATCTTTCGCTTTCGTCCAATGTCATCGACTATGACGAGTTATTTCCGGAAACTCAGGAAGAAGAAACAACCGAGGACAGTGATCTTTATCCTTTGCTCAAGCCCATTTCTGGTGTGATCACTGCTAAGGTTTCCACGTTGCGTATGTATGGTAACCAAGCCAAAAACGTAGACGGCAAAATGATCTTGGATCGGGGACTGATTAAGTTTTCTCCCGTCTCCCTACAAATGTTTGCCGGTGATTTTACCACCAATGGGCAGGTGACGTTTGTGGAAAAATCTGGTCCAACTTTTGATTTGTCCACGTCTTTTTCCAACATCAAATTGGATGAAATTTTGAGTTTTTCACCAAGTCTTTCAAAGATCACGGGCCTTAAAGATGTTGTACATGGAACCAGCAACATTGTGGCCGCTTCCAAAGGTCAACTCAAACCAGACTATAGTCTCATTCTCTCCAGTCTTACATCCAACGGAAGTGTGGAGTTTCTCAATACCAGTTTGGAAGGACATCCCATTCAGAAAGCTCTATCAAAATTTTTGGAATCTCCTTCCATTCAAAAACTCGATGTCAGTCAATGGAAACAGAAATTTTCGATTGAAAATGGAAAACTGTTTGTCAAAGATGTGAATGTGAGTGCTCAAGGAATGAATTTTGCGATCAATGGTTGGCAATCGATTGATGGGTCCACCAACATGGACATGGATGTTTTGCTCCCCAAAAGTTTCCAAGAAAAAATCCAAACCAAGATCCCCAAATCATTGTTGGCCCTGGTGACCTCTGAACAAGGCATTCAACTTCCATTCACTGTGGCTGGTCAGCAAAGCGCGCCCAAATTGACGTTGAATGAAGGAGAAATTTCTTCCAAAGCCAAATCCAATGCGCAGCAAGAAGCCAAGGAATCCTTGCAAACCGAAGGAAAAGAAACCTTAGACAAAGTTGTGCCGGAAAAAACGCAGGAAAAAGTGATCGACAAAGCCAAAGACGCCAAGAGCAAAATCAAAAAACTTTTCTAGGAGACCTTCGATATGAAAACAATGACGACTCTTTTGTGTGGGATGCTTTTGGTTTTTTCAGCCTGTGCGAAAAGTCGCGTGAGCGATTTGAGTGAACGTGTAGATTCTTTCAACCAGAGTTTGCGATGGTCGAGTCTGAAGTCTGCGGCGATCTATATGTCTTCGGAAAACAAACAAACGTTGCTCGACAAATATTCAGAGTTGTTTGCTCAGTCACGCATTGTTGAGTTTTCCATTTTGGACATTGGACTCAACTCTCAGCGCAAAAAAGGAACGGTGATTGTTGAATTCAGTTACTATGACTTGTCAGACAATAATCTAGGATACCGACAAGAAATTCAGACCTGGGAATTTGTGGCAGCCAAACAAAGTTGGGTAGTCACCGATGCACAGCCTCTGAGTACCTCAAATCCATAAGCTCTCGGAGCGTTCAAATCCCCACAAAAAAAATACTGCACCCAAATTTTTTTTGAATGCAGCATCTTGAAAAAGAAAAGTTTTTGAGACGAAGTTAAAAAGGAATGTCTTCGTCGGCTCCAGGTGTTCCGAAATCTGCGGGAGGAGGAGGAATATCGGAAGGCATGTCGGCAGAAGGTCCATCGGCTTGACCCCCCAAAAACTGCATGGAAGTTCCGACGACCTCTGTGGTGTATCTTTTTTGTCCGTCTTTGTCATCCCAGCTGCGAGTTTGGATTTTTCCTTCGAGGTACACTTGACGGCCTTTGGTCAAATATTGACTGGCCAATTCAGCCAAACGACTCCAGAGAACCACGCGGTGCCATTCGGTTTTTTCTTCTTTTTGACCTTCTTTGTTTTTCCAATATTCGTTCGTGGCCACGCTCAATGTGGTCACAGGCGTACCGCTCTGTGTGTAGCGCATTTCAGGATCTGCACCGAGACGACCTACGAGAATCACTTTGTTTACGGACATGGCGTTGTACCTTTCTATGAGTGGTGTCACACGGTTTCGTCTGTGCGATTGCATCGAAACACGGATGACTCCGCAAAAGAGTCAAATCATTAAATGTGATTGTTGTATTCCATGACTGGGTTATACTTGTCACAGTTGGTATTGCATAGGCCCAGAATTTTGGACATGGAAGAACTTTATCAACAATATCAAAATCTTATTTTTTGAATATCCCTATTGAGCCAATCGCTTCGGGGATTGTTTTTTTGGGCCTCCTCTATGGGGTGTACAAGCTGCTCATGGGAGAGCTGGGGAAAAGCCTGCGGGGAAAAGTCCCGCTTCTTGACTTTGTGTATCAAAATCGTGAAGTTCGAGAATTGATCAAGAAAAAGGAGTTTGCTCGGGCAGGAGAGGCGCTGCTTCGTCAGGGGCAGGTCAAAAAAGCCATCGAAGTATTCACGCAGGGTCGACTTTTTTCTCGAGCGGCCGATGTATATGCTCAGCGCATGGATTATCTCAAAGCGGCCAACATGTACGAAAAAGCTGGGGAGCTTGAGAAGGCGGCAGAAATCTATATTTTGCAGAAAAAATTTGATCGTGCGGAAGATGCGTTTGCAAAGATGGATCGGACCGAAGAGTTGGGAGAGTTGTATCAAACCAAAGGAGAATATCTCCAGGCAGCCCGACTTTTTTTGAGATTTGATCATTACATTCCCGCGGCGGAAAATTTTTTGAAAGCGGGAAATAGAGTCCAAGCAGCGGAAAATTTTGAAAAAGCATTTCTGGTTGAAAAATCTCGCATCGACAAAGATCTTCAGCGAGAGGCCATACCCCCTCAAGTTGTTTTGGTCGCAAACAAAGCTATTGAGTTGTATCAGGAAACCGACAATTGGGATCAAGCCGCACAACTGCAATTGCAAATCGGGGAATGGAGTGGAGCAGCCAAATCCTATGCTCAGTTGGGTGAGTTTGAAAAAGCTGCAGAGTACGCAGAACAGGGTCAAAATTTCGAACAAGCTGCGCAGTATTGGCAACAAGCTGGAGACAAAAAATTAGCCGCCAAAAAGTTGGGACAACACAAAGTACGCCATGGTGAATATTTGGAAGCGGTAGAAAAATACAAAGAGGCTGGAGATTTTTCTGCTGCAGCTGAATTGTATCGAGACATGTTGGATTTAGACTCCGCGGCCAAAATGCATGGATTGGCAGGAGAGTATGAAATGGCGGCCATGGCCTATGATGATCTGGGCAAACATGGGTTGGCGGGCGAATATTTTGAAAAGGCAGAAAACTGGTCTGCTGCACTCAAAGCTTATCAAAAATCCAAACTCTTCGACAAAGAACTCAACGTATTGGAGCGGCTCAGTGATTTTGTTGGAATTGCACAGCATTATCACAAACGTAAAATGCATGCACAGGCCTTGGATTATTTGAAACGTATTTCTTCTGATGATGCGAAATACAAAAATGCATTGTCCATCAAAGGACAAATTTTTATGGATCAGCATCAGTACAACGAAGCCAAGAACTGTTTTGAACATTCTATTGATCTAGCCGAAGTATGGGATGAAAGTGATTTGGACACCATCTATCAATTGGCGTTGGTGGGTGAAAAAATTTCCATCACACAAAAACCTCTAGAGCTTCTTGAACAAAAACTAGCCCAAGATTTGGTGGAGGCTGGAGCCAGAGAAAAAGCCGAAACCATTCGCAAAATTCTCAATGAACGAGCTTATTCGAAAATGTCTCAGTTGATTCACAATACGGGCAGTGGAAGTCGAATTCTTTCTTTGTCCAAAGTTCTTACAGGCATGTATACCCAGCATTCCGATCAAAAACCTGCTCCCTCTATTGTCGAGGAGAATCGATACGAGCTGATCAAAGAAATTGGTCGAGGAGGTATGGGTGTGGTTTATTTGGCCAGAGACAAAAAACTTGATCGACAGTTGGCGCTAAAAGTTTTGCCTGGAGCCAAAAGAGCTGACAAGCGTACGATTCAAAGTTTTTTGCGTGAGGCCAAAGCGGCGGCATCTCTCAATCATCCAAACATTGTAACGGTTCATGATTCAGGTGTTCAGGATGGAAATTACTACATTGCCATGGAAAACATCGATGGAAAAACCATCAAGTCCATTTTGAAAAAAAGAGGATGCTTTTCGCCAACTGTAACTCTGGAGCTTCTTCGCCAACTTTTGTCGGCTCTTCGCTATGCGCACGAAAACAATGTTGTGCATCGAGATCTCACCACGAGCAACATGATGTGGACAAGACAAAAGTTTTTGAAAATCATGGATTTTGGGTTGGCCAAAGTGATTCATGAACTTCACAGTGAACAGTCCATCATCGGTGGAACACCATCCTTTATGTCTCCTGAACAAACGTTGGGAAAAACATTTGACCATCGAACAGACATTTATTCGATGGGCATTTGCGTGTTTGAAATGCTTTTGGGGACTCTTCCCTTTTCCAAAGGAGACTTGGGATACCATCACCTCCATACTCCACCTCCTGTTGCAAAAGATATTGATTCTAAAGTTCCCACCATTCTCAGCGACATGATTCTCAAATGCATGCAGAAAGCGCCTGAAGATCGTTTTCAAAATGTAAAAGAGGTTCAAGAATTTTTGCGGTTGGTCTAAGTCACTATGATTCAAAAATTTTCCCAAGCCAAAATTGATTTTCATGCTCTGCAAAACAATTGGGCAACCATTGAGCAAATGGTTGGGAAAAACACGGTCATTGCACCCTTCATCAAGTCCAATGCATACGGACATGGCATTGTTGAGATCGCTCAGCTTTTGACGAAACTGGGAACCAAATTGGTTTGTGTTGCCGATCTTTATTAAGCCGAAAAACTTTTGTACGAAGTTGGTTCAGAAGTCCGTATCTGTAGCTTTGGGGGTATGGATCGTCATCGTTTGAAACTACTTGCTGCTGAATTGGAAAGTGGAAAAATTCAATTGTGTCTCCACAGCATGGAAGATGTGCATATTCTTCATGACTCAGGAGTTCAAAAAGCTCAGGTTCATATCCAGATCGAAACGGGAATGCATCGCTTGGGATTTGATCCGGAAGAAATGGATGCATTGATGTTCCAGATCCGAGAATCTTCGGTGATGGAAGTGATTGGGGTGTTTACTCATTTCGCACAATCTGAAAGTGATATGGCATTTACCTTGGAGCAAAGCTTGAAATTTGATCAGGTAGAAAAAAAACTTTCTCAAGCATGTGGAAAAAAATTGATTCGTCATGTGGCCAACAGCGGAGCCATCATCAGTTCTGTGGGAACAGAGTTGGAGTGGGTTCGACCTGGGATCATGTTGTATGGATTTCCTCCTACCGTAGAACCTGAAATTCAAAAAAAATTTCAACCTGTGTTGACATGGACGGCTCCCATCATTTCCATCAAACAGGTCAGAGCTGGAGGAAGCATTGGATACAACCAGCAGTACAAAGTTGAAAAAGACATGAAGATTGCAACTGTGGCTGTTGGGTATGGAGATGGGTTCGATATGAGCTATGGCTCAGCCTGGGTCGGGTACAAAAATCAAAAATGCAACATTGTGGGTCGCGTGTGCATGGACTTGATGATGATCGATGTTTCTGAGGTTGAAAGCCCCATGCACAATGACCATGTTCGTTTGTTGGGAGATGGATCGGGTGCCGAACCCACTGCATTGGAATTGGCGTGGATCAAAAAAACGATCGTCTACGAGGTCCTTTGTCGAATCGGTCAGCGTGTGCAAAGAACGGTTCATTTTTCAGAAAATGACTGATATGAGCAGAGCCAGGTGAAAGTGCTGTCGCAAAACATTTCTTTGCTGGGTAGGTTGGTGCTCTGGCCATGCAGGCTGCTTCCACAATGGTTGACAGCATTTGGTCACTTTTTTACCTTCATTGCCAAAAGCTTTTGGATCAGTTTTACCTCAAGACCACGCTGGTCGGTCATCATCGATCAGATGCGTTTCATTGGTGTGAGTTCTTTTTTCATTGTGTTTTTGACTTCAGCCTTCACGGGGATGGTCATCGCCCTTCAAACCGGAAGAGCTTTTGCGTTATTTCAGGCAGAAACCCTCACCGGTGCGGTCACGGCCATTTCGTTGTCCCGAGAGCTAGCCCCGGTGCTCACAGCCTTGATGATCACCGCACGAGCTGGGTCGGCCATGGCTGCACAGCTTGGTACGATGAAAGTCACAGAACAGATTGATGCACTTTCGACCATGGCGGTCGATCCCATGGGCTATTTGGTCACACCCCGCGTGATCGCCGCGGTGCTTATGATGCCCGTGTTGACAGGTCTTTTTGATTTTATTGGCATGTGGGGAGGGTATCTAGTGGGAGTGGGTCTTCTTGGCATTGATCAAGCCACATTCATGGAAAAAGTGCGGTACTACATGCATGTTCCTTATATCGTGGAAGGTTTGTTCAAATCTCTCTTTTTCGGGGCTCTGCTCTCTTCGATCTCTTGCTACATGGGGTTCCATGCTCGTGGAGGGGCTGCAGGGGTGGGGAGAGTGACCACTCGTGCCGTGGTGATTTCTTCTGTATCGATCTTGGTGGCAGACTATTTTCTTACAGCGTTGCTGTTTTAGGGCCGTTTTGGTGCGATTTGGTCAAGAAAGCCCAAAATTTAACAGCGGAGAATTCTGTGGTATACCCCTTTGACCGTGTGGTTTTGGTCCCATCATGGAACAGTCCAAAAAGGATGCATGGTTGAAACATATGATTGAGGTTACAAACCTACATAAATCATTTGGTGAGCAGCATGTCTTACGAGGCCTGAACATGAGCATCAAAGATCAGAGCGTCACCTGCATCATGGGGGGCAGTGGAACAGGGAAATCGGTTTTCCTGAAAATTTTGATTGGCTTGCTTCAAGCCGACCAAGGTTCCATTGTCATCGATGGACAACCTATTTTTCAATTTGATCAGGCAGAACTCAAACAATTTCGCAGACAGGTTGGATTCTTGTTTCAGGATGCTGCTTTGTTTGACGACATGAATGTTTTCGAAAATGTGAGTTTCCCCCTTTACGAGCATGCCGATCTGCCGGATGACGAGATTCGGGAAAGAGTTCGAACCAAGCTTGCAGATGTAGGACTCAAAGACATTGAGCACAAATTGCCCAGTGAGCTTTCGGGGGGAATGAGAAAACGTGTAGGCCTGGCACGAGCCTTGATTCTGGATCCCAAGATTGTGTTGTTCGATGAACCTACAACTGGATTGGATCCCATCACGACCAGCAACATTGGCGATTTGATTCGAGACACTCACAAGCGATATCCGGTTACATTTTTGATCATCAGTCATGATTTGGCACTCACCTATCGCGTGGCCGATCAGGTGATTATGTTTTATCAAGGCGAAGTTGTACAAGATGGTGATGCAGAAGATTTTAAGCAATCGTCTCATCCATTTGTACGCCAGTTTTTGGAAGCTCAAGCCAATTTGGAGAATGCACATCGATGAACCGCTCAAAAGTTGAATTTATGGTTGGAGCATTTGCTCTGGTTGGATTGGTTTTGATCATTTATATGTCGATTCGAGTCAACGATCGTGGACCCATTGGTCCCGGATCGACACATCGCTATTATGCATACTTTGAATCGGTTTCTGGATTGGTAGAAAATGTACCCGTGGAAGTCTCGGGGATTCCCAGTGGATATGTTGAAGAGATCGAATTGGTCAACAATCGTGCGCGTGTCATGGTTCGGATGAAAAAAAGTGTGAAGGTCTATGAAGATGCCATGCTATTGATTCGTGATCGTGGAGCTTTGGGAGATCGCTATGTCGTGCTCAACCCAGGCAACACAGATTTTCCTCTGATCGAAGATGGAGGAGAAATCAAACGTAGCATGTCTCAAAGTGATTTCGAGAGACTTACCTCGACCTTGGCCGAAACGGCAGACATTCTCAAAGAATTGGTTCAATCGGACAACCCCCAGGGAGCGTTGGGGCAAACGGTCGTCAACCTGAGAAACATCACAGGCCGACTCGATGGGTTGGTTGCCGAAAACAGTGAAAAAATTGGCTACATGATTTCCAATTTGGAATCGCTCACAGGACATGTCAATGACATTGCTGAGCAAAACAAACAAAGCATCGCAACGCTTTTGGCCTCGCTGGAAGATGTATCGGTTGCCTTGAAGCGAGATTTTGATGAGGGTGGTGATATTGCTATGGCCACAGAAAACCTCAACCGAACCATGGACTCGATTCAAAAAATTACGGATAAGATTGAACGTGGGGAGGGAACCGTAGGTCGATTGCTCAATGATGAAGAAACCATTGATCAACTCAACGGAGCATTGGGGGGACTCAATCAAACGTTTGGACTCATCAATCGAACCGAACTTCGTTTTCGATATCGCGGAGAGTTCATTCCTACCACGGGAGACCTGCAAAATTATTTTGGAGCCATGGTTCTTCCGGCGCCGGACAAGTTTTTCTTGATTGAGTTGGTGGATGCTCCCAAGGGAGAAACGGTGGTCACCGATACAGTCATCAACTCAGGAAACGTTTCCACCACAACTCAGACCATCCAGACGGGAAGTGGTCTTACCTATTCCGTCCAATTCGGAAAAAGATTTTGGGATGCAACGTTGCGAGTGGGTCTTTTCCGAAGTCAGGGTGGAGTCGCTGTGGATTATCACTTGCTCAAAGACAAGTTGGTTCTTTCTGTAGAAGCTTTTGATTTGAGTCGACCTGGCAACAATCCAATTGTTCGAACGTACGGAACGCTGACCCTCTACAAACATCTTCTTTTGACAGGCGGATTGGACGATGCCATGAATAAAATTGGAGGCATCCAGCCATTTTTTGGATTGGGCCTCCAGTTTACCGACAACGATTTCAAAGCATTGATCCCCGCTTTTGCAGGAAGTGGATTTTAAGAATGAAAAAAATTCGACGTGCGTTGATCAGCGTCAGCGACAAAAATCACATCGATCAGTTGGCCAAAGTTTTGGCTGAACATGATGTTGAGATTTTTTCTTCCGGTGGAACATTCGAATTTTTGAAAAGCAAAGGATTTTCTGTCACGGAAATTTCCACTTATACTGGATTTCCTGAGATCATGGATGGGCGAGTCAAAACGCTTCATCCTAAGATTCATGGTGGAATTTTATCCAAGCATGATCATCCACAACACATTGAGCAAATGAAGGCTCACGACATTGTTCCCTTTGATGTGGTGGTTGTGAATTTGTATCCTTTTGAAAAGACTGTGGCACAACATGGAGTAACGCAAGATCAGGCGATTGAGAAAATTGATGTGGGTGGTCCGACGATGATTCGGGCAGCCGCAAAAAATTTTCATCATGTAACGGTTCTCACAAACGATCGACAATACGAAGAATTTGCCGAACAAATGGATCAAAATCAGGGTAGCGTGAGTTTAGAGTTTCGAAGACAATGCAGTGTCGAGGCTTTTGCTCGGACCCGTGACTACGATGAAGCCATTTGCAACTATTTTATGCAATCCACGCACCAGGAAACTTTGCTGGACCAACATTTTTCTCTGACCTATCAAAAACATCAAGCCATGCGCTACGGAGAAAACCCACATCAACAAGCCTCTTTTTATTTGCCCCAGGGAGAGACTTCATCCCTCTTTGATAAAGTTTTGCAAGGCAAAGAGTTGTCTTACAATAACCTTTTGGATGCACATGGTGCTTTGGAATTGATGATGGAGTTTCAAGAGGAAACCGCAGTCGGAATCTTCAAACACAGCAATCCTTGTGGACTGGGACTATCTCAGGACTCTCTTGCCCAGGCCTATGAACGAGCGTTGGCTTGTGATCCCATTTCTGCTTTTGGAGGGATCGTAGCGCTTACACAAAAAGCGGATGCAAAAACGGCGCAAGCCATTGTGGAAACATTTACTGAAATCGTCATCGCGCCCGCATTTGAGCAAGATGCTTTGGATGTTTTTGCCAAAAAGAAAAATTTACGTGTGTTGGAAATTCCCTTTGATCAAATCAAAAAGAAATGGGCATCGCATACCCTGCGAACTCTTGGAGATGGATTGTTGGTTCAACAACGAGACCAGTGGATGATCGATGTTCGAAAAGCAAAAGTTGTGACCACGATAAAACCTACTCAAGATCAATGGAAAGCCATGGAGTTGGCGTGGAAAGTTGTCAAACATGTCAAATCCAATGCGATCGTGTTGGCCGATCAACATCAAACACTGGGAATCGGTGCGGGGCAAATGAGTCGCGTGGATTCTACCATCATTGCCGTGCAAAAGCATGTGTGCAAAACCACGCATCACGTAGCCGTCGCGTCGGACGCATTTTTCCCCTTTCGAGACAGCATTGATCAGATGTCCACGCACGGAATCAAATGCGTGATTCAACCGGGTGGATCCATTCGTGATCAGGAAGTCATAGATGCAGCCAACGAACATGGCATGTGTATGCTTTTCACATCTTATCGCCATTTCAAGCATTGATGGTCATGGAAAATCAGTTGAACATACTCTTGGTCGGGGGTGGGGGAAGAGAGCATGCTCTGGCATGGAAAATTTCTCAGAGTCCAAAAGTGTCATCGGTATATGTCGCGCCAGGAAATGCTGGGATTGAAAAACTACCCAAATGTGAATGTATAAAAATCTCCGACGATGATTTGCAAGGTTTGTTGAATTTTGCCAAAGAGAAATGCATTGATTTTGTTTTTGTGGGTCCAGAAAAACCTCTTCATCTAGGAATTGTGGATTTGTTTGCGTCTGCTGGAATCAGCATCATGGGAGCTCATCAAAAAGCAGCCCAGTTGGAAAGTTCAAAAGCTTTCGCAAAAAAAATCATGGAAAAAGCTATGGTTCCTACAGCCGACTACTCAGAATGGAACGACTACGAAAAACTCAAGAAGCATCTATCCACATGTGATTATCCTATGGTGATGAAGTTCGACGGACTAGCCGCAGGAAAGGGAGTAAAAATTTGCGAAGATGTCCAACATGCTCTTGAGTATGCCAGAGAAATTTTCAAAGAAAATCGGTTTGGAAATGATCCGTTGGTGATTTGTGAAGAATTTTTGGAAGGTCGAGAATGTTCGGTGATCTTGGTCACCGATGGAAAACACTATCAATTGTTTGAGAGTTCTCAGGATCACAAACGACTGTTCGATGGTGACAAAGGCCCGAACACAGGGGGTATGGGGGCATATTCACCTTCACCCATCTTTACACCAAAAATGAAAGATACAGTTTGTCAAATCATCGTAGACCCTTTGATGAAAGAATTTGAAAAACAAGGGCTTTCGTACAAGGGAATTTTGTACATTGGTTTGATGATCACCCAAAAGGGTCCAAAGGTTTTGGAATTCAATGTTCGATTTGGTGACCCAGAAACGCAGGTATTGTTGCCTCGTATCCAGAATGATCTCATGGATCTTTTTGTGATGACCATGGAAGGAAAACTTTCCCAAGTTACCATTTCATGGACCTCCAAAGCTTGTATGACGGTTGTGCTTGCTGCGCAAGGATATCCAGATCAAGCACAAAAAGGTGCGATCATTGAAGGGCTGGAAGGTGTTCACAGTGATTTGGTTTTCCATGCAGGAACACAACTCAAAGCTGATCAAATTGTCGTTTCGGGTGGCCGTGTGCTTGCAGTGGGAGCTTTGGAAAAAGATCTCAAGGCCTGCCGTGAAAGAGCCTATCAAGAAATTCAAAACATTCATTTTCAAGGCATGCAGTTTCGAACAGACATTGGCTTGGATGGATAAACATGAATGTGGATCAACTTCACATTGATCGAGCTTCTCAAGAACTCTCCAAAGGAAACATTGTGGTGGTTCCTACCGAGAGTTTTTACGCGCTTGCGGTGGATGCAACTTGCAGTCAAGCGTTGAATCATCTCAGTCAGCGAAAAAATCGTCCTGAGGGCAAACCTTTTCCTTTGCTCATTGTTCCGGAAATGATCACATCCTACGTAACGAAACTGCATGATCACGCTCGGAAGTTGATGGAAATCTATTGGCCGGGACCACTGACTCTGGTCCTTCCTACTACGTTTACGCATCCCGCAGTGAAAGGGGAGCGAGGCGCTGCTTTTCGATATGGAACACATCCTGTGACCAACCGTCTTTTGCAAACTTTTGGTAAGCCCATCACTTGTACCAGTGCGAATCTCTCTGGGATGGAACCACACGACACCATTGAAAAATTGGCCCAAAGTTTCGATCTTATGGGTATAGAAGTTCTGGACGTGGGCAAACTTCCCGGGGGAAAGGTTTCGACGATTGTAGATTGCTGTGAAAAGGACAAGTGGATGGTCGTTCGAGAGGGAGCCATCGAAACAAAACTCATTGAAAGAAGTTTATCGTGAAAAAAAATCTTGCTGTGAAACCATTTTCTGGAGTCCGATTTTCTTCGGATCAATCCATGTGCAAATTGATTTGTCCTCCCTATGATGTTGTTGATCAGCATCAGTATGATATTTTGGCTTCTTATTCCTCTCACAATGCAATTCATCTTACACTCAATGATCCAAAATGCATGGACGCGAAAAAAAAGCGAGAAGAAGAAGACTATCTTCAAGTGAAAAGATTTTGGGATCAATGGAACAAAGAAAACATATTGAACGTTGATCCGTTGGAGCATTTTTATTTGACCAAAGAATTTTTTCATCGAGATGGTCAAAAATATATGCGTAAGGTTCTTTATGCTTTGGTCAATATTGATCCTGATCGAGGAGGTCCAAAAATCATTCCTCATGAGAAAGTGTTGGAACTACCCATTCAAGATCGACTTCGCTTGCTTGAAGTGACAAAGGTTCAAACCAGTCCGATTTATTTGGTGTTTGATGATCAAAAAGCCGAATTGGATGATCTTCTTTCTTCGATGGGTCAGAGTCCATTGTATGCATGTGATCATCCTCAAGTGCAGTCTCAGAGTTATGAATTTTATTCCTTTTCAGATGATAAGAGTTTGTCCAGTATTTCAGATGTGTTGTCTAGAGGGTCGTTTTTGGTTGCAGATGGGCACCATCGTTTGGAAACCACGCGAAGATATTTTCGAAAAGAAGAAAATCAGCATCAAACACCTTATGTGTTTGCAGCCATTGTTTCTTCCATCGATCCAGGGGTATTGCTTTCTTCGATTCACCGTGGTCTGGATGTTTCGTACCTTTCCTCATCGTGGTTCGATGATTTGCATGTCGCATTCGACTTCAAACCCATGTCAAAGACATGGGAGGCATTCGAACAAAGTGGGGCTCTTCTTGCGATCGATCAAAAAAATCGAGAAGAGCTTTTGGGCATGTATCCAAAACAAAAAGGGTTGGAACATCTCCCAGAAATCGAACAAACAGTTCCCAGTTCCGTTCTCAACCATATTGTGTTTGAGGACTATTTTTCTCTCGATTTGGATCGAAGCGAAGATCAGAAAAAAATCAACTACATCAATAATATCCCTGATCTTCAAACATTCGTAGATCAAAAATCATCTCATGTGGGCTTTTGGCTTCGGCCGCTTTTGTTCGATCAAATCAAAGCCATTTGTTCCAAAGGGATTATCTTGCCTCAAAAATCTACCTTTTTTTATCCTAAAATCATGAGCGGTTTTGTGTTTCACCGCATGGAAGATTCGAAGGATTCGTAATAGTTAGTCGAAATTTTTGATTTCCTGCAAGAGAGAACGAAAAGTAGAGTCTGGACTTTCGATAGAAACAGGGACTTCAAATTCAGCAATTTTTTGTGTGGTTGTTGGACCGATAGAAGCAATTTTGATGCCTCGATTGAAAATCCAATGAGCGATTTCATCATTTTTTTTGAACGCAAAAAAAGCTTCCACTGCGGAAGGAGACAAAAACGAAATCCAGTCGCAGTCGATGGGAAAATCTTCGTTGAACCTTGCTTTGCCATCCCCACTGCTTTGGGTTTGGTAGAGAACTTGTTCATAAATATTTCGGGTCAAGGGTTTGAGCCATGTCGAAAAGTCAGACACGCTCTCCTTGGGCCGTAGTATCAAAATACTCTTGCGACTTAATTCTTTGCATCCCAAAAGGTGTTTCGCCAGCTGTGCCGATGTTTGGAAAGATGAATCAAAAAAATAGGCTTGATGCCCATAATCTTCCAAAACATGCTTTGTGGTTTTTCCCAATACAATCCACCGAATATGGATCGGAAACGATTTCGTCGAGTTTTTGATGGCATCGAAGAAAAAATGCAAAGCATTTTGACTGGTGACCAACACATAGTCGATGGACGATAAAGCAACCAAGAGCTTTGAGATTTTTTCCTGATCCATCAACGATTGGTACTCGATGCTAGGGTATATCAAAGGATGTATTCCCAGTTCATCACATAATTTTCGAGAAGATGATTCTTGTGTGGCGGATCGGGTGATGATCACACGGGGTTGATTCATTGTCTTCCCTCTTTGAGTTCGATGGCCCAGTGATGAATATGGTTCATGATGTTGGACGATTCACAGCTCCATTGCTTTCGATAGGAACATTGCTTTTCAGGATGGAAATAATAACTCTGAACGTAGAGAGTCTTTTGATCTTCCCATGCAAAACATCCTACAGGAATGGAACAGCCTCCTCCAAACGCAGACAAAAAAGCTTTTTCGACTTTTGCGATAAATAAGTCTTTGGAATCGAAAATGGATTCCAAAGACTGCTGGGTTGATATATCTTGATCTCGTATACAGATTCCAAGACGTCCTTGCCCGATGGCTGGAACAAAGTGCATGGGATCAAGATATTCTCGAATGTGGTGATCAAGCCCCAGGCGCTTGAGTCCAGCAGCCGCCAAAATCAAAACATCACATTCGCCATTCGCCAGTTTTTTCAGACGCGTGTCAACATTTCCCCGAATAGTTTTGATCGTGGCAGAAGGATACTCCTCTTGCAGCTGGTGCAATCTTCGGATGCTTGCAGTTCCAATCACACATGTCTTGGTTTGGGCTGTGTCCATACCTAGAGATGAACTGATCCACGCATCCCGATTGTCAATGCACGTGCTCACGGCCGCAAGTTTGATTCCTTTTGGCATCACTGAAGGGAGGTCTTTGAGACTGTGTACAGCGATGTCAATTCGATGTTCCAAAAGAGCTTCATCCAACTCCTTCGTGAACAGCCCATTTTCTTGAATGTGTGCAAACGCTTGAGACTGAGTTTGATTCCGATCTCCCTGGGTCTGGATTTTTTCGATCAATACAGGATTATGAGGAAATCGCTTCTCCCATTGATCTTTGAACCAGTTGGCTTGAATCATGGCCAAAGCACTGGCGCGTGTTCCCAGTTTAAGACTCATCACTATCCTTTGAAAACATTTGAGAAAACAGATGCAAGGCCTGAGTTGCCTCGATCCCGTCTGTTTTGAGCATTTGAATGTGAGAATCAACCCACTTCTTGGCCAATGAGGACATTCCCCTTTGAAGGATTTTTTCCTGATCTTGATCCAGATGAAGTTTCTTGGAGATTTTCTCACATTCCATCTGAGCCAATTCTTCTACATGTAGTTTTATGTTTTTGATCAATGCATTGGTCTGAGGTTGGCGAGTCACATCTTCGAATCGATCCAAGTGATCGATCAGAATTTTCTCAGCTTTTTCAATTTCTGATTTTCTGAGCTGCTCATTTTCTAGAGCGATACCCTTTAGATCATCAACATCATAGACATAGATGTTTTCGATCTCTCCCAAATTTTTTTCTATGTTTCGAGGTACAGAAATATCGATCATCATGATCGGCTTTTTGGATCTGGTACCCAAAGATTCAATGACATGATCTTTGGTGATCAAAGGTTTTTGTGCACCCGTGCATACAAAAACAATATCGATATCTTCCAAATGATCATAGATCTGTTCCATCAACATGGGATACCCATCTACGATCTTGGCCAAAGCCACGGCCTGATCGTAGGTACGATTTGCGATCCACAATCTTCCAATGCCTTCGGTGGAAAGCTTTTTTGCGGCCAATGTGGACATCTCTCCCGCTCCAATCACCAAAGCTTCCTTATCTGAAAAATGTCCAACAACTTTTTTGGCCAAATCAATGGCCACGGAACTCATGGAAACAAAGGATTGACCGATTTTGGTTTCGGTCCTGATTTTTTTGGCGATCAAAAAGGATTTTTGAAAAATCAAATCCAATTCAGGATCTACCGCTTCGAACTGTTTGGCCTTGTGGTAAGCTCGTTTAACTTGTCCAAGAACTTGTGGTTCTCCTACAACCTGAGAGTCTAGACTTGAGGCCACGCGACAGAGATGAGAAATCGCTTCCATATCTTGTTTTTCGTAGATCAGCGTTTCATGAATGTCGGGGAAGAAATGCCTTTTGCATTCTAGTGCATCTTGTGGATGAGGAACATTCAGATACCATTCGACTCGATTGCAGGTGGAAAGAAGAACTCCCGATCCTTTGGATTGAATGAACGAGAAGACCTTT
Source organism: Bdellovibrionota bacterium (assembly GCA_041391365.1). Taxonomy (GTDB): domain Bacteria; phylum Bdellovibrionota_G; class JALEGL01; order JALEGL01; family JAGRMV01; genus JAGRAX01. Next base: position 188,080 of record JAWKOC010000003.1, on the reverse strand, counting down.
TTTTGTTCAGTCTCTTGATCCATCCATGCCAATTTCTCTCTCACAGAAACATCAGCTGTCTCGTGATTGACCCCTATCAGAAAAAAACTCATACGCTTATAAGATCGAATAGACAAAAGTGATTAAAAGAGACGTATACCCTAGCAAATTGATCAATGAAAATTTTGATCCCCTGTAGTCAAATTTGGCCCTCATGATGATGAACACGAGATACCAAAAACACGTAGTCATCGCCATCAGAATTTTTGGATTTTTGTGCCAAGATTGATCCCACATGTCGTGTGCAATGTAAATGCCGATGAGGGTAGAGGATAGCAATACAATCCACCCGCATACAAGAAGTCGAGCAGCCCATAGGTCAGAAGTTTCCAAAGATGGAAGTCGTTGAATCAACGTAAATTGCTTGGTTTTGAGCCACCTCTGTTGAAGCACATAAAGTGTAGAAAAACTCATGGATAAGGTGAGTAGCATCAAGGAAATGATATTGAGCAATATGTGAATGTTGATGTTCATGTTATTTTTTCTTTCCAAAAAGACGGCCAATGCCAATGCTTTGAGAAGTTTCTCTTTCTTCTCTCATGTTGAGCAGTCGCAATTCAGAGGCGGCCTTGGCATTGTTTGGATCTGCATCCGCAGCTTTGGAAAACAAAATCTTGGCTTTGTCCAAATTGCCCAAGAATTTTTCAATCATCCCCATATAATAAAAAGATATTTTTGTGATTGCACCTTCTTTTCCATGCTTTCGAACCAGCTCATATCCTTTGTGAATGGACTTTTCATCTTTGTCTTTCACCCCTTGTCGAAAGGTAGCCCATCCAAGTTGCACCGAATACTCTGGTTCTTTGTCGTACAGTTGTATGGCTTTTTCGAAAGACACCATGGCCTGATCATAATTGTCTTTTTTCAGATGGCTGATGCCCTCCTGGAAAAAAGTTTCAGACTTCAATACAGCATTTACGTCTCCATTGGGCGAGATTCCTTCACTCTGTACTTTTAATTTGCTTTTGTACTCTTCCCTACGATTTCGATTCGAAAGGGTGTTGTAGGCTTCCGTGATTCTGGAAAAAATTTTTTCAGCTTCTTCTCGTTGCTTTTGTGCAAGACCTTTCAAGCGATCTGGGTGGTATTCTTTGGCCATAGAAAAGTAATTTTCTTGAATCTTAACCGAATTGGCATCCACCCCAATTCCAAGAATTTCGAAATGGTTTTTGTTGGCCAAATCGTCCATGCTTTTGAAGACTCTGGATTTTCCATCGGAACCTAGTTTTACTTCGGGGGATGTGATTTCATTTCCGGACACGTCTGTGGTGATTCCATCCGAGATGATGGGCTTGACGACATCGGCCAACATGGGGAGTTGGTCCACAATGATTTCCATTCGATATAAGGTCTGAATGAATGATTTTACATATCTCTCGTCGAAACCAGTTCGCGCGATGACCTGATCAACGGTGTTTTGGCCATCAATGCAGCGATAGATACGTTGTTGTTTGCCATTCATTTGGATGTCTGAAACCCTCACCACAGCTTTTTCCAATTTGGAAAATACGGTGCTTGAAGGAACTTTTGGCCATTTGGTTTGTTGCTGAGCAAGATCCAAGAAAACATTGAAGATCATGTCTCGAAATTTCTTTTTGAAACGGACAGGCTGAACATCTTTGGGAATTCCTTGAACAAAGACATAGTTTCCATTTTTGAATCCGAGCAGTTCGACGATGGCTCGGTCCAGGAGTGTGTGGAGTGTCTTTTGGAATTCTTCGTATTGAATCATCCCCGATTGCAAGAGTTCCAATTCGAATTGATGCAATTTGTTTTTGGGAATGGTGCCCACATAGTCTTTGAGAGATACGGGTAAGGCAATGTTTTCTTGAGCCAAGGTTTGTTCAAACCACCCCACTTTATGATCAAAATTCAAATGGATGGGTTGCCCTTGATCGAACACCAAGGAGATTTTTTGATTGGCCGACACCATCATGACCCCAGAAAAAGATTCTTTGAGAACCCAACAAAGCAGGGCCCATGCGGGCTGGTCTTTTAACGCTCCTTTTGAATGGACTTCTACAGGCATGATGAGATATCTATGGTACCACGGTTGACATCAAAATAGAATTCTCATAATTTGAGATTCTCTTAAAAATCAGGTCGTTAGGCCCACAAACAAGGAGTTGCAACATGTCAGAACAGGTTATGTCCATTGGTGATTCAGAATTTGAAACTCAGGTCCTTCAGTCTGGGACACCGACCTTGGTGGACTTTTGGGCCCCCTGGTGTGGTCCTTGCCGGGCAATCGCCCCCGTGGTGGAAGAATTGGCCCAGGAATATTCTGGAAAAGTGGCATTCAAAAAAATCAACATCGACGACAATCCAGCCACACCCGTAAAATTTCAGGTCAAAGGCATTCCAACCTTGATTTTGTTCAAAGACGGGAAAATCATTGATCAGTTGGTAGGTTCTGCCCCCAAAGATCGTTTGAAAGCGTTGATCGATAAAGTAGCCTAAGGCGAAAGACTTCTAAGGAGAAAGGGTGGTGCCGATGTGCCGCCCTTTTTTTGAATTATGGCGTTTTGCGCCATAAAAATTTGATCCTTAGCTGGAGTAAGCGGGTCTTCTGAGGCTGACACTGAGAATGATGCCCAAGGCCAGCATGGTGGACAGCAGTGATGTCCCTCCATAGGAAAACAATGGCAGAGTCATGCCGACAACCGGGAGCAGACCGGTCTCCATTCCCAAATTGATGATGGTTTGGCAGGCAAGAGATGCAGTGAGTCCAAAGGCTAACATCATCCCAAACACCTCTTTTGCTGTGGACGCAATGTTCAAACCCATCAAAAAAAGCATCACATACAAAAAGAACAAAATCACCGAACCTAAGAATCCAAACTCCTCCGCAAAGTTGGAAAATACAAAATCCGTGTGTTGTTTGGGAAGAAATTGAAGCTTGCTCTGGCTTCCTTGAAGATATCCCTTGCCAGAGAATCTGCCTGAGCCGATGGCGATCTTGGATTGAATGATCTGATAACCTTTTCCATAGGCATCTTTTTCTGGATTGAGGAAAGAGATCACACGTCCTTTTTGGTAAGGTTTAAGACCGTACTTCCAGGTTATGGGTGCGGTGATCAAAAGGCCCATGAGAGTGATCAAAATGATTTTGCGCTGAATGCCCGCAAACCAAAACATGGTGATGGAGGTAAAGAGAACAATCAAACCCGTTCCCAAATCAGGTTGTTTCAAAATCAAAAGAAAAGGCACCAATGTAAAAAACAGGGGAGAGGCAAGGGAAGCAAGGCCAAAACGCTTTTGCTCTCGATGATTGTGAAAATACCTCGCCAAAAAAATCACGACACCTACCTTGGCAATTTCCGAAGGTTGAATGGTCACCCCCGCAAGATTGATCCAGCGTTGAGACCCTTGTGAACTTTTCCCCACAAACAGCACAAGAAAAAGCGAAGCTACGGTCAATATATAGATTGGGTACGAAAACCGGTAAAAAATGTGGTAGTCCAACAACACAAAAACAGCAAGAAATACAAAACCCAAGAGCATCCAAAGCATTTGCTGTGTGAAGTATTTGGAAATTGTTAGATCATAAGTAGAAGAATACAGATTGAAAAGTCCCAAGCTGCAAATCAACAAGATGGTCGCAAGCATAGGCCAATCCATGGGCAGTGAAGTTTTTGATTTAAAATACTGGTTCATCTCTCAGCTCAAAATATTTTTCGATGATTTGCTTGGCATAGGGAGCTGCTCCAGAACTTCCGTGCTTGCCATGTTCCACCATGATAGATACCACGATTTCTGGATCTTCTACAGGCGCGAAGCCCAAAAACCATGCGTGATCTTCAATTTTCAATCCTGATTTTCTCCCCACCACCTGTGTGGTTCCCGTTTTTCCACCGATGGAAACCTTGTTGGAACGTGCAAACCAGTAGGCCGTTCCACCGACCTCGTTGACCACATCGTAGAGTCCTTTCATGATGGGCTCAATCATTTCATTGGAAAATTGAATGGTTTTTTTTGGATTGATGTGAAATTCCTCTTTGATTTGATTGTCTTTGTCCAGGGTACGCAGAGCGAGACGAGGTGTAAAAATTTGCCCACCATTGACCAATGCGCTGTAGGCCACGGCCATTTGCAGTGGTGTGGTTTGAAGTGCTCCTTGTCCGATCGCTACAGAGGCGGTCTCTCCGTCCACCCAGGGTTGATGATAGACTGCTTTTTTCCACGTTTCATCAGGTACTAGACCTTTTTCTTCATCCGAAAGGTTGATTCCGGTTTTTTCTCCCAATCCAAATTTTTCTGCATAGTATTTGATTTTTTCGATTCCAAGTTTCAAACTCATTTCATAAAAATATGTGTCGCAGGAGTTTTTGATGGCTTTTTCCAAATTCATCCAACCATGTCCTTCATGCTTCCAACATCGTTTGACTTCTCTTCCGATACGATAGTAGCCAGGACAGAACACACGTTGATCAGGTGAGGCAATGTTTTCCTCCATGATGGCCATGGCCGTGAATACCTTGAACGTGGAAGCAGGAGCATACAGTCCTTGTATACTTCTGTTAAAGAGTGGATTTCTAGGGTCTTGTTGAAGCTCTTTCCATTTTTCTGCATTGATTCCATTTACAAATTCTCTGGGGTGAAAACTTGGGTTGCTCACCATCGCTAAGATGTCTCCATTTCGTGGGTCCATTGCCACAACGGAAAATGCATTTTCAATGGTGAGAGCTTGAGCAAAATCCTGGAGATCTTTGTCGATGGTCAGTACAAGATCGAGACCATCTTCCGGAAGGCGAGGAGAAAAACCTGGAAGCAAGTCACTGGAAAGTTCGATCCCTACTTCACGGCCCCACACATCTTCCACAACGGGTCGAACTCCATTTTTTCCGCGAAGCCATGGTTCAAAACTTTTTTCAATTCCAGAAATGCCAAGTGTATCTCCCAAACGATAAGAGAAATCATCTTGTTCTTCACGTTTGGCTAGTTGAATTTTGTTGATTTCGCCGATGTATCCAAGCAAATGGCCGTTGATCGTTTCATCAATATAATCTCGAACTGGAATGGCCTCGATGCTTAGTCCGGGAAAAAGCATTTGCTTGGCCATCATGATGGCCGTCTCGTCTTCCGTAAGATCTTCTTTGATGATGTAGGGATAGTTGGGGTTGATTTTTCGGCTCTCCAGTTTGATGTCTTCGACACTTTTTTCGATGGGAATAAATTTTCGCAATTCTGGAATCAATTCTTCCAAAGGCAATTGTGATTTGGAACGCAAGAGCTGAAGTTGAAACAAAGGACGATTGGCTGCGATCACTTTTTGATTTCGATCCAAAATTCTTCCTCGTTTTGCAGGAATGTTTTTGAGTTTGATTCGATTGGCCTGGGCAAATTTTTGCCATTTGTCACCTTCAAGAACTTGAAGAAACCAAACACGACCCAACAAGATCAAAAAAAGAAAAATAACAAAATATGAAGCTTTGAAAAGTTGTTCTCTAAATTCATCTTTTGTTTTTGGTTCACCGAGACGAATCATCGCATAGAATCCCGAAAGAAAAAGTTGGATTTGGAGTCTCGAAAGAAGAATGTTTTTCGATCAATTTCGCAAAAAAAGCGCACGATCAACTGAGCCGCAAAAGCACCAAGCGTTGCATGAATCAATATGGGGAAAAATATGGATAGATATTGAACATCAAACTCATACAAAAGGGCTCCAAAAATGACATGCAAAAAATCAGATACAAAAATAAAAATAAAAAAGAAAAAAAATGAATTTAAGCTGTGGTCAATGACGACGCTGTTTTTTAAAATGGCACCTAAAAAAACGATGATGCTAAAAACAAAAAAATTGGAGTATCTCCACAGTTCACTAAATCCATGAAATAGAAAACAAAAAAAGATTGCCCATGTTAGAGCATCAAAAAATGGACGAGTGAAGGAAAGATAGATGACTAAAATATAGAGAAGTGGAATCGAAAGAGATGAGAAAAAATGGATGTTGAGAGCTTCATCCAGAAGAGAGAAGGTGTTGGGAAGAACTGCAGTTTGGAAAAGAAGAAGAAAAAGAAAAATAATAAGATACCACAAGGTGTTTTTCATGGTTGAGTTCCTTCTTGAGGCAACACCACCGCTACTTCTTCCAGTCGAGAAAAATCAACAAAGGGTTTTACCGTGGCTTGAAGAAAAAGATTTTTTCCTCGCTCTCCCACGGCAGTTACTTCTCCAACAGGGATTCCTTTGGGAAAGACTTTGTCCATTCCAGATGAAATCACAACATCCCCGACTTGAACATCTCGATCCCGAGGAAGGAATTCGAATTTGAGTTGGTTGATTCGATCTCCCTTGAGGATTCCTCGTGCTCGCGAACGCTGAACCACCACATCGATGGCGCTGATCTTGTCGATGAGAAGAGCAACATCAGAGTACCCGGGGTAGACTTGAAAAATCTGTCCCACAACACCTTCTGTTTTGATCACTGGATATCCACTCTGAAGACCTTGATCGGATCCTTTGTAGATTCGGATCACATGTTCGAAGGGAGAAACTCCTTTGGCGATGACTTTTGCTACTTGAAGATTGAGTGCCATGGAGGACTGCAAATTCAAAAGCTCGCGCAAACGCTGATTTTCAAGTTCCGTTTCTTGAAGATAAATGAGTTTTGAACGAAGCACGCTGCGTTCATCCATCAATTGATCGTTGAATTTCGAGGTTTGGACCAGAAAAAGATAGTGTCGAATGATCCATGTGGCTTTGTCATATCCAGTCGTGACAACATATTGAACCGGTGCACTTACGGTGACGATTGCGGTTTCGTACCATCGATTGGTAGAATGTTTTTTTACTCGAAAAGATACAAGGCAAACGAGAAAATAAACAAAAACCAGAATCTTTAAAAATGTTTTTAGTTTGCGATTCACTCTCTTAAGAGAAGGTTACGGTTCGTAAAAGTTCTTCGTCGTCCAAGGCCATTCCGCATCCACGCACAATGACCGACAATGGATTGTCTGCAATGCGAACAGGAAGGCCTGTTTCTTCGTTCAATAGAATGTCCAGATTTCGAAGCAGCGCTCCTCCTCCGGCCAGAACAATTCCTTTGTCGACAATATCAGATGCTAGTTCGGGAGGTGTTTTTTCTAGAGCTACTTTGACGGCATCTACGATGACTTTCAAAGGTTCTTCCAAGGCTTCTCGAATTTCTTCAGACGTGACCTCAAGGGTTTTTGGGATCCCTGCAATCAAATCTCTCCCTTTGACTTCGACTTTGAGCTCTTGATCCAAGGTGAAGGCAGATCCAACAGAAATTTTGATGAGTTCAGCCGTTCGTTCACCAATCATCAAATTGTATTTCTTTTTGATGTAGTTCATGATGGCCTCGTCCATTTTGTCTCCAGCCATGCGAACAGATTTAGAATACACGATTCCGGACAGAGAAATCACGGCCACTTCGGTGGTACCCCCACCGATGTCTACGATCATGTTGCCAGAAGGTTCTTTGATTTTGAGTCCGGCTCCGATGGCAGCAGCCATGGGTTCTTCGATAAGATAGACTTCTCTGGCCCGAGCAGAACGTGCAGATTCGGTGACGGCTCTTTTTTCAACTTCCGTGACTCCAAAAGGAATGCAAATCACAATGCGAGGTCGTACAAAACTTTGTCCATTGTGAGCTTTGGCAATGAAATGTCGAAGCATGGCACTGGTGATGTCAAAGTCAGCGATCACACCGTCCTTCATGGGGCGAATCGCCTGAATCGATCCAGGAGTTCGACCGAGCATTTCTTTGGCTTCTGTTCCCACGGCCAACACTTTGCGGGGGCCACGTCCTTTGGCCAAGGCCACCACCGAAGGTTCATTGGAAACCACACCTTTTCCCTTGGCATAGACCAAGGTGTTCGCGGTACCCAAATCGATGGCTAAATCATTGGAAAAAAAGCCTAAAATGGAGTCGAAAATCATTTCTTTTTCATATCAAAGACAATTCTACAAAGAAATAAATTCGTTGATTTTTGTCTCTAAAGACTTAGAGTACTCCCTCACAGATTGGGTGTACGCTGCGCGTCGTAATCTGTGAGAGTACGGAAATGTGGGTTGCAATCTACCCTCCTATGGAAGTGAATTAGAAAGAAGGTTCTCATGGTCATTCGGTCGATGCGTGAAGCAGTGTCCTCCTGGTACATTCGAGTGTTGTTGGTGGTTCTTGTGTTGTCGTTTGTTTCTTTTTACGGATGGCAAAGTGTGATGAGTGGAGGTTTGGACCAGGGAGTTTTGGCCAAGGTCAATGGCAACAAGGTCTTGGAAAGAGATGTGAATCTGCGCGTTTCCAATCGCATCAACGAAATCCAAAACAATCCAGCCTATGGATCTTTGGACAAGTCATTTTTTCAAACTCTGATCCCGACATTTACTCGTCAAGTCACCGAAGCCTTGGTGGAAGTAGAAATCAAAGCCGATGCAGCTGAAGATCTGGGCATTGAGGCGTCGGACGAAAAAGTTCGGGAATTCATTCGCAGTCAATTCACCTCATCCGATCAAAAATTCAATTACGAATTGTATGAAATGATTGTCAAACGAAGAATGGGAAAAACCCCCCGAGCCTATGAAAAAGAAATGGCAAGAATTTTACAGGCTCAATATTTCGACGAAGTTTTGCAGAAAACCACGTTGGTGAGCCCCATTGAAGTCAAAAAATCTTATGAGCAGCAAAACACCAAATACGCCATCACCACAGTAGAAGTGGATGCTGACAAAATCAGCAAGCATGTTCCCAAGGCTTCAAAACCAACTGACGAACAACTTTCAGCGTTTTATCAAGAAAACAAGGATCGTTACCAAACTCCAGAAAAGAAACAGTTGGAAATTTTGTGGATCGAAAAAACGGCCGATCAAGAAGAAGAAGCGTTTTTCAGTCAAGCGCAAATCAAGTTGCAAGGCTGGAAAGATCAAAACAAAGGATTTGAAACCGCTACACAGTACGAAGGTAGCCCCATGTATCTCAAAACCCCTTTGATTGCGTACGGCGAAAAAATAGATTTGTTTTCAGAGCGAGATGTCACGGACTTGCTCAATGCAAGTTTGGGATTGCAGGTGGGAGAAATTTCTTCTCCTACACGATCTCGAGATGGTCTTCGCATGTATTTGATCAAGGTCGTGCAAAAGCAAGATCCTGTGTTGCCTGCATTTGATGAGGTTGCACAGAAGGTTGAAAAAGATGTGGAGAAACAGTTGCAAGAAAAAGAAGAGCAGCTTTTTGTGACTTCGATGGTGTCCAAAGCGGCGCAGGAAAAAACCAGTGTAGATGCTTTGGGCAAGACCTATGGGTTGAACGTTTCAAAAATTGAGGCCTTTGTGTACCCTGTGGACGGTACGATTCCAGAATTGGGACAAAACAAAGAGTTGGTGAGTGCGGTTTTTTCTCAGACCGAAAAAGGTTATTTGAGCCAGGTTTACTCGGTGGGAGATAAACAATACATTGTCTATGTGCATGACATTTCCCTGCCAGATTGGACTGAATTCGAATCCAAAAAGCAAGAACTGGCCGATCTTTTGGAAAAAGAGAACTCACAAAATCGTATTTCTGCATGGACACAGTTTCTCAAGGAGCATTCCAGCATTGAATATTCGGCCAAACTACAAAACAGCGATTTTGGCCTAGGTCTGTAACGCATCTTTTCAAAATCCAGATGGATCAAAAAAAAGAAAGAGATGCTTTTTCGCCTGAATAAAATAATGTATATATCTACATGATATAAGAATATCATTTTAAAATATTGATATTATTATATTTAATCATGTTGTTTTCTACATTTAAAGGTGTTATTCTATAAATATGAACCGACCGGATCCACAGACACTCATGGAGCAGGCGCGTACTCCCCAACGTCGAAAATCGCTCTCCAAAGCTTTTTTTGCCATTTTGGACCATTGGAATCTGACCAATGAAGAAAAAGCCAATTTGCTTGGATGGAACTATGAAAAAAAACGCCATACCATCGATGCCATGAAAAATGGCAAAAAAGAAGTGGAGTGGGACGAAGATAAAATTCGTCGAATGGTTGAGGTGATCAACATTCACAAAAGTCTTCGATTGCTTTTTCCTTCGAACCAAAAGTCTCTCTATGGTTGGGTAAAAAAGAAAAGAGCTCGATTTGGGATGCACAGTGCTTTGGACATTATGATTGAAGATGGCTTGTTCGGCATCATTGCAATTCGAAGGTATTTGGATCATGTTCGAACCGCGTAAGCAGTTTTTTCAATCGGATGTGTTTCGATGCTTTCATTCCCTGCAACCTACACAAAATTTGTTGGACGATCTGGGATTGGATCCTTCTGAAGAAGAAGAGGTTGGACAATGGTTTTACAATGATGAACTCAAAGACAAAGATAGTCTCGATCGAGTGTTGCATTACTCTCGGTATGCAGTGGTTCTGGAAGACATTCAGTCCAAATTTCGTCCCGAGGGATGGAGTCACGGACGATTCAGCGATGGGCGATGGCCTGTACTGTACACAGCAATGAGTCCACTCACAGCCAAAAAAGAAAAAGTTTATTATTTAAAAGCTTTTTATCAAGAAGAATCCGAAGAACACGTTCAAAACGTTGAGCTTGCCATTTCGAAAATGACTCTGATCACTCATCATTTGGTGGATCTATCACAGGAAAAAAAATGCGACCAAACCCAACTGGTCGGGAGCTCCACAAAAAATTATGAATATTGTCGGCAGGTAGCGGAAATATGTGTAGAAGCAAAAGCACAAGCAATTCGAAGTCATTCTGCACGAGATCAACAGGGATATTGTGTCCCTGTTTTTGATCGGTCCATCATCGATAAAGATTTTTACATTCAGTCATGGTGCAAGGTGGACTTTTATCAGGGGGACATACGTTTGTTTGAATACGAACCCCTTTTTTTGGTGGATGATTTGCGAAGAATTTCACCCGAGCAATGACAGCGAGGTCATTTCTTTTGGAGCTTCGAGCTGCATGTAAGCAAGCAGGGTAGGCGCAATGTTTGACAAAGATCCATGTTTCAAAGATCGATGTTTGGCCTGCTCATCCACCAAGATCAATGGTACCGGATTGAGCGTGTGAGCTGTGTGGATGTTTCCATCTGCATCGGTCATCATCTCTATGTTGCCATGGTCAGCTGTGATCCACAGCGTATAGTTGCTTTTCAAACAGGCATCCATGATAGCCCCCATGGCTCGGTCCATGGATTCTACGGCTTGCAGCGCAGCCTCGAATACGCCGGTATGTCCAACCATGTCCGGTTGTGCAAAGTTCACAACAACCAAAGCGTCTTGTTTCTTTTCTACCTGCGCAACAACAGCCTCGCACACTTTTTCACTGCTCATAGCAGGACATACATCATATGTTTTTACTTTTGGAGATGGAATCAAACACCGACTTTCACAAGGAAAGGGCTCTTCACGCCCCCCATTGAAGAAAAATGTGACGTGAGCGTATTTTTCGGTTTCGGCCGTCCGAAATTGAGAAAGTCCCAATTGACTGATGTACTCTCCCAGTCCCATGGACAAATTCTGCTTTTCGAACAGACAAGGAAAAGGAAATGTAGAATCATATTCTGTCATGGTAACGATCGAAACGGCTCCATCCAAGGGAGCAATTGTTGCTCCGTGTTCACAATGCCCAAGCATACGAACAATCTGCCTCATTCGATCGGCTCGAAAATTCGCACAAAAAACTGCATCCCCATCGCGGAGGATGGTTTTGTTTTTCCATGTGCTGTGCACGGCGGGAATCAAAAATTCGTCAAAGATACCCTGTTGATAAGAAGCGTCGATGTAGTCCAATGCTGAATCAAAGCTTGGGCCTTTTCCGTGTACGATGGTTTCAAATGCTTGTGCACTTCGTTCCCACCGTTTGTCCCGGTCCATGGCATAAAATCTCCCACTGATCGTAGCAAGTTCCGCACCGATGGAGGTAAGTTGATCGAGAAGAGTTTGAACATATGCGGCGGCACTTTGAGGTGACGTATCTCTTCCATCGGTGATGGCATGAAACAAAATTTGTTGGGGAGATATACCCATGCGAACTGCGAGAGATAAAAAATCCAGATAGTGTCGCTCACTGCTGTGGACATTTCCTTGGGACACCAAACACAGAAAATGAAGTTTTCGAGAGGTCCCTTTGATGGACTCGATCATGTGTTTCCATGCGGAAATGTCTTTGATCTGGTCCTGATCCAAGGCCTCATGAATGCGCACTTGATCTTGCAATACTCTTCGGCCACCTCCAATGTTCATATGACCTACCTCGGAGTTTCCCATGACTCCATCAGGTAACCCGACATGGTGTTCGGAAGCATTGAGCTGACATACAGGAAAAGCATCGAGAATTTTTTTGTAATTGGGTGTCGAAGCCATCGCAATCGCATTGCCTTTTTTTTCTTCACGAATGCCCCAACCATCAATGATCACAAGTACCGCGTTTTTGCCAAGTTTCTGCATAGCTGACTTATAGCAAGGCCTTTTCCAAGAATCAAAGTCTTCTCACGAACCATCAGTCTTGGTCAGGAATGCATACAAAGCTTACCAATTGGAGATTTTCCGTATACTATCGCAAACCGTGTCCGTAGATGCCTCCAAAAAAGCTCTGATTGATCAGTTTCCAGACGCACACTCCATTGTAGTAGAAGGGGGAGATCAGTGTGTGTTGATGGTGCACGGGTTTACAGGATCTCCTGCTACGCTCAAGGCACTTGCCAAGGAGATTCATTCTCAACTTGGACATGGCATCATCGCTCCTCTTCTTCCTGGACATGGGATGGCGCCTCAGGATCTTTGCCGAGTGACCTGGCAGGATTGGGTAGAAGAAATCGAAGAACATTTTTCCAAAGCTCTCCAAAATTACAAAAAGGTTCATCTCCTGGGGTTATCGACAGGAGGAACCATTTGTGTTGAAGTTCTTCGACGCAATCCTGGCATGGCCAAAAGCCTAACGTTGCTATCGCCTGCTTATCGGATTCGACCTCCATATTTACAGTGGCTTAGTCATTTGTTTGTGGCTCTCCCCAATGTTTTGATTTGGGGATCCAAGAAAAAAGAAGGCATTCCTCCCGTGGGAGATGTGAGCTACAGCGAATATCCTCTCAAGTCGGTAAAACAGTTTTTGCGCATTTGCAGAAAAATGAAATTCGTTCCCGTGGATTCTTCCACACCGGCCTTGATCATTGCCAGTCAAAAAGATGAACTCATCGATCCATCGTCAGCCGATTTTTTCTATACAAAATTTCCTTCTCCCCAATCGATGTTGGTCAAACTGTATCGTTCTTTTCACATCATCACCCTAGGGGTTGAAAAAAAGAAAGTGTTCTCTGAAGTTCTTGAATTTATTTCTAAGCAGTCTTCGATTTCGAAATGATCTTGCGAAGATCATCTCCAAGCAAATACAAACAAGGAATGAGATAAATGGTGAGGGGCGTGGCAAACAAAAGACCATACCCCAATGCAAGGGCCATTGGACTCATGTAGGGATCGAGTCCTCCAATCCCATAGGCCAAAGGAAGCAGTCCTCCTACGGTCGTGAGCGTGGTGATCAAAATCGCGCGCAATCGATCTGTAGAGCTCTGCACCACAATGTCGTACAGACTTTGTTCCGGATGCTTGATGCGAAGTTCATTGATGTGGTTGACCAGCACCAGCGAATCATTGACGACAACACCCATCAGACCGGTCACGCCCAAGGTGCTCAAGAAACTAAAAGGTTCATTGTGTGCAAGAAACGCCAGGATCACTCCGACAAACGAAAAGGGAATGGCCACCAACACCATCAAAGGCTGCACCGCGGACTCAAACAAAATCACCAAAAGAAAATAAATGCCGATCAAGGCATAGCTCATGACGATGAGCAGGCTTCGATAGGATTCTTGAGATTCTTCGACCTCTCCTCCGACAATGATCTCTGTTCCAGGATAATTTCTGGGGTAGTCAATTTCCTCAAGAATCTGATGAGTCACTTCCAAAGGTGTCGTGACATCTTCAATGATATCGGCCGTGACGGTGATGGTACGTTGTCGGTCAAAATGAAAATAATTGGGGACCCCTTCGGATTCATGGAATGTAGCAACCCGATGCAAGGGAATGAGTTGTCCGAGTTGATTGGGGATCAATAGTTTTCCAATGCGGTCAATGTTGGTGCGATCCCTCTCATCCAAAAACACTCGATACTCCACATCGTCGTCTCCGTATCGATTTTCTGTGGCGACATGTCCATCAAAGGCGATTCGTACCGTTTGAGCCACGTCTTGTGTGCTGATTTTTAACTGTGAAAGTCGAGCATAATCCAGCTCTGCTACCAGTTGTTTTCGACCGAGGTCGTCGTTGCGATCGATGTCGGTTACTCCTGGAATGACACTGAGTTTTTCTATGATTTCATCTACCAGGGCAAGACGTTTTTGATTGTCGCTGCTCACGACTTGCAGCACTATGGGTCTTCCAATGGGAGGACCTTGATTGTCGATCATGAACCAATTTTTTTCTATTCCTTCTACATGAGAAATTTTTTCTCTCAATTCTTCGATGATTTGACTGATGTTTCGGTCTCGTTCGGTGAACGGTGATAAGTTGACGATCATCATGGAGTATCTCTTGTTGTAGAATTCCGTGTATTCTGCATCGACATAACCTCCCACGCGAGTTGCAAAAAAATCCAACTCCTTTCGATCGAGTCCGAGCAAAATGTTTTCAACCACAGCTGTTTTTTCTTCTGTGGCTTGAAGAGAGGACCCATTGGGCAATTCCAAAAAAAGGATGAATCGATCCGAAAATTTTGAAGGAAAAAGATCAAATTTTACACGCGAAAACCCCCAATAAAACGTCACAACCATGCCAAGAGCAAAAATAGCCAATACAAGATATCTTGCTTTCAAAACAGATTGAATCCAGCGATGATGAATTTTTTTCATGGCAAGAAAACATCGAATTCTCCAATTTTCTTGAATGACTTTTCGTTTGAGTCCGTAGGCAATGTGCGCGGGCAAAATCAGATATGCCTCCAGCATGGAGACACAAAGAGATAGGCAAATGGTCAAAGGAATGACATAGATGAAATTCCCCATGGTACCTGTCATGAAAAACATGGGCACAAAAGCGACAATGGTGGTCAGAATCGTGGCCAACACAGGTTTGTACACCTCAAAAAGACCTTCGATGGCAGATTCGATGGCGGGCATGCCATTCTCGAATTTTTGATAAATGTTCTCTGAGATGATGATGGCATCGTCCACTACAATTCCAATCACCAAGACAATGGCCGTGAGCGTGATGCTGTCGAGCTGGGTCCCAAACATAGGAATCAAAAAGAAAACCCCCATCATGGTCATGGGAATGCCTGCAGCCACCCATACAGCGCTGTGACCGTTGAGAAAGAACCACAAAATAATCAGGACGAGAACCAACCCAATGATTCCATTTTTGATGACGATCTCGAAGCGATTTTTCACATATCGAGATTCGTCATAAGCGGTGATGAATTCAAAACGATCTCCCACCAAATTTTTTTGTTCTTGGACCAGGCTTTGTATACCTTTGACAGTTCGAATGATGTCGGCATCATCAGCTTTTAAAATGCTGAGCGAAATGGCTTTTTGTCCATTGGCTTTGGAAATCAATCGATCTTTCTCGTATCCATCGGTGACAGTAGCAACGTCTTTGACAAGTACGGGAGGACCTTGGAAGGCACTTCGGACAATCACTTGAGCAACTTCCAAGGGATTTTTGAACTGACCAACTGTAACCACATTTTTTTCTTGATCCTTGGATTCAATGTGGCCTGCCGTGGACCGAATGTTTCGTTTTGAAATCGCCGAGATGATTTCCTGAAGAGACAAATCATAGTTATTGAGAATCTCCACCAAAGGCTGAATGTGAATCTCTCTTTCTTTGAATCCAAATTTTCGAATGCTGGATACACCTCTGACTTTTTCAAGCTTGCGTTCGAAATCTTTGGAATAGGATCTCAAGTCTTCGTAGTCTTTTCCTCCAACGATTCCGATTTCATAAATGGGAAACACTGAACTTTTCTTTTCTACGATCAGGGGACGTTCTTCAACCGCAGCAGGAAAATCAGTCACTCGATCGACAGCTTCTCGAATTTCTCTTTTGATGCGTGGGTAGTCATGTTGATCATCGGGACTGAGCCGAATTTTGATCAAGGAGAGACTTTCCATCGAAAATGAGGTGAGGTTTTTGATGTCAGTCACTTGACGAAGTTCTTTTTCCAATTTGTCTGTCACCAAAAGTTCTACATCCTCTGGAGAAGCTCCTGGATAGACCGTAGTGATGATGACCTGTCCAAGATCCACAAGTGGATAACTGTTGCGGGTGATGGTCAAATAGGAGCCAACTCCAAGAATGACGACAAAAATCGTGATGATGTTGACCAGAAGTTGGTTTTTTACAAAATATGCAAAAAGATTTTTCATGGGTTTATCATTCCATGACTCAAAGGGAGCAGCTGCTTAACTATGAGGGAGCCAGTCCTTTGGGTTGGATTTTTCTATGATCATGGCCACGCCCATCTGTTTGTGAGCTTTGACGTACAATCTCTTTCGATCCTGTTTGGCGACATCAAACCCTGCGATGGAAAAGTGCTGAGCCGCACGGTCCAAGTCCTTGGCCAACAAGCAGATGGCTCCCAGTTGACCATCTGGATGCCCGACAGATTTCCATTCTTGTTTGAACCACTCTTGGTATTGCTCTGCAGTGATGAAATCAATGTGATAACGGGAAAAAAGCAAACTCAGATCTTTGGTTTCGTGGGGGATATCCAATCGCGTGACCCAATCATTCCATGTTTGATGCTGTTGCTTGGCTTCCGGATCACAATAGACAAGACCTCCCAAGGCAAAAATGGAGTTGTCCCCCATTCTTAATGTGATTTTTTGTTCCAATGCATCTTTGGATTCATATCGGAGAAGAAAGTTTTTGGTTCCAGGGGTTTCTTGCGTCGGAATGGAATAGAAGCGTTGTGAGTGGCGAAGATAGGGGCTGGTAAAAAATGTGGAACCCACTTCGATGGCCTGTGCGTCTTCGAGGTTGATACTCTGGCTGGAAAATGCCACAACAAAAGGTTTGGGGGATTTTCGGAAAATTCCATGATCCTGGAAATGGTCAGCCCAACGCTCTTCATCGCTGACGGTCATCCATTCTAGGTACCCATCGGTCAACAAAATGGAATGCGATTGCAGCCCCAACTCTGGATGGTCGTGGGAGGGTGCCAACATGAACCCTGCATCTTCAAAAAGCTCAAGGGTTTTTTGAAGCGCGCCGGTAGGCAAATAGCTTTTGATGTGCTGTAAAAAAAGTGGTGAATCCATCCAGGCTAAGGATCTACAAGATTCTGGCCAAGAATCAAGCTTTCCGAATTCTTGAAAAATCGGTCAACAGGTGGTCATCAGGTCGAGATAGAACTTGCGAAACTCTTTGGTGTTGACGTCGAAATAGACACTGATCTTCGTATTTTCTTTGATCTTTAGTTTGGTGACACCGTAGTTTTTGGACCGATCGTCACAGTTGATGGAAATACTGCCCATGCGAAGATCGGAAAAGAGTTTGGGTTTCATGAGATAAGCAACTGTAATCAAATCAAAAATAGGCAAATGCTTTTTTTCCAACTTGGGATGATGATCCCAATACACCTGATCCAGACGCTGATAAATAGAACTGACTTTGGAACCTGATTCTACAATCTCGAAATAGTCTTCTCTTCGGTTTTCGGTTTTCATGCACACATCGATGGGAAACAGGGCGATGTTGGCTTGAGATTTGAGGACTTGGTGAGCGGCTTCTGGATCCCACCAAAAGTTGAACTCCGCGCGTTGCGTGCTGCTCTCGACTTCTTCGATGGCCCCGCCCAAAATCACAATTTCTTTTACATTGGACAAAAACTGCGGGTCTTTTTGCGCAGCCCTGGCCAGGTTGGTGAGCGGCCCATTGGCCAAAATGGTGATTTCTCCAGGATATTTGGAGACCATCTCAATCAAAAAATCTTCTGAGCGGCGCGCATCGCTTTGGGCTTTGCTTTTTTCGCCAAAAGGGATGTCTTCCAACAAGGGGGTTCCATTCCATGAATTCAGGGCCCCAATCCAATGAAGTTCAGGGCGATCCACAAAGCGAGCAGGGACATGCATGAATTCGTTTTTGAGTGGGAAGGTTGCTCCCTTGCACACGGGGATATCGGAGGCTCCCATGTGGCCAAGCAACCAAAGTGCGTTGACCACGCCCTGTCTCATCCATACGTTGCCGCTTACGCATGTGATTCCCAGCAAATCGACATGCTTTTGCTCCATCAATATGGCCAACATCAAGATCACGATGGCGTCATCGCTGAACCCCAAATCAGGGGTATAGAGGCTCACATCTGCGTCTAAGATTACTTTTTTCATCTGCGTTCCGTAAGATAAGGGGATGGTCTATGACATTTTGAGGGGCAATTCAAGCGGAGATTTTGATGTTGCGTGGGAGATCCATTTGCAACAGAGGGAAGATGTTGATAGGAAAAAATCCGAAAGATAAGGAGTTGCCATGTTTACAATGCTGGTGGTTGTGCGCAAAAAAGAACATGTTTCGGTCGAAGAATTTCGACGGATCTGGAAGCAGGAGTATGGACCCATGTACCGAAAACTCCCGCAGGTAAAGTCCTATGTTCAATATCATTTGAATGATCGCAGAAAAGACGAAGCCGAAGATCCCATCGATGGAGTTGCCATCTTGAGCTTCGAGAGTGAACAAGACATGAAAGAAGCCTGGGCCACCGAAACCTACAAAGAAGCTGCCAAAATACGAGAAACCATCATGCGTGAAACCGCAGTAGGTGTTCATGTGACTTCGGTAGATGAAATGGTGGAAATTGTATCCCAATGATCCACGTTGAGAATATTTCGAAAAAAAATCGTTGAAACAATATCGATCAAAAAAAATTTCCTAACGGCGGTCCAAAGAAAATGTAGCACACTCAGATGTTGATTGTTCCAACAAGCTTCGCATGATATCGCGGTTGATGGAAAAAAGTTCACGATCTTGCACAAACAATGCATTGCTTGAGAACATTTGAAGTTGCAAATCCTGTATCCGATCGAGCAAATCATTGACATAATCTTGCCCAAACAGGTCCACCATCCAATCCAAGCGCTCTTGGTACCATCGGTCCATGGAGGGTTTGTAATATTCTGTTTTGATGAATGAATGTTGCCCAATGTTGAAATACTCTACGGGCTTCCCACCTTCTTTGTATCCGACATATTCGATCAGGGCATACATAGCGATGGAAATTTTTTTGGCAAAGTCTTTGTAGCTGGCTTCGACAAGATTCGTTTCAGTTTTTTCTTGCACCTTTTTCCATTCTATTTTGTAAAAAGAAGTTTTGCGAAGCTCTTCTGTGTTTACATGTTCTGGTTCAAGATCTTCGATTTTGATTGAATCGGGGACCTTGACTCGGCTTGGTCCCTCGATTGCAAGAAAACAGGCAGTCATGTGAGAAAAACTCGCGGATGCTCGACTCCAGTCGTCACCCAATTGAGATACCTCCGCCCCTTCAGAGGCATGTTGGGCCCATGTTTCGAGGCTGGTTAGGGTTTGATCCAAAGATTCCCAGTCTCGCGGACTTAGCACCATGGATGCAGAAAAAAAATCTTCCACTTGCGGGCGTAGTTGCTTGATTTTTATGGTGAGCTCTTCTGTAGTGGATCTTGACAAAAATGATTCTGCAAACAGTTGATAGAGATCCGATTTGTATCTTTCTCCCGCAGCTTCGTCGGTTCCGTACCATCTTGAAAAATCAGCTTTTCTTTGCTCAAAATAACTGGTTTTCAAAAGTTTCTTTTGAAGCTTTTTGTCATCGCCGAAAAAATCGAGAACTTCCTTCATGATCCAATTTTTTTCAATGTCATCTGAGTTCATGTCGAAAAAATCATTTTTGATTTTTTCTTTGTCAAAAAAATGCGCTACGTTCAACATCACAGACTCAAGGTTGATTCCCTCATGAGTTGCCCACGTTTCGAGATCTTTGTAAAAAGAAAGTGTAAGAATATCTTTGTCAATTTGTCCAATGTAACTGGACATCTGCAATTCTTCTTGCTGCCATGGAAGACCGTACCCTAGAGTGACTGCTCGATTTGTATACTCATTGAAAGAGAGACCATATGACCAGAGATCCCCTACTTGGAGGGAAAGGGGTTTGGTTCCATTGGTGTTGACTTCAATCAACGGACGATTTTGGTGCTGGAAGAAATTTCCGGAGATTTCTTCCATGCGAGGAAAGTCCAATTTTTTTTCTCCCGCCAAATAATGCGAGACATGATCTGTGTAATTGGCCAATACTCCATTTTCATCTTCTTGAGAGATCGTGTTCACACACAAATTGTTGGAAGGAGCGGGAGAAAGTTTTCGTTTGCAAAAGCCTCCCTTGCAGCTGCTGTCGGTATAGAAAATTCTTCCTGCCGAACCCACGATTTTTTGCGCCCTTTGAACAAAGTCATAAATGAGATCTGAATCTACAAAAGAATCGGTTTCCAAATCGATGGAGAAATTTTCAGACAAAATATGACGGGAAAGGTTATCTTCCCTGCTCATTAAAATGTTTCCATGAGCATAGACCCAGACCCAGAGGTTGTCGTCTTTGTCTAGCAAGGTTTTGTAGCGATCCAATTGATCTTGGATGGTGGCACTATCGAAATTTCCCAGCCAATGGTCTTGGACTTCTTGTGCTAGCTTTTCTCCCTGGTTGCAAATGATGGAAACCTTCCATCCCAGATGAGTCAAACCATAGAACCAATTGTGAGTCCCTACCGCAAAAAATCGCGTGTCGGCCCTCTGCGCTTCAGTGTCGCAGGAAGCGGAGATCAACAGTGCGTGATCTTTCGCATGGACCGAAGACACACAGCCCAATCCAACCGCCAAAAAGAACAACATCTTTTTCATGGTCGGGTCATACCTTATTTTATTCATTGCGTCAAGTAATGTTTGTGAGCCAAACCTCAGGTCGGGATACAACGAAATAGATTAAACGTTTCTTATTCTATACAAAAATATAAAAAATGTATATAATAAGAAACGTTTATATGGAAAAAAACGCGATTTCAAATCACATTCAGATGAGATTGATTCTCCTTGGGTTGCAAATTCGAGATCAAAGGAAAGGTCTGGGCATTAGCGCAGTCGCGACTGCAGAGTCGGCAGGGATATCGAGAATCACATTGCACCGAATCGAAAAGGGTGTAGCCTCGGTTACGATGGGAGCCTATTTGAGTGTGATTTTGGCTTTGGGGATGAAGGTTGATGTTCGCTACTTGAACGAAGAAAATAAAAAGTCTTCTATTGAACCCATTCCTCAGAAAATTCTTGTCGACCAGTACCCTCAGCTAAAAAGTTTGGCATGGCAGATAAAAAAAAATCATGAAATTACTCCCAAAGAAGCTTTGGAAATCTACGAGAGAAATTGGAGACATGTTGATATGAAGGCCATGGAAGATAAGGAGCGAGAATTCATTGTGCAGCTATTGAAACATTTTGGAATGGGGCGGCTTCTTGTTTAAAAGAGAACACCATCTTCGAATCGTAACCGTACTGCAGTCTTTGAATGCAGAAATTCTTCGAAACCAAAAATGTTATTTCGGTGGTGGTACCGCGATTGTGCTCTTGAAAGACGAATATAGAGAATCTGTTGATATAGATTTTCTATGTTCTGATCTTGAAGGTTACCGAATTCTTCGACAAAGGTTGAGGGACAAAGATGGACTGAAAGCCGTCACTCGCGAAGGATTTGCGTTAAAATCATGTAGAGAGATTCGAACCGATCAATATGGCATCCGAACCATGTTGGCCGTTGGAGATGTTGAGATAAAATTTGAGATTGTTTTTGAAGGAGGAATCTCTTTGGATATTCCAGACAAGAATGATCATATCTGCAATGTTCCTACTCTGACCAAGCTTGATATGGCTGCATCGAAGCTTTTGGCAAACTCAGATCGATGGGCTGATCAATCCGTGTATGGACGAGATCTTATTGATCTTTCGATGTTGGATTTGTCTTCCACTCTTTTCAAAAAAGCGCTTGCAAAAGCCTCCAAAGCGTATGGCGAAAATATACGAACTGATCTCGCAAAAGCTATCGAGCAAATGAGGCATTCCCCGGATCAATTGAAAGACTGCATGAACGCCTTGAAAATGACTTCCATCCCCAGGTCTCTTCTGTGGGACAAAATTCGCAAAATAGAAAAGTGGATATGACGGGCTATGATCGACTGCACCAAAAGGTGGTGCATCTGCCAAGGCATTTTCCGATAGAATGCGTGGAAAATCCGATTTTTGGTGAGCCGTACTGGACTTGAACCAGTGACCCGCTGATTAAGAGTCAGCTGCTCTACCAACTGAGCTAACGGCCCACATGACGTGAGAAAGATCTATCACTCCTGCGATCTTTGGCAAGTTTCAGCCTGAGTCGACATAGGCTCGCATGGCCTCTGGTGAGGAGGTTTTTTCTATGATTTCAGTACTATCCAATTGTCTCAAACTGCGTTATGAAGGGCTTTGTGTTTCGAAACGTAAAAGGAATGCCTGATTTGCTTCCTCAAGAAGTGGCCAAATGGCAGCAGCTTGAGGCTCAATTGCACCGCTGTGTGCAAACCTATGGATATCGCGAAATTCGAACGCCTGTGCTCGAGGATGTGGGCTTGGTCCAACACTCCGTGGGTGAGCATACCGACATCGTACAAAAAGAGATGTATTCGTTTGTGGATCAGGGAGACCAGCACCTTTGCTTGCGCCCTGAAGCTACGGCATCGGTGATGCGCGCCTGGCATCAGCATCGATTGGATCAAGTATCTCAGCTGAGTCGTCTCTATTATATGGGTGCGATGTTTCGCAGAGAACGACCCCAAAAAGGTCGATTGCGCCAATTTCATCAGTTGGGGGTCGAGGCGATTGGTTGCCAAGATCCCTATGTAGATGTGGAAGTCATCGCATTGTTGGTGGATCTCGCGCGCAGTTTTGGACTCAAAGATTTGCAGTTGGTCGTCAACAGTTTGGGAGATCACGAAAGTCGACAATCATACCGGGATACTTTGCAAACCTATCTTCGTACCTATCAGGAAGACTTTTCTCAGCAAGAAAGAGTTCGAATCGAAAACAACCCTTTGCGCGTTCTGGATAGCAAAAATCCAGATGTTGCAGAGATTCTCTCGAATGCCCCCCGCATCACCGATCACCTGACTTCCGAAGCCAACCGACACTTTCAAATGGTGCAACAAGGATTACACGATCTTGGAATTTCCCATGTTGTGGATCCAACCTTGGTGCGAGGTCTCGACTACTATTCGCACACAGCCTTTGAATTGATGGCCAGTGGATTGGGGGCTCAAAATACCGTGGGAGCTGGTGGTCGATACGACGGTTTGGGAAAAAAGTTTTCTGCCAAAGATGTTCCTGCCATTGGATTTGCTGTGGGGCTGGAGCGTTTGATGCTTCTTGCGGAGCAGACCTGGACTTTTGCAGAACCTGTTCCTTCCATTGACATCATCGCTGTAGAAGAAAGCCAACGTGGATATGCACTCACTCTGGCGCAGAATCTTCGTCAGAACAATTTTATACAGAATCTTCCATGTGAAGTGAGGGTGCTGTGGGAAGCCAGCAGCGTCAAGTCTGCGCTGCGCATCTCCAACAAAAACAACAGTCGATGGGTGTTGTTGGTGGGTCCCGACGAAGTCAAAAGCAATTCTGTCACCATCAAAGATTTCAAAAAAGGTACGCAAGAACAAGTGGCCACGTCCAAACTTGCGACCTACATCAAGGAGAATGTGAATGTCTGATCTTTCGGTTCGCACACATCGATGCGGTGATTTGCGCGCCTCTCATCAGGGGCAAGAAGTTGTATTGCAGGGATGGGTCCATCGTCGTCGTGACCATGGGGGTGTGATCTTTGTGGATCTTCGTGACCGCTATGGCCTTACGCAAATTGTATTCAATCCTGAAGTCTCTGCGCAAACCCATCAATTGAGTGAATCGCTCCGCAGCGAGTATGTTGTGGCGGTCAAAGGCAAAGTTATGCTTCGCCCATCGGACATGAAAAATCCTCAGATGGATACCGGAGAAATCGAAGTGTATGTCGATCAGCTCAACATTCTGTCCAAAGCCAAGACTCCTCCGTTTTCCATTGAAGAAGACAAGGAGGTTTCTGAGAATTTCGACTCACGCATCGATACATCGATATGCGACGACCTTCACTTCAAAAAAAAAAAAAAAGTTTTTTGCTTCGTCACAAAATGTATCAATCGGTTCGCGCCTATCTGGAAGCGCAAGATTTTGTGGAAGTGGAAACGCCCATTCTGTGCAAATCCACTCCTGAAGGTGCAAGAGACTATTTGGTTCCCAGCCGTGTTCATCCTGGATCTTTTTATGCTCTTCCTCAGTCCCCGCAGCTGTTCAAACAAATATTGATGATCTCTGGGTTTGATCGTTACTACCAAATTGCCAGATGTTTCCGCGATGAAGATTTGCGTGCAGATCGTCAACCTGAATTCACACAGCTTGACATTGAGATGAGTTTTCCTACCCCTGCGCTCTTGCAAGGAATCATGGAAGGATTGATGGCCAAGATTTGGAACGATGTTTTGGGTGTGGAGTTGCAACTTCCTTTTCCTCGGATGTCGTATGATCAAGCTGTTTCGGAATATGCTTCTGACAAACCCGACATGCGGTGGAACATCCCTTTGGTCAGTTTGAATGAAGTGTTGGCGAAAACTGCGTTCAATGTGTTTCGAAGTGTGATCGATACTCATGGAGAAGTGCGTGGGTTTCGCCTCGCAGGTGGAAACGAAATTTCTCGAAGTCAGGTCGATCAACTGGTGGAAAAGGCCAAAGGTTTTGGAGCCAAAGGCGTGGTGTGGGTGCGAAAAAAAGAGGGCAAAGTATCTTCCTCTGTAGAAAAATTTTTGCAGCCCAGTGAGCTGGAAGGCATCGCAAATGCTCTGGACATGAGTGATGGTGACTTGTCGCTGATCATCGCCGATCAAACCAATGTTACGCGAACGGCGCTAAGCCAATTGAAAACCTATGCGGTAGAAAAATTTGAGGTCAAGCCAGAGAAGACCTGGGCGTTTTTGTGGGTGGAAAATTTTCCGTTGCTGGAAAAAGATCCTGACACAGGTCGATGGAATTCGATGCATCATCCTTTTACTTCACCTCATGCGCAAGACATTCCCAAAGTAGAATCAAGAGAAGACTTGGGAAGCATTCGGGCCCAAGCCTATGATTTGGTTCTCAATGGTTTTGAGTTGGGTGGTGGATCGATTCGTATTCATGATTCTGAGTTGCAGAAAAAATGTTTTGATTTGTTGGGACTTTCCATGGAACAAGCCAAAGAAAAATTTGGTTTCTTTCTGGATGCACTCGAATATGGAACGCCTCCCCATGGAGGCATCGCATTTGGACTTGATCGCATGGCCATGCTCATGTCGGGGGCCAAAGCCATTCGGGATGTGATTGCATTTCCAAAAACCCAAACGGCGTTTGATTTGATGAGCAAAGCTCCCAATGAAGTAGATCCCAAACAGCTTTCGGAACTTTTTCTTCAAACCATCAAGCCAAAATCCTAATTTATGTCCTTGTCTACACCTTTTGATCGA
Organism: Bdellovibrionota bacterium; assembly: GCA_041391365.1. Classification (GTDB taxonomy): domain Bacteria; phylum Bdellovibrionota_G; class JALEGL01; order JALEGL01; family JAGRMV01; genus JAGRAX01. The sequence goes on along the minus strand of JAWKOC010000003.1, from coordinate 162,456 downwards.
CCCGATTTGAGTTTGGAGCGCAGTCTCTTGTCGCAGGGATATATGCATGTTGCGGGTGTAGATGAAGTCGGTCGGGGAGCTCTAGCTGGACCGGTAGTTGCTGCAGCGGTGATCATGGATCCACAGGACGATTCTCTTGTAGGGCAGGTCAACGATTCCAAAAAACTCACACCAGCCAAACGAGAAAAATTGTATGATTTGATTTCAGAACGTGCCATCAGTGTGGGATTGGCTTTTGTAGATCATTCCACCATTGATCGAATCAACATTTTGAATGCAAGCTTACTGGCCATGAAAATTGCTGTAGAAAAACTCACTCCGCTGCCACAATTGTGCCTGGTCGACGGACACCAGAAATTTTTGTCTGATGTTCCTCAGCGTACTGTCATCAAAGGAGATCAGAAGGTATTTACAATCGGTGCGGCATCCATTATCGCTAAGGTTGCTCGCGATCGTTGGATGGTGGATCAAGAAAAAATTTGGCCAGAATACGGATTTGCACAAAACAAAGGTTATGGGACTTCCTTGCACCGCAAGGCCATTGACAAGCATGGGCAGTCAACCATCCACCGCAGGAGTTTTGTTTTGAAGGAGAAAAATGATGTTGCATGAACAAAATGTTGTGCTGGGAAAAGAAGGCGAAGAGGAAGCCAAAAAATATCTGGAAGCACGTGGATATGTTTGTCTGGACCAAAATCATCGAAGCGGAATGGGAGAGATCGACTTGGTGATGGAAAAAAATGGAACCATCGTTTTTGTTGAGGTCAAGTCCGGCTATACCAAAGATAATTTTTCGCCTCTCTATCGTGTGGGATTTGCAAAACAGAGAAAATTGCAAATGTTGGGGCAAGAATATTTGATGAGATACAATGAACCCAAGGCAGCTCAATTTGATGTTGTATGTGTAGAAAAGGAGCCATTTGATACGCGCATCATGCACTATCAAAATGTCATACACGCGCTATGAAAGTTCAACATGACCAATATCGGTTGAATGTAAAACATAAAATTCGGACCACTCTATTTTTTTATTACTTCTTCCCCATCTTGGTTGTTTTTTCTGTATTGGGATTTTCTTTTTATTGGCTCGGTCAACAAACCATTGAGCGAGAGCTGGGAGATCGACTCACGCTTGCAACCAAATACATTGTCAACAATGTAAAACCTTTTCAGCTTTCGGCGTTGGAAATTCATGATCGGGGAAGTCAAACCTATCAACGGTTGTACGAACGAACTTTCTTTTTGTTGGAAAATCAAGAAATCAAAAGGGTCTATGTCTTGTCCTCTTCTTTTGATGTTTTGTTTGATTCAGACACTCAATCTCCTTTGGGTCAGGTCTTTGCCAAGACCATTCTTCATAAAAATGAACTTCAACAAGCTTTGAAAGGAAAATCCTCTTCGTCTGTATTGTTCAAAAAAAACAACAATGAATTTTATAAAAGTGCTTTTTCTCCCATTTTTCAAGATGACAAAGTGGTGGGGATTGTGGGAATTGATGGAAGTGCAAGATTTTTTCAAAATTTGGATGGGTTCTTGCAAAATGCAATTTTGATCACCCTGTTTTGTTTGGGATTGATCACTCTTCTTAGTTTCTTTCTCTCCAAACGAATTCTTACGCCAGTTGCTCATTTGGTTCGTGGTGCTCAAGACATAGGAGAAGGGGAGTTTGAAAAAAGTCTCACGATCAATGACGGAAGTGAACTGGGTTTTTTGGCCTTTGTATTGGACGAGATGAGAAAAAAAATCTTGGAACGAGATCAAAACATGAAGCTCATGCTGCGGGGGATTGCGCACGAAATTCGAAATCCATTGGGAGGCATCGAGCTCTTTGCAGGTATTCTTGCAGAACACGTTCAGCATGAAAAAGAACTCAATGCTGTCAAAAAAATTCAGAATGAAATCCAAAATCTGAAAAAAACTGTGGATGATTTCACCAATTTTGCCAAAGATCCTATTTTGGAGTTCAAAGAAGTTGTATTGAGTGATTTTTTTGATGAAATTCGTGACCTTTTTTCCAAAGAACTTTGTACCCAGGCCATCAAATTTCGATTGGAGATCGAAGATATCGAGAGAGCATTGTTCGACCCCATTCAGATGCAGCGTGTTTTTCTTAATCTTGTGACCAATTCGATTCAAGCCATGCCCAAGGGAGGAAAAATTTCCATTCATGTGAAAAAGATGGAACAAGATTTGGTGATGGTGGTGGAAGACAATGGCCAGGGAATTGAGCCTGATCACATGAAAGAATTGTTTCAACCTTTTCATACCACCAAAGCCGATGGAAATGGTTTGGGGTTGGCTTTGGTAAAAAAAATCATTTTGTCCCATGGGGGCCAAATTGAAATCAGCTCAAGTCCGGGCGAAGGAACGCAGATCACCATCACTCTGCCCTGGAGGTAATATGGCACACATTCTCATCGTCGAAGACAATAACACCATGCGAGAAGGCATTGTCGAGGTTTTGTCCGCAATTGGACATGATGTTTTCGGAGCCCGGGGGGGGAAAGAAGGACTCCAATATTTTGAAACCATGAAACCAGAAATTGTCATCACGGATATCAAAATGGATGACATGGATGGATTGGAAGTTCTCAAAGCCATTCGAGCTCAGTCACCCCAAACGATTGTGATTGTCATCACAGCGTTTGGGACCATTGAACTGGCGGTCACCGCCATGAAAGATGGAGCTTTTGATTTCATTCAAAAACCATTTCCACCGGAGATGCTCCGACTCAAAATCGCCAAAGCCCTGGATCTTTATCGCACCAAATCCGACAACCAATATTTGTTGGAGGAGCGCAAAATCCAGACGATGCTTTTGGGAACCTCCAAGGAGATTCAGAAGATTCAGCAGCAATTGGCCAAAGTGGCTCCTACGGATACCACGGTACTGATCACAGGCGAGAGTGGAACAGGAAAAGAAATTGTTGCTCGGACGCTGCATTCGATGAGTCAGCGGTCCCATCGCCCGTGGGTCAAAGTGGACTGCTCCGCGCTGTCAAAAAATCTTTTGGAGCGTGAGCGTTTCGGTCATGAGAAGGGGGCTTTTACCGGTGCAGATTCTCGCAAGCAAGGCCGGTTTGAAATTGCTCATCAGAGCAGCATTTTTCTGGATGAGATTGGAGAGTTGCCGGAGGATTTGCAGGTCAAGCTCTTGAGAGTACTACAGGAAAAGCAATTTGAAAGGGTGGGGGGAAACAAAACCATTGATGTGGATGTGCGTGTGATCAGCGCGACCAATCGTGATTTGGAACAAGAAGTCAAAGCAGGAAGGTTCCGGGAAGATCTTTTTTATCGCCTGCATATTGTGCCCTTGGAGATTCCTCCCTTGCGCAAACGCAGAAAAGATATTGACATGTTGGCGCATCATTTTCTCAAACGTCTTTCTGCCAAATTGGGAAGGTCATTTTCTTTGGGTGAGCCAGCTTTGGAGGTTTTGCGGCAATACGATTGGCCCGGCAATGTTCGTGAGCTAGAGAATCTTTTGGAGCGTGTATGCGTGCTGTCATCTTCGGATGTTCTTGGCGTAGAAGATTTGCCCAAGGACATGAAAAATAAATCAAGTGATTTAAGTGTGTTAGAAAAGAAAGGTCGCAAGGCAACTTTGAATCAAACCCTTGAATCTTTTGAAAAGAAGCTTATTCTTCAGGCCTACCAAGAGTGTGGAAAGGTAAAGTCGAAAACGGCGAAAAAACTGGGTATCAAAACCAGTGCGCTTTATTATAAAATGGAAAAGTATGGCATCTCGTAACCACAAGATGATTGGAGCACGGATCCTGATTTCAGGACTTTTGTCTCTACCCGCGATCTCCTGGGCGGAGAATCTCGCGCAGCTGCGTTCTGAATATCAAATTAAAAGACATCAGTTGATGATCCAAGAGGAAAAATTGCAAAGCATCGAGCACTCTTTGTCGAATTATCAACCCGTTGCATCTCATACCCAAACATCGATGGTAAAAAAAATTCCCAATCAAACCAAGCTCAAGGAAATGGAGAGCCTGAGTCAACAATTGGAAGAGCAGCGCGTACAACTGCAAAAACATCGAGATGATCTCGCCATCACTGAAACAAAATTACTCAAAACCTTGCAAGGTCAGATCGATCAGCTCACAGCCAACATTCAAGGTCAAAATGTAGATGAAGAGCAATCTCGTCAACATGGTTTGGAAATCAAAAAGCTTTATGAAGAAAAAGAGAACATTTCAAAACAGATTTATGCCAATGTTTCTCCAGTTCCCTTGAATATTTCTCTCGATCCAACTCAAAATGAGTCTGAACTCAGAGAACAGATTGCGGCCGTTGAAGATCTTTCTCAGCACATTCGGACCAAGCTCAAGGAGTTGGAGACTTTGAAAGTTCAAAAACGAAAAAAAATGTTTTTGATGAAAGAAGTTGCGCATTTGCTCAATGAAGAGCAATTTTTTGGCGAGAAAAATTTTTCTTCCAATTCGGCGGCACGTAGAAACAATGGAAATTTGTCCATTTATTCATCCACAGTGCAAAAAGGATCAGAGGATGTTCAGACCGGTCCCTCCTCCGAGGATCCATTGGCTGCGCCGGGATCAGATCCTACTCCAACTTCGGATGTGAACCCTCAGCAAACGGATGCAGCCGCTGCACCTACAACGGGGGAATCCATTTCTGTGGACCACTCCTTTCATCCACGAAAAGGGATTGACTCGGTAGACTCGCAGCAATGGGTAGAGTTTTCGGATGCTTCTTCCATGAATGACTTGGATCATCAGATGGACGTATATCGAGATGCTCTAAAAAAACTTTCTAAGCAAAAACAAGAGTTGAACCTGTTGTTGTCGGAAAATGCTAGACCTTGAAACGTTTTTTTTTCATCGCATGTCTAGGTTGTAGTTCTTTCGTTTTTTTTGGCCAAACTGCAAAAGCAGAAACTTTGGAAGAAACACATTATCAAACCCAGCAAAGCTTTCAGATGGGTCTTGAGTTTGATTCAAACACATTCAAAAGTTTGGCGGACACGCGAAAAGATTTTTTGGCGAGGGTTCTTTTCCAAGCCAAGGGAAAAATGACGGCACCCTCAAACTCTGTTTTGGGGTGGGAATATCAAGGGGGAGCCAAAAAGTTTTTCCAATACCAAGAACAAGATTTATTCATTCAAAATTTTAGTACTTTTTTGGACATCCCCATGGGAAGCATGGGCAGGATCTATTGGAACACGCAATTCAAATATCAAAATGAAAGAAACGAAAAAGACAGCGCTTTGTTGGATGTAAATGAAGATTTTTTCCTAGGAGGTACCGACCTGGGTCTTCGATTTTTTCTCCCCGAGCAAACCACATTTACGGTCAATCAGCATTTTGATTATTTCAATTTCATCGCCGTGGACAATTTTTCTTATGTTCATTTGTCGACCTCAGCAAGATTGTCCCGTACCATCGAAAACAAACTGGTATTGGGAGGTGAGTATCAGTATTCTCGTCAGAATTTTAGCTCTTCAACCCGACTGGACCAGACGCAGAGTTTTTCCTTTTTTGGACAGCTGCTGACCGTCCCCTTTTTGTCTGTCCAGTATAGTTTTCTCGACAGCACTTCAACCAGTCAGAATTTTTCTTATCGCAATCACAAAATATCGTTGATTCAGTCTTTTGTATGGGGAGAGAATCAAGATCATGATCCCAAATATGGATTGCATGTCATCGCCAATCTTCAGTTCAAAAAATTTCCTTCGGTGATTTTTGTGGATTCAGAAGGACAAAGGCTTCTTTTGAGTGATTCCGAAGATGAAAACTTCAACTCCTTTGTTTTCAAATGCAGCTATCATCCATCAAAAAGACTGTCGATTGAAAACAAACTGAGTTACATCGGGGACAATTTTTCTTCTCAGAGTCGTGATTTCCAAAGAATCACCAACTACATCGGATTCCGTTTGGATATTTAGAATGGATCTCTATTCGTTGATGTAGTCATCATACGTTCGGTGAAAAATATTTTGTTCATCACAGATTCGATGAACCCCATTTTCTTCTTGAATGTCGCGGCAATTGTGCAATTGATTGACAAAGATCGAATGCTCTCGAGTTTCCGATGGATCGGGAATGAGCAAATGAACATTGAAGAGATCATTTGTGGATGCTTGGGCGCACACCCATGTCATATGATCGGGAGACTGATGTGAGTCTGAGTTCTTTTTGGTCGACATTTGACCTTTTCCTACACTGCATTGACCCTTTTCGATGGTGATGAGATCTGATGTTGGGATTTTAGATGACCCTACATAGGTGCTAATCTCCATGAGGAGTTTGTGATTTTTTCGAATGAAAATTGTGGGAAGTTTCTTTGACCGAGTCATGGTCAATGATTCCCATTCGAAGAGTTTGGGTAGATTCAAATCTCGAAATTCATTGATTTCATAGGAAAGGTTTAAGGAATTCTTGTCGGACATGCGAATGTATCCGTTGTTGCAAACGCGATTGTCTTTAGAAAGACCTGGTTCTCCAATGGGCCCTAGAACGACTTTCTGAAAAATGGATGAATCTTCGCTGACGCAATGGTATGTGTATTCTGGACCCATCATGGATCGAGGACCTTCTAAACATTCTTTGAAAAGGGGATCTCCTTGGAGATCGCAATGACCCTGTTCCATGTCCAGAGAGAATGCTTGTGGGACGTCGTCTTGGTTGGGAACAATGGTCAAAAAAATGCCATACCCCAATTCATACTGTTCGGACATTTGTGCCTGGACAAAGCACGGCTGCAAACCAACAACAAACAGGAATAGCCATAGAAAATGCATTGATTTCATAGAAGTCCCCTCAGAAGATATTATGCCACAATTGGATCGAAAAGAACATGGTCCGTTTCACACCATAAAGTGTACTGGGGTAGTGATGATGTGAGCCACCATGAATGATCCTAAATGAGGAAACGTAAAATGTTCTCTTATCGTGTTAGAACTCGTCGTCCATGCCTTTTTGGGTCATGCCCAATTCGATGTGTTCGATGGTGGGAGATCGTTCGTGCGTGAACATATGACCAAGAGCACGGTACAAATTGGCATATTCTCTTCCCAATCTACGACGCTGCTCCATTTGTTTTTCTTTGTAGGTTTTGTGACTTGCGTTTGCATTTTCTTTTTCAAATGCAAACATTTTTTGGGTTTGAAGTTGGATTTCGAAAATTTGCCGGTCCTGTTGCAAGACGATCTTGTACACTTCAAATCCATTCTTTTTTTTGCTTTTTCCGAGGTAGTTTTTTTCTTCCACAATTTTGTAGGTAGAATTGCTTTTGATGTATTCAACCGCCCCATGAAGTTGTTTTTTTGTACGGAATGTCATTTTGATGCCATATACATCGGTTAGAATTTGTGAATAGTCGTTAAAAATTTTATCTCGTGTGAACATTTGATCTAGATCAAAAACCATGTCGGCTACTTTGTAACAAATGTTTTGTGTGGTTTTGATGCGCGTAAAAAAACTATCCAAGGCATGGTTTCCAAGATTTTTCAGTTGGTAGTGATAAAACGACGCAATCACGTTGGTGGTTTGGTCACACTGACCACAAACGGGTGTATATTTTCGAGTGATTCTCGAATCAAATCGTCGACTTTCCTCTAGCTCCTCTGGGAAAAGATCATGATACGTTTTTTCGATCTGGTTGTGGGCATAGTCTCTGCATCGACCCCAAATGATCATGCGTAGAGATACTTCTTGACCACCCCAATAGTGTTTGATGATGCTTTTGGAAAAGTCATGAAGTTTCTTTTCTCCGTCGGCGATAGAGTTGTGAAAGGTTTTTCTCATGTATCGAATTTCATCGGGTGTGATGGAAATGGCCAAGCGATTTTGGACAGAGTGGCGAATTTTCAGCAAGAGATCATTTACTTTTTGATCTTGCAAAATTTTTGAGAGAGGAGAATTGTTTTGGTGGTTAAACGGCACCATTTCTTAAACCCTCAATGTTTTTTTGATAGGGTTGTTGATTGAAAATCGCTGAACCTGCAACCACCACGTTTGCTCCGGCTTTGACCACGTCAGTGATGGTCTGTTGATTGATTCCCCCATCTACTTCAATCAATGTTGCCAATTTTTTTTCCTGGATGGTTTGAGAGAGATTTTTGATTTTTTGGACAGAAGAAGGGATGAATTGTTGCCCTCCAAATCCAGGATTTACACTCATGATCAGTACCATATCTAACTCATCCAATACTGGCCATACACTTTCCAAGGATGTTGCCGGATTGAGGCTCACGCTGGCTTTTGTGCCTCTTTTTTTGATCAATCCCAGGGCTCGATGAAGGTGAGGTGTGGACTCTGGATGAACAGAAATCCAATCCGCTCCTGCATCTTGATAGTGTTCAATGGTTTGTTCAGGGTTTTGAATCATCAAATGAACATCGAGGGGTAAATTCGTGATTTTTCGAATGCATGAGATCACAGGAGGCCCAAGCGTAAGGTTGGGTACAAAATGACCATCCATGACATCCACGTGAATCCAATCCGCTCCTGCTGCCTCTACGGCCTGAATTTCATCTTTGAGCCGGCTAAAATCAGCGGACAAAATCGATGGCGCAATGATCATGTTCATTCTTTTACACCAAAGGATGAAGGACTGACAAGAGTTCCTTTTTTCATGGAACGTATTTTTCGTAGACTTTCTTCGTTGGGATGTTTTTGAAATGCGCGTAGATCGCTTAAGATTTGATCGTCGGAAAACAACACTGGATCTGCCAAAAGGTAGGGAGTTTCGCAAGGCCCCTCGGAAACAAGCAAATGAATGGTTTGGCCGGAGCTAGCCAGACCGAAAGAAGGTTTTTGCACCAGGACGCTGCCTTGTCGAATTCGATTGGAACATGCATAGCTGAGTTCCACGGATCTGATCTCCAATTTGGACAACATGGCTTTTACGGCGGTTAGGTCTTGATCGATCAGATCTGGCATCGAATCGATCAAGGGTTCTTTGCTTTGCGTGATGAAAATTTTTCTTCCTTTGGGAATTTCTTGACCTGGATCAATCGATTGTCTCAAGATGGTTCCTGGATATTGGTCGGGTTCAAAGCGTTGCTCTTCAATCACCAGTTCCAATCCCAATTCTTGCATGTGTTGTTGCGCCTGCTCGAAAGACTGTCCCACCAAGTTGGGCACGGTCACTTGTGATTTTTCGTGGACCAACAGTTGCAATGTAACAAGAAATGTAATGGAGAACGACCCAAAAAGGGCTGCAAGACACATGAGAATTCTTTTCTTGTGGCTCATTTCCATTGTTCAATTCCTTTGCTTTGAAAGAAAGGGATCAGTTCCTTTGGGGTTTGTTTAGATTTTCCTTCTCGTTGCAATTCGATGATTTCCAACACGCCATCTTGGCAGCCTACCATCAGACGTTCATTTTTCATATGCAGATGACCAGGGCTCAATTTCATTTCAGTTGATCCAGGGTGGCTTCGATAAAGTTTGATTCGTGTTTGATCTGCAAATGTGTATGCACCGGGAAAAGGACAGAGGCCACGGATGTGGATTTGTGAATTTCAAAACATTTTGTTCCATGAAATTTTGCCTCTTCAACCGTGATCTTTTCTGCATACGTAACTTGTGATAGATCTTGCGCTTGATAGTGGTCAAGATTTTGATCAATGAGACATAAGGCTTCCTGCAAGGCTTGAGCTTCCGAGTTGTCATCGCGGTGAGGAGCTCTCCTGTGTTTACATCAATATCGATGGAATTTTTTTGCAACAACATGTCTCCAGCATCCAATTCGGGAACGATTTTTTTCATGATGGTAACTCCAGAGAGTGTATCTCCAGCCATGATCGATCGGTGGATGGGCGCTGCTCCTCTCCAACGAGGCAAAAGAGACGCGTGCACGTTGATGATACGGTGAGGGAGGTCAATCAACCAAGGTCGAAGAATTTTTCCATAGGCGACAACCACAAAGATATGATCTTTGTATTGACTGAGAATCGGTTCCATTTCTTGTTGAATGATTTTTTCAGGACAAAGACAGAGAAGATCATATTGCTTTGCGAGGGCTTTGACGGGGCTCGGGTGCATTTTTTGACCTCGTCCAGCAGGTCGGTCTGGCTGCGAGAGAACCATGGAAATTTCTCGGCCATCTTGCAAAAGAGATTCGAGGATCGAAGCTGCAATGTCGGGTGTTCCGAAGAATACAATTTTTCGTTGGGGCAATCTCATGGTGGAGCGATTCAAGGCCCTCTATAAGTTCATTCCGTCGTCGGATTCCAGCTGAATTTTTTTTGTGATTTCTTTTTTGTACAATTCTCGTTTGACAGAACTGACATAGTTGACCAAGAGCTTTCCATCAAGGTGGTCGATTTCATGTTGGAAACAAATGGCAAGAAGTCCATCGGTTTCCAATCGGAAGGCCGATCCATCGAGGTTTTGCCCCTCCAACAAAATGTTGGAAGATCGATCAACTTCTACACCCAGTCCAGGTACGCTTAAGCATCCTTCTTCAATTTTGGCATGTCCCTGGCATTTGGCTATGTTGGGGTTGCACACCGTATAGAGTGGGCCCATGTTTCCATCTTCATCAGGAACCTGGACAACAATCAATCGTTTCAAGACCCCAATTTGTGGGGCTGCGAGCCCGATGCCATTGGCATGCTTCATGGTTTCGACCATGTCCTGGGCCAAATGTACCAATTCCACATCAAATTCTGTGATTGGCGCGGAAACCCTGTGCAGAATAGGGTTTGGATAGGTAAGCAAAGTTCGAATGGCCATAAACATACTATAGTCTTTCTGCATCTTGGGATCAAGCTCATCCGTTGGGTAGAGGGTGTTTTTTTATGCTTTGCATTGAAAATGTGGCCGTGATACGGGCAGCCCATGAAGTCTTCAAAATGTTTTTGGAAATCTTACCTTGTCCTGGGAGTGGGCATTTTTTGGACGTGTGCGGAGGTTTTTTCCGCTTCGGTCTATGTGGTCAACTCCAACCTTGGAGCTGCGGATCCTTCGGTCGCCAATTGTACATTCCATGATGCGGTGGAGCAGGTCAATGCGGGAGGAGGTTTGGTGAATGGTTGTACGGCCATGGTTTCCTCGTCTCCTTATGATGGCATTGTGTTTGATAGTTTTTCTTTTTCTGTTTCTGGACCTGTGATTTCCATGCAACTCCCTGCGATCATTTCGGAGTCCGTGGCCATTCAAGGATCGATCGGCAACGATCGAGTGATTTTTGAGCCCGCCAGTGGAGCGGTGTTTTCTGATTCCATGATCAAGGTCTTGGGTACGGCGAATCAGTTTTTGCTTCAGTACGCGATTGTGAGAGATTCTTTTTCTCCTACGATCGATGGTGCATGTCTTCGGGTTGAAGGAAATCCAAGCCTGAATCAAACAGCTTCATTTTCTTTTGTGTGGTTTGATCATTGTGTCGGCAAAGATGGTGGCGCCTTGCATGTTCAAGATCGAAGCCTCAGTCTTGGGCTTTCATACTTTTCTTTGAATGTGGCAAATGGTCTTGGAGGAGCGGTGTATTACCGTGGGGACAATGTAAGTTTGTCTGCGACGACTTTTTCTTCCAATCAAGCGTGGCAGGGTGGCGCAGTCGATATGGAAGGTTTGCAACCACTTGTGGTGGATTCGACGGCTAGGATCATCAATTGTACGTTTGTGAACAATGTTGCCGATCAGCCGATTCCAACCTTGTCGAAAGGTGGACATATTCATGCGCAGGATGTTCGCGTTGAACTTTTTTTGACCACCATGACGGATGGAAACGCAGATCAAGGAGAGAGCATTTATTATGTTTCTTCTCTGCCTCAATACCCACTCAACACGGTTTTGGGAGGTCTGGATGTTTATAGTTCGATTGTGGTGAGTGCTTCGGGAATGGCAGGGGACCAAAATGTTTTTTGTCAGACGACACATCCAATCTTTCCGCCGCTGTGTGAGAGCCGTGGATACAATGTTTTGGCCACGGGATCATCGTCGAACTATCTTCCACATCCAAATGATCATCTTTCTACAAATTTACTACTGCTTTCTCCCCTGGTGGATGTGAGTTCTTTTTCCATACCGATATGGGCAAGAATTCCAGATCCAAGCAGCATCAATGTGGATGGGGGAGAGTGTACATCGACTCCGCTTCTTTTCTTTTCTGCTGGATCTTCTTTTGATCAACGAAACATGATGGGATTGCGCCATCAAAATTATCCAGGAGTAGATCATGGTTCTCCAGATTTTTGTGATGCAGGAGCCATTGAATTGGATGCTCCTCTGAATTTGTTCGGAGGGTGTTCAGAGATGTACAGTGAAAAAAATCAGCAAGGTGCTCATGTTGTTTTGTGTTGCACGAACGTTGGATCTGTCGATGATCAAGATGTGATGAAAAAAATCATGAACATGGGATTGGCTCTTGCAGAGCAAAGGTGTGCTTCGAGTGTTGCGAGAATCCAATCTTTTTCTAGAAGTGAGTCACGCTATGCTTTGTGTGATGGACAAGAGCAAGTCGTCTATGATGTTCGAGCAAGGTGCGAATCCAATCAAAAGTCCAGTCTTCATGTGTATCCGAATCCTGTTTCTGCCCATGCAACCTTTTCAGTGGAGCTTCATTCTGCGCCACAGACACAGGAAAAAATCATGGCCATTTCATTGGTGGATCTTCATGGAAGATCTGTGCAGTCGTGGGCGGTGGAAGGTCAATCTGATCCGAAGCGCTTAAATCTTTCTCTTTCTGAATCGATGACAGCTGGAACCTATACGTTGGTCGTTCATGTAGGGAGCAAGAGATTGACAGCTCCAATTGTGGTTCGTTAATTTTTTTTGGCTGTTTTTCGAGGCTTCTTTTTTGCGGAGACAATGCTCTTGAGAAAGCGCGACAGATCTTGTCGACGAATTTCCGATAGATCCAAAAATTCGATTCCCAAACCTTCTTCAAAATCAGGCAAATGGGGAGCACTTCCCAGACGAAGATGAACCACTTCCGCAGGGATGGAAAATTTTCGTTTGGAGGTGGGGTGGATCAAAATCACTTGAACACGATCTCCCATTTCAAATTCCTTGATGTTCGTTTTGACGAACAAGCCACCTTTGCTGATGTTTTTGGTCAGGGCGTCTCGACTTTTTTTGTCGTCATGAATTTCTACAGGAATTTCGGTTTCGGCGCGGGGAAATTTTCTACACCCCAACCCCTTGGCATCGATGAGTTGCTCCAGGAATCGATCAAATTCACGAGCTCTTCGAGCTTCAATTTTCAGAAATTCGAACGCCACTCCTGGGGTCTCTTTGATTTGATTGGGACCAATGATTCGCGTAACTTTTCCAGTGACTCGAACAGGCTGTTCTGAGGTGGGAATGCTGATGTTCATTTCCAGTTTTTGACCTTTTTTGAGCTGCACCTCATACGATTCCAAAAACATTCCATTTTTGCTGATGTCTCCGGTGTAGATTCGCTCATCTTCGTCGTGTCCAATGATTTGCACGCGGACTTTGGCTTCGATTCGAGCTCGAACTCGTTGTTTTTTTATGTGAATTGCATCGGCCATACGCAGGATCAAAAGTGCTGATTCTGGCTGGTATACATGAAAGGCCCTGAATCGAAAGAAAAAATGGATGTTGCAGCAGGGTCACAACAACTTGGTGCGAAAGGGGAGACTCGAACTCCCATGGGATTGCTCCCACTAGACCCTGAACCTAGCGTGTCTACCAATTCCACCACTCTCGCACATCAGGATGGTCTTTGAATCTTCAAAGACGGGACGCTATGGATACCGCATTTTATGGCTTTTGTGGAGTGCTTTTCCCACCAAAAAAAAGCGGGGCTTTGTGCCCCGCTTTTGCCAAAAAGGTGTGCATTCCCAGTGGAATGTTTGTGGTTAGAAATAAAACACACTGTTTAGACCTACGGTCATTTGATTTTTGCTTGTACCGGTGTTGTCGGTAAATGTGCTTTGGTTGGATCGGTCATACCGAAAATCAGCACGAACCACCGCATGGTCTCCCAAAAAGAGGGAGGGAGTCAATGTGACTTCCCACAGTTTTTGGGCCGTTCCGGTTTGCGTACCATCGTTGTCGTCAAAATATTCCCCTCGCAATGCAACTCCAAAGAGATCACAAATACGAACACTGTTGATCATCGAAGCCGCAAACCATTGTGATGAGCTTGTGCCTCCCACAGCATCATCTTCATATCCATAAGTGATGTCAGTGGAGATGGTCCATGCTTGTGTAGGATGCACGATCGTTACCAAATCTGCCAAATGTCTGTAGTTGCCGGAGTTGCCCGCCTGTTCGGGGCCACCTACGTAATTCAAGTACATCTCCAAAGCACCGCTTTCAGGAGCATAGGAAACTTGAGTTCCAAAGGTTTTGCCATCGTTGTTGTCTTGGGAGTTGTCCCAGCCGTTGGCCACCATGGCCATGGCCGAGATCGTATCGGACAATGCGATGGAAGCTCGCAAACCTGTGTGCGTGAAAGGTCCGGCATAGCCAAATCCCATGGCTCTGGAATAGTTGTCGTTGAAACCTTGATAACCATCAATCAGCTCAAGACCAACATGTGTAGCAAAGCGGCCCACATCAATCGTCAAGCCACGTCCAACAGCGGCAACATAACTGGGGATGAAAATGCGGTGCTGATCAAATCAGCTATCTATTGTGTTGACCACAAAACATCTCCCCAAGCCTTGGAGATCATGACAACCAACAATCCCATCAAATTTTCCGATCGGACTCGATCGAGTTCAACCCTGGGCAAAGGCCAAACGCTTGTATGCCGTTCGCTCATGCTAAAGGTGCCCGATTGGGATCAACGGTCCTTTTCCATCAAGGAGTTTTACATCGAGGACTGTGGGTATCGACCAAAAAGGATTGTGCAAACACGCAGGCTGGGGATTCCCAAAGGAAGAGACGAACATCTATTGTATCGTTTTATTGATGAAGACAACGTTCGATGGTGCTGCAAAAATCCACTGACCCAAAAAGGTGCCCGAGAACATCGAACCTATCGATTGATTTGTGACTAGGACTGGACGAAGTCCACAAGCCGATTGTACACAGCTTCCATGTCTTTGCTGGAATGAAACGCGACAAATACCGTATCATCGCCCGCAAGAACACCCACGACTTCTTTCCAATTTTGTTTTTCCACGTGAACGGACAATTTTGGGGCTCCGCCCAAATCGGTTTTGAGCACCAGCATATGAGGACCTGCTTTGAGAACGTGATGAAGTGTTTTTTCCATTTCCTGGCGAAAATGGTCAGGATGGTTTTCGTCCATGGGCAAAGTATAAATACCTGAGGCCTTGTACACGCCCATCTCCACCAAATCCCTTGAAATCGTCGTTTGCGTAGCTTTGTAGCCCCCTTGCTTGACGTGGACCGCCAACTCTTCCTGTTTTCGCAATTTGTATTTTTGGATTAGGTTTCGGATCAGCTCTTGGCGCTGCTTTTTTAATTTGTCCGTTCTCATAGGGCTGGTAAGGTTTTTAGTTCATTCTACAGGCTTTTCAAGGGCTTTTTGCATGGATTCTTGCAAAAAAAAGCCCAGGGAATTCCCTGGGCTTTTTCAGTTAGATTTTGATGCAATCCTTATTTTGCCGTTTGTTGTGTGGTTACAGGATTGATTTTTACTTCCACACGACGGTTCTGAGCACGACCTTCCGCAGTGGTGTTGGTGGCCACAGGTTGATCATCCGCATACCCAACAGTGGTCATACGGGTGGAGTTTACACCTTGTTGCGTAAGATAAGATTTTACGCTGTTGGCTCGGTTGGCACTCAGTGCGATGTTCGTCGCTTTGGCTCCCGTTGAATCGGTGTGTCCTTCAATGGAAACCGTGGTGTCATTGTATTCATTCAAAATCGATGCAAATTTTTCCAAGGTGGTTTGTGCATCGGGTTTGAGACTTGCGCTTCCTGTGGAAAACAAGATGCCCGAATCAAATTTGACGTTGATTTGGTTTCCTACGCGTTCAATCTCAGCATTTTTCATGCTTTCTTCCAATGCTTTTTGTTGACGGTCCATTTTGGCTCCAATGGCTCCACCCGCAGCTGCGCCGGTTACGCCACCTACGGCTCCACCGATCAAGGCTCCTTTTTTTCCACCGATGGCTGCACCAATGCCCGCTCCAACGCCTGCACCGGCTCCGCCGCCTACCAATGCTCCAGTTCCGCTTTTGGTGGCACATGCACCCAAAAGAAGAGCCGCGCTCATGATCATCCATTTGTTTTGTTTTTTCATGTTTGAAATCCTCATTTAAAAGTTAGTTCATTGATTGTAAGGTTCTAAGCGACCTTCAAGCCCACTTGTACAGGGCTTTTTGGGGGGCTTCAAGTTTTTGAATCAAGTTCTTTGTCAGTGTTTTGCCGATTTTTTCCACTCTTTGTAGAGGGCCTCAAATTCATTCAAGGTTTCGACAAAATAGTTGGCCGTTTGTTCAAAAGGATCAGGCACTGTCATATCTACACCCAAATCTTTGGCGAGTGCGATGGCCGGTTTGCTCGATCCCGATTTGAGAAAATCCACAAAACGAGAGGCAGGAATTTTCCCTTCTTCAATGCCTTTGGCGGTGGCCACAGCTGCACTGATGGAAGTTGCGTAAACGTATACATAAAAACTTTCATAAAAATGGGGAATGAATGCCCATTCAACTTCTTGATTGGGGATGATCGAATACGAAGGCCCATAATATTTTTTGACCAAAGAAAGGTATAGATCATTGACGTCTTTTGTCGTCACACCTTCTCCATTTTGGATTTTTTGATGAAGCAGTTTTTCGAACTCGGCGAACTGGGTTTGACGAAAAAAAGTTCCTACAAGGGTCGCCAAGACTTGATCATAAAGATAGAGAAGCTCTTCGGTTGCATTTCGCTTTTTTGCATCTTGAATTGCATAGCGCACCATGAGCATTTCGATTCCTGTAGATGCCATCTCTGCGGTAAATACCGGCACATCAGAATATACATACGGTTGGTTTTTCATGGAAAACCAAGAGTGAAGAGAATGTCCAAGTTCGTGACCCAGCGTGGACACGCTTTCATACGTGTTGTCGTAGTTCATCAGAACAAAAGGATGAACTCCATAGGAGCCAAAATTGTAGGCTCCAGACCGTTTGTATTGGTTGGGATAAATGTCAATCCACCCGCTTTGGTCACGCAAGGCCATTTGCAACACCTCGATGGGCTGCGGTCCTAGAAGTTGCAGAGACTCAAGCAAGATTTTTTTTGCATCTTCGAAGGGAATGTCTTTTTCATAGGAAGGGAAAGTCGAAGCATAATTGTCGTGAATTTCGTAGACAGGTCTTTTTAAGATTTTTTTCTTGAGGGCAACATAACGATGCAAAGTTTTGGGTAAACTTTTGTGAACAACGTTGATGAGGTTGTCGTATACCTCCAAAGGTATATCATTTTCTTTGAGTTTTTCTTCTCGAGTGGAAGAGTATTTGTGAGCTTGCGATTGCCACCAATTGATTTTGATTTCATTGATCAAGTTTTGAGCATAAATGTTTTCATAAGCTTTGTAGGAATCAAAAAAAGCCTGCGTCACGTTTTTGCGAAGATTGGCGTCGCTCGACCCTCTGTATCGTGCATAGTTTTGATCGTTGATTTTTTCTTGGGTTCCTTGCGCATTTTCAAATTCCTTCCAAGATAAATCTTTTAGGATTTGTTCGCGCATTCTGCCTGCACCATCGGAAAAAAAAGTAGCTTGGGCCAAAACCTCTTCTACTTCATTGGATCGAACATGTCCTTGCAAGCGAAAATTTTCGGAGAGAGCGTAGTGATATTTTTTGAGTTCGGGCACTTCCTGTAAAAATTCTTCCAGTATCTTTTTTTCACCCAGGGCTATGATTTCGGGGGTAAAAAAAGAATAGCCCGAGGAGAATTTTGACAGTACGTCGGTGGCCTGGTTTACCAAAGATTGGTTGTGGTTGTTGCTTTGATCCACATCGAATGTGAGGGTTGCATACTGATAGATTTTTTCGATTCGATCCTTGTTTGTGAGAAGTGCAGAATAGCAATCAAAAAAAAATGTTGCTGATTTGCCCAAATTTCCTTTGCAGCTTTGGGAAGATTTTTCCATATCTTTGGAAAGCTGGGACAATTCTTTTTTCCATTTTTTTTCCGAAGAAAAAAGATGCGAAGGATTCCACTGATAGATGCCTGGAACATCACTTCGTTTCATGTTGGCATCGGGTGAAAATGCCAGAGCCGAAGAGGAAATCAAAAATGTACTACAAAGAACAGCGAACCATGGTTTCTTTTTCATCCATGAATCTTCTCACGATTCAATTCGCATGAAAAGAGAAGAGCCTTTTTTTGTTGGACTTCCGGAAACACTCAGTCCCCAGTTCAGTTCTTGAGTGAGGAAATCTTTCCCCACGGTGCATTCGATGGGGGTTAGAGATAGTTTGTCTCTGATGGCCGTACTCAAATCCGGCATGATGGGATAAATCAACGCCGAACCCATCCGTATGACTTCCATCAGTTCATAAAGAACTTGATCGAGTGCAGTGCTGCTGGCTGGGTCTTTGGCCAAGGACCAGGGCTGCTTTTGTTCGATGTATTGATTGGCGCGTGCGAAAATTTTCCATATGTTGGCAAAGGCCTGATCAAATTTTTTCTCCTCGATGCATTGCTGATATTTTTGTGCTTGTTCTGCGATCCATTCCGACAACTCCGAGGAGGAAGGCTGTGGAGGAATCTTTCCATCTCTATACTTTTCGAGCATGGAAAGACTTCGACTCACCAAATTTCCTAGTTCATTGGCCAAGTCAGCATTGAGACGAGCCACAAAATTTTCCTGAGCAAAGTTTCCATCCTGTCCAAACGAAAACTCTCGCAGCAAAAAATACCGAAAGGCATCTCTGCCATACTGATCAACAAACGCAAAAGGATCGACAAAGTTTCCCTTGGACTTGGACATTTTTTGACCTTCCACCGTCCACCATCCATGGGCGAAGATCTGTTCTGGCAAAGGTAGTCCTGCGGACATCAAAAAAATGGGCCAAAAAATGGCGTGAAAACGCAAAATGTCTTTTCCCACCAAATGCACATTGGCCGGCCAAAATTCCTGATAGAGTTTGCCTTGGTTGTGAAAATCCAGGGCTGTGATGTAATTGCTCAGGGCATCGAACCAAACATACAGCACATGCTTGGAGTTGTTGGGCAATGGGATACCCCAGGAAAAAGAGGTCCGACTGATGGAGAGATCTTTGAGTCCCTGCTTGATGAAAGATATCACTTCATTTTTGCGAGACTCGGGTGCAATGAAATGGGGATGGGATTCAATGTGTTGCAAAAGCTGATCTTGGTATTTGCTCAAGCGAAAAAAATACGTTGATTCTTTGAGGCGTACGATGTTGGGATCGTTTTCGATGTCTTTCCCTAGCTCTGCGATGTGGGTCTCGGTCAAAAATTCTTCATCGTTGACGGAATACCAACCTTCGTACTCTCCTTCATAGATGTCTCCTTGGTCAAGACAGCGCTGAAAAAAATCCAAGGCTCCTTGTTTGTGACGGTCTTGGCTGGTTCGAATGAAATCATTGTGAGAGATGTTCAAAGCTTCCCATAGCCCCTCGAATCTTCCGACCACACGATCGGCCAGCTCAATCGGACTTTCTCCTTTTTTTTGAGCAGCTTTTTCAATTTTTTGTCCATGCTCGTCGGTCCCCGTCAAAAAATGAACCTTTTTTCCCCGTTGGCGATGGTACCTGGCCAATACATCAGCCGCCACGGTCGTGTAGGCATGACCAATGTGAGGATAATCATTGACGTAATAAATGGGAGTCGTGATGTAAAATGTATCCTTCATATGAAGTGCGCAACTATATCAAAAGCACAAAAAGGTAGGAAAAAATCTTGCAACAGCTTGATTTTCTTTGCCGAAATCAAGGCTCGCTTCAAGTTTGGGCTCCTTTGAGGGACTTTCCTGACACCACAGGTTTACAAAAACACTGCAATGAATTAGTCTCATCGCATTATGTGGGGAAAAATGTTGGTTGTTGTTGGGGGATTGTTGTGGATGAGCGTAGGAACGGGGGCATCTGCACAAACCGATGAACCGTTGAAACTTTTTCCTCAGCAATCCTATCTGGAATTTGTTTTTGTTGGAGGGCAAGCCGAGGTTTTTTATCAATTTGCGTTTGGGAAGCCTTTCCAAGCTTCGTTGGCCAAGACTTTGGCAACCCCTTTCAGAGATGATCAACAGGAGGATCGGCCATCTTTCAAAAAAGAATTTTCGTTTTCTGTTCTTGAATTCAAACAACAAAAGATCAACCCCTATGCACAAAACATTTCCATGGAGTTGGAAACAATGGAACAGTCTTCCAACCTTGAATGTTTTGTAATAGCCCCTTGGGGACAAGACTTGGGGGAACTTCACTGCAGGGTCCATTTCCCCATCGATGCATTTTTTTCGGTTTCGGATTGGATCGAGTTTCGAAAAACACAAATAAGTCATTACGGACCCCATCGAACTCCGGTCAGAGAAGTAGAGTCTAAGTTTTTGGCTGAAACATCTCTTTCTCATGTGAAAATGACGGACGGTCAGTCCTATTCAACGTATTCTGAACGCCATGGTCTTTTTACAAGCCCGGACATAAAAACCTTGGTGCTTGTTTTGAAGGACTTGGACGGGCAAGAGGTTTCTGACTCGCGAAACATGGCACCTTTTTTGAGCGCTGGACATTCCATGTATCCTTATGCGATCAAATTCGAAAACAATGCTGGAAACATTCGGGCCGTGGTAGGCATCGATCATGATGTCAAGGCCATGCCATCGCAAAGTCATTTGTGGGAAAGCCTTCGAGATCAATTTGACGTGATGTTTGATGAGTTGGCTTGCGAAAAAAATCATCCGTCCATTCAAGATGTAGTTCCAGTATTCACACAGCACTAGATCCAAACCTGGATCCGAAATAGAGTTGGCTTTGGTGAGTCCTGGCGGTATAGTCGGATCCATGCAACGCAAAACCATGGCGCTGATCAATCATTTTTGTTTGATCATTCTTGCAACAATTGCCACCACAGGAGCCCTGGTCTACACAAAAGCCGTGTTGGTTCCTTTTGTGTTTTCGATTTTTTTCTATGCAGTGCTTACGCCCATCATCTCATGGATGCAATATCGTCTCAAACTCAATCGTGCACTGGCGGTTTCCGTGACGCTCCTTCTTTTTTTGGCTTTTTCTGCGGGAATGATTTTGATTCTTACGTCCTCAATCGAGGAGTTTTTGCAAGGTGCAGATTTGTATCGAAAAAAGATTTTTGATTTGGTGGGGTGGATTTCAGACAAAGCCAACGACTATGGATATGAACTCAATCGCGCGATCGTCAAAAAATACATTCTCGGTCTCCCCATTTTTTCGTATGCAACCAATCTCACGGGGCTGGTGTTTTCTTTCGTGGGCAATGCTTTGTTGGTGATTGTTTTCGTGTTGTTCTTGGTGGTGGGCGAGAACAAAAATCCGGATCAAAGCAGTGCCATGATGGAAAAAATTTTACATCAGATTTCATCCTATGTATCGACAAAAACGGCGACCTCGTTTGCAACGGCCATTCTGGTAGGAGCGGTATTGTATGGGTTTGGAGTAGATCTTGCGCTGATGTTTGCCACTCTCACCTTTGCCTTCAACTTCATTCCCAATATCGGATCGATCGTGGCCACGCTCATTCCCTTGCCTGTGATCGTCTTGCAGTTTGGAATGGGGTGGAGGTTTTTTTTGATCATGGGCCTGTGCAGTTTGATTCAGTCGCTCATCGGAAACTACATTGAACCCAAAATCATGGGGGAAAGTCTGGATTTGCATCCCGTCACCATTTTGGTGTTTTTGATGTTCTGGGGATTGATCTGGGGACTTTCGGGATTGTTTTTGGCTGTCCCCATCACCGCTATCGTCAAAATGGTATTTGCCAAAATAGAAACCACGCAACCCCTTGCAGAGTTGTTGGCTGGACGTTTTCCGAATACAATGCAGCGATGAAGCACGATACCCCATATATTGCATTTGTTCTCGACCCTCTTGAAAAGCTCAAGTTCGACAAAGATACCTCCATTGCGATGTGTGCACAGATGCAATCTCGTGGATGGAATGTCTATGTGATGCGCACAGAAGATCTTTTCGTGGAAAACGGTATGGCATGTGGTGTGGCTCGTCAGTTGACCCTTCGAGAAGATGGATTTCCTTCCTGGACGCAAGGACCTGATCAAACTGTGGCCTTGACGGAGTTTGATGCGCTTTTGATGCGCAAAGATCCACCGTTCAACATGGAATATATCCACGCAACCTATGTTTTGGATCGTGCAAAAGAGCAGGGGTTGTGGGTGATCAATGATCCAGGACTTCTTCGTTCCATCAACGAAAAATTTTCCGTCAGCATGTTTGCGGACATGGCTCCGCCCACGTTATTTTCCAAAAACAAAAATATTCTCAACGAGTTTGTGGATCGTCACAAGAAAGTCGTGGGAAAACCTTTGAACATGATGGGAGGAAAATCCATTTTCTTGATTGATCACGAGTCTCCCAATCGCAATGTGATTTTGGAAAACCTGACCTTGGATTTTCAACGCACCATCTGTTTGCAAAAATATCTCCCTCAAATCAAAAAAGGCGATCACCGAATGCTTTTTGTGGATGGCAAAGAGCTTCCCTATGTGATTGCGCGGATGCCTCAGGGAAAAGATCATAGGGGAAATTTGAGCTCGGGTGCCAAGGCCATCGTCAAACCTCTCTCGGTTACGCACAAGAGCATTGCCAAAAAAATGAGACCTCTGCTGCGCAAGTGGGGAGTTTTTTTTGTGGGGATCGACATCATCGGGAAGAAAGTCACTGAATTCAATCTCACCAGTCCCCTCGGTCTTCGAGAAATATCTGAAGGCAGTGATTTTGATGCCACAAAATATTTTGTGGATCAGATGGAGAAAAACCTCCGAAAATAAAAACGTGGGACCCCTTTATGAGGCCCCACGTCCATTCCCTGGAGAAAGAGTTCTAGCCGTATCAGAGCTAGACGGAATGTGAATCAAGGGTCTAACAAGCCTCCCCTAGGGAGAGACTCTGCACCACCCAATCGGTGAGGAGAGAGGTGGCACAAAAAAGATTTTCTCAGAATTTCGCGTTCTTGTCTGTCAGGGAAAGACGCCAATACCACCCCCAAGGGCTGGGGAGAAAAGCCAAACCATCATCTTGTGGATAAGTTCGTGCAAAAATGCCGCAATGTAGTTAATTTATGAATATCATTATATTTTTTGTATCCACAGGTGTGCATACATTGCCATATATCGCCATGGCTTTGGACTCCATGATCAGATGCTTGGCCTTGGCCCTAGGCTAGGATATGAAGGATCAACATGTCCACACCTGATCTTCGCACCATGGTTGGTGAATTAGAATTGAACAATCCCTTGATTGGCGCATCGGGAACGTTTGGATATGGGATTGAATTTGACCCTTTGCTGGATCTCAATGAGATTGGAGCTTTTGTCACCAAAGGACTTTCGCTCAAACCACGAGAAGGCAATCCTCCTCATCGCGTCGCCGAAACCCGAAGCGGCATGATCAATTCCATCGGGTTGAACAACATTGGAGTGGAGGCCTTCCTCGCAGACAAGCTGCCCGCTCTGGCCCGCTTTGACACCCATGTCATCGTCAACGTCTATGGAAAAGATCCAGATGATTTTGTGGCCGTGGCGCGTGAATTCAAAGGTGTAGAAGGCGTCAGTGCCTTGGAAATCAATGTTTCTTGTCCCAATGTGGACAAGGGGGGATTGGATCTGGGGACCGATCCCGTCGAAGTACAAAAATTGTTGGACAAAATCTCTCAGGTTTCCGACAAACCCTTGTGGGCGAAACTCACACCCAACATCACCGACATCCGCTCGCTTGCCAAAGCCGCTGTGGACGGGGGGGCTCAAGCATTGTCTCTGATCAATTCCGTCAAGGCCACCGCCATTGATCTTCGCACAAAAACTCCTCTGCTCTCGAATGTCTATGGAGGATTGACCGGACCTGCCATCAAACCCATTGCCTTGGCCAAGGTGCTGGAAGTGGCCAGTGCCATGGAGGTTCCTATTGTAGGCATTGGAGGCATATCCTCAGGAAAGGATGTGATGGAGTTTATGCTTTGCGGCGCAAGTGCAGTTCAAATCGGGACGCAAAACTTTGTTCATACGCGAGCCATGGTCATCATCAAGCAGGAGCTTTGCGATCAGCTTCAGCAGCAGGGTGTTTCCAAGGTTTCGTCGCTGATTCGTGGGCTTTCGATTTTGTAACGGCGGCCTCGAAGGTGCTATCCAAACGCTGCAAATTTTGATATACATAGCAGCCTAAAATGGCGGCAAAAACCACAACTTCACGAAAAAAAACCTCTGCTTCAAAGGCGAAGACCGCCAAAAAAACCACCACCAAGAAAAAAACCGCCAGTAGCGTGGCCAAAACCGAGTTGACCACCAACGTGACGCTGGAAAAAAAGAAGGTTGTATCCAAAAAAAGCGTGAAAAAAACCGCGCAAGCCATTCGTGAAGCCGCACTGAAAATGGCTGCGGAAAAAAATGCCAAAAAAACTCCCGCCAAGGCCACAGCCAAAGGAAAAGTCATCGAATTCAATGTGGGAGATCGAGCTGTCTATCCAGCACATGGGGTAGGTGTGATCGAACGCATCGACAACAAAGAAATTTCAGGAACCATTGTGTCCTTTTATGTCATGAGAATTTTGGACAACGACATGATGGTCATGATTCCCAAAAACAACGCCAAGAATGCGGGTTTGAGGGAATTGATTCCAGCTCGGAGCGTGGCCAAAGTCTTCAAAGTGTTTGAAGATCAACGTGAAGTTAAAATCGATACCACAACTTGGAATCGTCGCTACCGAGAATACATGGAAAAAATCAAAACCGGTTCCGTGCTCGAAATTGCCCAGGTGATGAGAGATTTGTACACGTTGAAAAAAACCAAGACGCTTTCATTCGGAGAGCGAAAGATGTTAGATACCGCACGGGCTTTGTTGGTCAAAGAATTGGCGCTTGCCAAAGAGGTAAGCGAAAATGAAATTGAAACCACCATCGCCAGTTATTTTTCATCATGATTTCAAGCCCCCCTTGGGTAACGGTATTGGTCACGGCTGCGGGACACGGCAGTCGATTTGGCCATGATCAGCCAAAACAATTTTATCCCATTCTAGGAAAATCGATTTTGAGAAGAACCTTAGAATCCATCCAAGACATGGATTTTGTTTCACAGATCATCGTAGTGCTGCCACAAGAGTATGTTTCTGATCCTCTCATGCATCGCATGCACACCGAAGGTCTTGATAAAATTTCCGCCATTGTTGCCGGGGGAGAAACGAGACAAGAATCCGTTCACAAGGGTTTGAAGGTCGTGAGCAACCAAACTCAAGTGGTCGCCATCCATGATGGGGCTCGATGTTTTTTGACATCAAATGATTTATGGCAGGCCATCGAAAAATGCTTCGAATTTGACGGAGCCATTTGTGCGCACCCTGTGCGAGATACCTTGCAAAAAGTCCACGGAGAAAAAATCACACAAACTTTGGATCGAAAAGATGTATGGGCCATGCAAACTCCCCAAGTTTTTCGATTCCCATGGATTTTGAAAGCGTATGATCATGCTCAAGAAAACCATGCAAACACCACTGACGATGCCTCGGTAGCGCATCAGTATGGCGGTAACATTTGTGTGGTGTCTTCCAGTTCGCAAAACATCAAAATCACGTATCCCGAAGACATTTTGCTCGCGCAGGCCATGATCACCATGGAAGGTCAGGAGAAAACCAGATGATTCGCATTGGACAAGGATTTGACACGCATCCTTTTGAAAAAGACAAACCTCTTGTATTGGGAGGTGTAACCATTGACCATCCTTATGGACTCAAAGGTCACTCCGATGGAGACGCCTTGACTCATGCCATTTGCGATGCTTTGCTGGGGGCCTTGGCCTTGGGAGATTTGGGGCAACACTTTTCTGACACAGATCCCACCAACAAAAATCGCAACAGCATGGATTTTCTTAAGGCCGTCTATCAAAAAATCCAAGCGCGCGGATGGAAACTCATCAATGTAGATTCCACCATCATCACCGAAAAACCCAAACTCAAAGATTACATCAATGAAATTCGCAGCAATCTTTCCAAGGTCATGATGGTTCCTGTCGATCACATCAGTGTGAAAGCCACAAGACCAGAAAAAATGGGGGCTTTGGGACGAGACGAAGGATTGGCCGCCACGGTGGTGGTGCTTATTGGCAAAAGCGATCTGCGATGGGATCTCAAAGAGCCAACCCTAGAATGTTAGACAAACATTTTTTTTAAGATGCAAGGGATTCTACTGAATCAACTTCCATTGCTCTTTTTCTTTTTGAAAATGCAAAGTTTGGGTTTGGCTTTGTTCATCTTTGGCCCAGGTGACATCCAGTGAAGCGCGCGTATCTGACTGCATCTCGGGTTGATCGGGAATAAAATTGGTCATCGCCGTACTCTTGGCCATATCTTTGCGAATCGTCTTGGAAAGTTTTTTCAAACTTTTTTTCACATCTTCTTGCAAATAAGAAACATAACATTGGGACATCAGTTTGATGTCTCCAGAAAGCGCTGCTTCTTTCCAGGTTTCGAAGGTGTGAAGAGGGGTATCAAATCGTTCGTCTTTGTTTTCAAGTGCCGTGAGATCTTGCATGGGAGGATCTTTTTCCTCTCCATTTTTTTCAGGGTGATGTGAGGAAGCGGTTGGCACGAGCGAAGCCTCTTTGGAGTACGATAGCAAATCCTCAAAACTGATGGTTCGCTTTTCTCCTTGATCGGTTTTGATCGTGATCTTGGCTGGATGATCTGTCACCTTTCCTTCGATGATTTCTCCGCTTTTCAAGGCAAAACTTTCCGCCCCAGCGGACATCACCCAAAGCAAAGACAATCCAGCAAACATGATCGTGATTTTCATCCTTCTGTTATATCAAAAAGATCCTCGTACCGAAACAGATTGGATCTTTGGGGGCAGACCTTGCCATAGCTTTTGCCTTGACCCTTTGTGCAAATCAGGGCATTTTCGGCGCATGAAAACACAATCCATTTCCTCGATTTCTTTTGTGGCTGATCTTTCGGCCTCCAAACGTGCGGCCAGTATTTTGATCTTAGCCTTGATCACAGGTCTGAGTGCCATGGTCAAAATTCCTCTCGGATTTACGCCTGTTCCGATTTCCCTCCAAACTGCGGTTGTATTGGCCGGGGCATTGTGGCTCGGTCGGGATGCCGTGTGGGCGCAATTGGTATACTTGCTGTTGGGTTGCGTAGGCCTACCATTTTTCACCACAGACCTACATGGAGTCCAAGTGCTTTATGGACCTACAGGAGGATATTTGGTGGGTTTTGTGGCCGCGAGTTATGTGTGTGCCAAATGGATTCGTCCTCAGTGGGAGACCGTAAGACCCCTTGAAAGATATGCCATGCTTTTGGCCTGCTCCATGTTGTTTTTTATTCCGGGCGTGATTCAACTCAGCTTGTTTTTGAACATTTCCATGGCCAAGGCCATGGCACTGGGTTTTGCACCTTTTGTGGTTGGCGATTTGATCAAAACAGCTTTGGTCAGCGCTACGCCTTCATCGGCGATGATCCGCTGATCAAAAAAGACAACCGCCTCTTGGGCATCTGCGCATGCCACAAGACCTTCCTAAAGTCTTAGATCGCAAAGTGGCTACCTGTCTGAAATATACAAAGTCACGAAAAAAAAACTATTTTCTTGACCGAACATGTCAGTGAATTACACTTATTTTCGGGATATTCCTGCAAACAGGAATAAGCCTCTGGGAAAGATAATCTTTCGCCATGTTCTTTGTGGGTAGGATGAAGCAAAAACAAAAGTTTAGTTTGATCAAGCTTGCAAAGAATTTGAGTGCACGAGCACCCATGCAATTGGCCGTATACCTCTCGCACACGCAGCAAAACCAAGGCGAAAAGGGGAAATGGGAATCGAGGAAAAGATGAAAGAAGATCTGTTTTTGCGAGACGAAAGCCAAATCCACGAAGAACTGCCTGACGAACTTTTGGAAGAAATCGATCTAGCCTTGGGAGAAGCCATCTCTGGAGTCAGAGAAGATGTTCAAGAACCAGAACTAGATTTTGATAACTTTCAACTCATCTCAGATGAACACTTTGATGTTCAACCCGACTACGGCACGTTTGAGATGCAAAAGACTTTTTTGGAAATGATCCGCCAAGTGTTGTCGCCCTTGGGTCGCTACATCAAAGCCTTTGTTCAAGGAGAAGATTATTGGTTGACCTTGGAACTGGCGGAGATGGTGGTGAGCCCTGTTGTCGAACAACTCAATCAAGTTGAACTCGAAGATCATTGTGAAAAACTCTCCTTTTTCCGTGCCTTGTTGCTATTGGCCAAGGGAGAAAAAGATCCTCAGGGTCAAAAGGTCATGAAAAATGTTCTTCAAAAAGCATCCAAAGAAGTCGAAAGCCATTTCCGTCTTCGATCTCGTGGTTCGAGAAAGGCCGTGAAAAATTTGCTTTCCTTTTATCGGTTGCTCAAAAAATCGCCTGAGTTAGCAGATTCGGATCTTCGAAAGTTCTTTGCCATGGGCATTCCATCTTTAACCTGGCTCAAAAAGACACATTCCAAAGAGTTGGAAAGTTTGTCGGGCATTGAAGAAAAGAAAATCAATTTGATCCGTGACCTTGCCAAAGAGTATTCCGTCAATTTGCGAGAAGCACGATTGATGCGCAACGAGCAAATGGCGGCAGCGATTCCTGTTGCCGGACTCAGCGATCGCCAAGATCCCATGTTGGAGAGAGACTTCATTTTGGATCCTGGATACGCTTTCAACGTCGATCCTTTGAAACGATAAACTGCGTAGTCGCAATGCGAATCGATCGTAGCCCTATTTTTTCAGAAAGTAGTCGAGAACTTCATCGGGGTGCGTGGCTGCTTTGACCTTATCAAATACTTTTTCAATCTTCCCCTTGGGATCGATGATGAATGTGCTTCGAAGGGTTCCCATGTAGGTTTTGCCATAGAGTTTTTTTTCTCCATAGGCACCCAAAGCCTGTGCCAATTCGTTGTCAGGATCACTGATCAAATCAAAGGGCAGTTTGTATTTCTGTTTGAATTTTTGATGAGAGGAAACGCTATCTTTGCTCACGCCAATCACGTTGACCCCTTGTTTGGTCAATTTCTGATGATGTTTTTTGAAACCACAGGCTTCCTTGGTGCATCCTGGGGTATTGTCCTTGGGGTAGAAATAGAGAACCGTATAGGATCCTTTGAGGTCCTTGGCTTTGAGGGTCTGTCCCGTGTCTGTTTCCAACGAAAATGATGGAATGCTTTTTCCTTCTGCAATCATTGCACGTCTCCTTGGTGTGGGGATCGTTGTGAATCTACTGGGGCCAATTATGCACAATTCACTGTAAAATCAAACGTTTTGGAGTCTTTGGATTTGCGCGAAAAGTCAAAAACAAGGCTTGTATTTGTTGGGGAAGATCTCTATACTGCCGCATCCATTATATAGATAGTTCTTGGAGGTACACAATGTCCAAAAAACTTAGCAAAGCCAAACTCAAAGAATTCGAAACTCGTCTGTTGGAGTGGAAAGAGTCTCTTCTTTCAGATGCTCAAATGTCCATTGAAGATCTGGCACAAAACCAAGAAAATCATGCAGATATCAGTGACCAAGCTAGTGCCGAAACCGATCGAAATTTCAGTCTCCGCATCCGAGACCGTGAGCGAAGACTCATTGTAAAAATCAACGAGGCGTTAGAAAGAATCAAAGATACCTCTTTTGGGATCTGCGAGATCTGCGGAGAACTCATTGGCGAAAAAAGACTCATGGCTCGACCTGTCACCACCCAATGCATTGAATGCAAAACGGAAATGGAAGAACAGGAACGTCGGGACGCGATTTAAAGCTTTGTTCCCTCGATCGCAATCGAGTATAGTCTTTTTGTGAGCCCATCCCCCCACATTCGACAAGCCGTTATCCCCGCTGCAGGACTGGGCACTCGTTTTTTGCCTGCCACAAAAGTCATCCCCAAAGAGCTTTTGCCGATTTTGGAAAAGCCTGCGTTGACGTATGTTGTGGAAGAGTTAGCTGCCTCCGGAATCGAAGAAATCATTTTGGTGTTGCATCCGATCAAAGAGTCTATTTTTGATTATTTTTCTTTGGGTGGCTTTGTAGAGCAAAAACTACGAGAACGAAATCAGCACGAAAAACTCGATCATTTGCACTCGCTTGTTTCTCAGATCTCCTTCAAAAAAGTGTACCAATCTGAACCTCTTGGTTTGGGTCATGCCGTTCTCTGCGCAAAGGAATACATCACCGATGACTATTTTGCAGTGGTATTGCCCGATGACGTAGTCTTCGGTCCTAAACCTTGCCTAGGTCAAATGGTGGAGCAGTTTTCTCGCACCCCACGCGCTTTGATCGCTGTGGAAAAGGTATCTGAGGATCGGGTTTCTTCGTATGGAATCGTAAAACCGACCCATCAACACAAGCATCCATCCTTTCCCATTTCTGGGATTGTAGAAAAACCTCAGCTCGAAGATGCACCTTCTCATTGGGGTGTGATCGGTCGATATGTGCTGCCTAAACAGGTTTTTGAAATCTTGCAACATACTCCAAAAGGAGCGATTTCTGAGATTCAGCTCACCGATGCGTTGGCTCAGTTGATCCATGATGGGGCAGGGTTTGATGCGTTTTGTTTTGAGGGGCAGCGTTTGGACATTGGTCAACCGCTTGGATTTCTCAAAGCCAACATCACCTTAGGATTGGCGCATCCAGAATATGCCGATTTGCTCAAAGAGTTTTTGAGGGAGCTATCATGAAACGTCTAAACCTCTTTTTGATGATCCTTTTCCTTGCACAACCAAGTTATGCGTTCATTGTGCCTCCGGACTATGCGTTGAAACAATGGACCTCACAAATTGAAAGCATCCAGTCTTTGCACATCAAGGCTGTACGAAAAGCTGACAGCAGAGGGCTTTTTGAAAATGAAGCCAAGGTTCAAGAAGAAATCTGGATCAAAAGACCCAATCTCTACAAGCGTGTAGAAACCTCTAGCACAGGAACGCAGCAATGGATCATTGCCAAAGATCGACCTTATCGTCTTGATGCACAAGGAAAAGCCCAAATGGCTGGGATTGATCAAGTGATCGATGTAGCCAGTTTGTTTTTTTTGGCCAAACAACCTTCGCGGATCCAAAGCATGGCCAAACAGATGGGCATTGATTCATCTTTGAAAAAACTTCTCGACCATCCTTCCGGAAAAGAAATTTTGTACGGATCCAATGAAAGTGAAAGCGGATTCTCTTTTTTGGTGACAGAAGGAAAGGGACAATATTTTCCCATTCGTTTGATTCAAGGAAAACGAACCTATGTTTTTTCTTATGTTCCAACCTCTGTGTACCCCAATGAAATCAAGATTTATGATCGATCTACGCTCAAAGAGATCATCGTGGTAGAGGATGTGACCATCAATCCAGTGATTTCCGACCAGATGTTTTTGGTCAAAGGGAACTAAGTGATTGAACATGAATCAATTTGTTGAAGTAGCTTTTCCTCTTCCTCTTTCGCAGACCTTTACCTACGAAGTTCCTTCAGAATATCCCGCACTCCGCAGCGGTCAACGTGTTCTTGCAACCCTCAAGAAGAAAAAAATGGCAGGGTTTGTTGTCAAAACATCAACCCTCACAGAGTTTGAATACAAGCCCATCCAAATCAGTGAAGTCATTGATTCTGATCCCATCATTGGTGATGAAGGTATTGCTCTGGCTGAGTTTCTTTGCAGTCAATATGGAATCGGAATTGGGCAAGCCCTTTCGTTGCTTGTCCCTGCGCAGGGTCTTTCCAAAACAAAGCGATATTTGTCACTTTCCGATGCATCCTTGCATGCCAAAAGCGAAAAAAAACAATTTGTCATTGAGCGCATTCGCGATGCCTCCAAATTGAGTTACGAATATTTTGTCAAGAAACATCCGGGACACAAAGCCATTTTGGATGGGTTGATTCGAGAGGGTTGGGTTATCATCAAAGAAAAACAGTCTCGACCTGCAAATCTCAAAACTACTTCGTCAACGGTTTCACCCACATTGTCGACCAACCATTTGCAACTCAATGCCGAGCAAGAAACGGCCTTGATGCACATCAAAAAAGATTTGACCTCTTCCTCAGTTACCAAGCCTTTTTTGCTTCGGGGTGTTACAGGCAGTGGAAAAACAGAGATCTACCTGCAAGCGACTCAAGCTACGCTGGAGATGGAGAAAAAAGTTCTTGCTCTGGTTCCCGAAATTGCATTGACACCACAATTTGTAGAACGATTTACACAACGATTTGGACAGCGCATTGCCGTTTTTCATAGCCAGATCCCTCCGAAAAAACGTATTCAAGAGTGGAACCGTGTTTTCCAAGGTGAAGTAGATGTTGTCATTGGGGCACGAAGCGCATGTTTTGCTCCTTTATCGTCCATTGGGTTGATCATCATGGATGAAGAACATGATTTGTCCTACAAGCAAGAAGAGGGAATATTGTACCATGCTTTGGATGTTGTACAGTTCCGAGCCAAGTACCATGGCGCGAGTGTGGTGTTGGGATCGGCCACTCCTCGACTTGAAAGTTATCACTTCGTTACGTCAAATCACTATCAAGAACTTCTCCTGAATCAACGAGCTGTGAGCACCCACCCCATCGACATCAAGGTCATCGATGTAGGAAAAGACCCTGACTATGTAAAAGGTCAGAGGTTGATTTCGTCAGCGTTGGTAGAGGAAATCGCTCAGACATTGGATCAACGTCAACAATGCATTTTGTTTCTCAATCGAAGAGGGTTTTGTTCAGCTGTGTTTTGCAGCCAATGCGAACAAAGCATTCATTGCAAACGCTGTAGCATCAGTTTGACTTACCACAAAAAACATCAAAAATTACGTTGTCATTATTGTGGCTATGTTCAGCATCTTCCACAACAGTGTCCTTCTTGCAACTCCACCACTCTCGTTCCTCTTGGATTTGGAACCGAAAAACTAGAAAAGGAACTCCAATACTATTTTCCGGATGCCGTGATCGAACGAATGGATCGAGATCGTTTGCGAAAAAAAGATCAGTATCAATACATCTATGATCGACTCAAATCAGGATCCATTGATATTCTCGTAGGTACACAAATGGTTACCAAGGGAATCGATATTCCGAATGTCACGTTGGTGGGTGTGCTTGATGCGGACCAATCTCTTCACTTTCCTGATTTTCGAAGTGCGGAACACACATTTGATTTGCTCACACAAGTCATCGGTCGAGCGGGAAGGGGAGAACTTCCTGGAAAGGCGGTCATACAAACATTATCGCCTCATCACTATGCCATTCAAACTGCTCTTGCACAGGATTATCTTTCCTTCTATCAAAAGGAAATCGAATTTCGCAAAGATCTTGGGTATCCACCTTTCTCTCATTTGATTTTGTTTGAGATGTCTTCGAAGGACGAACCCTCCCTTCGATCCATGGTTCAGTGGATCAACAAACAGTGCAAAAATCAAAACCAAGCTAACATTGAAATTCTTGGTCCAAGCCCAGCTCCCGTATATCAGGTGAACCAGTTGTATCGATATCATTTGCTTCTTCGATCCAGCGAATTTTCCTCCCTGCATCGTTTTGCCAGCTGGGTGTATGGTCAGGCCAAACCTGCATTTGAACAACGAAAAATCAAATTGAAAATGGACATTCGGCCCATGAGGTTTATGTGATCAAATCATTCACGGACAAGGTCAAACACTGGACCGTGGTTGGCGGGGTGGTGATCACTTTGGTCTTGGCTACGGTAGCGATGACCCGATCCATTGAAAGCATTCGAGAGCCTTTTCCAGGTTTTTTTTATGGCCCCAATTTGTTGGTAGCTTTGGGTCAACGCGCATCTTGGCCAGGGGTTCAAGCTGGGATGGAGTCTTTGGATTTGGTCAAAAGCATTGATCACAAATCCGTTTCTACCCATCAAGACATTCAATCGATCATGGAAAGAAAGCACCTTGGAGATACTCTTGAGGTGGAAGTCGAAAGAAACCATCACGTCAAATCCTTTTCATATGCGATTACTTCCTTTTCATTTCATGATTTTGTGATGGTGTTTTTGATTCCATTTTTGGTGGGACTTCTTTTCATTGGATTTGGTGCTGCGCTTTATTTCTATCAGCCTCATCAAAGTGCAAGTTTTCTTTTCTTTTTGCTTTCTTTTTTCATTGGAATTTTTTGCATTTCTCTTTTTGAAGCCTATGCACACCAGAGTTTATTTCGTTTGACGTTGATGTATCCCATCATTGGGGCCCTTTCGGTCCATTTGTTCAGTGTATTTCCGATTCCGAGAAAACTTACATGGAGAAAAAAAGCCATCATCTCTTCTTTTTATGTTTTTTGTTTTGTCATCGTGATGTGGAGACAGATCGCGATGTACGAGCCCACTTCATCTTCTATATTGGCCAAAATTTCCTCTTTTTTTGTACTTGGTGTGGTTCTCAGTGATTTCTTTTTGCTTTTTCAACACTATAGAAAGTCACAGATCGAGGTTCATCGTGATCGTCTTCGTATGATTGGTTTTGGGCTTTTGTTGGCGATTTCCTTTTTGGGGCTGTGGGTATTCAATTTCTTGTTGAAAGATCAGTCTTTTTATTTGGACGAAGGGATTTTTCTAGCCATCATTTTTCCCATTGTGGTTGCTTATGCCATCGTGAAAAGAAATCTTTTTCAATTTGATCGAGTAGTGTTGCATACCTTAACGTACATTTTTACAGCTGTGATTTTTTTCTCCATTTTTTTGCTGGTGGCTGCTGGAATTCAAATTTCTGTGTCGGATCTTTTTGAGAAAGAAACCAATCGATGGATGGCCATTCCCATGATCATTGGCTTTTTTCTTGTTTTCAATTTTCTTCGTTCCAAGGTCAATCAATTTATAAAAAGAACGTTTTTTCGAGCTCACATGAATCTTGAAGAAGTTCTGATTGCTTTGGATCAATGCATTCAGCCCGACGCGCAAATTTCTGTGATTCAAGAAAAAGTTTCAAAACTGCTCAAACAAAAATTTCTTTTTGAACAGGTTTTGGTTGTCTATTTTGATCACCAGACTGTTCCTCATGTTTTTCCAGAGACTGACGATCATGCAAGCATTCAGAATTCGATGGAATTAGCTCGCTCTCAAGGTCTGTTTCATGCGATTGAAATCCACCCGGAAATGATTCAACCCGCACTTTTTTTTCAAAAATCTCCGGAGTTGTATTCCCAAAGCATTCAAAACTGGATTTCTCACCAGATGGAATATGTTTTTCCGCTCGTTCGTCGAAAAAAAATGCATGGATGCATTATTTTCAAACACCGTAGGGTTCAAGAACCTTTGTCAGCTTTAGAGAAAGAACGCTTGCAGAATGCATTTGAAAAAATCAGCATCATTTTTGAGAATCAAAATTTGATGCAGGAAAAAAGTCAAAAAGAAAAGTTGGCTGAGTTGGGAAAAATGGCCAGCGTTTTGATTCATGACATCAAAAATCCATTGAGCACCATCAAAATTTCAGCAGGAATTTTGAAAAAACGTTTCGATGATACGGGTTCAATAGAGTTGGCAACCATGATTGAATCTGAAGTGGCTCGAATGAATGGAGCAGTAAGTGAGATTCTTAGCTATGCCAAGCCGGAAGGTCTTCTCAAAACCAAGACCTTGATCAAACCCTATTTTGAACAATGGCTTGAAAAACACTCTCAGCTGCTGAGACAAGAATCAGTTGCCATGGAATTTGCAGTCGAAAATCCAGAATGGTTTTTTTTCATCGATCAAGCCAAAATGGAAAGAGTGTTCGACAATTTGCTTCGAAACGCCATCGATTCCATGATTGATCAATCAGAAAGAAAAATATTTCTACGAGTGCATTCGGACCAGCCACAGTATGTGAGCATCTCTGTGCAAGATTCTGGAAAAGGATTTGATCTAAAAAACAGTGAACGTATTTTCCAGGCCTTTTATACGGACAAAAAACATGGTACAGGATTGGGACTTTCGATTGTGAAAAGCATAGTGGAAGAACATCGTGGAACCGTTCGAGCTTTTTCCAAAAAAGGTGAAGGAGCTGTTTTTGTGATCGAATTGCCCCAGGAGTAAACATGAATGAGCAAGCCAAAAGAATTTTGATTGTTGATGATGAGCCAGGCATTCGAACCACCCTCTCCGTTTTGATCCGTGAAGAAACAGGATTTTTGGTAGAGACTGCGGATGGATACTACCAGGCCATTGAAAAACTAAGGCATCCATTTGATCTTGTCATTTCTGATCTTACCATGCCTGACAAATCAGGCATCGACCTTCTCAAGGAAATGAGACGAACAGGGTTAAGCGTCCCATTTATTTTGATGACCGCCTATTCTACGGTTGGATCAGCTGTGGAAGTCATGAAAGAAGGAGCTTTTGACTATGTTGTCAAACCTTTCGACAATGACAAAATGATTGATATGGTGTTTTCGGCGACCCGTCATCCAAGAGATCATTCGGACCAAGGCGAAAAAATGGAAGCCCGTTTTGCAGATCTTTTGGGAAAAAGCCAGGCCATGAATCAGGTTTTTTATCATGTGCAAAAAGCTGCGCAGACAGACTCAACCGTTCTCATCACAGGTGAAAGTGGGACAGGCAAAGAGTTGGTGGCCAGAGCCATCCACTATACAGGAGTGCGAAAATCCAAGCCGTTTGTTCCTTTGAATTGCGCCGCTGTTCCTGAACATTTGCTAGAGAGTGAACTTTTTGGACATGAAAGAGGTGCATTTTCAGGGGCCATTCGCAGTCGCGAGGGAAAATTTGAACTGGCTCAAAAGGGAACATTGTTCTTGGATGAAATTGGAGAAATGGATCCATCTCTCCAGGTCAAGCTACTTCGATTGATCCAGGAGAAAAGTTTTGAACGTGTTGGAGGACAAAAGACCTTTCATGTTGACGTTCGGTTGATTGCTGCGACCAATCGAAACATTGAAAAGGCCATTGCCTCTGGACAATTTCGGGAAGATTTGTTTTATCGACTCAACGTCATTCACATCCAACTACCTCCTCTTCGAGAGCGGAGAGAAGATCTAGATATTTTGTGTGAACACTTTCTTTCAAAAAAATCACGGAAACTAGGCATCCCTACTCGCGCACTATCTAAGGCAGCCAAAGAATTTATTCATCAGTACTCTTTTCCTGGGAATGTAAGAGAGTTGGAAAATATGCTGGAGCAGGCTTGCATCATGTCCAGAAATGAAATTCTTCAAAAGGAAGATCTTGTCTTCCGACCCTCTACGCAATCTGTATCTTCACAAGATGTAGCCATTCCCATTGAGAAAGGGTTTCATAAGATTCGTGTGCTTCAAGAAAGTCTGGAAAAACAGCTTTTGGAAAAAGCTTTGTCAACCTATCCAGAAAAATCCAATGAGGAGCTCGCCCACATCACTGGAACCACACGAAGGGTTTTTGAAAAGCGCCTCAAAGATTATGGTATCGACAAATCGTAGGTTGTCTTGCAACACCGGATCGAGCCAATCAAATCCATGCATGTCGATGTGTTCAAGTTTTGTGGCCATGACATGATCGTTTGACTCCATTTCTATGGAGAGGGATTTTTCAGCATCTAGGCTCTGGGCCTGATCTTCAATCTGAGATACACTGCAGCTGTGAATGCTGTGGGTCATATACCGATTTTGGTTCCCGAGATTGTAGAGATGCTTGGATGTGCACCTCAAAAAAATTATATAGATTTGACCTTGGGAGGTGCAGGACACGGGTTGGCCATATTGGAACGCACAGGTCCTGATGGAAAATTGTGGGGATTGGACCGAGATGCTGCGGCGATCGATCGCTGCAAAAAGCGTTTGGCGGTTTTTGGAGATCGAGTTCAGCTGATCCATGCTCCCATGAGCCGATTTGATGAGCACATGGCCAAGCAAGATCTTGAGCAGGTTTCGGGTGTACTGATCGACTGTGGAGTCTCTAGTTTTCAGTTGGATGAAGGCGATCGGGGATTTTCCTTTCGATTTGACGCACCGCTTGACATGAGAATGGACCAACGAGATCAGCACACGGCGTTGGACCTTTTGTGTGAGCTGGATGAGCGAGAGTTGGCCGATGTTCTCTATTATTATGGTGAGGAAAGATACAGTCGCAGAATTGCCAAAGCCATCCATCAAAAACTTGCCTCTGGTACTCTTGCCACCACAATGGATCTGGCAGATTTGGTCTTTCACGCCTATCCATCTAGTGCAAGGCATCAAAAAATACATCCTGCCACCAAGACCTTTCAGGCCCTTCGCATGAAGGTCAATGATGAGTTGGGGGAAATTGAAAAAACTTTGCAAAAATTGATTCAAATCTGTCCCCAAGCTTGTAGGATTACCGTTTTGAGTTTTCATTCGATCGAGGATCGATTGATCAAACATGTTTTTCGTCAGGCCAAGCAGGAAAAAAAAATCCGTTGGCTCAATCAGCATGTTGTTGTGGCTGGAAAGGAAGAACAGAAAGCCAATCCTCGAAGTCGAAGTGCAAAATTGAGGGGAATCGAAATTTTATAAGATGTTGGCGAGGAGAAACATTCTGATCAGCATGTTGGGTGCGACGGTGCTCTGTTCATTGGTTTATGTTCGTTCACGCTTTTTGGTGATTGAGTTGTCTTATGACATCAATCAAAAACGAAGCGAAAAGGAACAACTGGAAAAAAATCATCGTGAATTGTCCTTGGAGCTTTCGGTACTGAAAAGCCCCAAGCGCATTGAAAATCTTGCGCAAGAAAAATATCATTTGAGCTACAAGCCCAAAACATTTCATCAGACCATCCCTGTCGAAGGAAACCTCCATGAGGCGAACTAAAAAAAACGCCAACCATCGTTTGGGAATTTGTTTTTGTGGATTTTTATTGTTGTATGTAGGGCTCAGCGTTCGCACGGTTCAACTTCAACTTTTGTCAGATCCTCGAGTCAGTGATTTGCAAAAGAGACAGGAATTTCGCAATCTCACGTTTACGTCCCCAAGAGGTATGATTTACGATCGAAATGGAAGAGCTTTGTCGGTCAGTGTTCAGATGCCTTCGGTTTTCATGGACCCAAGCCATACGGAAATCAGCTCCAAGCAAGTCTCTGAGCTTGCATCGGTGTTGGGGGTCTCACCTGCTTCCATTCGCTCCAAAGCCAAAAACAAAGAACGGCAATTTCAATGGCTGGCCCGAAAAATTTCTCCTCAATCCGAAAAGAAAATTCAAAATTTGGGGATCAAGGGAGTTTATGTTCTGCACGAATGGGATCGTATGTATCCCGATCGAGAGATCTTAGCTCAGACTTTGGGCTTTGTGGGCACCGATGGAAATGGATTGGAAGGCTTGGAAAAACAATATGATTCATTTCTTCAGACACAGCCACTTTTGATTACCTCCACAAAAGATGCACGAGGGCGATCCATTTTTACCGATCAACAGGTTCATTTTGAGCCGGAAAAAGCATTGAATTTGGAATTGACCATTGATTCCACGGTCCAATATCTGTTGGAAAAAGAACTTAAACATGCAGCTACAAATCACAATGTTCAATCAGGGATGGGCATCGTGATGAATCCGAACACAGGGGAAATTTTGGCCATGGCATCATATCCTTCGGCCAACCCCAACCGTTTGACTCATTTTTCACAACAAGATTGGAAAAATCGTCCCATTCAAACCAGTTTTGAACCTGGGTCCATTTTCAAAATTTTTGTGATGGCGGGAGCTCTTGAGTTTGGCTTGGTTCATCCTGGAGATATCTTTCATTGTGAAGAAGGAAGTTTGCGTTTTGGACAGAAGACCATCCGCAATCCGGTGAAAAAAGCCTGGCTTGATCCTCAAGGCATTTTGAAATTTTCCAATAATGTTGGGATCGCGCGAATTGGTTTGGACATGGGGCAAGAAAAAATGGTGTCCATCATCGAAGATTTCGGATTTACCAAAAAAACGGCGATTGATTTTCCGGGGGAACAAAGTGGCTACTTGGACAAAAGCCAACAATGGGTTCCGACCAAAACGGCCAATTTGGCTTTTGGCCAAGGGATCGCAGTCACCGGAATTCAAATCGCCCAAGGACTTTCGGTCATTGCCAATGGTGGATACTTGATTCGACCTTACGTTGTATCCAAAGCGAGTACAACCACAGGAAAAGAAATTTTTTCTCATCACCCAAGTCTTCGTCCCAAAAAGATTCTCAGTGATTCGACCATTGAATACATGAAACAATGGATGGAAGCCGTGACGGATCCTGATGGAACCGGACACAAAGCCAAATTGGAGGGGTATCGGACGGCAGGAAAAACGGGAACCGCTCAAATCTATGACCAAGAAAAGCACGAATACTCCAATACACAGGTGGTCAGTTCATTCATTGGCTTTGCACCTGTATCTTCTCCTGAATTGGTCACCGTCATCAGTTTTTACAATCCCAAAGATTCTGAATTTGGAGGAACCATTGCTGCACCCGTGTTCAAGCATGTGATGCAGTCAGCGCTTTCCTATTTGAATGTTCCCATGGATCAGGATCAAAGCCTCCGGGACAAGCAAATTCGGTTGGCCCTTTCTTCGATTCAAGCCGATGTTCATGAATCAGTTCAGAAAGACGGAGACCTCCGATTTACAGGCCTTTCCGCGAGGGAGGTGATCAGAGTAGCCAGACTCCACAAGCTAGATTATGATTTGTATGGACGGGGTTACGTCCAGCGTCAAGAGTTTGATGGACAAAAATGGAGTTTTTATCTTGAGCCCTGATGGAACGCATAGCATGAAACTCAAAGAGCTATTTTCAGAATTTGATCAATTGAAGATCGTCGGAGACAAAAACGAAGAAGTCTCTGGCATCGCATTGGATTCTAGATTGGTGGAGCCCGGAGATTTGTTTGTGGCTCTCAAAGGCGATCGATACAATGGAAATCACTACATTGAAGATGCCATTTATCGAGGTGCCGTTGCGGTGGTTCTCGAAGATTTCATGATGAAAAAACTGGATGTTCCCCGAGTGTATTTTCCCAACGTTCGTGAGCATTTGGGATATCTATCTTCTCGCATCTACGATCATCCCAGTCAAAAGATGACCATCATCGGAATTACTGGAACCAATGGAAAAACCAGTACAGCCTACCTTTTGGAAAACATGCTCAAAGCAGAGGGTCTTCGAACAGGATATTTGGGAACGGTCGAGTATCGATGGAGAGGGGCCAAATTCGTTTCCACACATACGACACCCAATGCTCCCATGTTGCATCGACTTCTTCACAAAATGAACCAAGATCAAGTCAGTCACGTGGTGATGGAGTGCTCATCTCATGGTCTTGAGCAACATCGGTTGGATCACGTCGCGATGGACATTGGTATTTTTACGAACCTTACAAAAGAACATTTTGAATATCATCCAGATTTCATTGCCTATCGGGAAGCCAAGTGGAAACTCTTTCGAGATATATTGATGAAATCACCCAAAAAAGAAAAGTGGGCCTTTTTCAACGCCGACGACAGTGTAGGAAGATCGTGGTCCAAAGAAATGTTGTTTGAAATTTTTGTTCGTACCTATGGTATTTCTTCGAGCAGAGATTTGCATGCGTGGGCTGAACATGTGGATTATAATCTCAAACACACAAAAGCACAGATTCACGTGGGAGAAGAAGAGTTTCCCATTCAAACACCTCATGTAGGCGATTTTAACTTGTCCAATATTTTGGCTAGTGTCAGTGCAGCCAAAGTCATGGGAGTAAAAAACGAAGTTATTCAAAAAGTGCTCAATCAAGGAGTCTCCATCCCGGGAAGAATGGAGAAAGTCGTTTATCATTTGCCGTTTGAAATTTTCATTGATTATGCACATTCTGAAAATGCTTTTGAAAAAATTTTACCCTACATCCACAAACAAAAAAAGGGACGACTGATCACGGTATTTGGGTGCGGAGGAGAAAGAGATCAAACCAAAAGACCTTTGATTGGAGCATTGGTATCAAAATATTCTGATTTGCTCGTGATCACAACCGACAACCCTCGCAGTGAAAAACCCCAAGAGATCATCAAACAAATCATGAAAGGTATTCCTCTGATTGATCGAAAACGAGA
Organism: Bdellovibrionota bacterium; assembly: GCA_041391365.1. Classification (GTDB taxonomy): domain Bacteria; phylum Bdellovibrionota_G; class JALEGL01; order JALEGL01; family JAGRMV01; genus JAGRAX01. The sequence continues at coordinate 120,445 of JAWKOC010000003.1, read as the reverse complement.
TCGGGTGCATCCCATCATCGATCGAAAAGAAGCCATCGAAACTGCGTTGAACTTGGCCAAGGAGAATGACGTCGTTTTGATTGCCGGAAAAGGTCATGAAGCTTTTCAAGAGATATCGGGAGAAAAATATGCGTTCAGCGATCATGATGTTGTTCGCAGGTTTTTTCAAGGCAGTACGTTATGAAGCTCGATCTTCGTGTAGATTTTGAATCTTTTTCCATAGAAAATCTTCTATCCGTGTTGAATGGAAAACTTCAAGGAAGTCTTTCTATGCCGATTCAGGGAGTGTGTTTGGATTCGCGCATTCTCTTGCCTGGGGATTTGTTCTTTGCCATCCATGGAGAAAGAGATGGACACGAATTTGTAGACAAGGCTCTTGAAAAAGGAGCTTGTGCAGTTGTGGTTGATCATTCTGTTGATGTAGAGGGGCCTTCCATTTTGGTAGAGAATACACTCAAGGCTCTTCATTCACTGGCTCACGCATGGAGAATCCAGTGGGGAAATCAAGACCAGTCTCGAAAAGTCATTGGCATCAGCGGATCGAGTGGAAAAACCACCACCAAAGAAATGCTCGGATATCTCCTAGGACCTCAGGCTCATATCAGTCCTGGGTCATGGAACAATCATTTGGGAGTTCCTTTGACGCTTCTTTCGTTGACGTCCAAAGATCGATGGGCTGTGATTGAAATGGGAATGAATCATTACGGAGAGCTTTTTGCGTTGTCAAAGATGGCTCGTCCTGATGTGGCCGCGTTGACCAACATCGGTCGAGCTCATTTGGAATTTTTTGGTTCGATTGAAAACATTGCCAAAGCCAAAAAAGAACTTTTTGACGCTCTTCCTTCTTCCAGTTGTGCGGTGATTCGAATGGATGACCCTCTTTTGAGGGCTATGGCAAGTGCATTGCCTAGTCAAAAAATTTTGATTTCTCGACAGGAAGCTGCAGATCTTGCGATGAGACATGTCATGATGAACTCCGAAGGCTTTTCTTTTGATCTATACGAAAAAGAAAATGATTCATCGACTTCATTTCAAACCAACTTGAGGGCTTTTCATCAGATGGATAATTTGTTGGTTTGTTTGGGGATTCTTAAGGCCCTTGGAATGAATGTTGAAAAACAACCCTCCCGATTGATGTTTCCAACCGTATCCCAACGCTTTGAAATTTTTGCATCTTCTCGTGGGTATTTTTTTGTCGATGACAGTTACAATGCAAACCCTGATTCCACCAGAGCAAGTTTGAGGCAAGCTCAGTCTATGAAGAAAAAGCGATTGATTTTTGTATTCGGTGAAATGGGAGAATTGGGAGAAAAATCTCCGGATGAACATCAAAAACTTGCCAATGAACTCATCGATTTTGGCGTGGACCAATTGTACTATGCGGGGAATCACTCTCAATCTATTCAAAAGGGTTTTCTAGATTCCGGAAAAGACTCCTCTTCACTTCACATTCATTCTGACAAAGAATCTCTCATCAAAGAATTGGAACAGGATTTACAAGAAGGAGATCTTGTTTTGATCAAAGCGTCCAACATGATGGGCTATTCGAAGATTGTGCAATCCCTAAAGGAAAGAGGGTAGACCATGCTTTATCATTTGTTTGATTTCCTTCAAGATCAATACAGCTATCTTAGGGTTTTTGGATACATCAGTTTTCGCTTGTTCATGGCCATCCTCACTTCTTTGGCAGTAGGACTGTTGGTTGGAGAAACGTTCATTGCGTGGCTCAAGAAAAAACAAATGGGTGCATCCAACATTCGACAAGATGTTCCCGATCGTCACTTGACCAAGTCAGGTACCCCCACCATGGGAGGATTGATCATTCTTTTTTCCTCTTTGACGTCGTTTTTGCTGTGGGGTCGACTGGATGTTTATCCAACATGGACCATTTTGCTGGCCACGGGGTTGTTTGCTTTTTTGGGTTGGATTGATGATGTTTCCAAAATCAAAAAAATCAAAAACGGGGGCCTTCGTTCTTTCACCAAGTTGAAATTGCAAATTCTTTTTGCAGGGGCCATTGCCACATTTTTGTTTGTGAACGGATTTCAGACCAATCTTTATGTTCCTTTTTTCAAAGATGTAGTGATTCCTTTGGGATGGGTCTTCATTCCTTTCGGGGCGTTGGTGATTGTAAGCTCGTCCAATGCTGTCAATTTGACGGATGGGTTGGATGGCCTTGCCATTGGACCTTCTTTGATTGCGGCAGCCACATTTATTTTTTTTGCATACATCGCGGGAAATCATGAGTTCGCCTCCTATCTACAATTTCCCTACATTGAGCATGCGGGAGAACTCACGGTGTTTTGTGGGGCTCTCTTGGGTGCGGGTCTGAGTTTTCTTTGGTACAACACCTATCCTGCACAGGTTTTTATGGGAGATGTAGGTTCCCTTACCATCGGCGCCATGTTGGGAACCGTTGCTCTTATGGTAAAGCAAGAAATTCTGCTCATTGTTGTGGGGGTGTCTTTGTTTTGGAAACCTTGAGTGTCGCGATTCAGCAGATTTCATTTCGAATGACAGGAAAACGCGTGTTTCGTATGGCTCCCATTCACCATCATTTTGAACTCAAAGGGTGGCCAGAGCCCAAAGTGATTGTTCGATTCTGGATCATTTCCATTATCTTGGCCATCATCAGTTTGGCCTCGCTAAAAATTCGGTAGGTTGTTGGAGATGAAGAAAAATCAAAAAATTTCGTATGTAGACTTGCCCTTGGCTCTTTCAAGTTTTTTTCTGATGATGATTGGCCTCATCATGGTGTACAGCGCAAGTTCTCTTACAGCCACTGAGATGTATGGAGATAGTACCTATTTTCTCAAAAAACATTTGATCATGTTGCTGATAGGTGTGGTTGCGATGAGCTTTTCATTTTTTGCGCCCCTGAGTGCAATCAAAAAACTCACTCTCCCCATGTTTTTGGTATCTATTGTATTCTTACTGCTTTTGGTTTTTTCTTCCATGGGACATGAGGCAAAGCATGCCACACGGTGGGTAGAAATTTTTGGATTTCGATTTCAACCTTCTGAAATGGCCAAACCTGCTTTGATTTTATTTGTAGCAGGATATCTGGATCGATTGGGAAAGAAAATTCAATCCTTTCAGGATGGACTTTTACCCCTTTTGACCATCATTGGTGTGAGTTTGCTGCTCATCATTAAGCAACCTGATTTTGGAACCAGTGTGACCATTGCGGCCACGCTAGGTATCATGCTTTTCGTCGGACAAATTCGTCTTTCTCATTTTGCGGCCCTTTCAACATTGTTTGTTGGAGCTGGGGCTTTGTTGATTTTTTCTGCACAGTATCGCATGAATCGAGTTCTCTCATTTTTGAATCCCTGGAGTGATCCTCAAGGAAAGGGGTTTCAAATTTTGCAAAGTTACATCGCATTTGGACGAGGTGGCGTTCACGGAGAAGGTTTGGGAGATGGAACGCAGAAATTGTTGTACCTTCCAGAAGCACATACAGATTTTATTTTTTCAGTGATTGCAGAAGAATTGGGAATGATCGGAACTTTGAGTGTAATTTTTTTGTTTTTGGTCTTGGTGGTTCAAGGATTTCGTATCACACAGCGAATCCAAGATCCTTATGCCTCGCAATTGGCGTTGGGCATTACGTGTTTGTTTGGGCTTCAGGCTTTTTTGAACATGGGAGTTGTAATGGGTATGCTTCCCACCAAGGGACTTACCTTGCCATTTGTCAGTTATGGTGGAACATCTTTGATCATGTCTTGTTTTTTGTTGGGTATATTGTTGTCTCTTTCCAGCCTGGTTCATGGAAGTTCTCCAAGAAAGGTGTAGATTATGAAAGTGTTGATCGCTGCAGGAGGTACGGGTGGCCATGTGATCCCAGCTTTGACACTCGCCAATGCCATTCGAGACAAGTATCCTTCTTCTAGAATTGTTTTTGTGGGTACTCAAAAGGGATTTGAAGCCAAAGCTGTTCCGTCCCAAGGGTTTGAGTTGGAGTTTTTGAATTTGTCTGGCCTCAAAGGCGCGGGATGGATGGCTACGTTGTATCGTATTCTTTTGATTCCCGTGGCCATGGTGCGGTGTTTTTTCCTTTTGAGATCGATCAAACCGGACGTAGTGTTTGGTGTAGGAGGATATGTTTCTGGACCCCTTCTCTTTTTGGCAGGATGTTCTTCTGTATTTACGGCGATTTTAGAGCCCAATGCTGTGGCGGGATTTTCCAATCGTTGTCTGGGGCCTTTTGTCGACCGGATCTATGTTGCTTTTGATGTGGCACGGTCATCCTTTCCAGAAAAAAAAGTTCGATGCGTGGGCAATCTTCTTCGCGAAGAAATCAAAAAAGTTTTGCCCCCCGATTTTTCTCAGGGACTTCAGACCGTGCTCGTGTTTGGAGGATCTCAAGGTGCAAGAAGCATCAACCAAGCAGTTACGCGCATGCTGGAAAAACATTCCGAGTTTCGCTTGTTGCATTGGATTCATCAAACGGGCCAAGCGGATTATTCTTGGGTCAAGGAATTTTATGACAAGCATTCCATTTCCGCAGAAGTCGAACCATTTTTTGAAAAAATGGATCAAGTCTATCAGCAAAGTCAGATGGTGATTGCCCGTTCGGGTTCCAGTGTCCTTGAAATCGCCGCCGTAGGAAGACCCTCCATTTTGATTCCTTATCCCTACTCTGCGGATGATCATCAACAAGAAAATGCGCGGCAAATGGTTCGCATCGGAGCTGCTGTGATGATCGATGATAAAGACCTACATGAGGGCAAATTGGATCAAGTTTTTTCCAAGCTGTACAAAAATATCGAGCAATTGAAGCAAATGTCAGGTTCCGCTCGAAATCATGCACAGCTTCATGCCACGCAGGAGATTGTGCGCGATTTTGAGGAAAGTTTGTCATGAAACTGTCGGCAGCCGATCGATCATATTTGGTTGATCAACGTTCCATTCCGATTTTTTTTCATCAGCCAGCCAAACTTTATACGACCTTTCATTGCCCCGCCACCATTGAATGGGTAGCTCGGCCTAAAAATCCTCATCAACTTCAAGATCTTCTCCTGTTTTTTGATCGTTACGGATGGACATGGAAGAAAGATTGGATTGTGTTGGGAAAAGGATCCAATGTTTTGATCAGTGATGAAGGGTTCGAGTGTGTGGTGGATCTTTCTGATCTTCATGCTACCATCGATGTGATGGATGAAACTGACCGAGAGATCAGACTTTGTGTGGGTGCTGGGGTTCCCAATGGGAAACTTCTGCAATACCTTCGAAAAAAAAGCTGCAAAGGGTTTGGATTCAGTTTTGGAATTCCTGGAACCGTGGGTGGAGGGGTTCGCATGAACGCGGGCACTCCCGATGGAAGTTTTTCTCAAATTGCAACCTGTGTCAGGGCCTTTGACCTCCATGCAGAGCCTATAGAATGTCCATTGGATCCCAGTCATTTTGTGTATCGGGATTTTTTGCTGGGCCATTCGTGGGTGATGTATGAAGCAGAACTTTGTTTCCCCAAATCGACGTTGGAAGAGGTTGAAGCCGAGATTGAGCATGCCAAACAAAAGCGAAGTCGGCAACCTTTGACATGGCCCAACTTTGGTTCGGTTTTCAAAAACCCAGAGGGCGATTATGCAGCACGGTTGATCGAGGCTTGTGGTCTCAAGGGAAGTCAACAAGGAGATGCCCAAATTTCTCAGATGCATGCCAATTTTATCATCAATCTGGGCAAGGCTACGACTACCCAAGCCGTTGCATTGATTCAAATGGCAAAAGCTACTGTAAAACAAAAATTTGGCGTAGAATTGCAAGCAGAAGTACATGGAGTTGGATATGTTGAAGATTTTTAACCAAGATACAGTTGTTGGAGTTCTTTATGGAGGCCTCTCCAAAGAGAGAGAGGTTTCTCTCAAAACGGGAAAAGCTGTATTTGCTGCGCTTCAGAGCAAAGGATATCAAAATGCAGTGTTGATCGATGTTGGACAAGGTGTCGCCAAAACCCTTCAAGAACATCGAGTGACCTGTGCATACATCGCTTTGCATGGTCGCTATGGTGAAGATGGATGCATTCAAGGTTTGTTGGAGTGCATGGGAATTCCCTATACGGGTGTTGGCGTGTTTTCGAGCGCTCTAGCAATGGACAAGTATTACACCAAAAAAATACTCGCATCTGAGGGGCTTCCTGTATTGCCTACCTTTTTGTCCGATGCCAATATGTCTTTTGCGACTGTAAAAGAAGGTGTGGAATCTTCATTGTCCTATCCAATGATTGCAAAACCCGTGTCCGAAGGATCTACGTTTGGATTGCAAATTGTCAAACAGGAACAGCAACTGGAGAAGGCGTGGGAAACTGCTCACACGTTTGATACGCGTGTATTGTGGGAACCTTATGTGTCCGGAACAGAATATACGGTTGCAATCATTCAAGATCATGCTTATCCGGTCATTCAGATTGAGCCGTTGAGCGGTCTTTACGACTATCAAGCCAAGTATGAAAAAGGGAAAACAAAATTTACCTGTCCGGCTCCGATTTCAGAGACGTTGACACAAACCCTTCAGCACCATGCCCGCAGATCTGCACAGGCTCTTCGAACCGAAGATTTTTGTCGTGTGGATTTTATTTATGATGGAAAACATCCATGGATTTTGGAAGTCAATACGATGCCTGGAATGACGGAAACCAGTTTGGTTCCCATGGCCGCCAAAGCCAATCAGGTCGTGTTTGAAGATTTGGTTGAATCCCTTCTTCAGACCGCCAGTTTGAAATGCAAGCCATGAAGAAAAAAGGAAAACAGTGCGTTGCAGTCATGGCTGTGATTTTGTTTTTGGGCGCTTGGATCAAGTGGTCCCCCGATTTTTTTCAACTCGCCTATGGAGACTACATTCCCATTCGCGTAGAAAGTTTTTCTTTTTATGGATATGAGAGAGTTTCTCCCAACACATTGAGTTCCATTTCCAATGCATTCAAAGGGCGTTCTTTGTTTGGCGATTGGAGTTCGGAAATGATGGATCGGATCAAAGCCTTGCCTCAGGTCAAGTCCGTTTGGCTCATCAAGGATGTTACTGGACATGTGAATGTTCAGATCGATGAACGAAAGGCCATGGCCATCGTGAGGGCAGATCAATGGTATTATATAGATGACGAAGCTTTTTTGATGAGTGCGGTTTCCGATCTTGAATCCGACATGGACCTTGTGTTGATTTCAGGTCCTTGGAAAAACGAATTGGACATTCGTCGAGGAAGAGAAAAACTCTATCAAGGGTTGGAACTTTACACATGGATGGTCTCCAATGGCGTTCCTGAAGAAAGCATTTCAGAGTTGGTGTTTGATGGTGGCCAAAGCCAGTGGATCTCATACATGAATCAAATTCAGGGACCGGTCTATTTTGGACGAGATCATTTGATGGAAAAGGTTAGGCATTTCGCAACCATTTTCCCTCAGCTTTTGAGCATGAAGTCTTCGATTGCCATGGTGGACGTTCGCTTTGACGATCGTGTGGTGGTCAAACTTCATGAAGATTGATTTTTTTCAATGATTTAAAAAAGATACTATGTGTAGGCCCTTCCGCTCAATTTAACAAAGAATTTATTTCTGCACATTTCAATGTGTAGTATGAGTGGAAAAAAATACAGACCATGCTTCCACAGTTTTTTGCTACAATTGATTCTTCTTCGGCGGCAACCGTTTCAGCGGCGGGAACACACACATCTTTTCTGGTCATCACCTTTGTTTCTCTGTTGTCCACAGTCAATCCCTTGGGAGCGACATCGTTTTTTTTGTCTCATCCGAGTACATCCAGTTCAGTACAGCTTCAAAGAGCTACGGCCAAAAAAGCAAGTTATGCTTTGCTGATTGCTTTGCTTTTGTTTTCGATTGCGGGAGAAACTCTTTTTACGTTGATGGGGATTTCAGTTCCCGCGTTTCAAATTGCGGGGGGTGTTTTTGTGTTTCGTGTCGCACTGGACATGCTCAAGGGCAAACACGTGAGATCTCGAACGCTTCCCGAAGAACAAGCCGAAGCCTATGAAGAAGATGACATTGCCATCATTCCATTGGGTCTTCCCTTGCTGGCGGGTCCGGGCTCGATCACCATGGTGATTGTGCTCATGGCCAAAGCCAATGGGTGGGTGGAGATGTCTGCGGTGATCGGAATGATCCTCGCGGTGTCGCTCATCACGTATTTGATTTTGAGAAATTCATCTTTGTTTTTGCGATATCTCAAACCCTCGGGCATTCGAATCATGAACCGAATCATGGGTTTGATCATTGCAGCCATCGCCGCGCAACTTCTTATTGATGGCATTTGCTCCCTGCTGCCCAAAATGGCGGCCCAGTGGGCGCAGTCGTAAGTTCCAACACTGTTTTTCTTTTGAACCCACACTGGAAACAAACTTTGATTGGCGAAAATCAAAAGACTGCGTATGATATTGACTCCGTGGGTCTATTTGATCCGCGCATGGGTTGTTACTCTGTATGTAGGAGAAGGGCATGTCGAAAAAAGCCGGAAATTTGGTTGTAGGTCTAGACATCGGTACCACAAAAATTTGTGCACTTGTTGGGGAAGTTGGTCCCAGTGGTGTGGACATTGTGGGAATGGGCACCTATCCCTCCAAAGGTCTGAGAAAAGGTGTGGTGATCAATATTGATGCCACCGTAGAATCCATCCAAAATGCCATCGATGAAGCCGAGCTAATGGCCGGTTGCGAAATTCATTCTGTGTATGCGGGCATTGCGGGAGGGCATATCAAGGGGTTTAACAGCCACGGAGTGGTTGCGGTCAAAACGCAAGAAGTGACCAACTATGATGTGGAGCGTGTGATTGACGCGGCCAAAGCGGTCGCGATCCCCATGGATCGAGAAGTTCTTCACGTTTTGCCTCAGGAATTCATCATCGATGATCAAGACGGAATTCGAGAACCTGTGGGCATGTCAGGAGTGCGTTTGGAAGCCAAAGTTCACATGGTGACCGAGCTGTGACATCCGCTCAAAACATCGTCAAATGTTGCACCGATGTGGTCTCAATGTTTCGGATATTGTGATTGAGCCTTTGGCCTCCAGCGAATCCGTCCTTACGCCGGATGAAAAAGATTTGGGTGTGGCCATGATTGACATTGGCGGAGGAACAACGGACTTGCTTGTGTTTTCGGAAGGCGCCATTCAACATTCTGCGGTGCTGGCTTTGGGCGGCAATCATCTGACCAACGACATTGCGGTGGGGATTCGAACCCCAACCGTAGAGGCTGAAAAAATCAAACATCAGTACGGATGTGCGGCTTCCCATTTGATCCACAAAGATCAAATGATTGAAGTTCCCAGCGTGGGGGGGCGGCGACCACGGCAAATTTCCAAAAAACTGTTGAGCGAGATCATCGAACCTCGTGTGGAAGAGATTTTTGCCCTGATTCGCGCGGAGCTCGAAAAAACCAACTTGTTGTCCAAGTTGGCTTCAGGGATTGTGATCACTGGGGGGTCTTCCATTTTGGAGGGGATGCCCGAGGTGGCCGAGCATGTGTTTGATCTTCCCGTACGTCGAGGCATTCCTCAAGGATTTGGAGGGTTGGCCGATACAGTCTCCAGTCCCATCTATGCAACAGCAGTCGGATTGGTTCTTTATGGAAGCAAACGATCTTCCCAAAAGACCAACTTTCGAGTTCGTGAGAAAAATGTATATTTGAAGGTGCGAGATCGGATGAAAGAATGGTTTGGCGAGTTTTTTTAAGCCCTATGAACCTCTTGCAATAAAATTCAAACAATCTCGTTTTTTCTCGCCAATATCTAAAGTAATACATGAACCCAATCCTTGGGAAAGTCGCGTGAATGCTGCAAAAAAGAGACTTTTTCAAGAATAAATGTATTGATAATGAGTGTTTAGATCGCAATTACTTATAGAAAACTTTATACTTAATGTAGTATAATGTATGGTAATTATAAATCTACGTGGTACAACGGCAGAGAGGTACGTTTGTGAGAGAGGAGAATTACATGTTTGAATTTGTTGAGTCGAACAACGCAGCCAAGATCAAGGTGATTGGTGTTGGGGGCGGAGGCAGCAACGCTGTCAATACGATGATCAACGAGGGCCTCTGCAACGTTGATTTCATTGTGGCCAACACAGATCTCCAAGCCATCAATGCCTCTGCGGCAGAAGTGAAATTGCAAATTGGAACCTCCTTGACCAAGGGTCTTGGGGCTGGAGCCAATCCAGAAGTCGGTCGTGAGGCTGCTCTGGAAGATCGAGATCGCATTGCCGAAGTATTGTCTGGAGCTGACATGGTGTTCATCACGGCTGGAATGGGTGGTGGAACTGGAACCGGCGGAGCCCCTGTGGTCGCACAGGTTGCACGCGAAGTAGGTGCGTTGGCCATCGGAGTTGTCACCAAACCTTTCATTTTTGAAGGTCGCAAGCGAAAAGCCTATGCCGAGCAAGGCATCAAAGAACTCAAAGCTGCCGTCGACACCCTGATCACGATTCCCAATCAACGTTTGATCAATCTTGCCGGTGAAAGTACTTCCATTGTTGATGCTTTCAAAAAAGCAGATGAGGTTCTTTTGCAAGCCGTTCGAGGGATCAGCGATTTGATCACCATTCCTGGACTCATCAATTTGGATTTTGCAGATGTGAAGACCATCATGAATGGTCAAGGCATGGCCATGATGGGAACGGGATATGGCGAAGGACCTCAACGTGCGCGCGAAGCCGCACAGCGAGCCATCTCCTCTCCATTGTTGGAAGATATTGATATCAGCGGTGCTACAGGAGTGCTCCTCAACATCACGGGAAGTTCCTCCATGACTTTGCATGAAGTCAATGATGCGGCCATGATGATTCAAGAAGCTGCACATGAAGATGCCAACATCATTTTTGGTGCGGTGATCAACGAACACATGAAAGAACAGCTTCGCATCACGGTCATTGCGACTGGATTTGACAAAGAAATGGCTCAAGCCAAACCGATCATGACACCCATCACGGCGGCTACTCTTGAGGAACGTCCTCGTGTGTCCCATTTGGAAGTCAAACTTGAAGATCAATCGCTAGGATCTCCTTACATGAAGAATCGTCAATTGGATTCTCTTGAGTTTCGCAAACGGATCAAAGAACTTGGTCTAGAGTCGATGGAAGAAGATGAATACGACATCCCAACCTTCTTGCGCAAGCAAGTAGACTAAACGCGAGCCAAAAGCCCAATTTTGCTTGTTCTCATTTTTCTATGAGACAATATTTGAGATCAAACGATATTTCTCGTATATCTGTAGGGTATGAACACCCACAGTGTATCTCTACGCAAATTGATTTTTGGTGATCTTTCACTCCAATATGTGGACATTCCAGGGCGCGATCTTCGCGCTCCTTCTGTATACATCCAAGCAGGGATTCATGGAGATGAGTTGCAGGGATTTTTGGTTGCACAGCTTCTCATTGATCACTTTCATCGAAAACCTCCGATGGGGAATGTTCGAATTGTTCCTGTTGCCAATGCTATGGCATCCAATGCAAAAACAGGAGAGTATACCTATGGAAGATTTTGTACTGACACAGGAGAGAATTGGAATCGTCATTATGTAAATTTGGTTGCGGTGCACGCCTCAGCTCAGGCTCATGCTCACCAGATTTTATTGGATCAGTGGGTAGAATCTCGATTGAATCTTCGTCAAGAGCAAATTGAATCTGAGTTTAAACAAAGCATGAAAGAAGTCTTACAGTCGTATCTTTCACAACCTTTGGCCTATCACAAAAAACTCAATGCTCAACTTCAGTTGTTGTCGATTCAATCGGATATTGTTTTGGATCTTCATTGTGATTCAATCTCTTGTCCTTATGTTTATTCACCCTCCTACGCACTTTCAAGTGCGGCGCATTTCGGATTTGAATTTCATATCAGCATCCCAAACAAGTGTGGTGGGGCATTGGATGAGGCAGCTTTTCATCCTTGGTGGACGCTTGCTCAGATTCTTCACTAAAAAAAACCACAAAGTTTTTCCAATCGACCGTCGTTTGAGTCCTACACGTTGGAATTGGGAAACATGCAATCCATCGACCTAGGTCTAGCTACCCAACAATGCAATCAAATCTTGTCGTATCTTTCTTACAAAGGAGTTTGTGATGAAGTTCAAGTCGCGGTCGAACATCCCCTGTACTGCGACTATGATGATTTTTACAATGTGTGGGCGAGTATAGGTGGTTTTTTTCATTCTCATGTTCGTTCAGGAGAAAAAGTCGCCAAAGGACAACGGTTGGGAATCATCTATCTCTCCAACATTGATCAGGGACTCCGAGGAACCAGTGCCTACCTTAAGAACATCAGTCAAGAGATCATCGCACCCGATGATGCTCACGTGATTGCCGTTACCAGTGCAGGTTCTGTGCATGAGGGAATGGACTTGTATCGCTTGATGCGTGCGCCAAAGAAAGTGATCCTGTCGTAATGGGTGCAAGCATTTCTAATCTTTCCATCTATACTTCGTTGAACTATATCGGGGGAGTTTTTCAACAGCCTTTGAGTTCATCCTTTTTTCAGGTTGAAAACCCTGCTTCAGGAGAGGTTTTGGCTCAAGTGGAAATGATGGATCCATGTCACCATGAGTCCGTGGTTCAGCATGCTCATCAAGCCTTTCAAGAGTGGAGTCAAAAATCTGCTTCCGATCGATCAGAATTTCTTTATCGTCTCTATCAAAAACTATTGGATCATAAAGACGAGTTTGCTACGTTGATTTCATCCGAACAAGGTAAATCGGTGATCGAAGCCAAGGGAGAAGTCCAATACGCAGCCAATTTTTTCCAGTGGTATGCAGAAGAAGCCAGACGAATCTACGGCGATACCATTCCTGGCCCAAGTTCAAAGGACAAGATCATGGTGCTTCGATCACCAGTGGGTGTCTGTGCTGCCATCACACCTTGGAATTTCCCCCTGGCGATGATCGCTCGAAAATTGGCTCCTGCACTAGCTGCAGGCTGTTCGATGATACTGAAACCTTCAGAGCTTACGCCGTTGTCTGCTTTGGCGCTTGCAAAGGTTTTTGACAGTCTAGATGCACCGAAAGGTTTGTTTCAGGTGATCAATGGGGATCCACAAACCATAGGAGAGTTTTTTTGTACACATCCTCAGATTCGTAAAATTACCTTCACGGGATCGACCGAAGTCGGAAAATTGTTGATGAAACAATCATCTTCTACGGTCAAAAACATTTCTTTGGAACTGGGAGGCAATGCACCTTTTCTTGTCTTCGAGGATGCAGATCTAGATGCAGCGGTCGAAGGTGCCATGCAATCCAAATTCCGAAACACCGGACAAACTTGCGTTTGTTCCAATCGCTTTTTGGTGCATGATTCTGTCCTTGGGGCCTTTGTGAAAAAAATGATGAAAGCCATGGATACGTTGCGAACAGGATCCGGGCTGGATGAACAACATGAAATTTGTCCTTTGATCAACCATGAAGGTCTTGAAAAAGTCAAACGTTTGGTGACCCAAGCTATTGATCAGGGTGCGGTACTTCACAAAGGTGGTCAACCTCTTTCGATGCGCAATGGATACGCCCCAACCTTGCTTACGGGGATCAAATCTTCTATGGACATTTTCAAAGAAGAAATTTTTGGACCGGTGGTGGCCATCACGACATTTCGTCAGGATCAGGAAGCTCTTGAATTGGCCAATGACACACATTACGGGCTTGCAGCCTATTGCTATACACAAAGTTTATCCCGAAGCTGGTACATGGCCGAAAATCTGGAGTATGGCATGGTTGGGATCAACAAAGGGATCATCTCAGATGTTGCGAGTCCTTTTGGAGGTGTTAAACAATCTGGTTTGGGAAGAGAAGGTTCCAAGTATGGTCTTGACGAATACGTAGAGAAAAAAACCATTTCCATAAGGACCTTGTGAGACGCACTAGATTTTTTTTGATGTATGTTTTGATGTTGTGGGCCATTCCACATCTTCATGTGGCTTATGCACAAGAGCCCTCCCAGACAACCTCTGAGAATCTTCTGGTTTCTGAAAAGGTCCAACTTCTCCAGGCATTTTTAGAAAATCAATCGGTGGATTTCCATCGCTTGCAAAGCATTCTGGATCCTCGTTGGTTTCTTTCAGATGAGGCAACTCAAGAAAAATCAAAATGGTCTGCAAAACTTGAAGAAACGCCTGAAGAAAAAAGCCAAGAGAGGCGGCTTGCTACGTTGATGATGAGAGCCTTAGATCTTCCTTTGGAGCAGAGAAAAAAGAAATGGGAAGATGCAAAATCCATCAAGTTCATTCAAGAAACCAAAGAGCAAGCTCAAAAACAAATTGATCAGGTTCAGCAAGAGAACAAAAAAGTAGAAAAAAACAAAGAACTTATCGCCAAACAAATCAACAAGACGAATCAGTCTGACATCACACGTGAGGTTTATGTTGAAAAAGAAAAATTGGAAAACGCTTATGCAGATTTGAACCGCTATCGAGCGATGATTGCTAGTCAATCCAAACAGATGGCTGATCGTTTGGAGAATTGGAAAACCAAACGCGAGCAATTTTGGATTGCGTTTGAAAAAGCTGGATTGGAAAACAATGGAAGTGGACAAGCTTCTTTGTGGACCTCTACCATGGACCAAGTCAAGCAAGCGCTTCATGAATCAAATCTTCGCATGGAAGATCCACAGTTTTTTGATCCCCCACAACCTCCTGATCAAGGAATGATCTTGAAAAGTTTTGGCGCTTTGGAACTTCAGTATCCCAAAGAAATGGATGTGATCCAAAGTTATCAGAAACGAAAAAATGATTTTGGGAATTTCTTGTCTTTGGTGGTCGGGGAGCGAAAAGATTTTATCCAAAGTGCGATGGAATCTGAACAGGCATTGAGATTTTTGCTCAAAATGTTTCGGGCAGACCTACTCGTCGACTCTCAAGGGCATTGGAGAAAGGTCGAACAAAAAGCAGATCGATCTCCATTTTTGTATGTGCATACCGAAATTCATAGCATGTACGCAGAGATCGTTTTTTCATTGCACAAAATCAAATACAAATGGACTCGAAGTCAAATTTCTTCCCAGAGAAGTCCTGCGCAGTGGCTCTGGCAGTGGCTCAAATGGATACGACAGTGGTCAAAAGTGTTATTTTTGATTTTGGTGACCTATGCAGCGTTTCGTTTTCAAACGCCTTTGATTCAAGGCTTTCGCAATCTGACACAATCGTGGTTTGTTCGAAGTTCCTTTTCTAGGTTTCTTCACTGGTGTGCCGATCTTTTGGAGTCTTTCTACCCATTTTTTGTGATTGGGTGCGCGAGTTTTTTGTTGATTTCATTGGGGACCCAATCAGGATTTTCGGAGCTCCAGAGTCTTATCCCCTATTTGACACTTTTTCTTCAATATTTTCTT
Organism: Bdellovibrionota bacterium; assembly: GCA_041391365.1. Taxonomy (GTDB): domain Bacteria; phylum Bdellovibrionota_G; class JALEGL01; order JALEGL01; family JAGRMV01; genus JAGRAX01. The sequence continues at coordinate 105,139 of JAWKOC010000003.1, read as the reverse complement.
TTTTTGGGTGTTTTGGAAGCCATCGTTCCCATCATCAGTCAGCGAAAATATCGAAGCTATGGGCAAGCACAAGCAGAGGTATTGGCCATCGAGTCGACGTTTCGGTTGATTCCCTTTTATCTGCTTCGACTCTGGGTAGTGTGGAAAGTGGTTGCCATTTTTCTTACGCAGTTTTTTACCATTTCGTGGATGGAGCAATGGCTTGGGCAGATGGCCGCTCTTTTGGCTCTACCAATGTTACTTTGGGGTGTACGTAGACACATTGAGAATTGGAGGCAAACATGCAGAAATGTTTCTGCAGACGCTCGATGGAAAAAATGGTTGGATGCTTCCAAAGGAAAAATCTGGGAACCTGCGCTTTTGCTTCTGGGAGGTGGGTTCGGCGTATACCTCATTGCATGGAGACGTATTGGAAAACGACTCATTGATACACAAGTAAGCAAAAGGTTTCAGGCCATGGTCAGCCGAGCCATTTTGGAGAGATCAAGGAAGCAACGTTCTACACAGATCAGTTTTCAAAATCTTCCTGAAGGTTACGAAGAGGCATTTGGGCAATACAGCCTGTGGAAATCTCAATGGCATGTTGGTCAAAAAGAAATTTCTACTTCACTGCAAGATGCGTACATCAAGTGGAAAGAGTCTGAAACGGGTCGAACCATATTGCTGACCGGGGAGCGTGGCATCGGGAAAAGTGCTCTTTTGGATCAATTTTGTTTTCAGAGTCACAACGATTGGAAACGTGTTCGTATTCCATATGGTTCGTATCAAAAAAATAAATTGTTTTCTCTTATATCGAAGTCTATTTTTGATCAGGAATTTGAATCTGAGCAGCACTTGATCGATCATTTTAATGAATTGGAGCCTCAAGTGTTTATCATTGAGCGTCTTGAAAATGCAGTTCTACGAACCATTGGAGGTTTTGATGCATTTTCATTTCTTTTGAACCTTATGCTCAAAGCCAAAAAACATTTTTGGCTTTGCACCTTGAATATTCATACCTGGGGATTTTTACGCCACGCCATGGCAGATATGAATTGTTTTTCTCATGTTTTTCATCTCAAAGGGTTAAAGGAAGAAGAAATCAAACAACTGATTTTTTCCCGGAATGAAGAATTTGATATGTCATTGGACTTTTCTCAATTCTCGTACAGCGAAAAAAATTCATGGAAACCTCGAAGCTGGGATCAAAAAGAAAAAGAAAAAGAACTGTATTTCAGAATTTTGTGGGATTTTACGAAAGGAAACCCACGAGAAGCGATGTATTTTTGGACCAGCTCGCTGCAGGTTTCAGCATCTTCTGCCAAGGTTGCTTTGTTTGATGTGCCGGACTCTGTTGTTCTAGAAAAAATTTCAGATCCAGCATTGATGCTTTTGGCCGCAATTGTGGAACACAATGGACTCAGTCGTGAAAATTTGTGCAGTGTTTTGAGATCTCACGAGCAGATTGTAGATCGTTTGCTTGAAACCTTGGATGTTCATGGAATTGTGTATGAAAACGCCAGAAGCAAAACACTACATTTGGATTCCTTTTGGTATCGTTCGGTATCTCACTATCTTCTTCGACGAAATTTACTCTATCAAGGAGAGAAGGTCTAATGGACACACCTTTCAAAGATTTGTTTTCGGCCATTCAATTGTCATCTATCTTACTCAGTATTTTTTTGGCGATGGGCGTAGTGATCATTTCGAAATTGATCATTGGAAGCAAAACCAGGTTGCTTTCAAAATTTCCTGAATACCGGCTATTGATCGAACAATGGACGACGGTGGTTCGATTCCTGGTTCTTTTGGTAGGTTTTGCCATTTCTATTTTGGCCATTTTTGGATTTTCCCGTGAAGTCATTTTTGCCATTGGAGGTTCACTGGCCGTAGCGGTAGGGTTTGGACTCAAGGACGTTGCTGCATCGGTTCTTTCAGGATTTTTGATTTTGTTTGAGAGACCTTTTCAGGTTGGGGATCGAGTTTCTTTTGGTGGAGCCTATGGAGATGTTCTTTCCATTGGTCTTCGCAGCACACAACTTCGTACTTTGGATGACAGTACGGTGACCATTCCGAACAATCAGTTTATTTCGGAAACCGTTACCTCGGCGAATTCGGGCGCATTGGACATGATGACACAAAATGATTTTTATGTTTCCATTCACGCTGACCTGGACCAATTGGAACAGTGGCTTCGTGAAATCATCATTTCTAGTCGGTATGTCTACTTGAAAAAGCCTTTTTTTATTTTATTTTCCGAAGAAATGTTCCGCGAAGTTTTGTGCATTCGCATTCGAATCAAAGCGTATGTGATTGAAACTCGCTATGAAAAACCTTTTGAATCAGATTTGACTCTGAGGATCCGAGAGCTTTTTGACCAGCATCAAATTCCTCGACCATTTTACGCCTTGCAACATTCTCAATAGAGAAAAACATTCATTGATTTCAATATCTTGAATGCTTCACCCTTGAAAGTCAGTACAAAAAGAGGTATTTGGGGCCCATGAAAAAGAGAAGGTCGAGGAAATGGTTTGTGATCACACTGTTGAGTGTGGCTTGTGGAAACCATGGTGGGGGACAGAGTTTGCACTTTGATGGGCTATCGGAGCCATCTGGATTTATTTTCTTTTCTGAGGGTGCAAGCACATGGATAAGCAATCAAGGTTTTGGATCTTCGGTACAATCTGCTGGAGCCAATAACCAGAACCAAACGCAAAGTCATTCGCCATTGAGCCTGACATCACCAGCCCGCGCCGTTTTTTTTGAACCCGTTGAACTGACGGGAAGTTGTGACAACACTGGACAAGATGTGGTGATCTGGGGTTCCTTTTTGGCTGAAAAAGAAACGGTACCCTGCATGGGTGGCCATTTTCAACATGTCGTAACCCCCAAGCCGGTGTTTGGTTCCCAACGAGTTGTGATTTCACAAAAAGACAACCATGCCATGGCACGGACGCTCCATGCCGAGATTTTTTTTGATACACAAGACCAAGCCAAGACAGGGTGTCAGAACCAAGAAATCTTTTTGTCCCCTACTGGAGTGGATCAAGGGCAATGTGATCAAAATGCTCCTTGCAAAACGCTTCAATATGCATTTGGAGTTGTGAGTGTCCCAAATCGGGATGAAATTTTTCTTGCGGATGGAATTTATACCGAATCGCAAAGTCTGACTCTTCCCAAACAGATTTGCATCCAAGGAGAATCACGAAAAGGTGTTGTGATTCGCAGCTTATCTCAAGATGAGATTTTTCATGTGTCGGGAGTTGATCAAACCGATGGGCAAGAAAGCACTTCTCAAGAGCATGCTCATATTCTTCTTCATACACTCACGTTGGATGGTCGGAACAAGAAAACAGAATATGGAATCAACTCTCTGAACATTGGTGGAGTTCGTCTTCAGGATATCGATTTGAAAGATTTTGAGTGGTCGGCCATTTTGAATCAAAATAATGCGGGAACACATGTTCAAAAATCGGCTTCAGCGAATGAATTTCGATTGGAAAATTTTTGGGTATCGAATTCTTCAAAATTCCAGGGATACAATCGAGGAGCTGTTTGGACAGTCGGAAGATATAAGGATCTTGTGATTCGGAGAGGCCGAGTAGATTATCCCGAAGGTTTTGGGATCAAATTCAATGGCCGAAATTTTCAAGGCGAGCAAATCACGAACGTGGCGTTGGAAGATTTTTTGATTGAGGACGTAGAATTTCAAACTGGCCATGATCCAAAAAATTATAATGTCATCGCATTGGAATTTTTTCGAATCGCAACCAACAACGGTCACGTCATCCGAAACTTTTTTGACCAAAAACTTTCGTTGGCCTTCAACAATTTGGAACCTGGATCGGGATACGCCAATCATGCCTTGCCTTCCGGATATTCTTTTTACATTTCTGAAAATTTGTTTCTCAACAAGCAGAGCATGAGTATCGAGGCTGTGGCTTCTCATTTTATTGTAGATTGCAACGTTTTTGATGTAACGGGTGGGCAAGGAGTCACTCGACTTTTCAATTTCACTCTTCATGAGAGTGGAACACCTGTACATTGGAGCAAAAACAACCGCATCAGCCACAATATTGTTCATACTGACAAAGCCAACTTGACCATTTTTGAATCCAAAGCCAGGTTGGACCGTTTGGAGTTCTCAAACAATTTGTTTTTGGCTCAAGGAGGGTTTCGCTTGTTGAGTCATCACAGTGGGTATCAGAGCAATGCTTCGCTTGGAAAATCTGTCCAGGTCAATGACAATGTTTTTTCGATGGATCAGGACTATCCTTCTGGCCCGAATCTGCTTTTTGAAACTCCCTATCCAGTAGGTCAAATCAGTATTTTGAACAATAAACATCGCAATTTTCCCAATTTTGGTTTTTTGGGATCAGGAAATCAAACTCTGTCTCAGCAAGCGAAGGTCATCGAAGAAGAAGGAATCAGACCGGAAAACTACTATCAACTTCGACCTGAACTGGGCCAAATCGGTCCTGAGTGCAGGTGGAGTTCTCGTTTTTCCTATTGAGCTGGTCGCGTCGTACAGTCACTCAAGGTTTCCATTGCGAACTCGACAAGATTTGATAGATCTATTCCCCAGAATGGAGACAAAAATGATTGTTGGTGTACCAAAGGAAATCAAAATTCAAGAATATCGTGTTGGACTTGTACCTGCTGGCGTAAAGGAATTGATCAAAGCTGGTGCGACCGTACTGGTGGAGAAAGGCGCTGGATTGGGAAGTGGAATCGCCGATCAACAATACATCGAAGTAGGGGCAAAAATTGTTGATACACCCGAACAAGTATGGAAACAGGCTCAGTTGATCATCAAAGTCAAAGAACCCATTGCATCCGAATTTGATCGCATTCAACCTCAGCAAATCATCTATACTTTTTTTCACCTTGCCGTAGCGCCTGAGTTGGCCAATGTACTGGTCGAGAAAAAAGTTACGGCAATTGCCTATGAAACCATCGAAGATCACAATCGTGCATTGCCGCTTCTCAAACCCATGAGTGAAGTGGCAGGAAAAATGGCAGCCCAGATCGGCGCGAGCTGGCTCCAAAAAGAAAATGGTGGCAGAGGAGTCCTGTTGGGGGGCGTTCCAGGAATTGATCGCGGAAAAGTCACCATCATCGGTGGGGGTGTGGTTGGAATCAATGCATGCAAAGTTGCTGTGGGGTTGGGCGCCAATGTAACTGTCATTGATGTGGACATTCATCGATTGGAATATTTAGACGATGTTTTTGGATCCAAAATCACGACACTCAAATCCAATACGTATAATATTGAAAGATCTGTGGTGACATCCGATTTGCTCATTGGTGCAGTTTTGCTCCCTGGTGCTCGGGCACCCAAATTGGTGACAAAAGAGATGATTTCAAAAATGCGCAAAGGCTCTGTCATTGTGGATGTGGCTGTGGATCAAGGTGGATGTGTGGAAACATGCAAACCCACAACCTTTGATCAACCGACGTTTTTTGTGGATGGAGTTTTGCACTACTGTGTGGCCAATATGCCGGGAGCGGTTCCCAATTCTTCGACTTATGCGTTGACCAATGCCACATTGGGATATGCACGCAAGATGGTGGAAAAAGGTTTTGATCAAACCTTGTCGGATGACTATGGATTCCAGTTGGGCGTCAATGCCTACAAAGGTCACATCACGTATCAAGCTGTGGCGCAAGCTTTGGAAATGCCGTTTCGAGAATTGAGCAGTTTGATTGTTTGAGGAGAAATCATGAAGCCTTATGAAAGCCTAGATTATGTGTTGTTGACGGAACTTTTTTCCCCAGAGGAGCTGATGATCCGTGATACGGTTCGTAGCTTTGTTCAGGATGAAGTTCTTCCCATCATCGCCAAACATGCGGCCGAAGGAACGTTTCCCCGACACTTGATCAAAACCATGGGTGAGCTGGGGCTTTTGGGGGCGAACTTGCAGGGTTATGATTGCGCTGGACTCAATGCAATTTCTTACGGGTTGATCTTGCAAGAGTTGGAACGAGGAGATTCTGGCATTCGAAGTTTTGCTTCGGTCCAAGGATCCTTGTGCATGTATCCCATCTATGCATTTGGCTCCAAAGAGCAAAAAGAAAAATGGCTTCCAGGAATGGCGGCCGGAGAAAAAATAGGATGTTTCGGACTCACAGAACCTGATTTTGGTTCCAATCCGTCTGGGATGATCACACGAGCAGAAAAAAAAGGCTCCAGTTGGGTTCTGCATGGAACAAAAATGTGGATCACCAATGGGACCATGGCAGATCTTGCCATTGTGTGGGCCAAAACCGATGAGGGCATTCGGGGATTCATTGTTGAAAAGGGAACTCCAGGGTTCACTGCAACTGAGGTCAAAGGCAAGTTGAGCTTGCGAGCTTCCGACACTGCCGAGTTGTCCTTTGATCACTGCGAAATTCCGCAGGAAAACGTGTTACCCAATGTGGTGGGTCTGAAAGGACCGCTGAGTTGCCTTTCGCAGGCACGATATGGAATTGCTTGGGGTGCTTTGGGTGCGGCAGGAGCATGTTTTTATGAAGTCCTGGATTATTCGAAAAATCGAATCCAGTTCGACAAGCCCATTGCAAGTTTTCAGTTGGTTCAACAAAAGTTAGCTCACATGGCCACCGAGATCACAAAAGGTCAGCTTCTCGCATTCCGTTTGGGCCAGCTCAAAGATCAAGGCAAAATCACACCTGCACACATTTCGATGGGAAAAATGAATAACGTAAAAATTGCTTTGGATGCTGCGAGAGTGAGTCGAGATATTTTGGGTGGCAATGGAATTTTGGATGAATATTGTTCCATGAGACACATGGTCAACTTGGAATCTGTGTATACCTATGAGGGAACAAACGATATCCATCAATTGATCATCGGCCAAACGCTTACTGGAATTGCAGCCTTCGAATAAGGTATGGCTCAGACCACTCTTCCGGTAGATCAATATTTTGATTTTTCTTCCGTGTTAATGTCTCACGGTTGGAGTTCCTTGCAACCGTTTCAAACCCAAAAAGACCGATCTTCCATCCAGTTTGCCTTACGTGGTCCAAATGTCGTTGTGAAGGCTCGTATGCAACGAGGAAAGTTGCTTTTGGAAAGCAGTCGAAAATTAACCTCCTCGCATGTGCAGGCCATCAAAAAAATATTTGGGCTTCAAAAGGATATGAATCCATTTTATCAAATGGCCAGTCGTCATGATCGTTCATGGATTGTCGAGTTGGGCATGGGACGATTGCTTACCTCGCAAACTGTATTTGAGGATTTGATCAAATTGATTTTGACCACCAATTGCAGCTGGAGTTTTACCACCTTGATGGTGAATCGACTTTGTGAACATGCTGGAGAAGAGGTCAAAGGTCATAGGTTGTTTCCTACGGCACAAGAATTGGCCAAAAAACCACAATCGTTTTATCAAAACAAAATTCGATGTGGATATCGGGGTCCTCATGTGAAAAAGATTTCCCAGATGGTGACATCAGGACAGATCGATCCCGAATCTTGGCCATCGGATGGAGGGGCGGATGAAGTTCTTCGCAAGGAAATTCTTCGGTTGCCTGGGGTGGGACCCTATGTCGTCGACAATCTCATGCGTTTTATGGGAAGGTATCAAGGACTTGGCGTAGATAGCTGGGTGCGGGGACAGCTCAAAACCATGTGGAAAACATCTGAGGCGCCCAGCGACAAAGACATCAAAAGCAAATATGAAAAGTATTCACCCTTTCAGGGCCTAGTGTTGTGGTGTGATGTGACTCAGTCGTGGTTCGATCAAGTCCGTAGTACCCGAGGCACCAAATTCTAATTGCGCTGTGGAAGCTTCGTGGGCAATTAGCTTTTTCTTCAGTTCCACTCCACCAGCATACCCCACCAAATCACCGTTGCTCCCAATGACTCGATGGCAGGGTAAAACGATGGGCAAAGGATTTTTGTTGTTGGCATTCCCCACAGCTCTTATCGCCTTGGGATTGTCCAAAAAAGTTGCAAGCTTTTTGTAAGACCATGTGGTTCCAAAGGGAATGCATCGTAGTGCATTCCATACGTTGGTTTGAAAAGGAGTGCCTTCGATATGAAGAGGTAGATTGAAATGCGTCGATTTTCCCGCAAAATATTCTTCCAGTTGCTTTTTGGTTTGGTACAAAATGCTGTTTTCTTTGTGGGTGATGATGTGATCTTTTTTCTTTGAAAACCCTTCCAACACATTCTGCTGATTTTTCGAAGATGGAAGCGTGATGTGGACAAGTCCCCGGTGATTGGAGACCAAGAGCATGTTGCCCCAGTTGGATTCAAATGTAGACCAGAACAAATCCATAATTTGCTACTACCTGTAGAAGATCGAAAAATCAAAAAATCTACACAAACAAAAATGATTTCAGGGAAATGCCTGACATGGTGATTTTGCGAGCCATGCTTACAACATGAAAAAAATCAGTAGGCCCATCGGATCAGCGAAGCACCCCATGTGAACCCTGCTCCAAAAGACGCAATCAGAACCAAATCACCTTTTTTGATTTTTTTTGCATCTACAGCTTGGGACATGCATGTGGGAATGGTAGCGGAAGTCGTGTTGGCGTACTCCTGGATGTTGACGATCACTTGGTCGTCGGTAAGTTTGAGACGTTTTTGACAGGATTCGATGATACGAAGGTTGGCTTGGTGAGGAATGAAACAATCAATGTCTTGCGCAGAAAGTTTGTTTTTTTCCAAAATTTCCTCGGAAACATTGGCCATTTCGGTCACGGCGTATTTGAAAACTTGTTTTCCTTCCTGGTGGACAACATGCATGTTTTCATCCAGTGTTTTTTGACTGGTTCCATTCAAGCTACCACCCCCTGGCATATAGAGATACTGACCTCCTTTGCCATCGATTTTGCAGATGTGATCAATGATGCCTAGGCTTGAGGCTTCGGGTTCTGGTTCCAGCAAAACCACTCCACATCCATCTCCAAACAGCACACAGGTATTTCGATCTTTGTAGTCCAAAATGCTGCTCATTACATCGACGCCCACTACCAGCGCATTTTTGTAGCGACCAGAGACGATGAATTGATCTGCTGTCGATAGAGCAAAAATAAATCCAGAGCATGCTGCCGAAACATCAAATCCCCAGGCGTGAGAAGCACCAATTTTCTCTTGGATGCGGCAGGCCGTGGAGGGAAACATCATGTCGGGTGTAACTGTGGCCACGATGATCAACTCAATGTCTTTGGCAGCCATCTTCTTTTGTTTCAAAAGTTTTTCAATGGCTCGAGCAGCCAAATCGCTGGCCGCCTCTCCGTGCTTAATTTTTCGTCGTTTTTGAATGCCTGTTCGTGTCTGGATCCATTCGTCAGAAGTGTCGACCAATTTTTCCATGTCGGCATTGGTCAGAATCTTCTCCGGAAAGTAGTGTTCTACAGCTGTGATGATGGATCGAGTATTTGTCGACATGTTTGTTCCTCTATCATAGCTGGGGAAGAAATTGAACCTGGTTCCACAGGGCTATTTTGGGCCCTCAAGGATCGCCGAATGCACATGGTTGACACTTTTCGCTTCCCACTGTTGGCTTTGATCCAGAATGTATTTTGTTCGTTTCCCAAATCGGTATTCACTGTCTTTCTGGGAAGAAGCATCCCAAAAAAGATCCCATTCGTGAACATTGCACAATACGGGGGAAAATTCCTCAGGGATTTGATCATGGTTGATGGATGGAAGATCAGCCATGCCCAAGGGGAGTCCCATGTGACAAAGCCAGTAGGCCGTGCGTACTTCTTTGCGCAACAAGTTCCACAAGTTTTGTTTGAGTTCCGGGTTCTGTGAAATGGCTTCTAGAGATGCGACGGCTTTCCATCGAAGCTGAAAGCCTTGCTCTCGATTCCAATAACATCCAGACAAGAATGGATTTTGTCCAAGGTTGTGAAATTTGGTGGATTGTCGATGGGTACAAAATCCCAGAACATTCCAGTTCATCAGGGCATGCCAGTGCACGGTGCAAGTATCCGGTTGGTCTTCTTGGTCTACGGTGGATACCTGTCCATAAGATTTTCCATGAGGAAACGCCATGTACGTAGACAAGATCGATTCGATCTCCGAGGGAGCCAATGTCTTCGGATTCATGGTCGGAAGCATATCAGATCTGAAAAACCTTCAAAGGGCAAAACATTGCGAAAAAAACATAGGCATGATTTAGGTATCGATCATGTTGGGGAATCATTTTGATCAAAATCGTGAAATTGTTATCGTTGCGGGTGCTCGAACGCCCTTTGGAAAATTTTGTGGATCTTTTTCATCTTTGACAGCCACCGATTTGGGGGTTTGTGCTGCCAAAGCCACGATCGAGCGAGCTGGGATTTCTCCCCAAGACATTGATCACGTGATCGTAGGAAATGTGATTCAAAGCAGTGCAGACGCGGCCTACATCTCAAGACATGTGGGTCTTCGTTGTGAAATTCCGATTGAAGTTCCGGCCTATACCGTCAACCGATTGTGTGGTTCCGGGTTTCAGTCCATCATCAATGCAGCTTTTGAAATTTTGTTGGGCCGAGCCAAGATGGTGTTGGCGGGTGGGGCAGAGAACATGACCCAAGCCCCTCATGTGATCCGAGGATATCGCCTCGGGTTCAAAATGGGACATGCAAATTTGCAAGATTCATTGCAAGAAGGACTCACGGATTCATACAATCGGTTGCCCATGGCCATCACGGCCGAAAATCTTGCCAAAAAATATGATCTATCTCGTCAGGAATGCGATGCATTCGCTTTGAAGTCATCGCAACACGCATCTCGTGCCAAACAAGAAGGATTTTTTGATCGTGAGATTGTCCCTGTCGAAGTCAAAGGGCCCAAAGGACAAACCACATTGGTTTCTACGGATGAGCATGTGAGAGAAGATGCAACTCTAGAAGCATTGGGAAAACTTCCACCCGTTTTTTTGAAAGACGGAGTTGTAACCGCGGGCAACGCAAGTGGTATGTGTGATGGAGCGGCCATGGTGCTTGTGACTTCTCGATACGAAGCCAAAAAACGCAATCTCCCCATTTTGGGTGTTGTAAAAAGTTATGGTGTGGCGGGGTGTGATCCGGACATCATGGGTATCGGACCCGTTCCTGCGGCTCGCATGGCGTTGAATGAATTTGGCAAAACCATCAAAGATATGGATCTCATCGAAGTCAACGAAGCCTTTGCTGCGCAGACTCTTGCGGTGGTTCGTGAACTTGGGATTGATCAAAACAAACTCAACGTCAATGGTGGAGCAATTGCATTGGGGCATCCTTTGGGGTGCAGTGGAACAAGGATCACACTCACAACCCTTCACGAACTCGCAAGAGCCAATAAGAGATGGGCTCTGGTCAGTGCCTGCATTGGTGGAGGGCAGGGCATCGCCCTCGTGTTGGAAAATCCTTCTTGGAACTCGTAAACGTTTTTGATTCTCGAAAAAAATCGGAATAGAAATCAGGCGAAATAGCGAAGATCTTTGGTTTTGACAAAAAACGATTGAATGGTTGTCACCAAGACATCTTCTTCCTGTTTCCCCAATCCTTCTTCAATCGGAATAAGAATCAACTCTTTGGAGAGTTTTTCTGTTTGGATCAACTGCGGTGGTCGCAAATGCGTTTGAATGAACGAGTGCAAGTGAGAGGGATGGTCGGGTTTTTTGACACGCAATCCTTGTGAGGCGAGAGCTTCGAAAAGTTCATCTCGAACATACGAAGAAACACGAAGAGGATACACTTGTCGATCCCATTTGGCTTCGCACAGTTCGTGAAAAATGCTCACATTGGGAATGGTTTCCAAGTTACGGTCTAAGCGTTGTGCGAGATCATTCCGCTTGGTTTCGTTTTTTTCAAGTTGATCAAGCATCCATAGACCGATCACACCTTCCAGTTCGCTAAAATTGCTGCTGGTTTCATGTGTGGGGTAGGGTCCGCGAAGATGCTGCGCCAACATTTCATCGTCGGTGATGATGATTCCAGAATGATCTCCGCAGTACATGTGTTTGGGATGGAATTCGATCAGTCCAACATTGCCAAACGTCCCGATGTTTTTGTTTTTGTATTTGGTGGCAAAGGCCTGGGGAACGATTTCAATCAGTACGATGTTTTTTTCTTTGCAAAGACTATGAAGATAGCTGATGTCACTAGGAATTCCATAGGGATAGGTCATGATGACCGCTTTTGTTTTGGATGTGAGTTTGTGGCTCACATCTCTGAAATCAATGCCCAACGTGTATGGTGAAATTTCTGCAAAAACAGGAACAATTTTGGAAGAAATCACAGTTTGAATGTACTGGGTTCCAAGCCAGGCCGTACAAATCACTTCATCGTGTTCACCGAGACCATAGTGAGCGAAGCATTTTCGCAAACTGGCAGCCAAGGCATTGCTTGAAATCGAATACACACATCCCAAATGCTGCGAGAAGTCTTGTTCGAAGGAAAGGGCGTATTTTCCCTCAAGTCCAGGTTCAAATGTGTCTTTAAAAATAGATAGAAAAAAGTCTGAATCTTTTGAGAGTTCTTGGTTTTGAATATGTGCGTCGATCATTGCAATATATATAGGGCCAAAAGTAGTAGGAGCATTTCATTTTTTTTAAAAACTGTAAAGTTTTTCGGAACTTCCGTCTTTTCGTTAAAGGTACCGTTGAGAGGATGAGTCGTAAGTCCCCCCTTCTTTTACGAACTCCTTCATGTATGGGACTTTGCGAAAATCTTATGCGTTGCGAGAAATGTGCTGATTGGCGGGAATTTTTTGGCCTTTGGAGATGATCACTCCAGAATCGATGACAACGTTTCGACCGATCACCGCATTGTCCTCGATCAAACAGCCTGCCCCAATCGACACTTCGGAATCGATGGAAACATTTTTGCCGATGATTGTTCCGGCTCCCACGGTGACGTTTTCACCAAGTTTTCCCGAATGCAACACGCAATGGGGTCCGATGCTGCTGCATGCACCGATGCTTAGGTTGACTTTGGTTTTCGCTGTACTCTTCACGCTAAGCAGATATATAGCAGGAAGCTGTTTTTGTCATGAAGCAAAACTCCAAAGAACCTTTTCCCATGCCCAGTGTCGGGGTCGATGTAGAATCCATTGCGCGATTTCGGCATGGGGATGCGTGTGGTCCGGCTTTTTTGAAACGAGTGTTTTTGCAGAGTGAAATTGAATATTGTGAGCGATTTTCAGATCCATGGCCTCATTTTGCGGGGACCTTTTGTGCGAAAGAAGCCGTGGTCAAAGCAGCCCAATCCTTTTTCCCTTTGATTGTTTCGAACATTGAGGTGGGTCATCGGGAAAATCGATCTCCTTACATCAAATCCATCGTGCACGGTGATCAATCTGTTGATCATCTGCTTGAGATTGAGGTCAGCATTTCCCACTGTGACGAATATGCCATGGCGTGTGCGTTGATCCGAAAGAAAGAACAATAAATGATGGAAAACAATGTTGCCAGCATGACAGGGTACGGAAGAGCCGAGCTCAAAACACAAACGCACCGTTATACGATCGAAACAAAAAGCGTAAACTCTCGATTTATTGAAATCAAAATTCAAGGCGTAAAGAGTGATCTTGGTTTGGAATTTGAGATGGAGAAGCAGATCAAAAAAAAATTCATGCGCGGAAAATTTGATGTTTCAGTTCGTGTAGAAGATTTGGGAAAAAAAGCAGGACAATTTTTTGATCCCGTAGTGGTGGAAAAAGTATGGAAAGAGATCGAGAAAATACGCAAGCAGTTGCATATCGATGCTCAAATACCTCTGCAAACCGCATTTAGTATGGCTTCCCAAGCTACTCATGCTCAGTTCGATGGAAGTGTTCATGCCCCCTTTCTTTTGGAAGTTTTGCAACAGTCTTTGGAGAATGTTGAGCAGTCTAGGATTCGAGAGGGAAAAGTCATGATCAAAGATATTCGCAAGCGTTCCAAAGAGCTGGAGAAGTACGTTGGCATTTTGCAAAAACAGTCTCGGATATCAATGAAAGAAAAAATTGAACAAGGCCAAAAAAGAATCTCCGAAATGATGGGTGAACATCTTATTGATCCCCATCGAGTGTATCAAGAAGTTGTGGTTCATGCGGAGCGAAGCGATGTGAGCGAGGAAATCACACGGCTAAAAAGTCATTTTGTTCGCTTGACCCAGCTCGTTCAACTTCCTTCCCAAACCAAAAGCGTAGGAAGGGAGTTGGATTTTATGGTGCAGGAAATTCATCGAGAGATCAATACCGTAGGATCAAAAGTTCATGATAGTGAGTTGAATCAACTCGTGGTTCAGATGAAAATGGAATTGGAAAAAATTCGTGAACAAATTCAAAACCTCGAATGAGGATGTTTGATCACGGAATAAAAAATTCTCATGTGCTGGCTTTTGAAACACAACTTCGTTTCCATGGTTTCTATGATATAACGGAGGGTGTATGAGTCCTACGAAGTCCAAAGGAATTTGTTTTGTTTTGTCTTCTCCATCTGCAGCTGGAAAAACCAGCGTGGCCAAACAATTGCTCGCAAAGGACGCAGGAATTGAAAAAACCATTTCACACACAACTCGCTCACCACGTCCTTCGGAAAAAAACGGCGTAGATTATTATTTTGTGGACCAAACGCAATTCGATCACATGATTTCTTGTGATGAATTTTTGGAGTGGGCCCATGTCTTTGATCGAAAGTATGGAACCTCCAAACAAGAAATTCAAAACATATTGGACCGTGGAAAAGACGTGCTTCTTGTGATTGAACATCAAGGAGCCAAAGCGCTTGCAACATTGTTTCCTCAGAGTGTGAGAATTTTGCTTTTGCCGCCCAGTTTGCGGGAGCTGGAAGAGAGAATGAAAGGGCGCCCTCGGGCCCAGAGCGACGATCATGCCCTGCGTTTGAGAGAGGCTCAGCAGGATGTTCGCAGCATGAGTGATTATGACTATGTCATCATCAACCATCAGATTGAGACAGCCGTAGAAGATTTGCGGGCCATCGTTCGCAGCCAAAGACTTCGGCTCACGCGCAATCAAGACCTCATCGAGAATTTTTTACAATCATCTTGACGGTTTGCAAAAATCACGTTTGAATAAAGGTATTGGGCGAGAAATGGCCCAGTATATGCAAAATTTGCATAAATAAAGTATGCAAGTTTTGCGCGGGGGATCCAATAACTCATTAGAATAACAGCCAAAAGACTTGGCATGGTACTTGAATGATTTCGTGTTGCGCGTATTGTCCGCCCCCGGGTAGACGCGGCGATACGTTTGGAGAGGAATCGAATCATGAAGAACAAAACATACATAACCACCAGTTTGCTGGCTATGGCAAGCCTGTTGATGGCTTACTGTGGACAACATTATGGATGGGGTCTGTCTGCATTCACTCGCTCTCAAACCAACGATCCGGACTCGGTTTCCAAAACGGAAAAAACACCAACCAATGGAGACGATCCAGATAAAACCTATTTTAATGTGACCAACTCGTTTTCCCAGCCCAATGCCGCTGGAAACTTCCCCTTGGATCTGTATTTTGTGATCGATACCTCAGGTTCGATGACAGGAGAGTTTGCCGCTCTGAAATCATCGGTTACCAACTTTATTTCCAGTCTGGAAAGCCAAGGTGTGATCGACTACTGCGTGGCCCTGATGTACGGACATTTGGGAAACAAAACAGGAAAGATTCAAGGAGCTTCGTCCGGCCAGGAATGTCTGTGCTCTTCGTCTTTGAGCAATTCACAGATTGTCACCAAGTTTGGTCAGAACCTTCAAAATGTCATCGACAATTACAATAAGTCTGGATTCAAAGACAATGTGCTTTCCGACGGAGGGGAGTGCATGGTCTATTCTGCGTATCAAAGCTTTTCCAGCTCCTCCAATACGGCCTACAACATGGCCAAGGGGTGTATGCGTGCCAATGCCGCGCAAGCTTTTGTCATGATGAGTGATGAAAACGATTGCGGTGGTGCTTTGAATGACTCCAACAATGCTACCCAAGTGCAGAGCTATGGATATTCCTACACCACAGCCAATGGAAACTGCGACGGGGAATACAAATTCAATGCGACCTACAACAGCGGTAGCGATAGTCCTCGTGACCCTGATTGTCAAGAACAGCGGGCTCGAAAAAATTACTATACCGACGGTGTCATCAATGGCAGTGGCCAGTACACGCAGACTCTGACCCCTCAGGTGTTTGTGGACGGGTTGAAAAACTTCAACAACGCCTTGCCTGTCTATGTTAGCAACATCGGCTATGTTCCTGGAAGCAGCTTTCCGAGTGGGGGAGAGAATGGTCCTCTTTATCTCGGGATTGAAATTGCGGAGCTCATGGGAAACTCGACGGTGACGGACCTCAAAGACGCGTCCAATGGAAACCAGCAGGCTTTCAATTCTTCGCTGAGCAGTTTGGCTTCTTCGGTTGCACAAAACGTGTCGCTTGTGACCACGTTCCATTTGAGTGAAGCGGTTTGTTCTGGGTATGAAAGCCAGATCTCGGTCAAAATCGATGGAACTGCCACCACAGCCTTTACCTACAATGCCTCGGCCAAAAAAGTTGTGCTCAACAGCAGCAATGGTTTGGACTATGGGGATCAGGTTGTGATTTCGTTTGTAACCTGTGAATAGTAAGGGTCATTTTTGACCCTTGTATTTTTGTGAAAAAATCGTTACATACGCAGTCTACGTTACTTTTGTAGATTTGGAGAAAAACACATGGCTCGAATTTCCATCGAAGATTGCCTAGAACAGGTTAACAATCGTTTTGCACTGGTCCATTTGGTTTCTGAGCGGGCCCGTCAGCTGGCCAAAGGTTCCACAGCTTTGGTTCGATCCAAAAACAAGCACATTGTGACCGCGCTTCGAGAAGTTGCGGGCGATCAAATCACCTATGCCAATGTTTTGGACGAACAGAAGTCCGCAGGCGTCTGATTTTTTCCCTATTCATTCAGATTGCAGTACAATAGCGCTTTGCAAACGATGTAAGGCATGGCGCTACGGTTCGGAAAATATACGATTGAAAAAAAACTTGCTGTAGGAGGGATGGCGGAGATCTATCTTGCTTACAGTGCCAATGGTGAGCCGATTGCACTCAAGCGTATCCACCCTAATTTTGCCTCCAAAAAAAAATTCATCCAAATGTTTCTCGATGAAGCTCGCGCGGTCATCAGTTTGCGTCACCCCAACATCGTGCAGATGTTGGATTTTGGAAAAATTCAGGATTCCTATTTTTTCACGATGGAGTGGATCAATGGAAAATCTCTTGGAGACATCATTCGCCAACAGATGGATATGAATGTGGCCTTTCCTGTCGACGTTGCTCTGTGGTTCACCATGGATGTTTGTGAAGGTCTTGCGTATGCTCATGTCAAACGTGATCACTATGATCAACCTTTGGGCATTGTTCATCGTGACATCAGTCCCCCCAATATTTTGGTCACACGAAACTGCCAAGCCAAGGTAGCAGATTTTGGAATTGCCGAGATTCGAAACAAAGGTGTGCAAACGCAGCCTGGAGTGATTCGCGGAAAATTCAGCTACATGTCTCCTGAACAATCTTATGGAGAGGTTTTGGATCATCGATCTGACCTTTTCAGCGTTGGAGTGATGCTCTATGAGATGCTCATGTCTACACGACTGTTCTTGCGGGAAAACGAACAGGCGACCTTGGATGCCGTGCGTGCGTGCAAGGTTCCCACTCCTCACAAAAAACGAAAAGACATTCCCCCCATGCTCAGTGAAGTGATTTTGAAATCTTTGCAACCCGATCCAGATGATCGGTATCGAGATGGGCCCAGTTTTGCGGATGATCTTGCCCGAGTGCTTCGCATTCATTATCCGGACTCTCGTCGAGAAAATGTCGAAAAATTTTTGCAGCAGTTGTTTCCTGTAGTTGGATTTCGTGTCAATGCAGCTTTTCCTGATATCTCCAAGAAAAGATGGAAAAGCGTCGATTTGAAAAAATCCACGGCTTCCACGCGAACCATTGCCAATTTTTTACAGTGGTCAGGGTATATCTTTTTCATCATCGTGCTGGTGATTTTGTTGGATTTTCTCTATAAAGCCATTTTCTAATGGGAGAATGATCCATGGTTGCAAAACAAAAACATCAATTGGATGGAAGCAAGGTAGAAATTTTTTTGCAGACCCCTTTGTTTCAGATTCGATACATGAAAGACGGACAAGAAAAATCCTTTTTGGAAAACACAGTTCGCATCTCAGGAACGGTAGAAACCACCACGGAATCAGGAGTGATTCTCAACGTGGAAGAAATGAGCAATTTGAGAGAAAGATTGAGAGACTTTCCTTTTCAGACCATTTTTCTTCCCTATTCCAAAGTTGATTTTATGATTCTCAAATAGAACGGAAAAAATACATGTCTATCCCTTATCATCATCAACACATTCAGACCCTTGAGGACGTTGAATCAGGATCCAGTGTTTTCTTGCGTTTGGATTTGAACGTTCCTCTCAAAGATGGAGAGATCACCGATGATACACGCATTCGAGCGGCTTTGCCGACCATCAAAGTTTTGATGGAGAAAGAATGCAAAATCACCATTGCTTCTCATTTGGGACGACCCAAGGGTAGAGTCTCTCAGGAGTTTTCCTTGTTGCCAGTGGCGCAACGATTGGCCGAGTTGTTGGACAAGGAAATTGTTTTTCCCGATGATTGTATTGGCAGTGGTGTTCAGAAGCATTTGACGGATCAGCAAAGCGGCCAAATCATTTTGCTTGAAAATCTTCGCTTTCATGCCGATGAGGAGGAAAACAACAAAGAGTTTGCACAGAGACTCAAAACTTCGCATCAAGTTTATGTTACCGATGCCTTTGGCACACTTCACCGCGAACATGCCAGTACCAGTGCTTTGCCCAAATTGTTCAAAAAGAAATACGCAGGGCTTTTGGTGGAAAAAGAATTGAAAGCCTTGTCGAAATTGGTCAAGAGAAGTGAGCATCCTTACTCGGTGGTGTTGGGGGGAGCAAAAATTTCTGACAAATTGAAAGTTGTTGAGACCCTTTTGAAAAAAGCAGATCGAATTTTTTTGGGTGGGGCGATGGTATTCACGTTTCTCAAAGCACGAGGACATCGGGTTGGACGATCTCTCGTGGAAGACGATATGATCAGTCGAGCCAAAAAAATCATGCAGGAAGCGTCAGACCGAGGGGTTTCTTTGTTTTTTCCCAAGGATTTCTATTTGGGAACATCGATCAAGGAACCCGGTCAGCCACAATATTGTGATAGCGTAAGTATTCCCGATGATTTGATGGCTTTGGATGTGGGTCCCAAGACCATCTCCCATTTTGAGCAATATCTTCAGGGTTCCAAGACCCTCTTTTGGAATGGTCCTATGGGACTTTTTGAGAGGCCTCCATTCAATCAGGGGACCAACGAAGTGGCGGCTATCATTGCCAAGAGCTCCGGATATCGTGTGGTCGGAGGGGGAGATTCTGTGGCGGCCATCAATCAGTCAGGCCTAGCAGACCACGTCGATCATATCTCCACCGGCGGCGGAGCCAGTCTGGAATACCTCGAAAAAGGGGGACTCCCCGGCCTGCGCATTTTGGCCGGATGAGCCGTATATAGACTTACCCCCCGATTTCGGATAAAAAGCCCTTTCAATATGCGTCCGATCATCATTGGAAATTGGAAAATGAATTTGACCGTGGAGGAAGGCATACGTCTGGTCACGGAGATCAAAACACGCCTATCTGGCAAGCAAGAGGCAGAGATTGTGGTCGCGCCTCCATTTACCTCCCTCCATCCCCTTGGCATTGCCATCACCGGTAGTTCCATCAAACTTGCCGCACAAAATGTTTATGAAGAAGAGTATGGAGCTTATACAGGAGAAATCAGTGCTCCCATGCTGTTGGACTTGGATTGCGAATATGTGATCATCGGTCACTCCGAGAGACGACAATACTTCCAGGAAAGTGATGCCAGTTTGGCCAGAAAGGTGGCGGCTGTGCTTGAGCATGAAATGTCCCCCATTTTTTGTGTGGGAGAAAACCTGGAAGAAAGAGAAGCTCAACGAACTCTATCCATCATCGAACACCAGCTCCATGGCGGGTTGCAGGGTTTGTCGGATGATGACATCGAAAGAGTTGTCATTGCCTATGAACCAGTGTGGGCGATTGGCACAGGAAAGACAGCCAGTCCAGAGATGGCGCAAGAAGTGCATACCTTCATACGGGGATGGTTGGAGCAAACCCGATCAAAAAGCGTTGCGAGCCAAGTTCGGATCGTGTACGGAGGGTCTGTAAAGCCGGAAAACATCTCGCCCCTGATGAGGCAAAAAGACATTGATGGGGCTTTGGTTGGTGGGGCTAGCCTTGCGGCAGATGCCTTCGTAAAAATCGTA
Source organism: Bdellovibrionota bacterium (assembly GCA_041391365.1). Classification (GTDB taxonomy): domain Bacteria; phylum Bdellovibrionota_G; class JALEGL01; order JALEGL01; family JAGRMV01; genus JAGRAX01. Next base: position 84,887 of record JAWKOC010000003.1, on the reverse strand, counting down.
CAGTTTGGAGAATAAACATGTTTATTGCTTTGGTCGTTTTTCACAGTATTGTGAGTGTGTTGCTGATTTTGGTCGTATTGCTTCAGCAAGGCAAAGGAGAGGGAATGGGATCTGCTCTTGGCGGTGGTTCCAGTCAATCCGTGTTTGGTGCACGTGGGGCCGCAACTTTTTTGAGCAAATTCACCACCATTCTTGCGGCCATTTTCATGACCACAAGTTTGGCCTTGGCTTTTCATTCTTCCAAGGATTCCTCGGATTCGCTTCTCAAAGAGGAAGAAAAAGTCGAAAATCTCTTGGAAGAAATACCTGCAACTCGTGCTGATGAGGCTACAACAGATCAAACGGAACAAAAGCCTCAAGACAATCCGGAAAAAGCCGCTGAGTCTACCGACGAACTTGATGTAAGTCCCAATACTGAAAAAACCAAGCCCTGATACCACCAGTTCCCATCACCTTGTGAATCTCTTAGGAGTGTACCTGGTACATTTTCTCCCTTTTTGTACCCGGTACAAAAAGGGGGTTTTGGTGCCATATGAAAATCGGACGGTGCAATCCACCGTCCACATCCATCGAAGGAAATGATCAAGAGTGTACCTTCGGTCAAAATCTTGGTACACAGAGCCTATGAAAAAAGTATGCATTGTGAGTGCTACGCGCACACCGATCGGAAGTTTCATGGGGAGTTTGTCAGGGGTAAGCGCTCCTGAATTGGGAGCGATCGCAATTTCATCTGCCGTTGAAAAATCAAAGATTCCAGCAGCCGATATTAGCGAGGTCTATATGGGTTGCGTATTGACAAGTGCCATGGGGCAAGCGCCTGCGCGTCAGGCAGCTCTCAAGGCTGGTCTTCCAGAATCCATTCCGTGCACCACTGTAGGTAAGGTTTGCGGCTCGGGTCTCAAGAGCGTGATGCTCGCTGCGCAGGCCATTGCGAGTGGCGATGCACAGGTCGTTGTAGCGGGTGGAATGGAAAACATGAGTCAGGCTCCCTACGCACTCCAAAAAGCCCGAACGGGTTTGCGAATGGGCCACGAGCAGATGGTGGATACCATGATCAAAGATGGTCTTTGGGATGTCTACAACGATTACCACATGGGCAATGCTGCGGAGCTGTGCGCTCGCGAATGCAAGATCACGCGAGAAGATCAAGATCGATTGGCCAAACAATCGTATGAGCGCGCGCTGGCCGCTCAAAAAAATCAGCTGTTCAAAGATGAAATTACGCCTGTTGAAATTCAAGATCGAAAAAAAGGCACAATCAAAATCACAGACGACGAAGAGCCGGCCAAAGTTCATTTCGACAAAATTCCAGAGCTTCGACCTGTGTTTGACAAAGATGGAACCGTAACCGCGGCCAATGCATCTTCCCTCAATGATGGTGCTGCGGCACTGGTCCTTTGTAGTGAGGAATATGCGAAGAAAAATCAACTCGAGCCTTTGGCGTGGATTGCAGGACAAAGCCAAGCAGCAAAAAAACCCGAATGGTTTACCACCGCACCTGCCGATGCGATTTCAAAACTGCTGGAAAAAATTTCCTGGCAGTCGCAAGATGTAGATTTCTACGAAATCAACGAAGCCTTTGCGGTTGTATCGTTGGCGGTCAACCAGCTTTTGAAATTGGATGAAAGCAAGGTGAACGTTCGTGGTGGAGCTGTGGCGTTGGGTCATCCCATTGGTGCAAGTGGCGCCCGAATTTTGGTCACGCTCTTGCACACCATGAAACAAGAAAATAAACACAAAGGCATCGCCAGCCTCTGCATTGGTGGCGGAGAAGCCGTAGCACTGGGAGTAGAAAGATGAGTCAGATCAAAAAAATTGCCGTCATTGGTGCCGGACAAATGGGAAGTGGTATTGCGCAGGTTTGTGCGGCCACAAGTTTTGATGTGATCATGCAAGATATTTCCCAAGAAAGTTTGGCTCGCGCAACAAAAGTCATTGAAACAAGCTTGGATCGACTGCTCAAAAAAGAAAAAATCTCAGAGCAAGATAAAGCGCAGTGTCTTGCAAAAATTCAAAGCACAACAAAAGTAGAGGATTTGGCTGACTGTGATTTTTTGATTGAAGCTGCCACCGAAAACGTAGATCTCAAATTGAAGCTCTTTAAAACTTTTGACGAAATTCTCAAATCCGATGCCATCTTGGCGAGCAACACCTCCTCTATTTCCATCACCAAAATTGCCAGCGTTACCCAGAGACCTGAAAAAGTCATTGGAATGCATTTCATGAATCCGGTTCCCATCATGCAATTGGTGGAAATCATCAATGGTCTTTTGACGTCTGATCAGACCACGCAAACCACGCTTGCGCTGGCCAAGCAAATGGGAAAGACAACAGTCCTGGCCAAAGATTTTCCAGGATTTTTGGTCAATCGAATTTTGTGTCCAATGATCAACGAAGCCATTTTTGCACTCGAATCAGGCATTGCAAATGCAAAAGACATCGATGTCGCCATGAAACTTGGCACCAATGTTCCCATGGGGCCATTGGAGCTCGCAGATTTTGTGGGGCTCGATACGGTCCTGGCCATCATGGAGGTTTTGCATGACGGTTTGGGCGAGGATAAATATCGACCAGCACCACTTCTTCGACAATATGTAGAGGCGGGGTTGCATGGTAGAAAAACGGGTCGAGGTTTTTACGAGTACAATCGTTAGGAGAAAAACATGAGTAGTTCTGTTGTTCAATGTGAAACTCAAGATCGTGTAGCCTGGATTACGATCGATCGTCCGCAGGCGCTCAATGCACTCAATCATGATGTGCTTTTGGGGCTTCGACAGCACATCAGTGATGTCGTTCATTCCAATGATGTAGATGTAGCCGTCATTACGGGTTCTGGAGACAAAGCTTTTGTTGCTGGTGCTGATATCGCGCAAATGAAAGAATATTCACCCCTTGAAGCGGGAAAATTCTCTGCACTTGGACACCGTATTGCAAGCATGATGGAAGCCAGTGGAAAAATTTTTATCGCAGCAGTAGATGGTTTTGCTCTGGGTGGCGGATGTGAACTCGCCATGGCGTGTGATTTGATTTATGCCAGCGAAACTTCTAAGTTTGGACAACCTGAAATCAATTTGGGTGTGATTCCTGGTTTTGGAGGTACGCAGAGATTGCCCAGAAAAATTGGACAAGCCAAAGCGCTAGAACTTTGTTTGACAGGGTATATGTTCGATGCCAACGCGGCAAAGAGCTTTGGATTGGTTAATGAAGTTTTCCCCAAAGAAAATTTTTATGAAAAGGTTCGAGAGATTGCCGAGGCAATTGCCAGCAAACCTAGCCAAGCTCGAACAAGAATCAAGAAAGCCATATACCAAGGTGCACATATCGATCTGAAAACTGCTTGTGCAATGGAACAAGAGCAATTTGCCATGTGCTTTGCACATGCTGATCAAAAAGAAGGTATGAATGCTTTCTTGGAAAAAAGAAAACCTACGTGGAAAAAATAACGTTTGATGTAAAAAATTTTGGAGGTTTGGAAGAGATTCAAAAAATTTCTCTTCAGCATGGAACGCCATGCTATATTTATTCGCAGAGCTTACTCGAAAAAAATTTTCAGGCTTATGCACAACATTCCTCCAATGAACTCATTTGTGTGGCCATCAAAGCCAATTCAAATCCAGTGCTGCTCAACCTATTGGGAGAAAAAGGAGCCGGTGCCGATGTGGTTTCTGGAGGAGAGCTTCGTCGAGCATTGGATGCTGGAATCGATGCCCAAAAAATTGTCTTTTCTGGCGTAGGAAAAACGGCAAAAGAAATTGCCTATGCCATTGATCAGCAGATTTATTCAATCAACGTAGAGTCCGAACAAGAGCTCGAGCAAATTGCAAAGATTGCAAATGAAAAAAAACAAACGGCTCGTGTGAGTTTTCGTCTCAATCCGAATGTCGATGCAAAGACGCATCCAAAAATTGCAACGGGAATGTACGAGAACAAATTTGGAATAGATGAAGAGAGTGTATTTGCGATGTATGAGAAATCATCCAAGCAAAAATATGTAGAACCTGTGGGGATTCATTTTCATTTGGGCTCACAGATTTTTTCTCGCTCTCCCTATGAAAAAGCTCTGAGTGAAGCATTTAAACTCATCGAAAAAATCAACGCTCAGGGTTTTACCATTGAATTTTTAAATGTGGGCGGCGGTGTAGGGTTACGAGAAGCAAGTGACGATGAGCATATACAAGCCATCGAAGAACACATGCAGAGCATTCGAAATGCATTGCAAGGAAAAAACATTCGACTGCTGTTGGAACCAGGAAGGTCCATTTTTGGAAATGCAGGCCTATTGCTGAGCAAGGTGCTCTACACCAAAAAAAATCAGAAAAAAGAATTTGTCATCATCGATGCGGGGATGAACGACTATATGAGGCCAGCACTTTATGAAGCTAAGGTAAATGCATTTGTTCTCGGAAAAGAAAACTCCCCAAAACGAACAATCGACTTGGTTGGACCGGTATGTGAAAGCACCGATACCTTTGGCAAGGACATGGAACTTTCTGAATGTGAGCCGGGAGACTTGATCGCGTTGTCGCATGTAGGAGCCTACGGATATTCCATGAGTTCACAGTACAATCTTCGCCCAAGACCCAGTGAGCATATGTGGGATGGAGAACGTTTTGTGATTCTTCGAGAACCCACTATAGAAACATAAAAAATCAATCGGTTTGATTTACATTGAGTAGTAAAATGGTTAGGTTCATGGACATGAGAAAGACCATATTTTTTGTTGGACTTACGTTGCTTGTCGTTTCTTGCGGGGTCCATCGATCTCCTGCTTCTCTCAATGAAGATGGTTCCTATACCTTGCTGTATCAACATCCGTACAAAAGTCGCTCCGAGCAGCAGGCGAGAAAACTGGCAGCCAAACACTGCGAAAGTTCCAATCAAACCTATATGATTGTTGATCTTCAAACCGAATACTCAGGAAGTTTGAGCGAAGAAAGCACGGCCACCATTCGAGCTATCGGAAGAATGGGATCGGTCATGGGAGTGGAGGATGCCGAGGAGGGTGCTCATGCAGCCACGCAAGATTCAAACTACACCACCACGATTCGTTTTCGTTGTAAGTGATCAGAGTGCTTTTGGGATCTGATTCATCCCTATGGATTCTCCTCTCAATCCCTCGTATTTGACCCCTTCTAAATCCATGGCAGTTGTGCTATGCGAAGAAGATTGAGAATGAAAACTTCCAAACCTTTTTTTGCAAAGCCCATCCTGTTCTTGGTTATTTTTTTGGTTTTTTCGTGCCAGGAAGATCAAGCGCAATTTTATGATGTTTTCATCAATCCCTTTGCATGGAATCAAGCCTTTGAGGAAGTTCAACTCCCGATTCTTACTTCTGAAAGCCAAATGAAAACGTCCGGGACGCAAGGGCAGCTGGTCAAGGATATACGTTTTGTCGATTTTAAAACGGTGGGCGTTCATCACCGGAAATATCTTTATTTGGAACTGGAAGGTGAGTTTGTTTTTCAATTGGATTTGACATCTTCGGATCAAGAACAGACGCTTTCGTTCCAATGTGAATTGGATCCACATACGATGCTGGAATTGGAAGAGATTTCGATCAAAGATATTGAAAAAGGTTCGCAGGAGTTTTCTCGGAATGTACATTGGCAACAATCTTCCAAAAGAATGCAAGATCGGGTGTGGATCCTTCGCAAATCGATTCCCTGCAGTTGCAATGATCCACGCTGGGAAAATGTCTTTCAAATCAACTATCAAGTCGTGTTGCCCAAAGATCCGCAAGATTTGCAAAAAGCCTACGAATTTTTCACCTCTGCAAATGAATTGACCGAGCAGATTCGCCAGCGCTCTCATTTTCAGGAAGATTTTCAAATCGTTCTCGTGAGGTCATCTGCAGTCCATGTCGATATTTTCCAACTGGTTCGTTCCGGCGGCAAATGGGCTCTTGAGATCGACCAAGATCAAGCTTCTTCAGGCATGTAAATCCCCCAAGGGCAAATCCCACGGTGGGGAAATAAGTCATTTTTGAGCCACATCAAGGCGCAGCTTTGCTGTGTAAGATATTGTAATCATTGGATCCATATTGGCTCGATCTTTGCTTGATTCAAGGCTGTGCGTTTTGGTATGATAGAACATCGAGTGGATCTGGGGGGATCCCGTAAGGGGAAAAACATCATGAACATATTGGGTTGTACAAGAGTTGTAGCAGTGTCTGCTTTGTTGTGGGCGGTTGTGGGCATTTTGCCTGTGAATGCCACAGATGGATATTTTACAGAAGCAGATCTAAAACTGTGTCTATCCGATCCAGGAGAAGTCCTTTCCATCAGTTTGAGTTCAGGTCCAAGTTCCATGAATACAAAGGACGTTAGCTGCGCGGTCATAGGCCAATATCGCAAAGCTGGGTATGTTTCCAACTCTCAAATTCAAAATCAATTGGCCAGAGACATTGCACTTGCAAAGCAAAACGGCCAGTCTCAGGAGCGAATCTCGGAGGCTCTTTTGGGTCAGGGAAAGGGCTTGAGTTTTCCTTTGTCTGCAAGATCCAATGGTGGAAAATCAAATTCTGAAATCACAGGCATCAAATCGGCGGAAACTGGAATTTATGATCCTGCTATTTTGGAAATGAGTGTTTTTGAATACATTCAAAAAAAAGAACGAATACACGGACAAAAAATCGACGACCAATGTTCGTATCAAAATCAAAGCCGACTGAATCCAGTTAGGGTATCTGTTTGCGAACAAAATCCTACCAAACTCTCCGCTTATGAAAGAATCGCTTGTGCCTATCAGGCATTTTATCTTATGGGAGATGATATCGCTTTGAGCATTCTTCAGGACGATTTGAGTGTGCATTTTTCGGACGGGTCATTTCAGCCAGGTGCACAACAAATTCAGCCTCAATTGAAGCGGCAAATTGAATCTTTTTATTCTCACACAGACCAGTATTTGGCCATGAGAAGTGTTTTGGGAGACGTGCGGCCTGAAAATGATATTTTATCAAGCAAATCTGGTGAAGCCGTACTCCAAGCACTAAGAAGTTACAACATCGATTCTTCCAACTGGAGGGACTATACCCAATTGAATGAGCAGAATTTGGATTTGTTCGTAAAGAAAATGGGATGGGAAGAGTATGTGAATTGGCTCGGATTCCAGCATGCTCTTATGTACGGGTTTGTTTTGGAAGACCTGATGGTGAATTACGCAAAATTGGACATGTATGCTTCTGTCCATGAAAAGGCTGACGTTTGGAGATCTCAGGTACAAAAAAAGCTAGAAACAAAATTTTGCAACGCCGAAGAACAACCATCATCTGGAGACTTCCAGAAGTTAAATCCCATGCCATCTTTTTGTCGGAGTATGGTCAGTCATGTAATTTCGAGACTCAAATGTGAAGAGTACACCAATGCTCAGGTTGTAATGAGTGTTCTCAATGACGGCTTGCAAGCGGCCAATGCACCTCTTTTGAATCTTTTGCAAGCTCTGCGAAGTGGTGCAACCAAACAAGAGCAGAGAAAGTTTTATGAGGAGTATTTTGCCGACTATGTGGCTACATTGACCAACGGCCCAGGAATTCTTTTGATGGACCCCGAAATTTCAAAGCAAGTAGAACCTGTGTACAGCTATGACGAGGCAACTCTAGAGCCCATGAAAATTTTTCTTGGATTGATCAAAATTCCTCGAAGATGGATTGATGAACATAGTAGCACTCTTTCTTTGCATAAAACATTCAATTTAAAAAATGTTCAAGATCAAAAAATCATAGAGGGTGCAGTAGTTCGCATGCAAATGAATCTTTTGGTCAAATTTTCGGAATTGCAAAAGCAGAGAAAATCTTATTTGCAAAATACTGGAAAAGTTGTTTCTCGATTTGGGCATGGAGAAATTAGTCTTGGTATGGCTGCAACGGCTCATTTTGAAGGGGTTGGAGAACTTATTCTATATTACCCCGACTCTGTTGCTCGTGCGTTGTCCTATGAACCGCAAATGGTTTTTTCTTATAAGCAAGCTATTCATAGCCTCATAAAGGAGGAGAAAGCCGGAAAAACCTTCAAAGATATTTACATGTGGGGAATGTTGGCGATCGGAGTTGTTCTGTTTTTGACAGGAATTGGATCTTGGGCTGGAAGCTTTTTCTTGTCTGGAGGCATTGCAGCCGCATGTGCAAGTCTTGGAAGTACTCTTGCCATCATCGGTTTGGGAGTCACTTTGGTTGATGTAGGTGTTTCTTATCGACGGTACACAAGAGACAAAATTGAATATCAAAAACTGGTAGAGGCTACGTTTGTTGGAAATGGATCGGTATTGGAATTCTCGATTGATCAGAAAGAGAGATTTGATGAGTCAAGAATTGCTTTGTATCTTTCTGGAGGTACGTCTGTTTTCGAATTAGGAACGATCAAACATTTGTATGCGCTGTCCAAAGCGAAAGGTTTGGAGAATGCCGTCGATGAAATGGTTGAGTTGTATACGTTGAGAGCCAATCGACTTAAAAATGGCGTCGAAGTTGAGTCCACAAATCTTTCTCAACTTCAGGGGTGAAGTTCCTACTTATATTCGTTCATTGCAATTGGATTCAGTGAAATCAGAAATATATGAGAATTTTCTGAAGCAGTTTTTCGAGATACTCGACCGACGTAGAGGAACTTAAAACGGTGACCTATTACAGGGTGCATGCAACGGGGACCTCTAGTCCTCCTGATCAAGCTAAACTCAGAGCTTTGGTCGAATTTCAAAACTATTTGATGGATAAGGGAATGCCGCAAGAATTGGCTCAGCAATGGACAAAGAAGTTGGGCAATGCAGAGATTTTAGGGATAAAAATTCGCCTATTTGACGATCCCTTGGAAAATCATAGAAATTTCTCGATTCTGAAGCAGAAATTACAAGAGCATTTTGCAGATCAACCCCAAGAAAAGGAAAAATGGATTTCCAGATTGAAAAAAATGGACACCGAAACCCAAACATCTTTTCTAGACAACGACCAGCTTTTTGCTCAAGAAACTTCTCAAGCTATTTTGGAAAATCTAAGAAAGGCATGGACAAGATATCTTGATCAAAATTACCAGATATCGCAATTCCCTGATCAAATTGTTCCTGCATCTTTGTATCGAGAACCTACTGATTTGGTAGACGTTCGTTTTACACTCAGGGAGGATGGATCAGCTGTCAATCAATTGGATCGAGCAGTACCTGTGACCATGTATCCAATCAAGAAAATAGCCAAAGATCTTGGACTCGACCTCGAAGCTGGGCTCTCTTCCATTGGAGTCCCTCAAAATGGTGTTGTTCTAGATCTTGGGGCGGGTATTTCTGATTTGCCATCAAAATTAAGAGAAATAGGATATCAAGGCTATGCAATAGATCCTCTATACAGCGTTAAACCAAGTCAAGTCTCAAATCCTTCAGCCAGTGAACTGGCCGCCATTTCTGCAGATGAGAGCAGTATGGGAGTAACTTTTTTGAGAAAAGATAGGTATGAAACTTTCTTGGATGAAAATCGCTCGTGGTCTGTTGCATCGAGTGCGAGGGATATTCCATTTCAAGATGGATCAGTTGATTTGGTTCTTGCACATGGGCTGTTAAACAACCTAAGCCCTCAACAAAGCATGGAAGTGATTGTTGAGGGACTGAGAGTATTAAAACCAGGTGGGCAAATGCGTGTTCATCTCAATACCGTGGGTGATTTGATACCTTTCGACCAACTTTCAAGATATGGCATTCGATTGGGCAATATGGGAGAGTATTACAGGTATCGTCAAGTTATCATTCAATATTTGAATGATAATATGAGTCAGATCCCTTATCGATGTAGAGCCATCAATCCAGATCCAGACAACTCTTTCATCAACTACTTGATCATCGAACGTCTGTAACTGGAGTGTGACTTTGTATTGTTTTTTATATAAGCGCTTAACGCCTCATGATTCACAAAAAGCTTGTTTTTGAAAGTTGTATGCTGCTGGTGGTGAGTGCGGTGCTGTTTGGCGTAGGGTATTTGGTTGCTCAGGAAAATGAGCCTTCGGGAGAGACTCTTCTCAAATCCTATATGGAAGATTATTATGTGAGTTCGGTTGTTCCTTTTGATAAAAGCCAAGGTTTTTTCCATGTAGATTTACGTTCCCAAAAAAGGAATCTTAGATTTAGGAACGTGAGTTTGTCCATCCAGGTTTTTGACAAAATAAATAAGGTCACTTTTATTGACCTTTATGAAGATGTTGTTCATGGAAACAAGTCGCAGAGTTTGTATATGAATTGTGATCGATTTCAGTTTTTTGTCAAAAAGCACTCCAAAAAAATTCTTGAAATAAGTAAGAAATACTTTGCAGAAGAACAAATGGATTCATGGGAGCAGCTTTCTGCAGATCATGATTTTTGGCTGACGCAACATGCATCCTTGGATTGTGATCGAAAAAGAGATGTTGGGGAGTGGATGACGCATTTGAAACAATTGTCCGATCAACGCAATCAATGGCGACAAGAGCAGTAAAATCCTAGATCTACATCAGGGTGTTGTTTCTTTTCTACGATGTAGAACCTTTTTCGCGTGTGTAGTAGCGCTTTCCTTTGGTGTTTCCTACAACATGGAGGTTGGGATGTTGTTGAAGATCTCGTTCAGCCGTTCTTCTGGAAACATGTTTTCCAAGTTCATTCATGTATTCACTGACGGAAAAACGCTTTTTTCTTTTTACAAATTTTGACAAGATATGAAGCCGTCTTTTTTTAGGTACCAGCGTTTGATGAGCAGGCAGTGCAACCAAAGGTTCACTGCAAAAATATCCCCATTTTTCAAATATAAAGAGATTGTGAGAAAGATCTTTTTGCATCAATTTTCCGGCAATTTTTCTTAGCGAAATAAAATAAAGCTGAAACGAATTTGGTGAAAGGTCGCGAAGTAAAATTTGAGTCCAGTCTGAAAATAATGCTCGACTTTCTACGAGTAGCAAATGTTCAATCAAAACTGCAAAAGAACTGGGCCACGGACTTTGATGAACTTTCGTTCGTAATTCAAGAGGATTATAGTTTTTCCAATTCTTGGACATGTAGTTGATCCATATTTCTCCAAGCCGAGGATCAAATCTGCACCACTGACTTGCCAGGACGAGCTGAATTTCACCTACTTCTCCAATCAAAAATTGATCATATAGCTCGCTCAGAGATTTTATTGTGGGAAGAGGCAAGTCGACTTTCATTCAAGTTGCCCTAGCAAATCATCTAAAAAATCAATGGCCTCTTGGCTTCCGGGAATTCTATCGTTTATGCATTTTTCAATCTGTGTTTCCACGATATTCAAATCAGCCCCACTTTTAATCAGGGCTAATGCATGTCCAATATCTTTGTTTCGATGGGCAAAACATTTCATGATGAGCAAATCTTCTCTTCCCAATGCTTCAACTGTGAGATTCGCTCCTTCAAATACGGTGGTGAGTCGGTCACCATAGTCGTCAGGTAAGCTAAAAATAAAACTGGAAAAATGTGGATTGATCCAATCAGAGGGTAAATGTAACTCCTCTGCCACCTCTCGGATCAATGAACTGATTTCACTCAGATCCATTCCTTTTGCGATTGCATCCAAATCCATCGTAGACAGAGGAAAATGGTACGCCAACACCATCGCTCCACCGCCTCCCAAAATGAGGGTCAATTTTTGATTGAGTTTTTGGTCAAGCAAGCCCAAACCATCTCTCATTTGTTTTTCTGTCAGACTCTCCATGTGGTTTATTATACGACATACTTATTTATGTCGCAATAAATAAGTAAAGTTAATAATATTAGTTATTTATAATTCGCCACATTGGGGACGGAGCTCGAATATGAAATGATCAGTGTATTTTGGATAGGGATCGATCTTCGTGCGGCCGACCCAAAAAAAAAGCTAACTAAATCTGATAGATGGCTGCCCTTTTGGAGATTCGTAGAGGTAAGCATATTTTTGCTCCGTCCCCATTTGGTAAGACGTCTTCGATAAAATTGGGGACGGAGGTCGAAACGGTGATCCGATCAAGGCTCCGCCTTCAAGCTTTAGGGGGTTATTTTTGTTGTCTTTTTGCGTGGGGAGGATGCGGCGCATAAGATTCGTTTCTTGAGTCTTTGAGGGTTTTGTGGAAAACTCGCGGCCCTATGGAATTTACGCTTACGGAAGAACAGCAGCAGCTCAAACAACTGGCTCGCGATTTTGCAGAAAACGAACTACGCCCCATCGCCAGACAAATCGATCTAACCGGAACCTTTCCCAAAGAGGCCGTGAAAAAGCTGGGAGAATTGGGTTTTATGGGAATCGCCATTCCTCAAATCTATGGAGGCAGTGAGCTCGATCCCATCTCCTATGTCATTATTATGGAGGAGATTTCCCGTGTGTGTGCTTCGACTGCGGTGACGATGTCGGTGAACAATTCCCTGGCCTGTGAAGTGATCAAAAATTTTGGAACCGAAGAACAGAAACAAACCTTTTTGGTTCCCATGGCCAAGGGAGAAAAGCTTGGAGCCTATTGTTTGACGGAGCCCATGTCAGGTTCGGATGCTGCGACGATGAAAACCAGTGCCCGCAAGCAGGGAGATCACTATGTGATCAACGGCGCAAAAAATTGGATCACCAACGGACCGGATGCAGATACGTTCATTGTGTTTGCGATGACTGATCCTTCTCAGGGCAATCGAGGCATCACGGCATTTCTCGTGGATGCCACTGCGCAAGGGGTAGAGATCGGAGCCAAGGAAAACAAACTCGGCATTCGAGCTTCCAGCACATGCACGATCAGTTTCACGGATGTGAGCGTTCATGAAAACCAAAGACTTCGGGAAGAAGGTTTTGGGTTTAAAATCGCCATGGCCACGCTCGACAATGGTCGAATTGGCATTGCTGCACAGGCCTTGGGCATTGCTCAAGCCGCCTATGAAGAAGCCGTAAAGTATGCCAAAGAGCGGGAACAATTTTCTCAAAAGCTCGCTCAGTTTCAAGGCATTCGATGGATGATTGCAGACATGGCCACGCGGATCGAAGCTGCACGCTTGTTGATTTTTCAAGCCGCCTATCAAAAAACTCTGGGTGGACGTTTCACCAAATATTCGGCCATCGCAAAGTTGTACGCTTCGGAAACGGCTTCTTTTGTAACCAACACAGCGTTGCAAATCCACGGTGGATACGGATACACCAAAGAATATGATGTGGAACGTTTTGTGCGTGATGCACGGATTTGCGAAATTTACGAAGGCACCAGCGAGATCCAGCGTTTGGTGATCGCGACACAAACACTCAAAGAAATCCAAGGATGATTTCATGAGCAAGGATGTACGAGACGCATTTCATCGATGGGAGCAAGAGGTTCTTGCGCCTGCCTTGAGCAAAAAGCCAGAGCGAGAACAAGAGTTCAGCACCATTTCCAATCACCCCATTGAGCGGCTCTACACACCTGCGGATGTGGAAGGATTGGATTATCAACGTGACCTCGGAATGCCTGGAGAGTACCCATATACGAGAGGCATTCACCCAACCATGTATCGTGGAAAACTCTGGACCATGCGCCAGTTTGCAGGGTTTGGAACCGCCAAGGATTCCAACAAAAGATATCACTATTTGTTGTCCCAAGGTCAAACCGGCCTTTCGGTTGCATTTCATATGCCTACCATCATGGGATATGATTCGGATCACGATCGATCACGGGGAGAAGTAGGAAAAACAGGAGTTTCGATTGATACTTTGGATGACATGGAAACCTTGTTTCAGGGCATTCCTCTGGACAAAGTGACCACGTCCATGACCATCAATGCCCCTGCAACGATTTTGTTTTCAATGTATTTGGCGGTGGCCAAAAAACAAGGTGTATCGTGGGATCACGTGGGTGGAACCACACAAAATGATATTCTCAAAGAATACATTGCACAAAAATCTTGGATCTATCCCCCCAAACCTTCGATGCGTTTGATCACAGACATGATGGCTTTTGCCTCTCAACATGTCCCACGTTGGAACACCATTTCGATTTCTGGGTATCACATTCGCGAAGCCGGTTCGACTGCCGTGCAAGAGTTGGCGTTCACGTTGGCGGATGGCATCGGGTATGTCCAAGCGGGCATCGAAGCGGGAATGGATGTGGATGAGTTTGCTCCTCGTCTTTCTTTCTTTTTCAATGCACACAATGATTTTTTTGAAGAGATCGCCAAGTATCGTGCTGCACGAAGAATCTGGGCTCGAACCATGAAAGAACGGTTTGGAGCGAAAAACCCAAAGAGCATGATGTGTCGTTTTCACACGCAAACTGCGGGATGTTCACTCACCGCACAGCAACCCTACAACAACATTGTTCGCACAAGCATTCAGGCTCTGGCAGCTGTGTTGGGAGGAACGCAATCTCTTCACACCAACTCGCTCGACGAAACCTTAGCGCTTCCCACAGAGGAAGCTGTGACGATTGCACTTCGCACGCAGCAAATCATTGCGCAAGAATCAGGTGTGGCGGCAACCATTGATCCTTTTGGGGGAAGTTATTTTGTAGAGAAATTGACTTCGGAGATGGAAGAAAAAGCACTCAGGTATATTCAGCAGATTGAAGATATGGGTGGAATCATCGAAGCCATCGAAAAAGGATTTCCTCAAAAAGAAATTGGAAACGCGGCCTATCTGTATCAAAAGCAGTTGGAGTCCAATGAAAAGATCATTGTGGGCATCAATGAATATGTTGAAACTGATGAGCAGCCCATTCCAACCATGCAACTCGATCCCGAAGTGGAGCGAATTCAAATTGAAAATGTTCGCCGAGTCAAAGCCAAACGAGATATGGCGCAAGTTCAAAAAACTTTGCAGACTTTGGAACAAGCGGCACGAGGAAAAGACAACGTTATGCCTTACATCATCGATGCGGTTCAGTCGTATGCTTCTTTGGGAGAAATATGTGATGTGTTTCGGGAAGTGTTTGGAGAATATCATGATCCAAAGTGGTTATAAAATAAGGGTGATCGACAATGCCGCGAAATAAAACATTGAGAATTTTGGTGGCCAAACCAGGGTTGGATGGTCACGATCGAGGCGCCAAAGTCGTTGCGAGAGCTTTGCGGGATGCTGGATTTGAGGTCGTGTATACGGGCTTGCACCAAACCCCCAAGATGATTGTGAATGCAGCGATTGATGAAGATGTGGATGCCGTGAGTTTGTCGGTGCTGTCTGGAGCGCACATGTATTTGTTTCCAGAAGTGATCAAACTGCTCCGTGATCAAGGAGCATCTGACATCAAAGTATTTGGTGGAGGGATCATTCCTGACGAAGACATCAAAGAATTGGAAAAACAGGGTGTAGCAAAAATTTTTACGCCTGGGGCAACTTTGGAAAGCATCACCACATGGGTTCACGAAAACATTACGTCAACCAAAGGATAGGACACAACGATGAAAATTGAATTCAACGAAGATCAAACCATGCTCAGAGATATGGTGAAAGAATTTGCCAAAAATGAAGTTGCACCTGGAGCCATGCAACGAGATGAAACCATGGAGTTTCCATTGGAGCTGTTGAAAAAAGCCGGAGAGTTGGGATTGATGGGAATCATGATTCCAGAAAATTATGGTGGAGTTGGAATGGATGTGACCAGTTTTGCCATCATTGTGGAAGAAATTGCCAAAGTCGATGGTTCGATGGCCCTGTCGGTTCAGGCTCACAACGGCTTGGGAAGCAGTCACATTTTGGCGACGGGGTCCGAAGCGGCCAAAGAAAAATATCTTCCTGCATTGGCTTCGGGAGAAAAATTGGCAGCGTGGTGTTTGACCGAACCTGGATCTGGTTCGGATGCTTCTTCCATGAAGACCGTGGCAGAAAAAAAAGGAAACAAATGGATCATCAATGGATCCAAAAATTTTATCACACACGGAACTTATGGAGACGTGTATGTGATCATTGCCAAAACCGATGCTTCCAAAGGCAACAAAGGCATCACAGCCTTTGTCGCCGAAAAAGATTGGCCAGGATTGGAAATTGGCAAAAAAGAAAACAAAATGGGGATGAGGGCTTCCGATACAACATCATTGGTGTTTGAAAACTTGGAAATTCCTGAAGAAAATGTGTTGGGGGAGGTTCATCAAGGTTTCATCGACACATTGAAAATTTTGGACAAAGGTCGTGTTGTGATTGGAGCTTTGGCTCTGGGACTTGGGCAAGCTGCTGTAGAAGAGGCTACAAAATATGCGTTGGAACGAAAAGCATTTGGTCAGAGCATTTCGAATTTTCAGGCCATTCAGTGGAAACTTGCCGACAGTGTGATGGAATTGGAAGCTGCCAAAATGTTGATCTATCGAGCTGCGTGGATGCATGATCACGGACAGTTTGCCAAAGCCGAAAGTTCCATGGCCAAAGTATATGCGTCTGAGGCTGCATGGCGTGCATGCAACCAAGCCATTCAGATTCATGGCGGATATGGATACGTCAAGGAATATCCCGTGGAACGATTTTACCGGGATGTAAAACTCTGCCAGATTGGTGAGGGGACCAGCGAGATTCAGCGAGAAGTGATTGCTTCTCAACTATTGGCATAGGTTGCTCCAGCCGCAAGGCTCTCCCCCTTCGGGGACCAGACTTCGCTCACTCACGTGAGCTTCGTCTCGGCAGGGCTGGGTTATATTTTCAATGCATGTCCCGACGTAGCTTTAGCGTAGTTGGACGCTTTCGTTTTTCCGGAATATTTGAATCTCCCACTAAAATTACGGGAATTCTCATTTGCTTCAGTTGAATAAAAGAAAAATAAAATATTGTCGCTTGGCAAAGCCAAGCATCCTTATTTTTTCTTTTTATTTTTTAACTGAAAAAGCGAGCAGCTGGGCATTTGGATTGGGAGACTTTCATTCTGGAAGGGAACTAAAGCGCAGCGGCAAAGGTGCACAAATTGCTGGAAAGAGCAGGCGAGCCATTCCCTGAAAGAATAAAAGTTGATCCATTCACATATCCTGTGCGAGCAAAATGAACGCCAGCTCCCCGAAGGGGGGAGAGCCTTGCGGCTTGAGCGGACCTATCTAGGTCAATGGGGCGTCGCCGATCGCGCTTCGAACTTTTTCCATGAGGACTTGTGGATCAAAGGGTTTGGTCACAAAACTGTGTACATCTCGCTGCGTGAACAAATCTTCCACTTTTCCTTGGGCCGTGCACACAATGATCGGGATATTGCTGGTTCCTGGAATGTGTTTCAAGCTGTTCAAAAACGTATAACCATCCATTTTGGGCATACGTACATCCAAAATGATCAGATCAGGTTTGTCTTTTTGGATCATTTCTAGGCCCTCATGACCATTGGTGGCTTTGAGGGTCGTGTACCCTTTGGATTCCAATCGTGCCTGCAATACAACAACAATGCGTTCTTCATCATCGATGATCAGGATTTTTTTCTTCATACTTGTTTTCTTTCTCCCCAGTCTCTTGATCAAAGAGACTGATCTTAGGAATGACTTTGATTTATTTTTTTGAGCAGCGAACGAGCATTGTTCCCGTCTGCGGGAAATGCAGCAAGAAGGAGCTTGACGTCGGTGATACCTACCTTGGTTTCAATGTATCTGAGCCTTTGCTCAAACACCTCTAGCGCAAGATCTTTGACGTCATACATAATGATAAAGATTTTTGAGCCATTTTTCAAACAGAAATCAGAATTTGAGCGCAGTGTTTTTTGAATGGCTGTAAACCATTGATTTAATTTGTTTTCATCTTGGTCGGGGGTTTCCACCACCATCGTCCAAAAGATCTCGTCTTTGGTTTTTTGGATGTTTTCTTCGATGTAATCCGTGCAAATCGTATCAAAATCCTTTTTGGGAATCTCCAAATGAAATTGTGTTCCTTGCCCAGCGATGCTGGTGGCATAGATCTTCCCTCCATGGAGTTCCACAATGCCTTTGCAAATGGCCAAACCCAGTCCAGTTCCTTGTGTTCCTCCGTGTTGATCCCGGCCCACTTGCTCAAACCGATCAAAAATACGGTCCAGGTCTTTTTTGGGAATTCCCATTCCCGTATCACTCACAGAAATTTTGATGCGGTCCTCCATGTCATCCAACAATATTCTGATTTCCCCTTTGTCTGTAAACTTAAGAGCATTGGACATGAGATTGGTTAGAACCTGTGTGATTTTTCCGGGGTCCAGGAACAGTGTTGGGGGCGATTCTGGGATGACCGCTTCGACCGTAAGACCTTTCTTCTCTCCGGGGAGACGAAATTTTCGGGCAACCTTGTCAACGATGTCGCCGATCTTGGCCATTTTCCAGTCGAGCTTGGTTTTGTTGACTTCCAATTTGGACAAATCCAAAAGATTGGTGATCAATGCATTAAGTTCATTGGTAGAGTCTAGGGAGAGAGAAAGTAGCTGTTGTTGAAAATCAGTCAGAGGACCATGCATCCCCTCCAAGACTTGACTGATGCCTTCTTTGATGACGGTGATGGGGGTGCGAATCTCATGAGAGACGACGCTAAAAAAATCATCCTTCTTTTTTTCCAACAGAATGCGAGAGGTAATGTCACGAATGGTGCTTAGGTAGCAGAGTTCTCCATCCCAGTTGATCGCCACGGTTTGAAACTGAACATAGAGCGATTTGTCCAAGGTTCGTTCCAGCTCCTTGATCCATACGGTATCTTTTCTCAAATCTTCCGGAAAAGGCATGTTGAGAATTTTCAATGGATTTACATCAAACAAACTCTCTGCCTTGGGGTTGATGAATTTTACTTGGTTGTCTTTGTCCACAATCACGATTCCATCGGTGCTCGATGTGATCACTCTTCGAAAACTCTCTTCGGTTTTCAAAAGTTTTTGAATGAGACGTTTTTGGTTGATTTGGCTTCGGCGATCTAGACACTGTTCCAATGCTGCAATCACCGACATGGGAGAGTTGGATTCTTTCAAGTAGTAACTGTGAACGATGCCTACTTTGAGGGCAGGAACCACATCCATTTCTTCTTTGGTTGTGCAGTAGGCAATGACCGCACAAAAACCAGATATCTTCTTCAGAGCCGAGAGTTGGAGTTTTCGCTCTTCGTCTCGCTTGGGCGCTCTCCACACAAAGACATTGATTTCGTCGTTTCCAACGAGATCAAGAATTTCTTCAAACTCGGATTCATGTCGAACTTTGCAAAGATAATTTTCAGACATGCTCAGAGCTTGCTGCAAAAAATCTTTTTCTGAGCGTCCCAATCCAACACTCAACACGCGCAGTTCTTTTTTGAAGGTGGGTGTTCCTAGCTCTTGCAACATCGAAATCCTATCCAAGGGCTTTTCTTGTCGGAGGGACTTTCCTGGTTGGAGGCGCATCGACTCGCCCACGAAGAAAGATGGCTCGCTCCACCCTTTGTGACTCGAAAATCTTTTCGGAATCTTCCAGAGGAAGATACCCATTCCTCCACGTTTCCGGTCAAATCAAAAACTCTTTCTTGAGACACGCAGGCCTTGGAGGATCCAGAGCGAACAGAATTGGGTTCTTTGTTTTCTACATTGCAGGCATTTTGGATGTACTCATTTCCATAGGAAAAAATTTTGTTTTCTCGGCCGCCTTTGCATGCTCTCTCCCATTCGATTTCAGTGCAAAGTCTTTTTCCCTCAGATGTACACATTTGCTGCGCTTGTTCCCATGGAACAGCTGTGATGGGGAATTGATCCTCTTGGTTGGGGTATTCATAGCGATCGATGCAATAACTTGAATACGATTCCTCGTGGAGGGATGCTTCGGTGTATTGGTTTCGATCGGGGTGTTTGGGATCCGACCCAAACAAAAAAGTACCGCCTTCGATTTTGACCATGCCACTTGGACAAACCAGTGGTTTGCTTGCCATGGCAATGATCGTTGGGGCCGCGGTTGATACAGTCTTTTGATTGGTTTGAGAATTGGCCTTGGATGTTTTTGGGGCAGGTGCTTTTTCTTCTGGAATTTCCATCGAAGATGCTTCGATTTCAGATACAGCCGCATCTTGCCTGACCCATTCTTTGAATTTTGAAAAAGCACCAATGCTCACGACCAAAAAGAAAATGGTGATGAGTCCAGGGCGGATCAAACGCTGCGCGTAGCTTTGATTGAGGGTTTGCCATTTTTTGGATTGCTCTCCCAAAGGAACTTCTTCGCTGGTGGGGTATTTTTTTTCTACACCTTGAACCCACTGCCCCAATCTTTTTTGAAGAGAGTTGGCTGGAAATGGTTCCAAAATACCGTCCAATTCTTTGATGATGTCTTTGCAGTTTCGGTATCGATTTTCTCGTTTGGGGTCAGTCATCTTTTTGATGACTTCTTCCACCGAAGCGGGGACTTCTTTTCGGTAAGCTGTGACCGGAGCCAAATCGGTTCCCATCATTTCACCGTCTCCCGTATGCATTCCTACCAAGAGCTCATAAAACACAATTCCCAGAGCATACTGATCGGTACGGGCGTCTACTTTTTCACCATGGGCCTGCTCGGGAGACATGTATTTGATTTTTCCGCGGACTACCCCCGTTTTGGTTCGTGATACGCGAATCGAAGCTTTGGCGATTCCAAAATCTGTAAGTTTGGCAACCCCATCTTTGGAGACAAGGATGTTTTGAGGACTAACATCTCGGTGAATCACACCGTGATTTTGATCATCGAGTCGAAAACCATGAGCATAATCTAAGGCATGAAGGATTTGACGAATGATCTCGCAAGCAATTTCAATGGGGATGACGTTTTGATCTCGATAGGATTTTCGAATCAGACTTTTGGCATTGAGGCCATCGATGTATTCCATGGCAAAAAAGTATCGCTCGCTGATCTCTCCAAAATCGTAGACCTGGACAATGTTGGGGTGGTTGAATTTGACCGAGATTTTGGCTTCTTCCACAAACAAATCTCGATACTCATCTTCCTCGTTCAAATGGGGGAGAATGATTTTGAGGGCGACATCTTTTTCGATGTTCGGTGCAGGAGAAAACGTGGCCTTGAAAACCTCCGCCATGCCTCCTACCGCTATGCGTCTTTCCAAGAGATAGTTACCGAACTTAGCCGTATAATTTTTCATGAAATGGTATCGTTTCGTTCGCGATATTTCGTAAAAATGCTATGATTTTGATGTATTGAACAATGAGTGTAACATTTTTTCAAAAAAAGTTATACTATAACTATTGAGGTTCTTGGATCTTTCCACCTGGTGGATCATCAACAATGCGGGCAGTTGCGGTTTGTGTGAGTGGCGATGGGGCCGACTCTGCACAAGATGTTAAGATCTGTGCCTTGGATGAAGACAGATAAGCAATTGCCAAAACGCCACATGCACTTGATGATGATCATGCGAGAAGTCCAAATTTTTTCTTTGCTTCGAATCAACGTTCTAACATGGTTGCTATTGATTGGGTTGACCTCAATTCCAGAGCATTCTCTTGCCACTGAATTCAGTTTGGCCCCACGACATTGGAAGGCCCCGGGAAGTGGTCCTTGGGTAATCACGGAGAACACGCACTTGATCGAACGAAACTTCATCGCATTTCAAAGCGGGATGGGTTTTATGAACCGTCCTGTGGCCATTTATTCGGACACGGGTCAATTGGTCGATGAAATTCTTGGTCATCGTGTGTATTCAGAATTGGGTTTTGCCATGGCCATTCGGGATGAACTCAACTTTGGAGCCATGCTTCCCATCATTTTGCATCAAAATGGTCCTGACCAACCCATTGCCAACATCACCTCGATTTCTTCGGGAGGCATTGGAGATCCGCTTTTTTTTGTGCGAGGAAAAATTTTTGATGATCGCATCAAGGACGTTGACCTGGGATATTCGGTGTATGTGTCGTTGCCTCTGTCTCAAGTTGAATTTGCGGGGGACAATTTTTTGACCTTATCTCCCAAAATGATTGCAAGTTATCGCATCAAGGATCTGGAACTTGCCTCCAATGTGGGCTTTGGACTGCGTCCCAAAACAACCTTTTTGAATTTTGATGTGGGCTCTTACCTAGAGATGAATTTGGCGGCATCGTACATGTTTGAATCGTTTCACCAGCTTGGCGTTGGAACAGAGTTGATGATGCAAGCCAATCGATTCCGGGTTACAGGATCTAATTTTCTTTTGGATTTTTTGGCCGGAGTGCGGTGGGAGAAAATCGATCCATGGGTGTTTTCGTTGTCGTATGGAAGAAATCTTGTGGAAGGGTACATCGGATCCAATCATCATGTCATCGCACAGGTCAGTTATTTGTTTGAGCGCAAGGATCGCAAATCTTTCCAGGAAGAAAAAGTCGACGAAGTTTCGGAAGGACGGATCAAAATTTCGGATGAAGAAGTTTTGCTTTCGGATCAGGTAGAATTTGCGCCCGAAAGTGACATTTTGATTGGCAAAAGCGAGGAAATTCTGGAACTTCTTTTTGAGGTTCTTGCGCAGAATTTGTGGATCAAGAAAATTGAAATTGCGGTCTTCACGCCCAATGATCCCAATGTTGGGGCGACAGAGCTTCACTTGGCCTTTCGGCGCGCGAAAAAAGTTCGAGATCATTTGGAGGGATTGGGATTGGATCCGGAGCGTATCAGCTCCCAGGGATATCTTGGCTATCAGGTACAAAATCGAAGCTCATTGGATCGAGAGATGGTGATCAAAATTTTGCAACGAGGAAAATCATGAACAAATCATCCACATATATAGTGTCAGGGATGATCTTTGCCATGATCTTGGTCATGGCGGAGATGGTCTTTTCGCAGAGTTTGTGGTCGTTTACGCTGACTCTTTCTCGGAGCAACGATCAAATTGGATTTGATGGCACCAATGGTGTGGACAGCCAAGGAAAAACAGACTCCGTCTATCAATTCAATTTTAATATTCCTTCCTTGGCCTCTGTCGGAAAAATCGAAATTGATTTTGGCGAATTTGGAACGGGATCCACGTTTGGATTCAATTTGGAAAACGTGGAACTGGCGGATGTGAGTGTGACGGGCATCAAGAATTTTTTGAATGCGAATGTGACGGTCACTGGAGTCACTGTAGACAATGCGAACAAGACGCTTTTGATTGATTTGAGCTCTGCAGCGGTTTCGGGCAATGCCGTGTTGATTGTGAAAGATTTGCAAAACCCTCCCTGTCCGGTGACACACAATGTGACCGTAGAATTGCAAACTTCGCTGGGAGCTTCCATAGAAGATGAGCAAGCATCCATCGGATTTTCTGGAGCGAGCAACGATACCGACGGAGATCGGCTCCCCGATGGCTTTGAAATCTACTATGCGGGCAATGGAGTTCGGGGTGAGGAAGACACCAATGCCAAGACCTTGGGACTTGATCCCGATGCCACCAATAGTTTTACGGCAGAGAACGATGGAGATGGATTTCATTTGCTGCGTGAGTTTTTGGGATGCACCGACCCTCATCAAATTTCTTCCACTCCCTTGGCTTTGGACAGCGACGGCGACAAAATTTATGATGTGGATGAATCGTTCCCAGGAATTACCCTCGATACCGATGGAGATGGAACCCCTGATCGACTGGATACGGACTCCGATGGTGATGGGGTAGCGGATTCGGTAGAGGCCGGCAAAAGTACGCTTGCTCCGGACCCGGTTGATACCGACGGGGATTTGATCCCTGATTTTCAAGACACCGACAGCGATGACGATTTTGTTCCCGACTCTACCGACAACTGTCGACTTGTAAAAAACATTTTGCAAGCCAATGCTGATGGTGACAGTTTGGGAGACGACTGCGACAATGACAATGACAACGATGGCATTGCAGATGCTTCCGACAATTGCCCCTTGGTGCCCAATCCAAGTCAGGCCGACGATGATGGAGATGGTTTTGGAAATGAATGCCAAGGGGACACTGATGGTGATGGGGAAGTCAATGGAAGAGACAATTGTCCAACCATTTCCAACCCCGATCAGCTGGATACCGATTTGGATGGGTTGGGTGATGCATGTGACAGTGACATTGATGGGGACGCATTGGTCAACCCTTTGGACAATTGTCCCTTGGTCAAAAATTTCAATCAGCTGGATTCCAACTCCAATGGCATTGGAGATGCATGTGATACGGAAGGGTTTGTTCTCGGAGGCAGTCGATTGGCCTGTCAAGGAGGAGATCCATCTGGTTTTTATCTCTGGTTGGTTTTGATGATGATCTTTGCATGGGGAGCCAAGGTCTTTTCCACGCAGAGACCCTAGTCTCTGTTCATTTTTTTTCTGGCAAAGGGTGTATTTTCAAGGTTTTTGGAACGATATGGATCCATCGTTTTTTCTTTGGACCTGATCGAGATTGTCGTATTCTGTTGTTTTCATGATGGAATTTTTTACACAAAGTTTCGATTACATCTCTCGCGGTGGACCCATCATGGTGCCCATCGTGATCTGTTCGTTTGTTGCGCTCACCTTGGTCATTGAGCGGTGGATCGCTTTGCGTGAGGTCAAACTCTTTCCAATGGAGCTGCTTAACGAGTTGCGCAATTTATCCCAAGAGAAAAAAATTGCCCAGGTTCAATCTCTGGCCAAAACCAACAGCAGTCCCATCGCCAGAATTTTGGCGGCCTCGGTAGCTGAAAACAAAGACAAAAAAATCGTCGAAGAACAAATGAATTTGTATGGCCGAGAACAGGCCTTGGGGTTGGAAAAAAATTTGGAGATGTTGGGAGTTTTGGCGACCATCGGTCCTTTGCTCGGATTGTTGGGCACTGTGACAGGGATGATTCAAACTTTTGATGTGATCAAAGTTGTGGGTGTTGGTGACCCGCTCAAGCTTTCGGGAGGTATCGCGGAAGCTCTGCTCAATACGGCGGGGGGGCTCATGGTAGGAATCCCTGCATTTGTGTTTCAGCGTTGGTATTACCGCAAAGTAGAGAAGTATGTATTGAAAATGGAACAATATGTCTTGGAAATTTTCCTTCTCCTCTATGGATGATCATGAATTTTAAAACCAAACAAACCTGGAACAAAAAAGCCGAAATCTCCATGATTCCTCTGATCGACTTGTTCATGAACATTTTGGTGTTTTTCATGGTGACCACCAGTTTTGGATTGGACACAGTGTTTTTTGTGGATCTGCCTACTTCTGAGGCAGGTCAGTCCGTAGGACAACTCAAGTCTTTGTCCATTTCGATTCACGAGAATGGTGATGTAGCGGTAAACAATTCTTTTGTCTTTTCCGATCAATTGCAAGATTATTTATTCAAGCTCATTCAAGGAAAGGGAAGCGATTTGCCGGTATTGATTCGAGCCGATGCCAAAGCTTCTCATGGAGATGTCGTTGCCGTGTTGGATGTTGTCAAAGCTCTTGGATTGACCAATGTAGGGATCACGACCAGAAAGGGAAACTAACGCGTGTCACAAAGTCAAATTCTTTGGAACCCATCTCCCGAACACCTCAAACATAGCCAAATCGCGCAGTTCATGAGCTGGCTTGCAAGTCGAGGATACCCCTCGATGAAAACGTACGATGAATTGTATCAATGGAGTGTCAGTCGTCCGGATCATTTTTGGAGTCATTTTTTGGAATGGAGTCAAATTAAGCTCGACAAGCCTTTTGACAAAGTTGTGGTGGATGGTGAAGGGTTTGGTACACGTTGGTTTGAAGGAGCCAAGCTCAATTTTGCACGAGTTCTTTTGCAAAAAGTCTATGAAAAAAATCCTCTCGACGTGTTGATGGTTGAAATTTCAGAAGAACGAGAGCGAAGAGAATACACAGCCAAAGAATTTTTGAGAGATGTTTCATCTTGCTGGAAAGCTCTCAAAGAAATGGATGTAAAACCCAACGATCGCGTTGCAGCCGTGATCAACAATGGGTACCAAGCCATGGTATTGATGTTGGCTACAACGGCATTGGGGGCAACCTGGTCTTCCTGTTCTCCTGATTTCGGAGAAGATGGAATGATTGATCGATTTGGTCAGATCGAGCCAAAAGTTCTTATCATGGTTTCCAATCATTCGTACAATGGGCGAAATTACTAGATGGGGAAGAAAATAGATACCTTGCTTGAAAAGGTGTCCTCGATCACGCATGTGATTGTGGTGGAAAAAAATCAGGAAAAATACCGCAGCAAAAACGTGACCACGGTCAAATGGAAAGACATTGTAGACGAAAAAAGCAAAGTCCCCATTGAGTTTGTTTCCACGCCTTTTGATCATCCGGCCTATATTTTGTACTCATCGGGAACGACCGGAAAACCCAAATGCATTGTGCATGGAGCCGGTGGAACTCTCTTGCAGCATCAAAAAGAACTTCGACTTCATTGTGATTTGAAAGAATCAGATGTGTTCATGTACTACACCACCTGTGGATGGATGATGTGGAATTGGATGGTTTCTTCCCTCATGGTGGGTTGTAAAATCGTTCTTTATGATGGATCACCCAGCTATCCCTCGATTGAACGTTTGTGGAGAATCATAGAGCTGGAAGGCATCACCCATTTTGGAACCTCTGCCAAATTTTTGGCTTCGTGTCGAATGGAAGGATTTCGACCCAAGGCTCTTTGCAATTTGCAGTCCTTGCACACCATGTATTCTACGGGTTCGCCCTTGGTCCCTGAAGACTATGATTGGGTGTACCAAGAAGTGAAAAAGAATATGATTCTTTCTTCCATTTCGGGAGGAACCGATATCATTTCATGTTTCTTTTTGGGTTGTCCCATTCTTCCTGTGTATCGGGGAGAGTTGCAATGCCGAGGATTGGGGATGGACGTGGCGGCCTTTGACGAAGATGGAAATGCAGTCGTGGGTGAAAAGGGTGAATTGGTTTGCCGAAAACCTTTCCCATCGATGCCCATAAAATTCTGGGATGATCCCAAAAACAAAAAATATCATGCGGCATATTTTGAAAAGTTCGATGGTGTCTGGGCTCACGGTGATTACGTCATGATCAACTCTCGCGGTGGGGCGGTGATTTATGGTCGATCCGATGCCACACTCAATCCGGGCGGTGTGCGTATCGGAACTGCGGAGATTTATCGCCAAGTTGAAAAAATTGGGGGAGTCAAAGACAGCCTGGTGGTAGGACGAGAAGTTGATTCGGATGAAGAAATCATGTTGTTTTTGGTTTTGGATGAATCTGCGGAGTTTGATGATGAGTTTGTTGGTTTGATCAAAGATCATATTCGCAAAGGCGCATCTCCAAGACATGTTCCAACGCACGTTTTTCATGTCAAAGAAATTCCTTACACCATCAGTGGAAAAAAGTCGAGTTGGCCGTAAAAAACATTTTTTCAGGGGATGAAACCACCAACCAAGACGCTCTGAAAAATCCACATTGTTTGGAAGAGTACAAGGAAATCGCCCAATCCCTCTAAAAGAAGATCAAATCTACATTGCAAAATGTTCTTTTGCTTTTCTAAAAAGGTACAAAAAACCGGGTTGACATCTTAGGACAGGATTGAGTAGTTGATCCTCATGGGAATGAGGAAACAAGGCATTGCGTGTGCCATTTTATGGATGTTCTTGAGTTCTGGTCCATTGTGGGCGGCTTCTTTAGAGAAAGACCTACAAGAAAAATTGGATCAAATGGACGCCAACCTTTGCGCCATGGAAAACGAGGGAATGCTCGAACGTATCTCCAGTTGTGACAAAGTATCGATTTTTATGACCTCATCCAGCAGTGAGCGAGGTGTGACCTATTCTCATCAGGTTCGATGTTTGGGAAACCGTGGCGAGCAACGATCGATTTTGTTTGAATGGAATCGAGATCTTCCAGTCGATGATTTGATCAAAGTTTTGCTCTTCAAGCATGATCAGGCTTGGAGGGAGTATTTGAGCTTACAATTGTGGAAAAAGTCTTCTCAATATCAATGGAATGGTGCAAGAGATTCCAGCCAAATGTCTCGTGGCGTAATTTTTACGCGCACATGAATGAAACATTATTTTTCACTTTTTCGAATTGCGTTTTCAGCAAATTCGCAGAGTTCGTCGTGTTTTTTCTTGGCGTCTTGGTAACCAAGTTCAATGAGTTGAGAAATGAATGAGGGTTCAAACATAAAATAGCTTAAGAGATCACTTCCCCGTTCGACATCGATATCCAGCAAACGAACAATGGCTCGTTCTAAAATTCCAAACGATTCAAGATTTCGAAATGATTTTTTCAAAGCATCATCTACATAGTGAGCAATGTTTTCTGTGGGGAAAAAACTCAAGGTTTTGATGGGAGTGACTCTGGCCTCTTGGCAAATGGTTCGAAACTGCTCACTGCTGGTGTGCTTTTCCACTTGTTCCAAAATGCGGTTGATTCGATCCAATTGTCCAAAATCCGCTTGCAATCGGTCTTCCAGGGCTGCATGATAAAATTTTGCCAGGATCCCCCCCAGACCAGGGATGGGGTCGTCACTGATTTGTTCTTCAGGTTTGATGGTTTCGGGATCGTTGGTTCCGATCACCAAAATTTGATGAGCGCCGATTCCCACGGCGGGCGCCAACGGAGTGTTGAGACGAAGACCGCCATCGTTGTAGTACACACCATAGATGGGAACAGCCGGAAACAAAGCTGGCAATGCCGCCGAAGCCATGACATGCCGAGGGCTCATTTTTACTTTTCGTGTGAACTGATTCAAATCAGGAATCACACTTTTGTTGTGTTCAATGAATAACTCAACCTGACCCGAACGAACATTGGTTGCAGCGATGATCATGGCATCCAGATATCCCTGCTGCATGTTGCGAGTGATGTTTGGCCACGGGCAATTTTCCAACAGAAAATGGAAGAAGGGTTTGGTGTCAAACAGGCCTTGAAAATGCAAATTGTAGTCGTGGGATCGGTCGCCCTTGGCCCCGATGAGTCTGGACAATGCACTGACTGCAGAGGTTACGATGAATTTTCCCAAGGTCACAGGGCCTCGGCGATAAATGTCCTTGGTTTGGAGTTTTTTCCACAGCCGAACGATGTCTTGGCCTTGCGTCAATGGATCATTGGCATGGGCCGCCATGTGGGCAATGTTGATGGCACCTACGCTCGTGCCGCACTGAATCTGAAAATTCATTTCAAGGCCAAGTTTTTTGGGCAATGCCGTTCGAATGTAGTGGATGATCCCGGCCTCATAGGCTCCTCGGGAACCCCCTCCCGAAAGAACAAGAGCATTCCGAAATTTTGAATGGTAGACTGGCGAACTCATGTTGAAGAAATTCTATTATAGAAGTCTTTTGTAAGATGAAAACATCATTTTTTCAATATTGTTGTATTTTCTTCGCAAGCGGAAGGACAGTCATTCGGTGACAGATGCTTGGTCTTGAAGTACATTTGACCTTCGTGTTTGGAAAACGGCTTCAAAAACAGAAAAAAAGTGTTTCGCTGTTTGTCACAGCCAGTGGCATCTATTTGATGCTGCTTGTGGTGTTTTCAGTATTGGGAGATCGTGGCTTGATGACGAGCTATCATCTATGGAAGGAAAAGCAGAGGTTGGAAAATTTGATCGCCGTGTTGGAGCAGGAAAACCAGGTACTCAAAGCCGACATTCATCGATTTCGGCAAGACGATGTTACCTTGGAGCACTATGCTCGTAAGAATTTGAAATTAAAAGGAGAAAACGAAATTCAATACATCTGGCCTTAGGGCTTTCTTTTTATAACGCAATGAGCTATATTAATCTGCCATGAATGTCCGCTACCTCATTTTGCCCATTCTTCGCATGCCTTTCGCATGTTTTTCGTTGTGGCTTTTTGCGGTAAGTTTTACCACGAGGCTTCCTCACTGGAGCCAAATCACATTGTCCGTGGCCTCTGTGTTGCTGTTTTTTTTGATTCCATCCAAACGATATTTTCGAGGCAAAATTGGTCGACGAAACAAAATGGAAATTGCGCTCTGCTTGCTTGTGAACATTGACCTGCTCGCCCGATACATTGAATTCCGGCCGCTGGCATGGACCGTTTTCCCCTTGGCGCTGATTTTCATTTACTCTGATTATCGACGTGTTGATTTGCTCATTCTATTTGGTGCACACGCCTTGATCGACTACTTTTCTGATTCGTGGCGCCCATCATTCGCATTTCATTTGATTACCCTGCTTGTATGGGGATCGCTTGCCATGGTGTTTCGCAATCGCGAAAAACAAAAGCGAGATCAACTTAAGAAAAAACTCGACGCCTTTGAATATGAGTCTCAACGACTTTTTGCCAGATCCGATGACTTTGAAAATCGTGCCGATCTGAGTAGCAAAAAAAAGCAGCATGTAATCGAAACCATCAAAGATCAAAACATCAAAATCAAAGGTTTTTCCAGTTTGCTTTCCTCAATTTTTCATGCCCACACGACGGCCATCTACCTTTATGATCCTATTCAAGAAGCATTCTTGCTCAAAACCTATGAGAGCAAATCAGAATCTTTTTCTGAAAAAAGATTTCAAGCAGAAGAGGGGATTTTTAAAGCGGTGAGCAAACACCAAAAACCCATCTACTTGGTCAAAGGTCAACATGACTTGCGGGGGTTAACCTATTATGAAGATTCGGTGGATGTGAGTTCGGTCTTGCTCTATCCGGTTCGATCTCATCGAGAACTTCGGGCATTGATTGTGATGGATTTTACACAAGAAAAACAACTCAATCGTCAGGAGTATCAAGTGATTGCAGAGATGGCCAAACATCTTTTGCAGAGTTTGGAAGATTCTGAAACCATTCATTCCTATTTTCAGCTCAAAGAAGAATTGGCGACGTTCTATTCCGCAAGTTCAGCGTTGAATCAAACGCTTCGAATGCAGGAAGTTCTTCAGGCCCTGCTGAACATGGCGGGAAGAATGATTGAGTTTGATCTTGGGTTGATTTGTTTGCATGATCCAGAAAACAAAACCAATCGTGTAGCTGCGGAAAGCGGTCAGTATTCCTTTGATTGGGTTGGTCGCAGTTTTTCCACGAGCTCCAGTCGTGGGCTTGTCTCCTGGGTGATTGACAACATTACGCCTCTTTCTTTTGGTCAATACATTTCCAAACAAAACAAAAGCAGCTTGTTTCACAAAAAATGGAAAGTTCCCAATCGATTTGAATCCATTTTGATCATCCCTTTGCATGTTCAAATGGAAAGAATGGGTGCTTTGGTGTTGATGGCAGAAAAACAAAATGTATTCAACCGTTCTACACGAAAAATGATTGAAGTGCTGTGCATGCAAGCCTCGATCGCAATCAAAAATGCTCTTGTGGTCAAAGAGTTGGAAAAATTGGCGACGACCGATGGACTTACCGGTTTGATGAATCATCGGACATTTCAAGAAACCTTGCAAAATGAAATTGCACGTGCATCACGAGATTCCTCGTCTCTTTCTTTGTTGTTGATTGACATTGATCATTTTAAGAAATTTAACGATGACTATGGTCACCCCACTGGAGATTTTATTTTGCAAGAAGTTGCAAAGCTTCTTCAGAGCAGTACTCGATCCATAGATTTTGTGGCTCGTTATGGAGGTGAAGAATTTGCCATGGTTCTTCCTCAGACTGAAGCCAAAGATGCACTGGTGATTGCCAAACGAATGGTTCAAGAGATTCAAAACACTCGCTTCAAGCAAGATATGCTCACCCTTCGTGTCACTCTTTCCATTGGAGTGGCCGCCTATCCAAGTCATGCTTTGGATCGTGAGAGTTTGATCTCATATTCCGATACTGCGCTCTACAGCGCGAAAAATCAGGGCCGAAATCGTGCCCTCTTGTACACACCCGAAATGCAAGCCCAAGATCAGGAAGAAAAAGAGCTCAACTGGATCGAAAATGCCGAGGAAGATCTCCGCATTTCTCAGTACGAATAATCTTCGACCATCATTTCTCGTCTCTTTGGTTGAGTAAGTTCATGGTTTTGGTATACCTTTGATCGTGGATTTGTTCGAATACAGCAAAGCAGCCAAAGATCCATCCGAGAAGGAATCGGACCAAGAAAAGGTTTTTTCGGTCCAGGAAATTACCTTAGAAATCAAAGATGCGATCAAACAATCCATTTCTCAACATGGAAAAATTTGGATTCGGGGCGAACTCTCCAATTTCAAAGGGAAGAATCAATCCGGTCATATGTATTTTCGTCTCAAAGATGAACATGCGGTGATTGCATGTGTGTTTTTTCGATTTTCAAATGCCAAACTTACCTTTGATTTGAAAGAAGGTCAGGAGGTTTTGGCCTCTGGCAAGATTGATGTATGGGACAAGGGTGGAAATTACCAGCTTGTTGTGGATGAGATTCGTCTGGCAGGTCAGGGTCAACTTTTTCAAAAATTTGAAGAACTCAAGAAAAAGCTCCACGCCGAAGGATTGTTTGACCCACGTCACAAAAAAACTCTTCCCCCATGTCCACGAAACGTTGCCGTGGTGACATCCTCCACGGGCTCTGTGATCAAGGATATTTTGCATGTGACGTCCAATCGATTTCCATTTGTCACGATCAGTTTGTTTCCAGTCAAAGTGCAAGGTGAAACGGCTGCAGGTGAAATTGCTTTGGCCTTGGATATGATCGAAAAAAACAAAGATCAGTTTGATGCCATCGTTGTGGGCAGGGGTGGAGGATCAATCGAGGATTTGTGGCCTTTCAATGAGGAGATTGTGGCCAGAAAAATATTTGCAAGTTCCGTTCCCGTCATTTCGGCTGTGGGGCATCAGACAGATTTCACCATTTGTGATTTTGTGGCGGACGTTCGTGCAGCGACTCCGTCCCATGCGGCAGAAATGATGGTCCCGGACCTTCGGGACCTAAAGGCACAAATTCGTCATTGGATGGAGAGCGTGGTTCGAGAATTGTCCCATCGAAAAAGTACTTATCGACAAACGTATCTTCATTTGATTGGTCAACAGGTGTTGAAGGATCCAAAGTTTTTGCTGAGCAACAAAATGCAACAATTGGATCGTCTGCATGACGATTTGGTGGATGCCGCCAAGGACATTCCCAGGAAAAAGAAAGAACAATTTGTTCAACCTTATCGAGAGTTGGCACATGTGGGAAAATCATTCATGCAAAAAAACAAAGCCACATTCGAAAAAATCAAAAGCAACTTGGACATGCTCAATCCACTATCGATTCTTTCTCGCGGATACAGTATTGTGAAAACAAAGAACAGTCAGATCATCAAATCCAGCCATCAGGTAGAAGAACGACAGGACATTGAAGTGGTATTGTATGAAGGGAGTTTGGAGTGCGAAATCAAAAAGATATCTTCGAATGCTTAACTCAGCTCAAAGATTTGGCGCGTGATGTTCAAGATCGAGAACAAGATTTTGATCAGCTGATGAACAATGCCAAACAAGCAATGCAAGTCTATCAACAAGCGATGGAAATGGTATCCAAGCCTTCGTTTCGGGCGGTGCAGGTGTCGTTTGACGATACCGGTCGTTTGGAAACCGAGCCTTATGCCTCAGACCCCTTGCAGAGCTCAAGTACGTGACTATGATATAGAGACGGTTGCAACACGAACATGAAAAAAGATTACTATCAAATTTTGGGTGTGTCCAAAGAGGCTTCGGATGCGCAAATCAAAAAAGCCTATCGTCAGTTGGCAAAAAAATACCATCCTGATGTGAATCAAAACAACCCAGAAGCCGAAAAAAAATTCAAAGAGATCACCGAAAGTTATGCGGTGCTTAGCGACCCGAAAAAGAGAAAACAATACGATACGATGGGCCCAGGGGGGTTTGATTCTGGGTTTGATTTTTCAGATTTTTTCCGAGGATATCAGTCGGGTGGGGGCCGAAATCAAAGCTTTCATTTTGGTGGGGGTCGCGGCGGTGGATTTCATTTTGATATGAGCGGCTTGGAAGACATCTTTGAAGGGTTTTCCGGGTTTGGCTTTCAAAGACCGGGGCAAGGTCAGTCTGGGTTTGGACCAGCATCTCCTTCAGCAGGATACAAAATGGAAGTCGATTTTATGACTGCAGCCAAGGGTGGTCAAATCGATGTGGACATTGCAGGACAAAGAAAGCGAGTGAGTATTCCTGCAGGGATTGATACGGGAAAGAAAATTCGGATTTCCTCTGGTCATCAACAGCTTTTGATCGAAGTGGTGGTCAAACCTCATGAGCGTTTTGTTCGAAATGGTTTGGACATCACATCTGAGGTCTCACTGTCCATTGTTGAAGCAACGCTAGGTGCTACGGTGGAGGTGCAAACTCTGGATGGGGTATCCCAAATCAAGATTCCAGCGGGTACTTCGAGTGGTCAGAAACTCAGGCTTTCAAAAAAAGGAATCAAATCTTCCGATGGATCTATGGGAGATCACTATGTTGTGATCTCTATTGTTCCTCCCAAAAATCTATCGGAACAGTCTATACAAATGTTAAAAAAGTTTGAAGAGTCTTTGAAATAAACAAAAGCAGGGAAGCATTGATGTTAACAGCTCTTCCCTGCTTTTGTGTTTAGGAATAAAGGATAACAAACTTTCTTCGATAGAAGAAAATGAAAAAGCCAGTCACAAAAAGAATCATGGGGGCAGTGGATCCCGACCCTGTGCTTTGGCAACCTTTTTGAGAAACACTAAGGTATTCCGGATTTCCGAGAGTGATGCCATTGGGGTTGAAAATCTCGAGAACATCTTCCATTTTTTCAAATTTATCGTAGGCGTTGGCCACGAGAATGGAATAGGTTCCTGTGGGAAGATAGCTCAAATCAAAAGCCACTTCGATTTTGTCGCTTTCAACATTGAGAATACGACCCACTACATCGTTGGCACTTTGATTTTGCAGAATATATACGGCCGTGGTGGGCAAAAAGCCTTGTCCATGGATTTCAATGATGTTGCGACTTTGTGTGGATGCGTCCAATCGTTCAGGAATGATTTCGCTCAAACGGGGTTTGGAAAAATTTTGTGTGGTGTAAAGATGGGTGATGCCGTGAATGTCATCTTGTCCGAGACTTCGTTGGTGAGTCTCTCCTACACCTGCAGCAAAAAACATCGTGGCATCTCGCAATTCTTCAATGCCTTCTCGAGCATTGATGGAGGAGTGATCTAGCCCCAGTCCATGACCGATCTCATGCGTGGCCACACTTTGAATGTCGTGAAATCCATATTCACTGCTGTCGTTTACATCGGCCCAGCGTTGGTTGTCGGAGTTGATGATGATGTCGAAGTCTACGATATCTTGTGGGTCTCGATAGGTGGAAATGGTCACTGCAAGTGCAGATGCAGGAGGGTTTCCGGGCTGTGATGACCATCCTGAATGAATGATTTTGACTTGGTTTTTGCCATCAAAGGTTACGGTGTTGCTGATGGTTTTTGATACGATGGAAGAAAACTTCAACTCCAAACTGGGAACGGCTTCCCATTCATGAATGGCATTTTTGATGGCCGTAAAAGGGGTTTTGCAGGTGCCCGCTCGATCGCAGCCACCATCGGCAAAATAGGAACCATATTGATCGTCCACTTCAATTTTGATCTGTGTGGAGTTGGGAATGCGTGCAGGCACCCCTCTCCATGGAATCGTTGAAAATCCATAGGCGGAAGGTGCAAACCCTAGGGCCATGGATGCGGCCAAGCTCAGACGCAGGCGTTTTCTCACTTGGCTCCTTTCCGCTCATGCAAACGTTTCATCATGTCTTTGTAGGAATACACTTCCTGAGTCATGTAAGCCGATGAGGCTGAGATCCTGTGTGTGTGTTGGCCATCAGATGACTCCGAGGAATCTTTTTCGATGATTTCCACATTGGGAGGAACTTCACGTACAAATTCTTTTTCTCCACTTTCTTCATTGGTTCGAAGCAAAAAGCGGGATCCAAAATATTGAACCACAGGTTTTCCATCGATGATTTTGACCATCACCATGACCTCTTCACCTTCATGGAAAGCAGCGGCTCCATGATAGTGACGTCGATAGGTGCTTCCTTGAAAAGGGGCTTGTCCACCAGGGACCACCACCAGTCGTTCCGAGCGTGGTTCGCCTTTGGCGGTTTCATACACTTTGATTTTTACGTAGGTATTGATGTCATGTTCTCCATTGAAGGAGGAATACATCGAGACGACTTTTCCAACGAACACAAGGTCGGACTGGGCGGCGAGTTCCTCGGGGGTCTGATGAAGAAAGACAGAAGAAAAACAAAGGCTTGGTACCAACATCAACATGAGAACGCAGGTCGATTGAATGCGAAATCGAGGGGATCGGCTCATGAGATGTGCATACCTCCGTTCATCGTATCAATATAATGCACTGCATCTTTAAATGCAATGCATTAGTCTCAAAACTTCAAAGCTGTCGTGAGAAAATCCACCTTGAATGGAACCGAGGCAGACCCAAAAAAACACCCTTGTTTCTCTTTTCCAGCGACACATCTTTAGATTACTAGACTGGACATAAAAAACAACAAAAAAGAAATAAAAGTTTCTAGTGTAAACTAAAGTTACCATTATGAAAATGATGCAAGAATGAAATGGATCATCTGATCCTACGAGGATCGCTCATCAACATTGTGGGGCAGAGCTTTCGATGAGTGCATCTGGACGAAGGTCTGGTTTTGAGTTAAGGAGCTAGACCATGATCACATCCCATTCATCTGTTCGTGTTCGTTTTGCCCCCAGTCCGACGGGCTATTTGCACATTGGGGGAGCGCGCACAGCTCTTTTCAATTATCTTTATGCCAAAAAGCATGGAGGAACCTTCGTGTTGCGGATCGAAGATACTGATCGTGAGCGTTCCACACAGGAAGCCGTCGATGCCATTTTGGACGGGATGACCTGGTTGGGACTGCGTTGGGATGAGGGGCCATTTTTCCAGACTCAGCGAGAAGACCTATACAAGCAAGAGATCGACAAACTGTTGGCCTCGGGCCGCGCCTATCGGTGTTATTGCAGTCCACAAGAGCTGGATACCATGCGTGAGAGTCTGCGCAGCCAGGGCAAAAAACCGATGTACGATCAGCGTTGTCGACATCGCACGGATCAGCCCACCGACAAACCTTTTGTGATTCGATTTGCAGTTCCCGAGGGGCAAACCGTGATCGAAGATGTGATCAAAGGTCCAGTCACGATTGCTCACAAAGAAATCGAAGATTTGGTGATCGCTCGAAGCGATGGAACGCCTACGTACAATTTTGTGGTGGTGGTGGATGATCACGACATGGCCATATCTCATGTGATTCGCGGAGATGATCATTTGGCCAATACGCCCAAACAGATTTTGTTGGCGCAGGCGTTGGGATATCGCGTGCCCGTGTTTGCACATTTGCCCTTGATTTTGGGCAAAGACAAAACGCGTTTGTCCAAACGCCACGGGGCCACCGCCGTTCAGATGTATCGAGAAGAGGGGTATTTTCCTCACAGTTTGATCAACTTTTTGGCTCGCTTGGGATGGTCCCACAAAGATCAGGAAATTTTTTCCCTCGAAGAATTGATTGAAAAGTTTGGTTTGGAAGCCGTAGGAAAATCGCCAGGTGTGTTCAACGAAGAAAAACTCCTTTGGATCAATCAGCATTACATCAAAGAAAAGCCCTATGAGGAAGTGATGGACGGAGTGGCTCAATTCATTGAGATTACTCCTGCACAAAAAGCAGATCCCCAGAGCCGCAAAACCATTGAGGTTCTTCGGGATCGAGCCAAAACCCTCAAAGAGTTGGCTCATCTTGCGGCATTTCATTTTCAACACGATGTGACTCCAGATCTTGAACTCAAAACCCAGTTGTATGTGGATTCGGTCAAACCTGCCTATTCGGAATTGATGGAGAAACTCAAAGATAGTGATTTTTCCCACGAGAGTGTAGAAGCCATTTTTGGGCAAGTGCTCAAAAATCACGGATTGAAATTTCCTCAATTGGGAAAACTTGTGCGGTTGGCCTTGACCGGCGGTGGGTATGGTCCTGGAGTGTATGAGCTGTTTGAGATCTTGGGAAAAGAAAGAAGTTTGCATCGACTTCAAAGCTTGTAATTTGCCACAATTGCCTCACAATATGGGGCATTCCTATGAGCAGTTTGAAGTATCAAAGTTTGGATTGTGATCTTTTGGTCACCGGCGGAACCATGGTTCTGATGGATGATCAGCGACGGGTGTTGGAGGATGCGGCCCTGGCCATCAAAGACAGTTGGATTCTTTGGATCGGTCACCCCTCTGAAATTTCTGACATTCGAGCCAAGACCGTCTTGGACGCCAAAGGCAAATGGATTTTGCCGGGGATGATCAATGGTCACTGTCATTCGGCCATGAGCCTTTTGCGTGGACTTGCCGATGACCGTAAGTTGATGGACTGGTTGACCAATGTGATTTGGCCGGCGGAATCGAAATATGCAGACGAACAGTTTGTTTCGACAGGGACATCGCTTTCTTGTTTGGAAATGATGGCTTCTGGCATCACTTGTTTTGCGGACATGTATTTTCATGCGGGTGCTGTGGCCAAAGCAGCCAGTGATGCGGGGATGAGAGCCATCTGTGGTCAGAATGTCATTGATTTTGATACCCCCGACAATCCCAAAGGCTGGGATTTTGGCTTGGACTTGGTCCGTGCCCATGCATCACAATGGAGTGGACACTCTTTGATTCGACCTGGGATTGCTCCTCATTCTCCGTATGCCGTTGCGCCGAATCATCTTCAGCAAGCTCATCAACTTTCCATGGAATTGGATCTTCCTTTTTTGATTCATGTGGCGGAACCCGAAACAGAGGCGCAGCAAATCCGCGACAATTTTGGCGCCAGTGTTCCCTCTGTGATTGAATACTTGGAAAGTCTTGGGGTGTTGACCTCCAACATGATCGCGGCCCACGTGATTTGGACAGATCCTGATCACGACCTTCCGCGACTGAAAAAAAACCGTGTGGGTGTGGTTCACTGCCCGCATTCCAATATGAAATTGGCTTCGGGAGTGGCGCATATTCCTTCGATGATCTCTCACGGAATTGCCGTAGGCTTGGGAACCGATGGTGCAGCATCCAACAATGACCTCAGTTTGTGGGAGGAAATGGACCTAGCGGCCAAACTGCACAAATTGATTCAAAAAGATCCAACGGTGATGCCGGCCAAAACGGTGTTTGAGATGGCCACCATCGAAGGAGCTCGGGCCATCGGTCAGGAAAAAATGTTGGGTTCGTTGGAGGTTGGCAAAAAAGCTGATTTGATTGTTGTGGATCGAGATACACCTCATCAAATTCCAACTTATGATCCCTATGCGCAGCTCGTCTACGCCAGCAAATCCAGTGATGTCTGCTCAGTCGTGGTGGATGGCGTGTTGATTTATCACCAGCGAAAACCTACTCTGCTGGACAAGCAAAAAGTTTTTGCAGATGTTGAGCAGTATCGAAAAAAGCTTTCGTAACAATGCAAAACAATCATCCGCGATTGGCGCGGCGAATTTCCTGTGCTTGATCTGTCAGGGCTTCTTCGCCAAATCGTGCAATGACTCGATCAAACAACGCACGAGGGGGAAGATTCTCAGAGGCCATGTCTCGAACAGCTTGTTTTCTTTCTTGGGCTTCTTGACCAGAACATCCCACATCGGACAAGGTTAAAACAGGGTCAGAGGGACATTTGAGAGCCGCCAACACCATGCTTTGAAAATCAAACCCTCCCGCGTGTGGATTAGCGGTCGGTGCAGTAGGTTGATCAACCTTGGGTGCTGTTCCCATGTGGGAAAGATCTCGATGAGGAGTTTGACTGGGGGAAGAAGTCATGGGCACGGTTGCACCCTTGGGTGAAAAAACATCCACGGCCAAAAGAAGAAAAATGCCAAACAGCAAAAGGTTCGTAAGTTGCTCAGAAGAAATTTTCATGCGCCGAAGGTACTATTGATTGAAAGGAATTTCAACGATTTCTCGTTTTGGGGGGCAGGCTCAATACACTGTAATTTCTTCACCGTGGATGATTTCTTGTTCTTGAATGGGACCGACTTTTGCATGCTCTTTCCCATTTTTGTCGATGATGTGATAATAGCCATCGAAAAACACGCCTCCTCGATCAAACGAGGCATACGGCACGGTCCAAACCAAATCTTCTCCATCCAGAACTCCATTCTGAGAAAACACGAAAGATTTGTCATAAATGTATTCGATCGGGGCTTGAATTTGCAAATGATGATCTTTGGCATTTTTCAAGCGTATGGTGGCTCCTTTGACATGTTCAAATCCTTTCATCGCGGTAAGGTTTTCGTAGCCTGGGGATCCAAATGGGCTCGTGAACACCAGGCGCCAATGTCCGGAATGGTTTCCTGGGGATTCCATGGCATGGAGAAAATAAAATTTTGCCACATTCAAAGAAAAGAATTCAGGTTCTTTGATTTGGTAGTGATCCCCTTGGTTTGTTTTCAATACGTAAATGTATGGATCTGGATTTTTTCCACTGTTGATGAGCCATCGATGAAATCGTTTGGGCGAAAACTCTGTGAGAACGTATTGCACGTTGTGTTTTTCGGCAAATTGATCCAATTGAGAAAAATCATCGGATACAAACATCTTTGAAACTTTTTGAGAAAGAGGTGTTTGAAAGGGATGAGCTACGACGTTGAACGATGTGTAATACAAAAGCCAGTGTCCATAGTCCCAATGAGCCATGATGGAATGGAGTTCGGGGGACAAGGGCCGCATTTTTTCTTCTTTTTTGCTGAATTGACCGAAAGCTACAATCGAGGAAAAAAAAGGATGAGAGTTTTCGTAGTGAGTCCATCCCATGTGGGGTCGAAAAGGAAACAAGATCACAATGGCCAAGAAGCTGACGAGCGCTGTTTTGATCCATCGTTTGGTGGTGAGCATTTGATACAGTTCATACAGTAACATCGTGACGAGTACACAACCTACGGGACCTGTCATGGTTACAAATCGAACCTGTATCCACGAGAGAATCAATGGAATCGCCGCGAAAAGAATCACAGGGATGTATTTGCGTTTGAGTAGGAAAAAAATGGAGGAAAAACAGGCCAACGGGATCATGTAGAGTCCCTGCTTGAGCCACAAGATTGCAGGAAGTTGATAAAGGTGCCGCGCTTCCAAGGTTGAAGCGGTCAAGTGCTCAGGTGCTCTCACCAAGGCTTGCCCGGTGGATTGGATTTCTCGACCCATCGTCAGCGCTCCGTTTCTCCACAGCAAAAAACTGCTCACCAAACTCAAGCCCGACAAGGCGACTGAAAAACAGCGAAGAGATTGAGATTCTTTTCGAATCCATGACAACAATCCAAAAACACTCGCAAGGCCAAAATATCCGAAGCTCGTCCACCATGAAAATCCAAACAACGAAAAGGATCCAGAAAGGAAGTTTCCGCTCAAGGCGAGCATTCCCGTATGCATCAAGGCTGCGAAGATAAATACATAGGCTCTTCGCGAAAATTGTGTCATTCGGTGTTGCCCCAAAAAGGCGAGGCCCATCATGGGGCCGATGATCCATGCTTGAGGCCAAAAACTAGGTGCCAACCCCAGCAGCAGCACCAATCCCCAAAAGGTATATTTATTGTGATGTTGTTCCTCGGCCAGGAATCCGCACAAAGCGCTTACGCAAAACAAGGCTTCCAAAAAATGATGATCGATGCGGCCAATGCCTGATTGGTACATCACAAAAGGAAATAGCATGACCATCAGTCCACTCAGCATGGCAAAGCCCTGCGAACCGGAAAGGAGAAACAAGGAAAGGCAGGTCAAAACAAAGATCGGAAATGCCAAAAAAGGAATCGATGTGGCGCTGATGGCCGCAATCAACGCTTGGCTTTTGACCTCAAAGGCTTTCAGAGGAAGGGCAATCAAATAATCCAACCCCAATGGCCAGGGAACATGAAATCCTTTGGGGTATTCCAATCTGCGGTCATTGAGGGGATACACCCACTTTTCTGTGGCGATGGATTCAATTCGAACCAACCGATAATAAGGATCGGAATCGTTGAGGATCACACCTTTGTTGGTCAAAACTCCAGGCATGTTTTGAAAGCCCAAGAGGAGGTAAAGTGCCGACAAAGCAACCCAGCAGATGCGTGTGAGACGTTTGGAAAAGGAGGTGTTTTTTGGATCAAACATGGAAGTTTTTTTATTGTCTTATCTTTTGAAATTTTCATCAATGTTTTATGATAGTAAGATATGGCATCTTGGGATTTCAGCAAAGAAGATCGTCGTAGATTCCCGCGGGTTCCTGTCTCGATGACAGTTGAGACGCAGCAAGACCAAAAAATTATTTTTGGCTATGCGCGGGATCTTTCGGAAGAAGGTCTTTGTGTCACGGCTTCGATTGTAGAAGAAGGAAAAGAACTCCCCAACATCAGTCAAATCATGAAAATCACCTTTAAGATACCAAAATCAAATCAGGTGATTTCGTGCAAAGCTCGCGTGGTTCGGATTGATCTGTCCGATGATCAACCTCCCGTGATTGCGCTCAATTTCATTCATATTGATTCACACATGAGATCTTCGATTGATCTGTACATCAAAGAGTTTTTTTCTTCGTAAGACGGTTTGGTCCAATCTCTAGGCCAAATTCTGAATCGATCCGTCATCACGGATTGCGGTTCCAGCATCGATTTTTGTCAACACATCCAAAATCTTTTTTACACTCGTGGGACGTCTCTCAGGTTTTTTGGCCAAACAAGGCATGATGACATTGACCAGTTCAAAGGGAATGGATGGGTCAATCTTGGCGAGCTCGGGGGGCGGCTTGTGAATATGATCGTAGAGAACATCGCCTTTTTTGAAGGGGGGTTCTCCACATGCCATTTCAAACAACAAAATTCCCAGAGAATAGATATCGGATTGTTTGTTGGTTTGAATGCCTAGAATCTGTTCCGGAGACATGTAGATGGGTGTGCCTCTGGCCAAGGATCGGTAGCTGAAGGTTTTGTTCACGATTTTCGAGATCCCAAAATCCATCAATTTCAGAGATTTGTTGGGTAGCAACATGACGTTGGAGGGTTTGATGTCTCGATGAATGATGTTGTTTTCGTGTGCGTAGTTGACGGCTTGGCATAGAGGAATGGCAATGGAAAGGAAATTGTCCAAACTCAATCGCGTAATTTTTTTCAGGGCCTCGTTCAAGGGTTTTCCATTGAGATATTCCATGGAGATAAAATATTGAGAACCGTCCATGCCATAGTCATACACTTCGATGATGTTGGGGTGACGTAGAGATTTGGCGGTTTCTCCCTCTTGAATGAAGGCCTTGAGTAGGTCTTGATCGTCCAGGTGATTTTTGTACATGGTTTTTACGGCAACAATTTTGTTGAGCAAGACATCATTGGCTTTGTACACCACGCCCATCGCGCCTTTTCCAAGAGTCTGCAAAACCTGAAAACGATTTTCGTAGGTTCGAATTTTTTTGATGTCAGAAGTGTGAATGGGAGAAAGTTTGTTTTCAATTTGATCAATTTTGTTTTTCAGTTCAGCATTTTTCTCATCTTTTTCCACCAAGCTGTAGAACACTTTGAGGGCCTCGGCATAATGTTCCATTTCCTCAAGCAAGAGTCCAAATCCAAATAGGGTGGAGGGACTGATGGAAATACGATGATCTTCAAAACAGCGATGAAAAATTTTCAAGACTTGATCAAAGCGTCCTTGCTTTCTCAATTGCTTGGCCAGAAGAAGTTGAGCCTTTGCAAAATCAGGATGATTGTATTGAATGGCTGAGATCAACCCCATGGCATGATCTCGATTTCCCAATTCCAAATGATATTTGGCCAGCTGATAAGGAAGGTTTTGTTTTTCTAAAATTTCTACAACCTTCTTTTTGACATTGAGTTGTTTGTAGATCACGAGAGCCTTTTGTGGCTCGTCATACATTTCGTAGATGCGGGCTACCCGTAGATGGTCTCCAATCTTGCGTAGGTGATCACACGCCACTTCGATTTTTCCAGCTTTGAGATAATTCATGGCTGCATTTCGATAATCGAAAAGATCTTCATACATTTTGGCGGAACGAAGAAAGGCTTTTGCCTGTGAAAAAAACTGTGCGGCTTGTTGGGTCATTCCCTGGGATACGCAGTGTTGACCACTGGATTCGAAATATTCTTTTTCCATCCCAAGTTCCCAATACACTTTGGCCAGCAAATCAAAACGTTTGGTTTGTCTGAGATGATCCAACGCTTTGGAATAATTTTTGGTCTCAAAAGCATGCAATCCCAACATTTCTTGGGCTTTCTCTTGGAAATCCATCGATTGATAGATTTTTGCGGCTTCGAGAAACCGTCTTTGTTTGGCGAGTTTTTTGGCTTGTTCAATCAATGCGTTTTGTCCGATGGTTTTTCAGGAATATGTTTATCGCAAGCTGAGGGGTAGATCAACGTTCCACTCCAAAGAAGAGCATCTTTTGCTCGTCATTTCAGGTGCTTTGGTTTTGCATGCATTTTTTGCGACATCAAAACCCCTTTGTGGGCCAGACTTCGCCAATCTTTGGGGGC
This sequence comes from Bdellovibrionota bacterium, assembly GCA_041391365.1. GTDB lineage: Bacteria > Bdellovibrionota_G > JALEGL01 > JALEGL01 > JAGRMV01 > JAGRAX01. Next base: position 40,803 of record JAWKOC010000003.1, on the reverse strand, counting down.
AATCAGGAACAAAAGACAAAAAACATAATAATATCAGTATAGTAAGTATTTTTCTCTCTGGCCCATATTTTGGCTCGTATTTTGCAAAATAAGAAGGAGATGAGAAAAAACCTGACATGGCTAAGTGCACTCGCGATGATCGCTTTTGCGATGCCATGCCTTGCGTCAGATCTTACACTCTACCAACGCTTTTCATTGATTCCCTACCACGGGCAATATGGTTTTGAAATGGATGCTTCGTCTTTTTCAGGAGTTTCCCACCAAGAATCTGCATTGAAACGTTTGTCTGGGAGAACGGCATTGGAAATTTCACGAAGCCAAATCGCACAAAATGCCTTTGCAGGAAATGGTTTCGATCGCGTGGCGCAGTCCAATGTGGAGATCAAGTTTTTGGCACGGGATTATCAGCAGGGACTTTGGGTCACTCATTTTTCTCGATCCATGAATCGCTTGGACATGACAGCTTTCAACACAAGTTTGGGAATGGATCGTCACTCCCATGGTACCGTGAGTTTGTCTCAGTCGTGGAAACGTATTTTGCACAACGACCTTTTTGTCGAACTCTCTATGGGGGGAGCCAAATGTGATGATAAATTTGATCGTGATTCAAGATTGTTTTTGACCTACGGTGCAAAAGTTTCTCGCTCCTTTGGAGATGTAAAGTTGTCATTCAACTTAGCACAGCAAGCGTTGGGTGGCGGTGCTGAAACAGGCGTTTTTGGAACACAAAAAATCCAAAAAGCTCAGGTTTCGAGCACATGGGACATTACCAAAAATCTTTCTCTTGCGGTTGATTGTATGGTTGCAAAAGTTGCTTCGGCTTTTGAAGAAAACCAAAACATTGCCGACAAGTCTTTGATCGTGGCATCTTCCGCAAAAATTCAGTACAGCATCAACTCCAATGTAAAAGCTGCGTTGGGATATACGCATCGCACTTTGCTTGATTCCAACGGAGCCTATGGAGTCCAAGGTTCGATCGTTGGGGCCTCTATCAGTTATTCGCTTTTTTAGACTCTTCCAATGCCTTGGTCAGGCAACGAAGTTTCATGACCAACTTGAAGACATAGCCAACAACAATCACGGCAAATGCAACGTAGGCAAGAACAAGGTACGTCATTGGTCCCCTCTCGAATGCATCGATTGCAGCTGCAAGGTGTGACTCATTTTCTCAACACGAAGTCGAAGCCGTAAAAGCGCGGCGAACAACACAAGCATCGCCGAGAATGAGATGAGCAAGGTTGCTTTCATGCTATCAGGTAGACCATTGTCATTGGCCAATACGCTGGGGTGTATGCCTCTCCACAGTCGGACAGACAAATGGACCAGGGGTACGTTTGCAAAAGCAATGATGGCCACAATGGCACTTGCCTTGGTGCCAGAGGCTTCACCTTTTGACGCTTTTCGGATCAGCAAATATGCGCTGTACATGAACCACAGCAGTAGCGTGCTGGTCAGGCGAGGCTCCCAGGTCCAATAGGTTCCCCATATGGGCTTTGCCCACAAAGGGCCTGTACACAAAACAATGACCGTAAATACATAGGCCACTTCGATCGCGCAGTGTGCGAGACGATCCCATGAAGATTTTTTTTCTACCAAATAAAAAATCGAAGCAACAAGTCCGACAAAATAGCCGACATACATGGTGATGGCGCTTGGAACATGAATATAGAAAATTTTTTGAACCAGGCCCTGACTCGCTTCTTCGGGCGTGCCCAAAAAAATTCTTCCAATGGCGAGCAGCACACAGAAAATGGCGAGCAGCAGGAGGTCGAAGTCTTTGGTTATTCTTCCCATATGTACGAAGACACCATAAGCGAAATGGCCAAAAAAATACAAAAAATCCCCCATAATAATGAAGAGCTTTGTCCCAAAGGGTTGTCGGGGGAGAGTGCTGACAAGGTCAAGTAGCCAAGTAAAAAAACCGGCGTGAGCAGGGGGTAGAAAAACAAAGAAAACATCATTTTACCGACAGAGGAGTTTCTCAAACTACCCATCATCAGAGTTCCAATCCATGCGATGGAGGCATCGACCGCGACAATGGCCCCTGTATGATTCCAGAGCACCAAAACATCAAACCCAAAAAACAATGCCATCAAAAAACCACAGGCGATTTGAATTCCCAGAAGTTGCACCATACTGCCCAGGGATTTTCCTACAAAAAGTTGATAGGCATCGATTCCTGTGTGCAGCAAATGATGATCCATGTCTGCATGGGCGTGCGAGTTGCGAAGCAAAAAAATTCCATGACAGGAAAACAGACTCACGAGCCAAAACATTCCAGCCAAGTGATCATACTCAGGTTCTCGCAGCACCACTTTGAAAAGAAACATGCACAGTGCACAGAACAATACATTGGAATAGAGCAAAAAACGTTTTCGACCATCCAGCATGAGTTCCAGACGGAGCAGCGTCCACAGGGTTTGAAAAAAAGGTTTCACAACGCTTTCCCCGGCAATGCCAACGTATGAAATTGCAACTGATCCATAAGTTGTGTGTCGTGTGTGGCGATCACGATGGTGGTATCCTGCGCTTTTTTATGGAGGATCTCGATCAAAGGTGCTCGACTTTGTTCATCCAAAAAACTTGTGGGTTCATCCAGAAGAAGAACATGAGGAGAAAGCATCCATGAACGGATCAGAGAAAATTTTTGTCTTTCTCCACTGGAAAGTGTGGGAGGTTTTCGATCCATCAATCCAGAAATTCCCAAGTGTTCCATGTCTTCCAGTGCATCGGTGGAAATCGCGCTCTGTCCCGCTAGTTTGGAGATCCACAAAAAATTTTCTTGAATGGAAAGCGCGTCGAACAAAGCAGGCTGTGTCAAACAAATCCCAATTTGTTTTTGCATAAGATCGGTCGATGGATTCGAATGTTCGGGTCCAAAGGCCAGTCGTTGACCTTTGGTTGGATGAATCCACCCCGCCAACATTTTGAGAAGCGTGGTTTTGCCACTTCCATTGGGGCCGACCACACATCGATGAATGTTTTTTTCAACATGAAATGAAAATCGGTCAAAAATGGTTTTGTAACCGATTTGATACGTTATGTTTTCCAATCCAATCAAAAAATGCTTCATGATGCCTTGATGAAAATATCCTCTTCTTTGTTTTTTTCAAACAGATACTGTTGCAACTCTTTGTGTTGGCGATCGAATTGCTTTTTGGAAATGGATCCTTCTTTGTATTGTTTTGTAAGATGTTGAAGATGTTCAAACGCCAAACGCGTTGGATCTATGTTTGGTGTTTGCTTTGTGTTGCGCTTTTGTTGCCAAATGTATGCCCCGAAGAAAAAAACCAAAAAAGCAAGGCCCGCATAGAGGGCGTGAAAATAAGGATCTTTTTGCAGAGGAATGTTGGAAATCGTTAGGTCGATGGAAGCCCCCGCAGGAAGATTTGTAGCTTCGTATCGGGGTCCTTGATTGTCGTTGATCCACGAAAAGAGATTGTTCTTGATCGAAGGTTTTGAAGAATTGAAAGAGAAGCTCCACAGTTTTCGAGTGATGCTGAGTTTGCGAGGAAACGAAATATGATGTCCATCGGGGACATAAAAATAGGAAAACTCGAATTTTTGTCCAGGTCGATCGGGATACAAACGTTTGCGAAGGATGAGTGCACTTTTCTCTTCGTCAATGTCTACCTCGGATCGGTTCAATCCGGACCCCAAAGAAAGATCAAAAGATCCCTTGAGAAGTTCTAAAACGATTTTTTGACCATCCTCGGCCATGGGATTGTAGGCCGCGGCGCCTTTGTTTTCGAGTGTGATTTCATGACTGATCTTGATCAAGTCACTTTCTTTGGAAAGATCAAAAAAAATGCGTTCGGTCATCTCGATGTTTTCTGTGGAAGAAGTTACAGGGTAGATGGTCAATTCTGTGTGTAAGGGGGAGCTAGACGATGATGTAAGATTGACGGGATCAGAAAAAAAATCCATGCCCTCATACGTGGCTTTGACAATGTAGGTGTAATTTTCTTGCAAGGGCAATTTGGTGAAAGAAAAACTTCCATCTTTTTGGCTCAAACTTTTTTGATTGGCGATTTCGCGATCAAAATAAAACATTCCAAGCAGGAGCTCGGTTTCTGGGAGCATTGATGATGAAGGAGCTCCATGCAGTTTCAGTTGACCCCGTAGGGTTGCGACTTGCGCAAAAAGATGAGGTGCATTTGCACTGGATAAAAAAAGAAAAATACAAAGGAGCGTCCACGCAGATTTGAGCCTATTCATGAACATGCTTCTCCCACTGCTGCTTAAAGATTTTCCATTTTTCTTCTTCTTGATCTATTTCAAGCAAAACTTCTGCGGTTTGTGCCCGTGTTTTTTGGGTGAGTTCTTTGTAATCCTCTACCGAGAGCTTTCCCGTTTCATAGTCGAGATCCAGTTCCCGAAGAGATTGCAATAGCAGCGATTTGGATTCTTTGAGTTGTTGCAATACGATGGGAGTTTCGAAAAAATGAATGTAGTGATAGGCCCCTTTCTTTTTCCAATGGGGAGCTAGAACCCAAGCTGCAAAGCCAATCATGATCAACAGCAACACCAAGGTGGTCATCAGGAGCTCCTTGGGTGGAGTGAATTTGATTTGGGCCAGATCACGACAAAGGTTCCCAACATGACGAAAAGTCCTCCAATCCATATCCACTGGACCAAGGGATTTACGATGGCTTTGATGAAAATGGTACGATCGGAGGGTTCAAAAGAAATCAATGCAAGATACAAATCTTCTTTCAAACTTCTTCGAATGGAAGCTTCTGTGGCGGGTTGTGCGGGTTCACCGGGAACCTGACTTTTGTAAAACACTTTGGCGGCGTCCATATAGGCAAATGGTTTTTCATGTTTCCATACGGAGAACTGAGCTTTGATGACTTCTTTGTGGGGGTCTTGTTCGGGAACCACATTGTCGAACTGAATGGTGTAATCTCCAATCGAAAAGGCTTGAGACTGCTTGACCTGAATTTCTTTTTCGATTTTGAACGCTGAACCTGTGAACCCCACAAAAAGAAGTACAATGCCAAAGTGAACGATGTATCCGCCATAGCGGCGCTCGTTTTTGCTGACCAGGCGAATCAAGGCGGTGGAAAAACTCTCTTTGAGATTTTGAATTCTGATTTTGATTCCTCGGTAGTATTCAAGATAGATGGTTCCGAGCACAAAACTGCAAAAGGAAAACGACAATACCACCCATACCGAATGAGAAACCCATAGGTATACAGGTATGGATGTGCCTACGCACAGGGCTACCGGCCACAAAAAATTTTTTTTCAGGGCTTCGACAGAGGTCTTTTTCCAAGGGACCATGGGGCCAATCCCCGTGAGAACAAGGAGAGCCAACCCTATGGGCACCATCACTTTGTTGAAATACGGTGCACCCACCGTGATCTTTACACCCCGAATGGCTTCGGAGATGACAGGGAAAATCGTTCCCCAAAGAACCGCCAAAGCAGCTCCAACAAGAACCAAGTTGTTGAGCAAAAAGCTGGCTTCCCTAGAGAGCAGAGAATCAAAATGATTTTTGCTTTTGAGTGCAGGAAGTCGATAGATCAGAAAACCTCCTGAAACGGTGACAACCAAGACCAGGAAAACCAAAAAATAGGTTCCAATGTCGGATTGGGCAAAGGAGTGAACCGAAGAGACAATTCCTGATCGGGTGAGAAATGTTCCGGTGAGGGTAAGAACGAAAGACAAAATCACCAAGGCCATGTTCCAGGTTTTGAGCATGTTGCGTTTTTCTTGAATGATCACCGAGTGCAAAAATGCAGAGGCCGAAAGCCATGGCATGAACGCGGCATTTTCAACAGGATCCCAGGCCCAATATCCTCCCCATCCCAGAACTTCATAGGCCCATGAGGCACCGAGCAGATTTCCCAAGGAAAGAAAAAACCATGCGGTCAGGGTCCATCTGCGGATGATGATGACCCATTGATTGTCGAGTCTTCCTGAAATCAGTGCGGCCATGGCAAAGGCGAAAGGAATCGACATTCCTACGTATCCCAAATAGAGCGAGGGTGGATGAATGGTCATGTAATAGTTTTGAAGAAGTGGATTTAGTCCTCGCCCATCCACAACGGTGAAGGGCATAAGATCAAATGGGTTGGCCTGAAAAATCAGAAGGATCAAAAAAAATCCTTGTAGGATAGACAACGTGGTGATCACATAGGGCATAAGATCCAGGTGAGAGAAGCGATAAAAAAAGACGGCTAAGGAAGCATATACAGAAAGAATCAATACCCAAAAAAGGAGGGATCCATTTTGTCCCCCCCAAAAGGCAGCGAACTTGTAAAACAAGGGCATGGTGGAGTTGCTGTATTGGTAGACATATTGAAGAGAAAATTGATCGGTCACCAAGGCCGTGATCAATACGGCGGAGGCCAAAAAAATCAATGCGGAGGTTGTCCAGAGTCCACGACGAGCAGATTCAAGCCAGGAAAGGCTACGGTAAATGCCTCCCAACAGAGAAGCTCCCACAACATAGGCGCTGCTGATCAGTGCGCTCACCAGAAGAATGTTGCCAGCGTTATGCATCGGGTTGAGCCTCTTTTTGATATTGCAGTGGTTTGCTGAGTTTTTCTTCGTAGCGTGAGGCACATTTGGCGAGCACTTGTGTGGCGATGAATACGCTTTGATCTTCTTTGAGGGATCCTGTCAGAACCACTTCCGCTCCATCTTGAAACGTATCCGGCATGGCTCCCTGAAAATAAACTCTCATGGTTTGATGGTTGTTGGTCACTGCAAAGGTCCAACTGGCGTTCAAGGTGTTTTTTTCGATCGAATCATCCACTACAGTTCCCGCCAGTTTGATCACTTGGTTTTTGTGTTGGTCTTTTTGTGCGATGAGCTCATCCACAGTGAGATAATATTGTGTGGATTGGGGAAGTTTGCTTGCGGAGATGATCAGGATCCCGAGGATGAGAAATCCAAATCCGATGAACCATTTGGTTTGTTTGATCATGTCAAAGATGCCTTTCGTGTTCGCTCTACCAGTCGAGGCAAAGTCTGCAACAGTTTTTCAATGTCAGATTCTTTGTGATTCCAGCCAAACGAAAAACGCAAACAAGACTTGGCTTGTTCCGAAGAAAGTCCCATCGCCAAAAGGACATGCGAAGGTTCGATGGTTCCCGAAGAGCAAGCTGCACCCATGGAAACACAAAACCCTTCCACATCCAGAGCGGTGACCAAAGATTCTCCGTCAACATGATCAAATTTGATGTGTGAAGTGTTGCCCAGACGTGGCAAATGTTTGCCCGTGATATGGATGTCGGAAATGGACTCCATGAGCTGCGTTTCAAACTCATCTCGCAACGTTTCGATGCGTTGACATTCTTGTTTTCCACTTTCGCTCAGTTCGATCAACGACAACGCCAGACTCCAAGCTCCCAACACATTTTCGGTGCCCGCTCGAAGACCTCGTTCTTGCGAGCCTTCGTGAACCGGTGTGATCATCGATTCTTTTTCAAAAATCAGAGCTCCGATTCCTCCGAGGGCTCCGAGTTTGTGTCCTGCGAGAGTCATCAAATCAAAACCGAGAGATGAAAAAGAAATCGGCGCCTTGCCTGCAATTTGGACTGCGTCACATAAGAACAAACCATTTTCAACATTGTGTGTTTTGATGTGAGGTAAGTCGTGCACAATTCCGGTTTCGTTGTTTGCACTTTGCAGGCTGATCAAATCATAGTTTGATTTTATCGAGGAATGATCCAGAGAACCGTCTGTGCGAACGGGAATATAGTCAACGTGGTGACCTGATCGGGCTGCCTTTCTTGCATTCGAGAGTACGCAGGAGTGTTCCATTTTGCTCGTCAAAATGTTCTTGGGGGAGGACGCTAGCGTTTTTTCCCAACCGATGCGAATGGATTCGGAGCCTCCAGAGGTGAATAATATTTGTGAAGGTTTGCAGGAAAAAAAATCAGCAGTGATTTGCCGCGCATCTTCCAGCAATTTTTTTGCCTTTCTCCCTTGTGCATGCACGGAAGAAGGGTTGCCCCCAATGCCTTCTCTCAGAGCTTTTTGTAGACCCTCCACGACCGTGGGTCGAAGCAAACTGGTTGCATTGTGGTCAAAGTATGTCGACATCGGCCGGGACTATACCACCAACATAGATGATCCTCCACCAAACTAGGGGGGAATTTGGCCAAAGAAAAGCGTCTTTGCATGAAAAAGAATGGCCAGAACGCGTCAAATTGAGTAGTCTAGGACGATGTGGAACTTTACTTTATCTAAGAATCTCTTTCGCTCTTTCGTTCTTGCCGGCCTTGTGTCTGCGTTGGCATGTTCATCCTCGGGAGGATCAGGCAGCGGAGGCGCGGTGGGACCTTTTTCCGTTCCTTCGTCGGTGAATGTGACGGTATCCCAGTGCACAAAAATAACTGTGGAAGGTAGCTCAGAAAAAGATACCATCATTGATCTTCGGGTGGTGGAAGGCGGCTTTCTTCGTTTGTATTCCGATCAGAATTGTACTCAGCGGATCGAGAGTCTGAACTGGGAAAAAGGTGAAACCGAAAAAGACGTCTATTTGATCAGTGATGTTGTTGCTTCCTCGGTATTGAAAGTAATCTCTGAGACTGAGCAAGAAAAACAATCCAATGTGAGGGTTTCCAATACCTCGGTTCCAAACTTTGCCAGCATCGCAATGGGGTCAGAACATGCGTGCGGTCTTACGGATCTTGGAGCGGTGTATTGCTGGGGATACAATGTATATGGTCAATTGGGTGTGGGAGGCAATGCTGATCGATACCTTCCTGAGAGTATTGATATGACAGGGCTTGCAGGGGTTGTGTTTGAAAAAATCGATGCAGGTGCGAGCCACACATGCGGTCTGACTACCACGGGCCTGGTGTATTGCTGGGGAATCAATCAATATGGTCAACTTGGCATCAATTCCACCAGCACACAATATGAGCCCATGCTCGTAGAAATGCCTTCGATGGTGACGTTTCATGATCTCGCGTTGGGGCTGTATCACTCTTGCGCGTTGGGAAACAATCATCGTGTGTATTGCTGGGGCAACAATGAATCCATGCAGATTGGAGACGGCACCACCACTCCCCGTTATGTTCCAACCTTGGTTCAAAATCCAACTGTGGCCACGGATGTGGCAAAATCTTTGCGGGCGATTCTCACAACTGTTTCATCAGCACGTCGGATGCGGGATACTGTTGGGGTCGCAATGACCATGGTCAAGTGGGCATTTCGTCTGCGGTGGCTTCTGTGGGGATTCCTACTGCACTTCCCCTCATCATTGGAGATCATTTTGATCAATTGTCGTTGGGAGATGAGCATAGCTGCGGGTTGACCGCGGCCTTGTCCCCTATTGTTGGGGCAACAATGCTTCCTATCAATTGGGAGACGGCACCACCACTTCTTCTCCCACGCCTGGCGCGGTGTCCACGATTCCTTTGAGTGTTACGCTGGATTCTCTTATGGCCGGTCGGCAGTTTTCGTGTGCGTTGACCAACCAACATGCCCTGTATTGCTGGGGCAGCAATGTGAATGGTCAGCTCAATGGTGTTCCCGGAACGCAGATCACGAGCGCTACAGAATTTGCAGCGGTTTCTCAGTTGGGGTCTGTTTCAGCGTTGGCTGAATCTGGGGACACGGTTTGTGGGCTCTCCACGGACAAGCGCGTGCACTGTTGGGGAGAGAATCGTTTTGGTGTGATGGGAATTGGAAATGTGTTTTCCATTTCTTCTCCCAGCTCAATGTTGAATATGAATTTGACGGCAACTCCATCGATGGAAAAAATATCTGCAGGCTCTTCACATTTTTGTGTGGTGGATGGCAACAACGGTGGACACTGCAGAGGGTCGAATGCACTGGGGCAGTTGGGCAACAGTAGTGTAGACAGTCGGTCTGAGGACTTTGTGGCCGTGGAGGGATTTCCCACTGGAGTGGGGATCCGTGTTTTGGCTTCTGGATCTTCACAGAGTTGTGCGATTGGAACCGATTCCTATGTGTATTGTTGGGGATCCAACTCCAATGGGCAGCTCGGGGATGGCACCAATACCAATCGTGATACCGCTGTCCGAGTCCAAGGAGTTTTTACAACCAAGAAAGCCATCGCGATTTCTGCAGGTACTTCCCATAGCTGCGGAGTCACGCAAGATCACTTGGTCTTTTGTTGGGGACGAAACAACGACGGACAGCTTGGAGATGATTCAACGACAGATCGAAACTTGCCGGTGCAGGTAACCGGCACGCTCAGTGGATCACCGATCGTTGGAGTCTCTCTGGGAGGCACGACCAGCTGTGCATATTCATCTACAGGACAAACCTATTGCTGGGGCAACAACGACACCGGACAACTCGGCGATGGAACCTATCTCGATCGGGATCAGGCTATTTCTGTGCTGGGCATTCCCGGATCGGTTCAAACCAAGAGCTTGAGTTCTGGACTTTCTCACAACTGCGCGTTGGGAAGTGATCAAAAAGCCTACTGTTGGGGTGGCAATGCCTATGGACAGTTGGGGGATGGTACCAGCACCGAACAGGTCATGGCCCAGGTTGTGCAGTCCGGAGATTTGGCGTCTCGTTCAATCAAGAGTGTGGAGCTGGGCAACTACACAAGCTGTGCGCTAACCCAAGAAGGTGTCGCTTATTGTTGGGGCAACAACCAAAGCGGAGCCGTGGGGGATGGAACATTCTTGAATCGTGTGGTTCCCACCAAAGTGGCTGTGCCTGGGGGTGTGACGACTTCGTCCATCAATGTAGAGTCCGACATGGCTTGTGCTCAAAGCTCTCGGGGAAAAAATTATTGTTGGGGAAATGTGAATTCTCGCAACCCTGTGTTTGATTTTTCAACGTTCTTGAGTCCGTATTCGATGGTCTCGGGCAACTGACAAAGATCTTAATGCACAGAAGGTACGCCTTTAGCGGGCGATGAAATGATCGATGGGGAGTTTGCGACCCGTGATTCCAAATTTGAACAGCGCCATTTGAACGGTTTTGATCACTTCATCGAGATTTTTTTGATGAATACGCCATTTGGTTTGGTTGAGCCACTCCATGACCATGGCATAAGGTAGGTCATAGGCCTGGCTGATTTTTTGGTAGGATTTGGAAGAGGTTTTGACTTGGTCGCACACCAGCGCCAAATTTCTCAACACAACTCCCACCTCTCTTCGATGTTCTTTCAAAAAGTGGGGATTGATGGCGATGACAAAACATGGCCAGGGTGTTGGCCGCTCATCGATGCGGGCAAATTCCAAACTCTCCACAAAAGGACTGGTGGTGTATTTTTCCCAAAAAAACACATCGGCTTTTCCATTTTTGAGTGCTCGCCTTGCGCCGTCCAAATCGTAGACCATCACAAATTGAGATTCATGAATGGATTTGTCTCGGATCTTGGCGTCGATCATGGCCATCAGGTGGGATCCGGAACCAAAAGAGCTGATCGCATACTTGGGGCGATCAAGTTCGTCGAATTTGCGCACGGTGTTTCGGCTCGAGACGTGGATTCCCCAGATGAGCGGGGTGTAGACGTAGAAACTGAGAATTTTGCTGGAGCCCCCCTCCAGGATGTTGCGAACCATGCCCTCGGTCAGCACCACCGCCATGTCGAGCTCTTGGTCTTCCAAGGAGCTGCACATCACGCCAGTGCCTCCAGGGAAGTCCGTCCACTGGATCTCAATGCTTTCTGCTTTGAGCGCAGGAGATTCCATCAAGATTTGCCATGGATAATTGAAGTGTTCTGGTACTCCACCAATGCGAATGTTCATGGATGTCCTATTATGGGGGGCTTTGGGCCATGAGTCAATGTTGGAGGGAAGGGGGCGAAAATATCCATAAAAATATCAAATAATGTTTGATTTTTTGTTAAATTTTCTTATACATGTTCTAGAAGAACATTTACTCAACAAAACGGGGGAAAAACATGAAAAAACATCTATGGGCAGTTGCTCTTTTGGTAGGTCTTTCCGGTGTGGCCAACGCACAGGATTGGAATGGAAAAAATTTGTACGAACAGGGGATCAATCCCAGAAACTACGAATTTGAAGGGAGTCAAACCAACGATGGATATTCTCGTTCAGCGAGATCTTCCACGTCGTCCAGTGGAATCATTGTGAGTGGGGCTGCCGATGTTCAGCTAAGCTGGAATCATGAGTCCACCATGTATGATCTGGACGAGTCTTCCGGGAAAATCACAACCGTCGGTGGTGTTCGCTATTGCAGATACACCTATTCGGCAGAGGTAGAGGAGCGCTACACAGAAGATCATTGGAAGCGAGCCGGTCAGATCGATTATCAATCGAGCCAACAGCCAAAATCCATCTACGTGTATTACTCCAGCCATCTTTGCCAAAACTAAGTCAAACAGGGAAAAAGAAGCGGGAAGTAGAGGAGAGTGATCATGAAAAATCTTGTTATTGGCATGGGGATGCTATCCTTGGTGGGAGCAGCTGGACAGGCGCAGGCACAAGGGAAAGCCACAGAATGCTATGTTCCGGTAAATCAGATCCAACTGATCGAACAGTTTTCTGGGTTTGGGGGCATTCCGATCGGTGCTCTCAATGGTGAGCCTCAAAAAGAGATCAAGGTTTGCAAAACGGAGGCGGATCTCACCATCATTGTGCTCGTGGAGGATGTAGAAGAATACGAATTCAATGATTACGTAGAAGACGGGGAATTCATCGAAGCCACTGAAAAAAGCGGTGTTTACAAGCTGGATCGCATATCTGAAGATCACCCTTGCAAAAGGAGAGCCTTGTACCTTGAGGTCGGCATCGCAGAAAATCAGACCTCGCGGCGACTTGAAATCGTGATCCAGTGCGATGATGCGGGATCTCGTGAGTATTGATGCAAAAAAAGAACAACAAAAACGTAAGGAGAACATGATGAAAAAAATCGTATGGATGATGGGAGTTTTGGGAATCTTGATGGCTACACAAACCTGGGCACAGGAAGAGGGGTACCGGCAGTGGGGAGGAAGAGACTGGGCGGAACAAAGCGATTATGGGGATGATGAACTTCGCTACAACAACCATAATGACGATGCCTACAGTCCAAACATTTCACAATCTGTTCAAGTTCGAGGATGTGATTACATCTACTCTGATCAAGACACCATTTGGGACTATGAGTACAACGATGGCCTCATCGATGGCATTCACGACGAAGAGGCAGCTTCGTGTCAAATCAAGGTGACCTATGTGTTTGCGACGAGTCAGCCCAATAGCTGCGCATACGCCTCATGGCAGGACTTGGCCCAGGCACAGTCCAATCGATCCGAACTTTCTGGATCGGGCATTCCATCATCTGTGGTGGAATATTATCCCTGCGGAAGCTAGAAAAAACGTTGTTAGGGTTTCGGGGTTTCTTTCTTCTTTTTCGTTTCTTGAAAGAGAATGAGGAATTCCCCGTAGCCTTCTTTTTCCATCTCTTCTTTTGGGATGAATTTCAGCGCAGCTGAATTGATGCAATATCGAAGGCCTGTTTTTTCTTTGGGTCCATCCGAAAACAAATGTCCCAAGTGAGAATCTGCCACCTTGCTGCGAACTTCGGTTCGTTTGATCATGAACAATTTTCGGTCTTCTTTGGTTTTGATGGCATCACTTTCGATCACATCCCAAAAACTTGGCCAACCTGAACCAGAATCAAACTTGTGTGTGGAGCTGAACAGGGGCTCTCCGGAGACAACATCTACATAGATGCCTTCTTTGTGGTTGTCCCAATATTCGTTTTTGAAAGGAGCTTCAGTCCCTTCCTCTTGGGTTACGGTTTTTTGCTCTTTCGTCAGTTTTTCGACGGCTTTTTGTTTGTTGAATTTTTTGACTTCGTAACTCATGGCAGTCTCCATCTTTGCCTGAGAACCGATTCCGCAGGCCAGGAGAATTCCTACCATGTTGAAGATGCTTGTTCTAGAGGTTTTCATCACTTCTTCATTCGCTTGACCCCCCCACCAAGTTACAAAAAATCTGCACCCGGTACACATTTGCCCTTTTTGTACCAGGTGCAAAAAGGGCAAATGTGTACCGGGTGCAAAAAAGGCAAAATGGTGCCGGATGATTTTCGGACAGTGGATGGGTGAGATCTAGTTATTGTTTGAAAGGGATAAAATCGGGCAATTCATCTTGTTCAAATCCGTCAAATTCAGGATCCATGGGGTAGTCATGTTCACCGGGTGTTTTCCATGGGGAGGGAAGAGGTCGGACAAAACGAATGCCCACTTCAACGACTTCCTTGGCTTTGGGGTCCATGGCTTGCACTTTTCGTTTCCATACCACTTGGCCTTGCATTTTCAGTTTGCTTTGGCCGGAGGCCAGCGTGATCTGAACAAACAATCTTTCTCCCACGTGAATGTTTTGAGAGGTTTCGATCGAGACTCCGTTGGAACTCAAGTTTGTACAAATCGAAGAAAGATCTCCTTCGTTGTGGCCAATAGTGGCAGGCAGCTGCACCGGAAAACGGGGAATGCGTCGTTTTTCAAAACGATCGACGGTGGCCTGATCTCTAAATGATCCCATAGTGTTTTCTCCTCAACGTAATGTTTTACTTTAACCCTTGTAACCCAAGTTTTGAAAAAATCAAATTGTGTTGAGTCGCTTTCCTTCCTTTTACAAACCTGTACCGCATCAGCGACTCAATGTCATTTCTTGTTGTAATAACATGATGCATTATCTTTGTCAAGAGTCTATGTAGCAACGTATATTGCCCTATATAGCTATACATACATTGTCAAGAATCCAGAGAGGAAAACTTGAAAGATCGTGGGGATGGGTTTAGGTTTTGGGTTCTTGGGAGGATACAACATGAAAACATATGTTCAGTTGGGTGTGATGATTTCGGCGTTGGTGGTCATGGGCTCGCAGGCTCATGCAGCGGATCTGTGGAAAGAGGGAAAAAATTTTCCTGGGCAGCGGGTCAACACGCAGACCGACCGACTTGATCCCAAAGTGTATCTGAACATTTCCGAAGCGGTTCGAGACGCCGTTGTGAACGTTAGCTCCACGCGTGTAGATACGCAGGAGTCCCCATTTGGAAAAGGTTCCGGGGGACAAGAGGAAATGATCAACCCTTTTGACGATTTGTTTGAAAAATTTTTTGGCCGACGAAATCCATTTTTCCCTCAGCAAGGTCAGGGCCCTCAGGCCACCAGTCTTGGATCCGGTTTTGTTTTGAGCGAGGAGGGCTACATTTTGACCAACAATCATGTGGTGGAAAAAGCCAAAGACATCACCGTGACGTTTGCGGATGAAACCGAGAGAAAAGCCACACTTGTGGGGCGTGATCCAAAAACAGATGTCGCTCTTCTCAAAGTCGATCCGGGAGATCAAAAGCTCAAAACCGTCATTCTCGGAGACTCTGATGCGATGAAAGTCGGAGAGGTTGTGGTTGCGATTGGAAACCCTTTTGGCTTGAGTCACTCGGTCACCCAAGGGATCATCAGTGCCAAAGAGCGGTCCATCGGGATCGTGGGGCAATACGATGATTTCATTCAGACCGATGCATCCATCAATCCTGGAAACTCGGGTGGGCCGCTGCTCAACTTGTATGGAGAAGTCATCGGGATCAACACCGCCATTTTGGCTTCCGGGCAGGGCATTGGTTTTGCGATTCCCATCAATCTGGCCAAACAGATCATTCTCAAACTCAAAGAAGATGGAAAGGTGGTTCGTGGCCAATTGGGCGTGATGGTGCAAAAAGTGACCAACGACATGGTCAAAGCCTTGGGACTTTCTTCCAAATCTGGGGCGTTGGTGGCTCAGGTGGTCAAGGGTTCTCCGGCACAGGCCGCGGGGATCGAGGTTGGGGATGTCATCGTTTCTTTTGATGGGCAATCCATTGGAGACTGGCACAAACTTCCTCTGTTGGTGGCGGGAACCAAGGTCGGAAAAAAAGTCGAGGTGGAACTCCTCCGGGATGGAAAGTCCAAAAAGGTCACCGTCAAAATTGCCAAATTGGACGACGATCAGTCTCCGCAAATGCAGGCACAGAGGGAATCTCTGGACGATCTGGGCCTTATGGTGGAGGATTTGGATGCACAGATTCGAAAAGCTTTGGGTCTAGACAAAGACGTTACGGGAGTTGTGATTTCCGTGGTGGAACCTGATTCTGACAAACCCGCTTACAAAGCAGGCTTGCAACGAGGAGATGTGATCTCGCAGATCACGGTGGACAAGAAAAAATTTGAAATCAACACGGTTGCAGACTACCAATTGGCGATCAAAAACATCGGTAAGAAAAAACGTTTTTTGATGTTGATTGTTCGAGGCGGAAGAAACATGTTCGTCACTTTGGTCAAATGAATGGTGGATAGGAATGGGTTTTTGTTGCCCAAGCGTGTAGACTACAAAAACGATCATGATTGATGCATTTTTATTGGGCCTTGTGGCCGTGTTTGTGGTGCTCGGTATCCTGCGTGGAGTTGTGAGCCAGGTGGCTTCGATGGTTGCGATGGTGGGGGTGTTTTTGTTCTCAACCACCGCTTCGGCGCCCATCATGACTCTTTTGCAAAAACATCTGGGAACCTCTGCATCGGTGGCTTCTCCTTTGTCACTTTTTTTGTCGGCCACGTTGATCTACAGCATGATTCGTTTGGTGGGATTTTTTTTGGAAAAGGTTTTTGTGAATCACATGGCCGAGCTCAAAATGGCCAACCGTGTTGGAGGTGGTTTTCTAGGGATGCTCAAAGCATTTGGATTGATTTTCATCACCTTGTTTTTTGTAAACTTGGTTCCCGAAAAAACCTTGGCCGAGTGGGCACCCAAATTGTTCGAGAGCAAAATGTATCAAATCGCATCCAAGCATAACCCTCTGGGCAAAAAAGATTTGCTTGATCGGATGACCACCGTTTGGAATGAAAACAAAAAACAGCTGCAGATTTCGGATCGAAAAAAAGATCTGGAACAATTGATTCAAACCTCGACATCTTCGGCGGGCAAAAAGACCTCTCCCTTGTCCACCTCTCGGCCACAGGTTTCCGAAGCCAAAAAACGCGAAAAAGCCGAGTCCAACATGAACGAAGACGCTCTGGTAAAATTCCTCACCGAAAAATCCCAGGTCAATTGAGCCATCGAAAGATCGAAAAGCGAACCCTACCTTTTTGAGGCTTTCAATGTTCCAGTCTGTTTTATGATACTGATTCTCATTAGCAAAAATGAGAATGAAAATAGGCTCTTAAGGATTGATTTTTCAAAAAAAACGAGTAGTAAGGTTTCCGAGTTTAGCTCGTATCAACCAATAAAGTAATAGAGGGACTTTGAAACAAATTTTTCCAAAATGGTCGAACTTCATAGTGCCCGCCATCGTTGTGCTCAAAGGTGCAGGACTGGTTGGGATCACTCTTTTTGTTTGGTATTACTTTTCTCCCCAATACACGGAAGTTGGGTATCAGCCCAAACAGCCCATCGAATACAGCCACAAGCTGCATGCGGGGGATTTGGGGATCGATTGTCGCTATTGCCATAGCTCGGTAGAGTCGACTCCGTTTGCCGGCATTCCTTCCACGCAGGTGTGCATGAACTGTCACAACATGATCGGAAAAGACAATCCCAAATTAGCACCGCTGCGCGAGAGCTGGGAAACCGGAAAACCGATCGAGTGGATCCGTGTTCATGACCTTCCTGACTATGCCTATTTCAATCACAGTGTTCATGTTCATGCGGGCGTTGGCTGCAAGAGCTGCCATGGTGATGTTTCCAGAATGGAAAAAGTCACACGAAAAGAGCCGTTGAGCATGGGGTGGTGTTTGGATTGCCATCGCAATCCAGCCCCTCATTTGAGACCACAATCTCAGGTCACCAACATGAATTGGAAACCCAGTGAAGAAGATCTTCGAAGAGCGCAGTCTCTTGTGAGCAGCGGCCAAGTGCGTCCGTCGCTTCAGTGTAGTGCATGTCATAGGTAATGATGAGTATGGAAAACAAAACACAGTCAAACGATTTGTATTGGAGAAGCCTCGAACAAAAAGAAGGTGAAAAATCCTCTATGGATTTTTTGCATCGAGAGTTTCCTGAGGGTGCATCTGAACTGAGTTCCCCCGTGAGTCGACGAACGTTTGTTCAGTTGATGGGCGCATCTGCGGGTCTTGCGGGAATGGTGGCTTGTCGCATGCCCAAGGAAAAAATTGTTCCTTATGTAAAATCACCCGAACATCTGGTTCCTGGAAAACCCAAGTACTATGCGACGGCCATGACTTTGGGCACTCAATCGTATGGGTTACTGGTGGAGTCCAACAACGGTCGACCCACAAAAATCGAAGGCAACCCCAAACATCCATCTTCGTTGGGTGCCACCAATAGTTTTGCACAAGCCTCGATTTTGTCTCTCTATGATCCTTCTCGCTCCAAGCAACCCAAAAAAGATCAGGTTGAGCAAACCTGGGAAACCTTTGCCAGTGAATGGGAAACTCTCTGCGCGCAAGCCAAAAAAAACCAAGGTGCGAAGATTGCCATTCTTTCGCAAACCTACGCTTCGCCTTCGTTGGATCATCATCGAGATGTTTTCTTGGCTGCGTATCCCAAAGCCTCTTGGGTGTTTTTTGACGGTGGGGAGCAGTCCAATGAATCAGCTGCGTTGACCCATCGATCAGGAGGTTCTCTTCGTACGTATTTGAATTTGTCCAAAGCCCAGGTGGTGCTTTCGCTTGAATCGGATTTTTTGGGAAAAGATGTAGATAGCGTTCGTCACACCAAAGAATTTTCCAAAAATCGAAAAATTGAATCCACCAAAGATTCCATGAATCGTTTGTATGTTGTGGAGCAATCTTATTCTCTCACTGGAGCCAATGCAGATCATCGTTTGCCTGTACCTTCCAGTCATATCTATGATGTGTTGGTCACGGTTGCACAACAGCTCAATCGTTTGGGGGCTTCCGTGGCATCGCTTCCCAAAGCGAAAGCCAACAAAACCGAGTACCAGCAATCGTGGATTTCAGAATGTGCCGCAGATTTGTGGGCGCATCGTGGACAAAGTTTGATCACGGTTGGGAAACATCAACCCAAAGAAGTGCATGCACTTGCAGCTGCCATCAACATGTCTTTGGGCAATCAAAACAAAACGGTTTTCTATTATAAAACTCTAGGGCACGAGAGTTCGGTCATGGACCTGCATGCCCTGAGCGAAAAATTGCAGGCGGGACAAATTGATACCTTGGTAATCTTGGGAGGCAATCCTGTTTTTGAAGCTCCTACCAGGCTGAACCTTGCTTCGTTGATTTCGACGATAGCCAATACGATTCATTTTTCTCATCAGTGCAATGAAACCACAAAGGTGTGTCACTGGCATCTGCCTCAAAGTCATGAACTTGAATCATGGGGCGATGTCACCAACGTCGATGGAACTCGATCCTTGATTCAACCTTTGATCCAACCTCTGTTTCAAACCAAGAGTCGTTTGGAAATGTGGGCATTGCTCAGCAGCAATCAACTTCGATCGGGGTACGATCTTTTGACCGCGTTTGCCAATCAACATGGTCCGAGTCAGAACTTTTGGCGAAAAAGTTTGATCGAAGGTGTGTACAACACGGGCATTTTGCCTCCCATGACCCCTGAAGTCGCAGGTTTCCCCAAAGTGGAACCCATGGAAGGGATTGTGGTTCGTTTTGAACACTCCAGCGCAACCTTTGATGGACGTTTTGCGGAAAATACTTGGTTGCAAGAAGCTCCAGATCCTATGACCAAAGTCTCCTGGGAAAATCCTGCCTTGATTTCTCCTACCATGGCGAAAGATCTGGGTGTGAAAAACGGTCAGTGGATTTCGCTTGAGACAGATCACGGTCAAATTGAGATTCCTGTGTGGATCATGCCGGGTCATGCCAGAAATTCAATTACGGTGCATCTTGGGTACGGTCGAGAAGTTGCGAACCAGAACACCAAAGGTGTTGGGTTCAATGTGTTTCCTTTGCGAAGTTTGACTTCCATGAACCTCACACAGGTGAAAAACATCAAAGCTCTTTCCAAAGTCACCACCATTGCGAGCACACAAAATCATGGCAGCATGGAAGGTCGTCCCTTGGTTCGAGAAAACACCTTGGAAGAGTTTCGAAAACATCCAGAGTTTGCCAAAGAAGCCGTTGAGCATCCACCTCTGAAATCTTTGTGGAAAGAACACGCCTATGAAGATGGGTACCAATGGGGAATGTCGATTGACCTTACCTCCTGCACCGGATGCAATGCATGCACCGTCGCATGTCAAAGTGAAAACAACATTCCTGTGGTTGGAAAAGAACAAGTGATCAATGGTCGTGAGATGAATTGGATTCGGATTGACCGTTACTTCAATGGCCCCGAAGAAGATCCGATGGTGGTCCATCAGCCTGTGGCTTGTGTACATTGTGAAAATGCGCCTTGTGAACAGGTTTGTCCTGTGAACGCAACCGTGCATGACGACGAAGGGCTCAACACCATGGTATACAATCGATGCATTGGAACCCGGTATTGTTCCAACAACTGTCCCTACAAGGTTCGTCGATTTAACTTTTTCAACTACACCAAAGATACTCCTGAGTTGATGAAAATGGCCAACAACCCAGATGTTACGATTCGATTCCGTGGTGTGATGGAAAAATGCACGTATTGTGTGCAACGAATAGCCGGTGCAAAACAGACGGCAAAAATTGAAGATCGAAAAGTTGTAGACGGTGAGATCACCACAGCCTGCCAACAAGTCTGTCCTGCGGACGCGATTGTGTTTGGTGATTTGAGTGATCCCAACAGTCGAGTTTCCAAACGTAAAAAATTGGAACAAGACTATGAGATGCTTGCAGAGCTCAACATCAAACCTAGAACCAGCTATTTGGCTCAGCTACGAAATCCCAATCCAAAAATGCCCAGTGCTGGAGGTCAGGCATGAGTACTCAATTTCAGTCGCTTCAAAAAACCAAAGAAAAGCCACTGATCGAAGGTAACCCAACGTTTGCATGGATCACGGATAAAATTTCCAAGATCGTAGAAGCAAACAAAGCGCCAAAATATTGGCTCCCAGCTTTGGGGTTTTTTTCTTCGTTGTTGCTGATTCTTGGAGGCTCCATTGGATATCTTCTGTGGGAAGGTGTCGGAATTTGGGGGGTACAAGTTCCCAACGCTTGGGGATGGGCCATCATCAACTTTGTTTTTTGGGTTGGGATTGGTCACGCAGGGACGTTGATTTCGGCGATTTTGTTTTTGTTCCGACAAAAATGGAGAACGTCCATCAACCGCTCGGCAGAAGCGATGACGCTGTTCGCGGTGATGTGCGCGCTTGTGTTCCCTGCCATTCACGTGGGTCGGGTGTGGGTTGTGTATTGGATGTTTCCTTTGCCCAATCAGATGGAAATGTGGCCCAACTTCCGTAGCCCCTTGTTGTGGGACGTGTTTGCGGTCAACGTATATTTTTTGGTGTCACTTCTGTTTTGGTACGTCGGGTTGATTCCTGATTTGGCCACGCTTCGAGATCGAACCACTTCAAAAATCAAACAAGTGATTTACGGTGTGTTTGCCTTGGGATGGCGCGGAGGCAATCGTCAGTGGAAACACTATGAGCTGGCGTATTTGCTGCTCGCCGGGGTGGCCACTCCGTTGGTGTTGTCCGTTCACTCGGTGGTGAGTTTTGACTTTGCGGTCAGTCAGGTTCCTGGGTGGCATACTACAATTTTCCCTCCTTACTTTGTGGCGGGAGCGATTTTCTCCGGGTTCGCCATGGTGCTCACACTGATGATCTTGGTGCGTAAAATCTACAATTTAGAGTCCATCATCACAATGGCTCATTTGGACAAGATCACAAAAGTTCTCTTGGCTACTGGACTCATGGTTGGATATGCCTACACCATCGAGTTTTTCACCGCCTGGTACAGCGGAAACGACTACGAAAGTTTCATTTTCAAAGCTCGTGCGGCAGGACCTTATGCTTGGGCCTACTGGATCATGTTTTCTTGCAACGTATTTGTTCCACAGATTTTTTGGTTCAAGTCTATGCGAAAAAGCATTCCTGTCATGTTCGTGGCTTCTATTTTGATCAACGTTGGAATGTGGTTTGAGAGATTTGTGATCGTCATCACTTCACTTGCACAAGATTACTTGCCCTCAAGTTGGGGGTATTTCAAACCCACCATCTGGGATGTGCTGACGTTCGTAGGAACGTTTGGATTGTTTTTCACCATGTTTTTGCTCTTCCTTCGTTTTGTGCCAATGGTGGCCATGTCGGAGGTTAAAGGCGTTTTGCCACAGGCAGATCCCCATCATCATGAGGACGGGCACCATGAGTAAACGTTTTTGCATTCTGGCGCAGTTTGAAAATCCCGCACAGCTCATTCATGCCGCGGAAAAAACCAGAGACGCCGGATACAAACATTTTGATTGTTATTCACCCTTTCCCATTCATGGCATGGATGCGGCCATGGGCCTCAAACGATCTCCCTTGGGATGGATCGCAGCCATGGGTGCCTTTGGTGGATTTTCTTCGGCGGTTGCCATGCAGTGGTGGATGAGTGCGGTCGACTATCCGTTGGTGCTATCGGGCAAGCCTTTTTTCAGTTACCAGGCTTTTGTTCCCATCACGTTTGAATTGACGATTCTGGGAGCTGCGTTGGGGGCGGTGTTCGGGATGTTTGCATTGAACAAAATGCCACAATTTTATCATCCGATTTTTGAATCCCCTGCATTCATGAAAAAAGTTGGAGACGATGGATTTTTCTTGGGGATTGAAAGCCAAGATCCAAAATTTGTGGAACAAGACACCCAAAGGTTTTTGGAATCCATTGGTGCCAAAGGTTTGGAAGTTGTTTCCGAAGGGGAAGATCATGAATAAATCCCTCGTATGTGTTTGCGCGGCACTTTGTTTGGCCATGGTGGGTTGTTTCCGAGGAACGGTTTCGGAAAATGCGCCCATTCATCTCAACCCCAACATGGACGATCAAGAAAAATACGAAGTCTATGAAGCCAGTCCATTGTTTGAAGACGGTGCTTCCATGAGAATGCCTGTATGGGGAACCTTGTCGAACGATGAACAGGCAATGCCCGATTCTTTTCACACAGGAAAAAATGAAAAAGGTCAGTGGATTTCCAACCCTTTGGAGCTGAGTTTCGAAGTGATGAATCGTGGTCAAGATCGATTCAATGTCTATTGTTCTCCCTGTCACGGAAAAGTGGGAGACGGAAAAGGCATGGTCGCGCAGCGAGGTCTGACCCAGGGGTTTGTACCTCCGACCAATTTTCATAGCGACGATATGAGATCCAAAGCCGATGGCCACTATTTTGATGTCATCACGCACGGAATTCGAAATATGTCATCCTACAGTTATCAAATTCCAGATCCTGCAGATCGTTGGGCGATTGTTCACTATGTCCGTGCTCTGCAACGATCCAAGCATGCTACGGAGAAAGACATTCCCGATGCCATCGAAAAAACCTTAGGAAAGGGTAAGCCATGAGTCAAAGCAGTTTTGTCACCGAAAAGCGCCCCGTTGTTTTTTCGATTCTTGGACTTGTTGGTGTGGTCGGGTTGATCGCAACCTTGGTGAATCTTTTTTTTCACTCGGACCACACGTTGTACAGTCTGTTGCATGGGGGCGTGTTTTGGGTCAGCATTGGAATTGGTTCGCTAGGATTTACATTGATTCACCATGTTGTGGGTGCTCGATGGAGTGTGGTTTTTCGTCGTTTGATGGAAAACATCAGTGTGGCCATGATTCCTGGGGCCATCCTTCTGCTGGTTGTTTTGCTCGCAGGCATTGAACATATTTATGTGTGGGCGAACCATGAACATATGATTCATGACGAGCTGCTCATGAAAAAATCTGCGTACCTCAACTTTCCTTTTTTTGCGATTCGAGGAGTTTTTTACATTTTTTGTTGGGCCATGATCAGTATGGTCCTTAGAAAAAAATCTCTCCAGGGTGATCAAGCTCATCAAGTTGCTAATGTTGAAAGCATGCAAGCCTTTAGTGCTCCGATGGTGCTCCTCTATGCGGTGACCATCACGTTTGCTGCTTTTGATTGGATCATGTCGTTGGATCCACACTGGTATTCTACGATTTTTGGAGTGTATTTCTTTTCAGGTTCTTTGGTAGGGTTTTTTGCGATCGCCATCTTGATTTCCCTTCTTCTCCGTAGCCAGGGAATTTTGAAAGATGTGATTTCGGTGGAACATTACCATGACTTGGGCAAACTATTGTTTGCATTTACATGCTTTTGGGCTTTCATCGCATTTTCCCAGTACATGCTGATTTGGTATGGAAACATTCCGGAAGAAACCATTTGGTACAAGCATCGATGGGAAGGTTCGTGGAAATATATGAGTTTGTTTCTTGCGGGTGGACATTTTGTGCTGCCTTTCATTGCGCTAATTTCTCGATCTGCAAAACGTTGTCTTCCTGTTTTGGCTTTGATGGCCACATGGATGCTCGTCATGCATTGGGTGGATTTGTATTGGTTGGTGTTCCCCAATTTGGATCACCATGGCGTCCATTTTTCCTGGACGGACATCACTGCGTCTTTGGGATTTGGCGGGATCTTTGTGGCAGGGTTTTGGATGCTTTCGAAAGGTCATGCACTGGTTCCTGCAAAGGATCCACATTTGCATACCTCCATCCATCATGTGAATCATTAAGGAGCTAGGAATGTCTCAAAACGGATATGAAAAACGAGATGTCAATGTGATGAAAGTGATGCTGGTGGCCATTGGTCCAGCATTGTTCATTGTGCTCTCTTTGATTGGATTGGATCAATTTTTCACCATCTCATCCCAAAAACTTTACTACCAAAAAGTATTGAAACCTGAGGCCACAGATTATGTGGAATTGAGAAATCAAGAGGCCAAACAATTGGAGAACTATGATGTTCTCGATACAACCAAAGGCATTTACCAAATCCCGATCGAGAGAGCCAAACAACTCTTGGTCAATGAGGCTATTGCCAGGAGACATTGATGAGCCTTGTTTTCAGAAACAGTTTTTTGGCGCTGATCTTTGCAGGGGTTTTGTTTGGATCGGTTCATGCTCAGGTTATCGAAGACAATCCAAAGGAATTTGAAAATGTAGATGTGGTAGAACACATTGGAAGTACGATCGATTTGAATTTGGACTTTTTGGACGAAGAAGGTCAGCCGGTAAAACTCTCTGAATTTTTTGGCAAAGGCAAACCCGTAGTCTTGAACCTTGTCTATTATGAGTGCCCTATGCTTTGCACCTTGGTGCTCAACGGAATCACCGAAAGCCTCAACAAAATCAAAGCGACATGGAAGCCTGGAGAAGATTACCAAATGCTCAGCATCAGCATTGATCATCGTGAAATTCCAGAAGTCGCCCAAGTAAAGAGAGAAGCCTATTTGAAAGAACTCAAAGCACAAGATCATCCGGGTGCATGGAGATTTTTGCTGGGTTCAGAAGAAAATGTAAAAAAGATCGCAGATCAAATTGGGTTTCAGTATCGGTACGATCAACGAATGGATGAATACGCTCATCCAGCGGTGACGTTCTTTTTGACAGAGAGTGGAAAAATCTCTCGCTACTTGTACGGTGTTTCGTATGAGGCCAAAGATGTTCGATTTGCGCTGGGTGAAAGTGCAAAAGGAAAAACCATTTCGACGGTAGAAAAAGTATTGTTGTATTGCTATCGTTACGACCCCAATCAAAAAGGTTATGTGTTGTTTGCGGCCAATGTCATGAAGGTTGGTGGGCTCACAACCATTTTGCTTTTGTCCCTTTTTTTGGGCTTGTTGTGGAGAGCTGAAAAAATATCGACCAAGAAGGAAGAGTTAGAGGCATGAAAAGAATCATCGATTGGATGATGCCGGAAGCGGCATCTACGGTTTCATCAGAAATTGATTCCATCACTTATTTTATTTTTGCGGTGAGTTTGGTGTTCTTTTTGATCATCGTGATTTCGATGATTCATTTTGTGATCAAATATCAACGAAAAGGCAAACTTGAAAAGACATCGGGTGTGGACCAAAACCATGTTCTAGAGTTTGTGTGGACGGCGATTCCCACGGTACTGTTGGTGATGATGTTTGTATGGGGGTTTCGTGTGTATTTGGACATGTCGATTGCACCCAAGGATTCCATCGAAATCAAAGTCACAGGACAAAAGTGGTTTTGGACCTTTACGTATCCCAATGGCTACGTAAGCCCTGGAGAATTGGTGGTTCCTCTGAACAAACCTGTGAAAACCTTGATCTCCTCTCGTGATGTTATTCACTCCATGTACATTCCTGCGTTCCGAATCAAAATGGATGCTTTGCCCAATCGATATACGGTAGCTTGGTTTGAGGCGACCAAACCAGGAACCTATCCTCTTTTTTGTACGGAGTATTGCGGAACGAGTCACTCCAAAATGTTGGCCACCGTGAAAGTTCTTCCCTATGGTGAGTATCTTCAGTGGTTGGATGATATGGCCAACATGGCTACAGGTGGTGATCCTGTTGAACTCGGGAAAAAAATCTACGCCAAAAATGCTTGCAATACCTGTCATAGCTTGGACGGATCAACGATGGTCGGTCCCTCATGGAAAGGGATTTGGAATGCTTCTCATCAAATGGCCGATGGTACGACCGTAAAAGTGGATGAAAACTACATTCGAGAATCCATTCTCAATCCCCAAGCCAAAATTCGAGCAGGATTCCAAGGTGTGATGCCATCGTATCAAGGTCTTTTGAAAGAACAGGAAATTGAAGGCGTCATTGCCTACATTAAATCTCTAGAAAAAAATTGAGGAGTCAGAGATGAGCAGCACGAATCATAGCAATGTGAGTTACCTAGAAGATAAAAAAGGTCTTTGGAACTGGTTGACTACGGTTGACCACAAAAAAATTGGATTGATGTACTTGGGGTTGATTCTTGCTTCCTTTCTTGTCGGCGGGATTTTGGCGATGTTGGTTCGCATGGAATTGATTTCTCCGGGAGAAGATTTTTATTCTGCGGACACATACAATCGATTTTTTACCATGCACGGTGTGGTGATGATTTTTCTTTTCATCATTCCTTCGATTCCAGCGGCGCTAGGAAACTTTGTGCTGCCGCTTATGGTAGGTGCAAAAGATGTGGCTTTTCCTCGATTGAACTTGGCCAGTTGGTACATTTATGTGGTGGGCTTGCTCTTGGCTTTTTGGGCACTGCTCTATGGTGGTGTGGATACGGGGTGGACGTTCTACACGCCCTACAGCTCTGAAGTCAAAGGCCCTGTCGCCATGATCGGGTTGGCAGTATTCATTCTAGGATTTTCGTCGATTCTTACGGGCTTGAATTTTATCGTAACCATTCACAAATTGCGACTGCCTGGAATCACGTGGTTCAACATGCCTTTGTTTTTGTGGGGAATGTACGCAACCGCCATCATCCAAATTTTGGCCACCCCAGTGATTGGAATCACCATGGTCTTGTTGTTGTTTGAGCGAATGTCAGGGATTGGAATATTCGATCCATCGATGGGTGGCGATCCAGTGTTGTTTCAACACTTCTTTTGGTTTTATTCTCATCCCGCGGTGTACATCATGATTCTTCCCGCGATGGCGATCATCAGCGAATTGATTTCGACTTTTTCTCACAAAAAAATCTTTGGGTATAAGGCCATTGCGTATTCAAGTGTGGCCATTGCGCTCATCAGCTTTTTGGTGTGGGGTCACCATATGTTCACCAGTGGTCAGTCTCGTTTCGCGGCGATGGTGTTCTCCTTTTTGACCTTTGGTGTTGCGGTTCCTTCTGCAATCAAAGTGTTCAACTGGTTGGCTACGCTGTACAAGGGGTCGATCAGTTTGGAAACGCCGATGCTTTATGCTCTTTCGTTTCTGTTTTTGTTCACCATTGGTGGTCTTACGGGATTGTTTTTGGGAACGCTTGCGGTCGACATTCATCTCCATGACACGTATTTTGTTGTGGCGCACTTTCATTACGTGATGTTTGGCGGAACTGTGGTGGCATTCATTGGAGGACTTCACTACTGGTGGCCCAAAATGACGGGCAAAATGTTCAATGAAACCTGGGGGAAAATTGGAGCTGTGCTCGTGTTCTTGGGATTCAACTTCACATTCATGCCTCAGTTTTTGGCTGGATTTCGAGGTATGCCTCGACGGTACTTCACCTATGCGGATGAGTTTACGATTTTCAACGTATTATCTTCCCTTGGAGCATTTTTCTTAGGGATAGCGTTTGTGATTGTGGGCATCAATCTGGTGATGTCTTTGATCAATGGTAAAAAAGCAGGGCAGAATCCCTGGCACTCTCTTTCACTCGAGTGGCAAACACAAACACCTCCCATCACAGAAAACTTTGCACAAGATCCGGTCATTACCCATGGTCCCTATGACTATGACACGCAGGAGGTCAATCACTAATGTCCACACAATTTCATGTCGCACATCATTTCACCGATGCTGAGCAGCAGCGTGAGTCTGCAAAACTCGGAATGTGGTTGTTTTTGCTTACGGAAATCCTGCTCTTTGGTGGGGTGTTTGTTGCTTATGCGGTGTATCGCGTATGGAACCCTGAAATGTTCATCAATGCTCACAAGGCATTGGACGTGAGTTTGGGAACCATCAATACGGCGGTGCTGATCATCAGCTCTTTGACGGTTGCCTTGGGGATTCGAGAGATTCAGCTGGGCCGTGCAAAAACAAGTTGGAAATATCTTTTGGTGACCATCCTGCTGGCCTGCGTTTTTTTGGTGATCAAATATTTTGAATATGCGCACAAGTTTCATGAAGGGCAGCTCCCTGGAAAGTTTTATACCTATGAAGGCATTGTTGGAACCAATCCACATGTGTTTTTTTCGATTTACTTTTTGTTAACGGGCATTCACGCCTTCCACATCTTGATTGGAATTTCGTTGTTGACCTGGGTCATGATTCGAACCATGAAAGGTCATTTTTCATCTGAGTATTATACTCCTGTAGAGATCACAGGACTGTATTGGCACTTGGTGGATTTGATTTGGATCTTTTTGTTTCCGCTGCTTTATTTGATTGGATGAGGAGAGAAAGTCATGAGTGAAAAACATTCCCATGTACATGTAACCCCCTTGTGGGTGTATTTGGCCGTTGGAGGAGCTTTGTTGGTTCTAACGGGAATCACGGTTGCAGCTTCCTTTGTTGATTTTACGGCGCTGTTTGGCATTGGTTCGTTGAACTTTGCGGTCGCTATGATCATTGCCACGATCAAGGCCACGTTGGTTGCCTTGTTTTTCATGCATTTGTATTCGGACAGCAAATTTTACAGTCTAACTCTGCTTGCCGGTATAGCATGTTTGATGATTTTTATTGTGATCACGCTTCTCGATACGAATTATCGGGGTGAGATCTATGAGATTGAAAAAGGACCGATTGAGCCCAAAGCCAAGATTTATCGTAGTGCAGAATAGTTTGATCGTCGATGATGCTTTGTGCTTGTTCTCAGAGGTCTTCGGTTCGATGATTCAGGAGAGATTTTTGTTTTTGGTGAATGCCAAATGGAGTTAAGGTGAGATTCCTTAGAGGAATTTGACCCAGATGAATGGATATCATGTATCGAAATCCACATTTTAAACGAGAAAAAAAACATCATACGCCAAAAGGTTTTCGAAATACCGAGCCTTGGCATTTTAACAAAAATGCCTTGGATTTTTTCAAATGGAGATGGGAAGCCATTTTCAAAGAAATCGATCGTCCCACCATGGATGTTTTGCCCTATGCTCAGCCCGCATTGGATGTGATTCATTCCAAACCAGGTCGGCCCGTAGCCACTTGGTTGGGACATTCAACCATTTTATATCAAATCGATGGAAAATCGATGTTGACGGATCCTCATTTTTCCGACCGAGCTTCTCCGGTTCAATGGATTGGTCCCAAGCGTTTCATGAGACCTGTGGTCGAGGTGGAACACCTCCCACACATCGACTATGTTGTGATCAGCCATGATCACTACGATCATTTGGATCGTGGATCGATTTTGGCTCTCTATCAACGCTTTGGAGATGACCTTACTTTTGTGGTACCTCTGGGGATTCGATGTTGGTTGGCGGAGCAAGGGATTCACAACGCACAGGAGATGGATTGGGACGAGAGCTGGGAACATGAGGGGATTCGGTTTGACTGCCACCAAGTTCGGCATTGGAGTCGACGTAGCTTGATCGACAAAAATCGTCGCCTTTGGGCGGGGTGGTCCATATCAACTCCTTCCTTTAAGTTTTTTTTCACAGGAGATTCTGCCTACACCGACCAATTCAAAACCATCGGCCAAAACCACGGACCTTTTGATTTGGCGGCCATTCCCATTGGGGCCTACGAACCGAGATGGTTCATGAAGGGTGCACACATGAATCCTGAGGAAGCTGTACAGGTTCATCAGGATTTGAGAGCAAAGACCTCTTTTGCGATCCATTGGGGAACTTTTATGCTGACCGAGGAGCATTACAAACAACCTCCTAAGGATCTAAAAAAAGCTCTCGCCAGTGAAGGGTTGAACGAGAGAGATTTTTTGGTTTTACGACATGGTCAGACCTTAACGGTCGATTCTCATTATTCTTTGAAAAAAAAATAGAAGGACTCTGGCAGTTCTGATCTTTTGATGCTAAGAAAAAATTCCAGGTGCAACTATTAACTTCTAACCTGGCTAAGGAGAATTTCAAAACATGATCGCAATGGTAGAATACATATGGATTGACGGTGCTCGTCCTACACAAAAACTACGATCCAAAACCAAAATGGTGGACCTCAAAGATCCCACCGATGTGGTCCTCAGAGACTTTCCAGATTGGGGTTTTGATGGTTCTTCAACCTACCAAGCAGAAGGGCATACCTCGGATTTGGTGTTGAAACCCGCCAATTTCTGTGTTGATCCTCTTCGAGGAGAAGGCAATTATTTGGTGCTTTGTGAGGTTTTCAATGCAGATGAAACTCCCCATATTTCCAACACCAGAGCCAATTTGCGAAGAGTGTTGGACTTGGGTGCGGCCAAAGAAGAAGCCTGGTTCGGATTTGAACAAGAGTATACTCTATTCCGGGGTCGATCTCCTTTGGGATGGCCAGATGGTGGATATCCTGCTCCCCAAGGCCCATTTTACTGTGGTGTGGGCGCAGACGAAGTTTTTGGAAGAGAATTGGTCGAAGAACATGCCCAAGTCTGCATCGATGCAGGACTGATGATTTATGGCACCAATGCAGAAGTCATGCCCGGTCAGTGGGAGTACCAAATTGGCTACCGAGGCATTGATACAGAAACCCCAGATCCTTTGACCACGGCCGATCACAACTGGATGGCTCGATGGCTTCTCTATCGGTTGGGCGAAGAGTATCAAATCAGCGCCACCCTCCACCCAAAACCTGTCCGAGGAGATTGGAATGGAGCGGGTCAGCACACGAATTTTTCTACCAAGGCCATGAGATCCCCAGATACGGGTCGGAAAGCAATCACAGACGCGATCCAAAAGTTGGAGAAAAAACACGCCCAGCACATTGAAGTGTACGGAGATGGTTTGTCCGAACGTTTGACAGGACTTCATGAAACCTGTGCGATCGATCAGTTCCGAGCAGGGCCTTCAGATCGGGGAGCTTCCATTCGCATTCCATTGGCCGTAGAACGCCAGGGGTATGGTTATTTGGAAGATCGACGACCAGGGGCCAACGCTGATCCCTATGTGGTGGCGGCGCGCATTTTGAAAACGATCTGCGAGATCGAATAGTTTTTGAATCAATAGAAAGGAATCAACTCCAATGAAAAAACATGTTTGGCTTATGACAGCTCTTTTGGTGGGGCTTTCGGCCTGTACCGAAAAACTTTCCAAAGGAAAATCAGACGGCAGTGATTTGATCACAGAAAAAGATAAGTTCAGCTATGCGCTGGGGCAGCAGTATGGTCGCAATTTGCAGTCGCTTGGAATCGAATACAACCAGAAAATTCTGGTGGACTCAATGATCGCTTCGGCCAAAGGCGAGACCAGCAAAATGACCGATGTTGAAATGTCTCAAGCTTTTTCTTCCATGCGAGAACAAATTCTTGCTGCACGAAAAAAAGATGCAGAAAACAACAAGGCCAAGGGTGATGCTTTCTTGGAAAAAAACAAATCAGAGCAGGGGATTGTAGAAACCAAGTCAGGCCTGCAATACAAAATTATAGAAGAGGGGAAGGGCAAGAGTCCGACCGCGGATGATATGGTCAAAGTTCACTACAAAGGTACACTGATCGATGGAACCGAGTTCGATAGCTCATACAAACGCAATCAACCTGCAGAATTTCCTGTGGGCGGTGTCATCGCAGGGTGGACAGAAGCACTGCAATTGATGAAACCAGGAGCCAAATGGAAGTTGTTCATTCCAGCAGCTTTGGCGTATGGTGAGTCAGATCGTCCCAGCATTCCAGGAAATTCCGTGTTGATTTTTGATGTGGAGTTGTTGGAAGTATTGGATCAGAAAAAATAATTGTACGATCCATTGTAAGATCTCAAAAAGGTCATCCCTAGGGATGACCTTTTTTTTGTGAATTCTTTTTGGAGGAATTTTCGGCTGCGATCTGCCTTTTTCCTCTTGGCAGGATCAAGATGCCAAATGTTTTTGGGCATACTGCAAAAACAAACACCAAGCTTCATAGCTTTGCTGGTAGCTTTGTCGCGTATGTTCGATTTTGTCTTTCAATTTGTGTATTTCAACTTCAAAATCTTTCTCAGCCTGCTCAATTTTTTCGGCTGCCATGCTTTTTTTGGCTTCGATCCAAGCTTTTTTCGAATGGGAAAATTCATCGAGTCTTTCCATCATTTCTGCATAGAGTTGTTGTCGAAGAGCATCGAGTTCTTTGAATTTTGTAAGTTCCAGGCCATGAAATTGTGTTTTCACTTTGTTTCTCATGATCACTTCCTCGGGGGTTTGTTTGAGGTTCCAGGTCATTCCCACGACATGAAGGATTTGAATGAGCCATTTGCTGGGGTCCCAATGATAAGCTCGTATTCCGTTGCGATAGTCGGCAGGGTATTTGTGATGAAAGTTGTGATATCCTTCTCCAAAAGTGAGAAGGGCCACCCACCAGGAGTCCCGTGCCGTGGTTTCATCTGAGTAGGGTTGAGTCCCAAAGGTATGGGCAATCGAGTTTACAAAAAACGTGCAATGATGTCCGACAAAGAGTCGAACAAAACCTCCGAAGAACAAGCCTCCCCACATGTCTCCCAAAGCATATCCTAGCACCATGGGAAATAAAAATCCTGAAACCAGGCCAATCCAGAACCAATGATTGTGTTGCCACATGACCAATGGATCTGAAACAAGGTCTTTGGGGTGCGGAGCTTTCGGATCTTTGCCCGAGATCATCCACCCCATATGTGCCCAAAAGAAACCTTGATGAATGTTGTATGGATCTTTTTCCGTGTCAACGTAGCGATGATGAATGCGATGTTCAGCAGACCACTTCAAGCAAGACTCTTGAAAAGCTCCGGCACCAAAAAACAAAAACAAAAACTTTACCAATGAATTGGCTTGATAGCTTTTGTGAGAAAACAAGCGATGATAGCCAGCTGTGATGCTCATGAGTGTGAGAACAGTCATCAGCAAAAACATTGCACCTGCAACCCAGGTTAGATCTCGGTAGTATAGATAGATCGGAGTTCCGATGACGGACCCCAAAAAAAGAACGACGAAAGGTACGGTAGTTTTTAGGCTATACGATTGCAATGAAATTCCTCCATCAAGGCTTGATAACCAATTATACCTTTTTTCACCATTCATTTCTATGCGGGGAATGATTTTGAATGATTTCTCGCGTTACATCGAGCTGAAGTGATTGATGAAAAAGGAGATGAGCAAAACTTGCGGCAGTGTCACCAGGGGCAAAAACAAGGCGATTTTCCACGATTTGGTTTGTTCCCGGATCCCCATGATTTCAGTGTAGTCCGTGGAGGCTCCTGCCATCAAAAAAGCAAAGGCATTTCCCGGTGCGCCCGCACGGTGAAACAGATCTGCAGCGATGGGGGTTGATCCTTCGGAGCATACTTCAATGACGGTTGCCGCGAGAAGAGTCATCCCCAATCCGGCCAGACTTGGACCAAACCAATGTTGGAAATGATCGGTTGAAATTCCCACACGAATGGCAGCAGCGAGAAGAGTTCCCACAAAAACCCATTTCAAAATCATTTTTGATTCTTTCCACCCCAGGATCATCATGTTTCCCAGAGAGCGGATGCTCCATGAGCTTTGCGACCACCAGATGCGTAGCTCTGGCCAAAAGGGTTTTGGATCCTGCTCCTGAGCGTTGGGGTTGGGTGGAAGAATGTTTTTTTCCACAAGGATTTCGAACACAAGTCCTGAAATCATGGCAATCATGGCGGACGCCACCACAAACACGAAGGTCCAGGGAATGCCGATCAACCCGGCCAAAATGATGGTCAGCGAAAAAGAATTCCATGGGCTTGCAATCAAAAAAGCCATGACTTGTCCTGCACTTGCACCCCGCTCGTAGAGTTTCATTCCCACCATCAAGATTCCATGAGAACAGAGGTCGAACAAAAGTCCCGCACATGTGGCTTTGAAAACACCTACGTATTTTTTTTCTCCACCAAATGCCGATTGAACCAAATTGCGTGGAATCGTGGAGAGAATGCCAACGAATGCAATTCCCAAAGCAATGCCCACCAGCATTTTGTTCATGAGTTCAAAAATGGATTTGCAAAAATCAAAAAGCCAAGAGGAAAATTCGGTTTGACCCGAAAGGTGCAACACATAAGTGATGGCCACGGTCCATGAGGACATGAGCCACAGCCAATCTTTTCGTTTTTTGGGTGTGCAACAGTCACTCATACAAATCGGTTCTCCACCAAATAGTCTACCAGGTGATCAAAGTTTGTGAATTTGGGAACATTCGGTTCAACGTATCCAAATCCATAGGTTACATGAGCGAAGGGGAGGTTGATTTTGGATGCAGCCATATAGTCTCCCATGGTGTCTCCAATGTATATAGGTAGATTCAGATCATTGCGATTGATCACGCGTTGAATGTTTTGAAATTTGGGTTGGCCCGTATTGCCAAAGCTTTCAAAATCTTGGAACAATTCTCCAAGGCCGGTTTGTTCCAAGAAAACTTCGATGTAGCCTTTTTGGCAGTTGCTTACGATGTACAGAGGAAACATGCTCGCAAGGGCGGCCAAACCATCTTCCACATAGGGGTACAAGACTCCCGGTCGAAGGCGAAGGGTTCGAACAACTTCTTTCAAGCTGGCCTCCAAAAATGCGTCAGCTTTTTCTTCTGGCCAAGTGGCGAACAAATGTTGTTTTAGAGTTTTAGCATCCATTCCCATGGTGCTGCTCATTTGCTGGTGCGTGATCCGATCGCTTACTTTGAATTTTTCATAACATTGATTCCATGCTTCCACACAACTATGTGTGCTGTCCCACAAAGTGCCGTCCAAATCGAAAATGATGGAATCATATTTCATCAAGGCAAGAGTAATCCATTCGCTGGAGAGAATCAATTGTGAAAGGTGGACATTTTTTCTTGATCTTTTTTTGATAAGGCGTCAGATCCAGAATTGACCATGAAAGATTCTGTTCGTCCCTTACTTTTGAATAAGGTTCCCAAACCCAAGTGCAAGGCGCTTCCGACATGGGTTTGGTGCGGGGATCGACCTGTGGATCTGGAAATCGGTTGTGGAGTGGGACGTCACCCGATGCTGTATACGCAACGCAATCTCCATCGAATTCTCATTGCGATTGAAAAATCTCCGGTAAGGTTTCGTACCATGATGCAGGAGGTTTCTGAGCGAGACGATCTATCCAATTTGGTGACGTTGAATGAACATGCGGTTTCAGCGCTGGTTCATTTGATTCCTGAGCGTAGCATCGAAAATGTATTTTTCTCTATCCAAATCCTTATCCCAAGGCCGCGCAAAAAATTTGAGATGGCATGCACATTCCTGCATGCACAGGGTATTGGAGGTGGTGAAAGAAGATTTTCGTATCATTTTGCGCAGCAATATTTCTTCGTATGTGGAAGAGGCCAAGTGGTACTACCAAAACGTTTGGAATCTTTCGATTTTGGAGGAAAACCTTCTAAAAAAAAATCCTGCGCCATGGACCCATTTTGAAGAAAAGTATCTCTCCCGGGGAGAGGACTGTTTCGAATTGATTGTAGGTCCTTGATCGAATCAAGTTTTGGATCTTCGTAGACCCAACAAAAATCCGCAGATGATGAAACATGTTCCGAGCAAAGCATTTCCAATGGAATGGAGACGACCGAAGAAAAAGTCGATGAGTGTACTGCTGAGCATTTGGAATCCGATCACCAAAAGAATGGTTTTTGTGGCGCCCAGAGCCGGAATCACCCAAGAGTTGATGGCGACAAAGATGGCTCCCATAGCTCCTCCCACAAAACAATACCAAGGAATGGAGGAGATGTTCAAGACTGTTGAGGCATCTTCGGGGATGAAAACGATCAGAAGCATAAATATCATTCCAACAACATGATTCCAAAACGATGAGGCCATCGCTCCAATTTCGAAACTCAGCCTAGCAACAATGACTCGATTGATGGATATCAGAAGTCCGGCCAAAAAACTCAATGCAATTGCGACCAACATGAATCAGCTCCGAAACAACAACATCATACACCCGCATAGGATCAGCGCCATTTGCGCACCATCACGAACCGAAAGACGTTTTTTTGCAATGCCCATCCATCCAAAGTGATCTGCAATGGCGCTGCATAGAGTTTGACCAAGCAGCATCATGGCGACGGTACCGCTGAGTCCGATCGGGGAATTGACCGTGAGATTGCACAGGATCACCACCGAAGCACCCAAGATTCCACCTGAGTAGGCCCAAAGAGGAGAGGTCTTTCCTAGAACTTTTCGGGGCGGTGTCGATTGTGCCAAGAGAATCACCAAACAGGTCAGGGTTCCGACAATGTGCACAATGGTGGATGAGAGATACGCGTTGGTTTTTGCGGCGAGCAAGCCGTTGATATGCACCATCGCGGACAACAAAATTCCGGCCAAACAAGATGCCAATGTGGGCAGGCTTTTGGCGGAGCGGAAATTCATGCAAGGTTTCTACAAGGAACGCAATTTTGACACAAGTTTTGTGATTTTCCCCAACTTTTCAGGATCTGAGTTCACAAGAAGAGAGGAGAGCATGTAGGCGGTGTCTACGGTTTGTTGGATGTGTTGAAGTTTGTCGATTTTTTCTTGTTGATCTTGAGACTTTTGGTCTCGAATCGAACCTTCCAAGGTTTGCAATCGTTCAATGGCCTCTCCAAGAATACGAAGTTCTCGTGCTTTGAATACATTGGAGATGCTTTTCCAAATGTGCTTTTCCGCTTCGTAATAGTAGTTTCGGTCATTATCCAGGCGACGTTTGCGGACAACACCCCATTTGGAAAGCTCTTTGAGAATTCCATGAATGTTGCCTTTGCTCAACCCCAAGCTTTCTTCGATCTGAGAGGGGTTCAATGCTTCTTCACTCAGATACAAAAGAGACCATACTCTTCCCAAGTGTCGGCGAAATCCCCACTGCTCCACAAGACTTTCAATGATTTCTGAGAACTCTTTTTCTTGCGGGCTCATCAACCGTGGTTGTACAGGATCGAGATTCTCTCGTCTAATTTTGGTTGGCTGCGAATGACGAGAAGAAGTTGCCATGACCTTATTTTGATTTTGAAAACCATGAGAATTTGTTGTTGAGTTTTTGGAGCTCATCCAAAAGCTGATTGGCCAGATGAACCAAACTTTCGTGGTTGGCGTCGTTGAGCTGTGATTCGATCAGATCCAAGAGCTGCTTGAGCGGGCCTGTGCTTCCAGGCGAAACATTGAACAGGGCTTCGAGTTGCCGACCAATGATCGTAAGCTCTTTGAGCTGTTTGACAAAAATGATCTGGTCATTGTTGTAGTCGGAGGAGATCATCTTCTGCATTTGCTCGATTTTTTCTTGGCTGAGCTCCACCAAATTGGCGGCCAGATCACCCGTGGATTGGGCTGTGGGAGCGAGGAATTTCCCCATGGTGATCGCTTCTTTTTGGCTCACCATTCCCATGCGTTTGAGCAGCAGCAGAATCATGTGGTTGCTCATCATGAGTTGATGGCTTCCTGTGGCAAACAATTCCATGCTTTTGGAAAAGTCTTCCAAAACATTGGCATTTTCACTCATGTACTGATTGAGGTTTTTGGTAAATTCAGAAATTTGAATGATGGCGGGGCCCAATTGCGCCAATTGTTCAGCCGGAACCTGAGCAAAAACTTGATTGAAGTTTTCCAGGGTTTGCGTTCCCTGTTGAACCAGAGGTAGGTAGTCATCGAGTTTTCCATTCATTTTTTCTTCAAAGCTGGCCAGAGCATTTTCTACATAGGCATTGATTTGTTCAGGGCGAAAGCTCTGATTGAAGTTTTCAGCCATGTCTTCGATGGGTTTTTGGATTCCCGCCATGGTGTCGATGGCTTTGGCTGTGTTGGCGTTCATCTGCTCCATGTTTTGGTTCATCGAACGCATCTCTTCCAAGGTGTCTTTGACAGCTTGCTGCGCACAGGCCTGCGTGAGCATCGCCAGGGCAAATCCTAGAAAAATCTTATTTACTTTTTTGCTTACCTCAAGCATACATCCCCTGAAAACTCGGTCGAAGTTTTGTATATTCAGAATTTTCTGAAAATTCAAGCTTAAAAATCAGAAAAGAGTGTTAGGGAAAGATTCTTGGCTTTGGGTCCAGATGGGAGCGGTACAACTCTCTTTTTCAAGGTGGAAATAAAAAAGGCCCACGGAAAGCGAACCTTCCGTGGGCCTTTTCAGTATTTCAGATCCTAAGAGCTAGGCTTTTAGGGAGCTTCTCCGCTGCTTCCAAAGCTCACCACGTTTCCATCCGTGACCAAGGTGCCATTGACTTTGGTCGAGGTTCCCAGGCTGCTGAGCGGGACCGAGAACAGCTCGTTGACGGCATCTGTGGTTTGATCCGCCAGATAATACATCGTGGATCCAGTGATTCCAAAGGACTGCACATTGCCCATGGTCACCAAGGTACCATTGACCTTGGTCGAAGTCGCCAAGGTGCTGGCGGCCACTTCATACAGCTCGTTCGTACCCGCAGTGTCTTGATCGGCAATGTAGTAGATTTTGGATCCATCCGAATTGAAGGCAAACTGATCCGTGATGGTTCCGCTGCCTACCAATGCCGGGTTGACTTTTGTGGGAGCTGACGAGCCATCAATCGGCACATAATACAACTCAAAGATGTCGTCGGTGGTAATGTCGGCACGAATCAGGGCATGTGTGTTGTTCGGCGACATGATGACATCTTCGACGTCACGATTCAACGTCAGGGTGGCTAATTTTGTATTGCTCCCCCCTGTGATCGCAACAACATAGAGTTCTTGCCTGGTGTTTGTATCTTGGTCCGAAACGTAGACGACATTCATGTCATCATCTGAAATATCAAAGTCAAATATATTGTCCGCTAAAGTCAAAGAGTTGTTGTTTCCATCGAGGGGTGTCGGAGTTGCCGAACCATCAACGGGAGCAGCAAAAAGTCTATCTTCCTCAGGCTCCAAAGTTTCATCAACCTTGTAGGTAAAAACAACGGTGGCACTGTCCGACGTGATTTTGGCCAAGAAGTCTGTGGGCAGTCCCGTGCCATTGGTAATCCCGGTTGAAATCAAGGTTGCCGATCCACTTCCGTCGATGGGTCGAGAATACAACTCAAATACATCGTCGGTCGTTTGATCCGCAGCATACCCGACAGTGGCTGAATTTGGTGTGATTTCAAATCCCAATACATCTCCTCCTGACACGAGAGTTCCATTGAGTTTGACTGGCGTACCTCCAGAAATAGCTACAGAATACAATTCGTCTACGGTGTCTGTATCCTTGTCTGCAACAAATACGACCTGTGCATCGTTGGGGGAAATGCCGATAAACTTGCTTACATCACCATCCGTGACCAGTGTTCCACTGAGCTTGGTTGTGGTGGCTCCGGAGGCCACGTTGGCAACATAGAGTTCAAAAACATCATCTGTGTCAATGTCGGCAACGAAGACTACTTTGCTTCGGTCGGAGTTTAGTCTGTAGGCTAAGATGCTGGCTGTGGCGGGTAGGCTACTGATGATTTTGACGGGGCTTCCGCTCTGCTGTGTGGCATAGAGTTCAAAGGTTCCGTCCGTATCCTGGTCGGCCAAATAGACGAAAGGCGTGAATGTGGAGCCGCCTCCACCGCCGCCTCCACCACCAGAGGAAGTGGTTTTGCTGCTGCAGGAAGTTCCAAGTGCAACGCACATTGAGAAGGCTACGGCGATCATCAAACGAGGTTGTTTCATAGGTGTTTTTCTCCAAAAATGTTTGAGAGGTTGATTTCTATTTTTATAATGACAAAACTGTGGAGGAGGGAGCTACAGGCCTACAAGAAGTGTGAAAAAGTATAGCAAAAAAACAATCAGCCCCAACAAAAAAAGTCATTTGTTTTTTTTATCAGATCAGCTTACAAGCGATTCAATCATGTCACAGGGCAGCTCGACATCTCATGATTCAGGTGTAGCCTATCTTCAACGGGCATTTGATCTTGCCAAAATGGCTATGCGCCGACAAGAAGTTCCGGTGGGGGCAGTTCTTGTGTTTGAGGATGGTCAAATCTTTGAATCTGGAAATGAGCGCGAAAGGCAAAAGCGAGTGAACCATCACTGCGAGGCCCTGATCATCGACCGCGCAAGCCAAACAAGACAGCAATGGAGGCTGGAAAAATCCACGTTGTTTGTGACCCTTGAGCCTTGTTTGATGTGCACGGGATTGATCTACGCCAGTCGAATTCCCCGTGTGGTGTATGGGTGTGACAATCCAAAGGGTGGGGCACTTCGTTTTGTGCAAAGACATCGAAAGGACCTAGGACTCAATCATTCGGTGAGGATTGAGTCGGGAATCCTGGAAGAGGAAATTCAGAATCTCATGAAAGCGTTTTTTGAGCCTCTTCGGCACAAATGATGACGAATTGTCTCT
>JAWKOC010000002.1:360000-641458 GCA_041391365.1 Bdellovibrionota bacterium | reverse complement strand
TCGCAAACAGAAAAGCAAAATGGACGCCTTGATCGAGCAATTGGCCACAATCGACGGTCAAGGAATCATCTTCTGCAACACCAAATTTGAAACCTGGAATGTGCAAAAGCAACTCAAAGCCAATCAACACACAGCTCAGGTTCTTCAAGGTGATCTTCCCCAAATCAAACGCAATCTCGTTTTGAGCGCTTTTCGAGAAAAGAAATTTCAATATTTGGTGGCAACGGATCTTGTCTCACGGGGAATTGATATCGATCATGTCGAGATCATCATCCACTATGATATTCCAGCATCTCATCATGATTACATCCACCGAATCGGACGAACCTCTAGAGGAAGTGTAGCAGGGACATCACTTGCCTTGATTTCGCAAGATCAGCATGACAATTGGATCAACATTCAAAATGCCATCAACCCGAGCAGCAACACCAAACACAATTTTTCCAAAAAGCACAAAAGTTCATCACGAAAAAAAACGCATGGCCCCTCTGCATCGACCAAAAACAAACGCAAACCAAGATCCAAAAAATGAATGACGAAACCTCATTTGATTGGATCAGCATCGGCGGCGGCGCAGCCGGCTACTTCGGTACACTCGAATATGTCGGTCGCATGCATGAAAAGGGGAAATCTTGCAAAGCTTTGATTCTCGAAGCTGCGACACGTCCACTAACCAAAGTTCTCATCTCTGGGGGTGGCCGATGCAACGTGACCAATGCTTGTCATATCCCTAGAGAGTTGATTGCGTTTTATCCACGTGGAAGCAAAGAACTTCTTTCCGTTTTTTCAAAATTTGGACCTCTTCAGACCCAACTATGGTTTGAATCCAAGGGCGTTCATTTGAAGACCGAGTCAGACGGAAGAGTTTTCCCTATCTCAGACTCAAGTCAAACGATCGTAGATCTTTTTGAATCCCTTCGAAAAGATAGAGGAATCGAGCTACGAACCAAAAGCCAGGTTACAAAGATTGAGAGAAATCAACATCGATGGAATGTAACATTGTCTACAGGAGAAACCTTCCAAAGCACGCATCTTCTTGCCGCCAGCGGAAGCAGCCAACAGATATGGACCGCTCTACAAACCTTGGGGCATACCCTAGTAGATCCCGTACCTTCCTTGTTTTCGTTCAACAGTCGCGACGTTCGGCTCAAAGATCTCGCGGGCATCAGTTTTTCAAATCTCAAAATATCTGGGAATCTGGGAGGAAAAAAGGTCCATACGCGTGGAGACCTTCTCATCACCCACTGGGGACTCAGCGGACCTGCCATTCTCTGTTTTTCAAGTTGGTTTGCAAGAGAACTCTGCCAAACCAACTACACCACCACCATTCAGATTGATTTTGCTCCTGACGTTACGATGCCCTCCTGCAAAGACTTGATTGCTGCGCATCAAGAAAAGCATGAAAAAAAACAACTTAAAAACTCCAAGCTACCTTTTTTTCCCCAACGGTACTGGCTTCGCATTCTTGACTATCTTCAATGTGATCCCAATTCGACATGGGTGCATATCGGAAAAGCCAAAAAAGAAGCTCTCCTCCAACAGGTGAAAAATGCATCTTTTTCCATTCATGGAAAAACCACCAACAAAGAAGAGTTTGTAACCTCGGGAGGAATTCTACGAAAAGAAATTGATTTTCGAACCATGGAAAGCAAATTGCATCCTAGACTATACTTCGCGGGAGAGGTCATGGACATCGATGCGTTGACAGGAGGCTTCAATTTTCAAAACGCTTGGTCCACCAGCTATCTAGCTGCAGTGGCTGCTTCCGAAATGGATTCAATATGAGTTCACCATCTTGCCCACTTTGTGAGACTGTGGACTGCATGGATCTTGGATTTATTGAACAGAAAAGGTTCCATCAGTGCGATCAATGTCGTTTGATTTTTCTGGACCCCTCGATGCGTTTGTCTCCCGAGCAGGAAAAAGCCAGATATCTCTTGCATGAAAACCATGTCGATGATCCTGGATATCGAACTTTCTTATCTCCCATTTTGGAAGAGGTTCTCAAAAGATTTCCAATGCCCGTCAGAGGACTCGATTTTGGATCGGGTCCTGGCCCTGCCCTAGCCAAAATGTTTGACGAAAGATCTTATCCCGTGGATATCTATGATCCATATTTTTCCCCCAACCCAAAAGTGTTCCAGCAAACCTATGACTTCATCACATGCACAGAGGTCGCAGAACATTTGTATCAACCGTATCAAGAATTTTCCACACTTGTTCCTCTTCTTCGAAACGGTGGCATTCTCGCAATTTTGACATCCATGTTTGAAAACCAAAAAGATTTTGCAACATCTCATTATCATCGAGATCCAACCCATGTGTGTTTTTTCGGCAAGGCTACTTTTACTTATTTGGCACAAAAACTAGGACAAACGGTTGCGTTTCCACGACCCAACGTGGCATTGCTGATCAAATCAAACCAGTAATCAAAAAATCTTTCACGAATGTGAGAAAAATCAATGAGATGTCCAAGAGGGCTTGGTTTTCCATGCACTGATTTCTACTTCGTGCTGCCGAACAAAGTCATCCCAGATTTGTTCCCGCATGAGTTCAGCCCATTTTTTTTTTAATCCATCGATGTATTCTTTCATGAACATTTCCAACGTAAGGACTTGTGAAAAAAGCTCGGACTTCTCTTGCCTAGCGTTCATCTCACGTTTTTCCCCTCCAACTTTCCAACGTCTCCTACGCGCTTTTCTACAATGTATACGTCTGCCATACTTGGAAGAACAATATCAAATCGGTAGTTTTGGTTGTGTGCCTATGCAGCTCTACGTTGACCACTCATGGCAAACACCCATTGAGTTTTGAAACGCTTAAGAATTTCTTTATTGAAAATCCCCTTTTTGTTGATTCTGTCTTGCGCGTCATCATTTTTTTACGCAAAGCTTCAAACAGAATGTTAAACCCCTTCCATCCAG
Source organism: Bdellovibrionota bacterium (assembly GCA_041391365.1). GTDB lineage: Bacteria > Bdellovibrionota_G > JALEGL01 > JALEGL01 > JAGRMV01 > JAGRAX01. The sequence continues at coordinate 638,534 of JAWKOC010000002.1, read as the reverse complement.
TCAAAGATCCATCACAAAAGACTGGCAAAAATCGTTGCCTTTGCGCTACCATAGGAATGATCACCCATCGTCTTGGGTGAAAACCATGCCATGAACCAACCATCGAATCAGACTTTGGTCGACGTAGGACACCACCTTCCCATCGACTACAATGTTCCCACTTCGATCCTTGGAGCTTTGATCCCAGGGATGTTCGGCAGTGGGTTTCTTTTTTTCAATGGTCTTTTTTGTAGGATTCTACCGACAAGAAGGTCTTCATCCCGCGCTCTTTTTGTCCTTTGATGATCTCTTTGTGGCCAGTGTATTTGTCTATCTGGGCATTCGAGGACTCGATCGAATTCACATTCGCATCGACAACATGACGGTTCGATACAAACGCACAAATCTCATTCTCGTCCCAAAACAGTGGAGCGCACATCTGACTGAATTTGAAGGCGTGTTGCCCAAAGAAGATTACATTTCAGACAGCGATGGAGATTCGGGGCGAACAGAGTTTGTTCATGAGCTCATTCACAAATCCGACAAATCCAAAAACATTGAACTGTACCGTTCTCGATCCAATCAAGATCATCGAATCCGTGGAGAAGAGTTGGCCACCTTGCTCCAATTGCCCCTCCTTTATGAAACCAAACCCGGGACCTTTGATCGCAGAATGCCCGCAGAATTCAACCTGTCCATTCGAGAAAGAGTGGCAAAAGGATTCACACATGTTCCCTCCTACAGCCTCAGGCCACCCGGAAAATCCATCAAACTTGTGTATGCAAAAGGCCAAGAAATATTGGAGCTTTCTCAACTCAAAGGTGTGATTGGGGGATTGGTCTGTCTTGTTCTTGGAGGTATTGTTTTGTATTTTGTGGGTTGGGGAAAAGGTGCTTTTGTGGGCTACGTTGCTGGAGGTATGTTTACCTTATTGGGGATTCTCATGACCTTTGGATCTCCATTCAGCAAAGAAGTCGTCATTGCAAGACACGACGAACTCATCACCTTCCACACCATTTTTGGCAAGGCGTGGGGAGTCAAAAAAACATCTGCATCGGACATTGAAGAAATCAAACTTTTTTCAGGCAAAAACCATGGACACCGACTCAAAGTGGTGGGAGATCGATGTGATCTAGAAGTGGGTTCCCTGCTGAACAAACAAGAAAAAAAGTGGTTGCAAAGCTATTTGATTCAAAAACTGGGCCGGTAACCCTCATTTTCTATCAAACTTCCCCTTCCCTGAAAAAGTCATTTCTCCTCATCCACCCTGCATTTATATATTTGATTTTATTATATTTTTAACAATTCCTAGGCAAATGGAAAGCCACGATCTTCCCATTCACAAAATCTCCTGTTTGGGAGCGTATTTTTTTCTTGCTCAAAAACAAAAAAAGAGAAAAATCCTAGGTACAAAGGAGTTCCCCGTAGAAATTTTATCTGATTCACCCTCATACAAAACTAGAATACATCAGTGATCAAGTTGGCTTTGGTGTTGTTGCACAACAGCCCATTCCCAAAGGAACCGTAACCTGGGTAATGAGCAAACTGGATCGAATCTTTAGTCCTCGCCAAATTCGAGGAATGGCTTCTGTGTATCTGCCTATGATCCAAAAGTATTCCTTCCGAGATTCCAAAGGGCGTTATGTCTTGTGTTGGGATTACGGTCGCTATGTAAATCATAGTTTTTCTCCCAACTGCTTGACCACCGCTTATGATTTTGAAGTGGCCATCCGAGACATTGAAGTTGGAGAACAGCTGACCAATCATTACGGATATCTCAATTTAGAGCCCATGAAATTGCTAACGGACAACGGAAACGAAGAACAGTGGGTTACCAAAGAAGATGTATTGAAACATTTTCCAGAGTGGGATGATGAACTCAGAAAGGCATTGAAAAGTTCGGAGAGTGTGGAACAACCGCTTTCTGCTTTTCTCAATTCTCGCATGAGGAAGGTCCTCAAAAAACTTCAGAAAGATCCTAGCAAAATGGTCTCGATCAAGACCTGTTATTATGAAGGTGGAACTACCTCAAAAACTTCCGAGAGAAAAGTCGAAAAGCAATTATAGAGCAGCCCTGGTCTTCAAAAATTCTACAATGCTGGAAGATTCATACATCCACTGAACAGTTCCTGATTCATTGATGATCTTTAAACAAGGGACTTTTGAACTTCCCCCATTCTCTAGAAGCTCATTGCCATACTCCGTACCTTTTTGAGCTTCCCGACATTCAATCTTAAGATTGAGTCTTTTGATAGTCCTTCGAACCTTGATACAAAATGGACAAGCTTTGAATTGGTAAAGCACCATATTTTTTGTGATTTGGTCTACATCGGCTTGTTTTTGTGAATCCCTCTTTATGGGTTTTGGCGAAAAGACCCAATCCAAAAAAAGCAGCAACTGTCCCAAAATGTTTCGTACAATCTTCATGAAGCGTTGTATATCACAAAAAGTCTTCGCCTCAATGCTCGTTCACAGAAATTTCTAGATAAACTTTTTCTTTTTTTGAAAGATGAATCAACTCCACTTCGAAAGTGATTTCATCAATGTCTACCGGGTAGTACATTGTACTGTTCGGAGTAGATCTTTCTTTTGTTTGTATCCTTTGGCAATGAGAACCACAAATCCTCCAGCATTTTTTCAATGTGTTGTGACACTGATATTGTTTCGCATTTGCACCAAACAGACTGCTAAAATTCATCACATGTGAACTTGTATAACTGCCATCGAGTTCACCATGGGCAAAAACAGGGACATCGTGATCAATATAGTCGCCCAAACCATCTTTTTGGAGGGATCCGATCACAACGTCACCACATCCATGAACAGCCGTCAAAATCGCATTCGCTTCAATTTCTTTTTGGATTTCAGTCACTCGACTCTTGTGTTCATACTGAATGTCGCAATCAAAACTCTTGGCCTCACACACATACGGCACCAGCCCTACCAACACAAAAACAACTTTCCACATTTTTCCCCCAAAAAAAATTTATTTGCTGTTAATAATGATATCGATTATCAATACTATAATAAAAAGCAAGATTTTTTCGACGATTTGAAAAGTTTTTTTATCGAGCAAAAAACACAACCCATCTCTGGGGGTTGAGTTTCAGAGCTTAGAAAACATAGGAAAAGCCCAAGGATATCGTTGGGATATAAACATACTGTTGATAGATATTGTTCAAATATTGGTCTACGGCGTTCTCAATCGCTTGGCTCACGATCGGCCCTGCTCCCTGCACAGAAACAGAAGTAGATGAACCAAGGGGTTTGACCAACCCCAAGGCCCCAGCAATTTGCAAGCGATCTTTCACCACCCACCGATATCCAATATCCACCGCAAGGTTGTGAAGGGTGGATTGAAGATGTGCTGGCGTTGTTCCTGGAGCACTGGGAAAAGAACGACCGGTGGCTGCTTCAATGACATTCACAGCACTCGAGTTCCCAGCACCCGACATCAAAGAATATCCTGCCGCGATCTCGAATCCTTGCGTTTCTCCAAACCGATACACCACCTGAGTAGAAAAATAGAAGGCATTGGAAGCCGCAGCTTTGATGAGGCTTGCCGTTGCATCATCATAGGCTCCAAAACTTTGCGCAACACTGTTGGCAATCGATACATATCCGGACGGAGTAAATCCTACTCCAGTTCGAAGTCCCACGCGAAGAGGAGACATTGCCGAAACCTTGGCACCCAGACTTACAGGAATGGATGTCCCGATCTCAGGTTCTATATGCCACGGTGCAGATCTACTTATTCCGGGAAGAACCAACAGACCAAGACACAATGCCCAGACGGATATCAAAAATTTCATGAACAGATTGTAGCTCTCAAAGCCATTGAGAAGCAAGAGGAACAAGCATCAAGAGACCTCCTCCAATGCTCATCCACAAAGCATCGGAGACAAAATAAGGAAACACCATCAAAACGATTCCACTGATCATGGCCAAAAATTGCTGATGTTTTTTTCCATAGCGAAAATAAATAAACCCTGTTGTAGAAAAAAAGATGCTCAAGAAAAGTACCCATGGATTGCTGATGTCCATGGGTCAAAATGCTACGCTCAAATGAAGAAAGAACAAGCTATTTGTCGCTTAAAAAAAACTGTCCCCTCAATCCCTAGGGTTTTTCGATCAGTAATTTTTCGATCTGAGACACAATGTCTGGACTCATCGGTTCGACCCTCTGGCCATATCGACCGACCACATTTCCCTTGCGATTGATCAAATATTTATTGAAATTCCACGAAATGGGCTTGGCAAAGGAATGCTCCTTGCTTTCTGTCAGATAGCGATACAAAGGTTCTTTTTTTTCACCTTTGACGGAAATCTTTGCAAACATAGGGAAATCGACCTTGAATTCATCTTGAACGAAATTCAAAATTTTTTCATTGGTTCCAGGCTCCTGACCAAGAAAATCATTGGATGGAAAAGCAAGAATTTCAAAACCTCTTTCCTTGTAGGTCTTGTAAAGTTGCTCAAGACCCGCATACTGATACGTATATCCGCATTGGGAAGCCACGTTGACAATCAAAAGAACCTTTCCCTTGTATTGGGAGAGCAACTGCGGATTTCCCGAGATATCATTGACAATAAATTCCAATACATTGGCTTGGACATTGCCGATTCCAAATCCTATCCCAAAAAAAAGCGAGACGATCCAACCGAGAAAAAAATCTCGATTCAAGCGACAGGGCCTTTTCCAGTTTTTGGCTGATTGATTCATACGTTCCTTTCCAAAAAAAACTGGGGAGATCAGAAAAAAAACTCCCCGGATTTTCTTTATCTTATTTCAGTGAATGCAGGCCAATCATGTTTCCTTCGGTGTCAGTTACCAAAGCAATGAATCCGTATTGCCCGATGGAAAATTTGTTCTTGAATACCTTTCCACCAGATTCTTGTGCTCTTTTCTCTTCTACTGCACAATCTTCACAGGAAAAATACACAAGCGTGCTATTGCCTCCAGAAGGACATCCCTCCATCTTGACCAAGGTTCCTCCTGCACCATAAGTACTCATTTCATTCGGAAATGACCACATCTCAATTTCTGGATTGGGCAAATGTTCCAACGTGCATGCAAAAACTTTCTCATAGAATGTTTTTGCTCGTGTCATATCCTGGACATAAATTTCAAACCAACCTACTGCGTTGCTTTTCATGATTTCTCCTTTTGATCAGGGGTCAGATGTTTTGAATGCAAAGACTATAGTCCTTCTTTGAAGAAAAGCAAACTCATCAAACATCGATTTTTCGACGACATCCACCCTTTGCACACTCTTTCTCAAAAGGATCGTCTAGGAAGTGCTTCTCTATTTTATGCTTTTGAGTTGCTCGATCAAGAAAGCTTCGAGATCTGCATCAACTCCTGAATATTTACGAAGCACATTCATGGACGAGTCCAAAACCACAGTTGTGGGATAGGCAAAAATCTTGAAATGATTTGTAATGCTCTGCATTTCATCGTGAAGGATATCGTAGGTTACACCCGCCTTAGCAATCATGTTCTGAGCTTTTTCTTTGGAAGAGTGTTGATACACCCCGACAAAAACAACCCCTTTGCTGCTGAACTTTTGATTCAAAGCTTCAAGATCCGGTAGTTCCTGGATGCACGGGGCACACCACGTCTCCCAAAAATTGATCACCACGATTTTCCGATCTCGATAGAAGGATTCTACATTGATGGATTCACCTTGGAAATTTGTCCCCACAAGGGAAGATGCTTTCTCTTTGGAATCAGCAGATGCGTTCCACACCATTCCTACTCCAACACACATAAGCACCACCATCATTGAGATCCGTCGTATCATTCGCTTTTCTCCATTCTTTTCTGGATCTGCTCTACCGTAAACAATGGAGATGAGCAGGTCTTTTGGGTACAAAAAAATGCAGCAGGCTTCTCCAATGCCGGATAATCCACATCATCATGAGGAAGAGGTCCTTCGACAGGATCTTTCCATTCAATTCGAGAATAGACCAATGGCAACTTCAAAGCATAGGAAAAGAGACTCTGTGCCTGAGAATCCGACTTCGATCCTACAACAGTGATATGGGTAGGATCCGAAGAAAGCTCCTCATGAGCCAGAAGAACACCGGCCGTAAAATATTCTTTTGCAACTTCCGGAATCGATAAATATTTCATGGCTTGCAAAGAAATGTCTTTGAAGGCTTTGTTCCCCGTATAGTGAAAAAGACGATTCGCATATCGTGCCAAATGTACATTTTCTTCCCGATCAGGTGCTGCCTTTTTTCCTGCAATGGTGGTGAGAGAGGTTACATATCCACCTATTCTTTGGTGAGAGTGTAAGAAGTGATTCTGGATGTAATCCATGGTTTCCATCGACTTTTGCAACCAACTGCGATCCGCAGTATAAACATAGAGAGCAAGAAAGGCTGATCCCATGGCTAAAGAATCTCCAAGAAAACTTCCATGATCTCGATCATCATGCCGAAACCCTCCTAGAGGAATCCGATGAGTTTGTTCGATCGCATGGGCTGCTTCAAGAGCTTGGTCCAAAATCTTTTTTTCCCCTGTAGCCCCGTACAAATGGGCCAATGCCTCAATGGCCCATCCATTTTCTCGCGCATACACATGAGTATCGATTCTTGGGACACCTTTTTTCCGTCTCGCTCGATCCCCAAGACGAAAGAAATCCTCCGCGTGTTCTCCTGGCACAAGGTCTGCATCTTGACTTGTATAAAAAACACCTTCTGGACTAAGCAAAAACTGATTCAGGTATTCGTACACTTTTTTTGCCATCTCTAAGTATTGAGGTTGGGCATAAAATTGATAGGCAAGAGCAAACACATGGATGGCCTGAGTCTGCATCCACATGATTTTCTCAAAGTGAGGATGATCCCAATCACCATGGGTTGAATATTGATAGATTCCTCCCCAAATGGGATCCACAATTTTCGTGAGTCCTTGAAGTGTTTTTTCAATTCTACCTTTGGACCAATCATCTTGGCTCACGGTAGAGAATGAATAATCCAAACAATCTTGATCGACAAAACGATGAGACCCCCCCCACCCTCCATGCATTTCATCATATGCATCAAGATGTCTTCGTTTCAGTTCCTGAACAAGGTCTTTTGTCAACAACCCGGATTTGTCAGAAGCAGACACCACAGGTAGATCCTCCTCCATAGAACCTGGTTCAATCCCACCTGCGACCGCGAGCGTCAACCATCTGATCATTTCTTCAGGCTCCACAAAGCCTCGCAATTTGACGAGATCATTTCCCTTTTGATCAAAAATGACCGTGGCTGGCCATCCATAATCTTCGAAGCGATTGGAGATATCGGGTCTCGCATCTTGATCCACACGCACTGCAATAAAGTGATCTTGAATCAACGAAACAACCTCTGGATTCGAGTAGGTCTCCTTTTCCATCACATGACACCAATGACACCATACAGCCTCCACATCCAACAGAATGTATCGATTTTGACTTTTGGCCATGTCAAACTGGTCCTCAGACCAAGCCTGCCAGGAAATTTTATCCGATGAATCATGATGCTCTTCGATTCTAGGGCTCACCTGCATAGATCGATGACAGCAGGCCAAGAAAAAAAGTAACAAAAATAATGGGTACGATTTCATATGGATTGAATGCGCAAGGAAAATTTCCTTACATCACAAGATCTATTCGTATCATCTTTGCTTCTGGTTACACAGAAAAACAAAGGTATTTATCCAAACTCTTTTTTTCTTTTCCGCATGTCAAGATTGAGCTTTTTCCACTTTTTCTTACTCTGGGCATGGAGTCGTTTGTCGGTTTTCTCACGAACAAACGCCAATTCCTTTTGGTATTTTCGATATCGTTCAAGATCCTCCGCAGATAAAGATCCTTCTGCAATTGCCGTTTGTACCATGCAACCCGGTTCTTGGGTGTGGCCGCAGTTTGAAAAACGACACTGCTGAGCGATCTCCTCAATTTCACCGGACATTTCAGACAAAGCATCTTCATCGCCTGTGATTTGAATTTCTCGAAGCCCGGGAGTGTCGATCACCATGGCTCCTCCAGGAAGCAAAAAAAGTTGTCGGGAAGTGGTGGTATGTTTTCCTCGATCATCTTTTCCTCGGATTCCCTGCACCAGCTGAACTTCATCTTCCATCAATGTGTTGACGATCGAAGATTTTCCCACTCCAGATGACCCCACAAAAGCATAGGTCTTGAGAGGTTCGATGTGAGCTCGAAGCTCACCCATTCCATGTCCTGAAAAAGAACTGCACACAACTACATCGATCAAAGGAAAATGTTCGTGCAAAATCTTAACAACCTCATCAACCTCTTTGACCAAATCACATTTGGACAAGACAATGATGGGTTTGATCTTTCCACTCGATGCCATAAATACATATCGATGAATTCTACTTATCTTAAAGTCCTGATTCAATGAGCACACGATAAATAGTGCATCCACATTGGCTGCGATGACTTGTTCCTGTGTTCTCTTCCCCGCAGCCATTCGAGAAATCATAGATTTGCGAGGGAGGATCTCTTTCAACACACAAGATGCTTTGTTTTGTTGATCGACAAAGCCATCCCCCAACACAATCCAATCACCTACCGCAGGAACTTCAACCCCTGTGGCGACTTGTTGATGAAATTTTCCAGAGAGATAAACATTGTACTCTCCTTTATTGCCAAGGGCACAACACACTCCTCGATGAATGGATGTGATCCTTGCAATCTGATTCGTATTTTCGTATTCGTGTCCACCATCATGGACCCAACCCAACTGTCTTATGTTCACAGCAACACCTTCTGCCCGCAATAACAGGCGATTCGCGATAAAAATAATATACTAAAAATAGATAATGATGTTTGTGACCTCACGTCACTGTGAACAATCGCTTGCAGCGAAGGTTATCGAGTGACGTGGGTCATGCATGATGTTACATTTTCCATGATGACCTCCTCAAAAAAGTTTCAGGACAAAGACTACTACATCTTTCCTACAAAGATCAAGACGCATTTTGCAGCTCAACCGAAACGGAAGCAATGGCCTCATCCAAAGTATAGTGAATGTTTTGCCCCCCTAAAGTCTCTATCAGTCCGGATCGTTTGATGGCCATATAGGGCTGTGCATGAATTCCAGATAAGACCAACCTTACTTTCTCTTTTTGACATTTCGAATGCAAATCTTCCAGCGCTTTCAATCCGGTTGCATCCAAAGCAAGAACATGTCTCATTCTCAAGATCAGCGCTTTGGGAGGGTTTTTTCCCAGATCCAATGTTGTCCGAAACATCTCGGCTACTCCAAAGAAAAATGCTCCTTCAGCTTCATAAATCACTACACCCCGAGGAACAACCTTATTTGTGGTAGCATCTTGATCAGATCGAAGTTCTTCTTCAGTGTCGGCAGCTGATATCTGGTCAGTGATTTCACGAATGGAGCTCACGTCAATCATTCGTTTCATAAAAAGCAAAACGGACAACAAAAAACCAATCTGAACAGCCACGGTTAGATCTACCAAAAGAGTAAGAAAAAAAGTCACCATCAATACGACAACGTCCATCTTTGGAGCTTTCAAAAGTGCTCGAAACGCATGAGCCTCACTCATGTTGTACGAGACAACAATCAAAATGGCTGCCAGTGTAGATATAGGCACCCAAGCAATCCATTGTCCTATGACATAGACAAACACCAACAACACAAGGGAATGAACCATGCCAGAAATCGGCGTTTTGGCTCCATTTTTGATATTGGTCGCCGTCCGCGCAATCGCACCTGTTGCGGGAATTCCTCCAAAAAAAGGAACCACAACATTGGCTATTCCCTGAGCCACCAACTCTGTATTGGATCGATGCTTTCCCTCAATCATTCCATCAGCAACGGTGGCCGACAACAAAGACTCGATGGCTCCAAGCAATGCAATGGTGATGGCGGAGGGAATCAGCGTTTTGATTTGTGTCAATGTGACTTCTGGAAGAAACGAAAACGTCAGCTGCGTTGGCAAAGCACCAAAACGAGAGCCAATGGTCTCCACAGGAATGTCGAACATCTGAACCAAAAAAGTAGAAACCAAAATTGCGACTACGGATCCTGGGACTCGTCGATTCCACTTCGGCCAAAACCAAACCACACCCAACGAAAAAACAGATAACATGGTCGTAGGCCAATCCATCGAATGAAAGTGCAACACATATTCCCACCACTTTGATAAAAAATCGGCAGGCAGAGAAGAAAGGTCCAAGCCAAAAAAGTCTTTGATCTGAGAAGAAAAAATGACCACCGCAATGCCTGATGTAAAACCAACCACAAGGGGATAGGGAATGTATCGAATGACCGTACCAAATCGCATAGCACCCAAGGCAATCAACATCAGTCCTGCCATCATACACGCGATCAAACAGCCTTCGACACCATGAACCTGAACAATGCGATAAACAATCACAACAAATGCCCCGGTAGGTCCACCAATTTGAACCCTTGATCCACCCAAGGCGGAAATCAAAAATCCACCCACGATGGCCGTCGCAAGGCCTCTTTCAGGAGTTACCCCAGAAGCTATGGCAAAAGCAACCGCCAAAGGAAGAGCAACAATGCCAACAATCAATCCCGCCGTGGCATCCTGACGAAAAAGGCCCCACGAATAATCGGAAAGAGTCGTAAATAATTTAGGATAAAAAATTCGATCTTTGTTCAACACAGCTTCTCCCGTAGGATCGAGGCCTTGCAGTTGAAATCTTTGCCAAACCAGGCATGCATGTCTCGATCCCTTTCACACCTATTTGGCATGACCTAGAGAGTGTATGCTTTTTTTTCAAAGAAGCTACTGTGTGAGAATGATTTTGTATTCCATCTCACAGTCACAGTCGTGAAACCAAAGCTCGACTTCCTTGACCTCGGTCCAGATCGTGACATCTCCGGTGGCCCTTGTTTTGGTATTCCATTTTCTGGTTACACCCAGCCATGATTCTGCCTGCGCAATGCAATCATCCAAGTCATTCATGTTGTTGGTATAGATGAGCGTCTTGGAAACCTTGGTGCCGTACTTGGTTTCACCTTTGAGAGTCAGTTTGCAATGGTTGTAATTTTGCTCCACGGTTTGGTTCGTTTCCCATCCAAAGCTCTCTTCTATCCCGTAAAGCATCCCTACAAAACCAAGACCCAAGACCATCCACATGTATTTTTTCATGATTGCTCCCCCACTTCTTATTGATAATAAGAATTATTATTATCAATCAATTACAACTTTACCCCAATGAGTGTCAAGGGATTTGAAAGACATGGGATAAGAAATCGCTATGAGAGGTTCGCTGGCGTGCTAAGCATAGGAACGAAGACGGGTCCGCGCGTTTTGGACCGAAGGCAATGCTTCCAATCGATCGTGCCACGCCACCAATGCCGGATATGGAGATAAATCAACATGAACAGCCTTTGCCTGCTCCACATAGGCAAAAGCAAACAAGTCCGCGATGGTCAGTGAGTCTCCGCACAAATACGTATTTTTTTCCAACCATCCGTTGACAATGCCCGCCTGGGCAAACACAAAAGTCCGAGCCTCTTCGACCGTATTCATGTCTGGCTCACCTCTCCCCGCCATTTTTTTGATGACGTATTGATAGTTCAGTTCATTGAGCCATCGACCCAAATGGCATGTAAAATAGTCCATCCATTGATCAACTTTGGCACGTTTCATGGCTGGGACAGGATACAGATCTGAGGTTTCAACATTGGCCAGATATCGACATATGGCTCCCGATTCAAACAACGACTGTCCATCATGAACCAAAACAGGCGTTTTTCCCACAGGATTGATTTTTTGGAAGGAAGGGTCTTTCTGTTCTCCCTTCATCAAATTTACATAGTTGAACTCATAGTTCAGGCCCAATTGTTCCAAAACATACAAAACTTTCAACGTGTTCTGTGTTGAAAAACCAAAAACGGTATACATGATATTCCTCTTTTCTTGGATGGATCTTCATGGACCTACCATGATCGCAAGAGAAAGCTACAAAAACATGTGGTAACTACACAGCAAGATCTGTATTTTTGGCCGTTTCATTGAATGTGGGTGTGACAAAGAGAAGTCCAAACGTAATCACACCCAGACGACCAATGTACATCAGTCCAATCATAATTACCTTTGCAGGGGCATTGAGTTCTCCAGTCAACCCCATACTCATTCCAACCGTCCCGATGGCAGAGATGCATTCAAACACCAACCATTCAAAATCTGCTCTTGGCATCGCCACCGCCGTCAAAAAGATTCCCATTCCCAAAATCATCCCGTATGTGGTAGCCGACATCGAAGCTGCACGAACCCTTGAATCAGGAATTCGTCTTCCAAACATACAAACGGTTTCGTATCCCCTGAGATGGGACCATGCTTCACCCAACAAGGCGGTCAATGTTGTGGATTTGAGTCCTCCGCCTGTTCCCGCTGGAGATGCCCCGAAAAACATCAAAAAATAAAGAATCATGATCACGGGAAGAGAAAGACTTGTCATCGGAACAGAGTTAAATCCTACGGTCGTGGATGCACTCATCGCCTGAAACAATGCGACCAAAAATTTTTCCTTCATCGGCAAACCTTGAATCGACGGCTCCAAAAAGAAGATGCCGATGACTCCCCCCAATGAAGTGATCAAGGTTACAAAAACAATCACCTTGCTTGTAAAAGTGATGCGTCGATCGTGATTTTTGATCTTGGACCACAGATCGGTAAATACAATGAATCCAATACCGCCGGCATAGCTAAGAACAGTAAGAACCATGTTGATCAACATCTGATCTCGAAAAGGTTCAAGGCTCGAAGGAAACAAACTAAATCCCGCCGTGCAAAATGCCGAAACGCTGTGAAAAAAAGCGGACCACAAAGGGTGCTCAACTCCCTCCGCTCGAAACACAGGGTAGAGAAACAACGTTCCCAGCATTTCTGAAATCAAGCTAAAAACAACAATGTTCCGCACCAGATGAGTCAACCCAATGCCTCTTGGCAAACTAAATGCACTGGCCAAAATAGACCTACGTTCATCCGACCAGGAGTTTTTTGCAGCAAGCACGACAAACGAACTTGTGGTCATGTACCCAAGTCCACCAAGCTGAAAAAGAATCAAAACAATCCACTGTCCAAACCAGGTGTACGTTGTTCCTGGATCGACCGTAACCAACCCTGTGGTCGAAACTGCCGATGCGGCCGTAAAAAGATGGTCCAACCAACTTACGGAAACTCGATCACTCCAAGGAAGCGCCAAGAACAACGACCCCAACAAAATGTACATCAAGTATCCAAGTGCAAGCGCACGCGCAGGATGTAATGTTTTTTTCAACCGAACCTAGCCCCGTGAACAAAGCACAGGTTTTATCAGCCTACAAATTCACTGTCCAGTTTAGGATTTTTGTATTCGAGTACAAAAATCCTCATTTAGAATTAGGCCGCTACTTTTTTCTTGCTTTTTCGCTTTTGAAAAAAATGAGAGCTTTTCTTCTTGGCGTAAGACTTTTTGGAAAAGCTTCGTTTTTTCTCCGATTTGAAAGGTTTTTCAGGAACCCCGTGCAACATTTTGGAAATCGCAGACCAAGCGGAACGATCTTGATCACTCACCAAATTCAACGCATGCCCTTGTGCACCTGCGCGAGCCGTCCGTCCAATCCGATGGATATAGTCCTGAGGATTACGGGGCAATTCATAGTTGACGATGTGCTCAACATGAGGAACATCCAACCCACGAGCGGCAACATCAGTTGCGACCAAAATGGTAAAACGTTTTTCTCGAAATGCAGATATCACGCGAGTTCTCTTTCGCTGTTGAAGATCTCCATGCATGAAAGTGACATTCATGTCTTCTTTCATGAGTTTTCTTGCAAGATTTTCAGCTCCACGTTTGGTCTTGGTAAAAATAATCACAGAACCTTCTCGGTTTTGCAATTCATCCACCAACACACCATATTTTTCTTGGTCGCTGACGCGAAGTGTTTTTTGGTCGATTTTTTCCACCGGTGCATTGACGCTTCCGAGACTGATTCGAACCGGATCCACCATATATTGTTCCGTCATTTTCAAAATCTGCTTGGGAAGTGTTGCCGAGAACATCAAGGTTTGTCTCTCTGAAGTGAGGTATTCCAAAATATGATCAAGCTGAATGGAAAATCCCATTTCCAACATACGATCCATCTCATCCAACACCAAAAAACCCACTTGATTCAAAGATAAACTTCCTCTTTCCAGGTGATCGATGATTCTTCCAGGAGTTCCTACAATCACTTGGGGAGTTTTTTTCAATTGATCAAACTGTTTGTACATCGAATCTCCACCGATGAGTAGCGCGCTTCGAATGGGTGTGTTTTTTGTCAGTTGCTTGACGATCCCCAAAACCTGCGTTGCCAACTCTCTCGTTGGAGTCAAAATGAGACCTTTGCTGCTTGGGTTGTTGATCAAATAACTCACCAAAGGAATGCAAAAAGCTCCAGTTTTTCCGGTCCCCGTTTGAGCGGTTCCCAGAACATCTCTTCCTTCCAACGCGACGGGAATGGCCTGGCTTTGGATGGGAGTGGGTTGAACAAAATTCATGGTTTCCAACGCGGTTTGCACGGCAGTTGGCAATGAAAATTCAAAAAATGTTTTCACGTATGTCTTCTTTCTTTGCGCGCATGGGCACACATGCACACGCACACAACCAAGGGTTCATCGACGAGATTGACCTCAACCTCGTTCTACGATTCGTATCCATGCGAAAAACTTCCGCTGCCCCTTGGAGAAAAACAATGATGATGGTTAGATCATGAATACTCAGTTTTTTTGGAACTGGCTCGCCGGATTTTCCGGCCTCGCTTGTCGACAAAGAGTCTCAAATATCGAATGTTGAGAAAGCAATATCTCGTTTGCCGCAGAAAATCAAGCCCCTAAATCTCAATAAATTTGCCCCTACAATACCCTGAATCCATGGCTATCATTTGGGCATGAACAAGGCGAGAACAATTTCCATGACGATCAAGAATACGATCGCCAACTCCATTCTCTCCATGCGTTGATTGCTGGACAAAAAAGCCACCAAACTCATATCCTCTTGCAGACCATCCAACTTGTATTGCAACCCACGAAATCTCTCCTGAATTTCAAACATGTTGACCATGTCAAAGTACAGCTTGTCCAGCCTTTGGTCCTCCCACAAGACCTCAGGATGATCCAGAAGATACAAGTTGTGAACCAGCTGTTGTTTGGCGGTCATGCTTGAACCCAATTGCATTCTCATTTTTCGATCGGAGTTGGGTAACCTTCCTTTTTTTTGGAGAGATTCCGAGATTCTCAAACTTTGCTCGAGCTGCGCCTCCACTACGCCATCGTAGTGGTCCATTGTGATCGACTCCGCCACAACCAAGGCTACGATGTCAATGTATTCAAATCGGGCTTCCGGAAGACTAACGCTGTCGAAGCTAACATGAACGTTTTGATCTGCTTGGCAGATGACCAGAAAGTCTTCACGATCTTCTACTTTTCTCATCGTCGGAAATGGGTCCTTGAGTCGATCCAAAAATCATGTTGATAACTTTTTGCAACGTTGAAAAAGCAAACAGCTCCAAAACTGTAGACAAAAACAAACCCGTCCCCAAAATCACTGCCGATGTGAGTTGAATCCAAAACACGGGGATGAGGCAAAACATGTTTTCGGACTTCTTTGAGCGAAAACTTATCCGCCACATGAAATGCCGAAAGTTTGTAGGGCTCTGGGATCATTGAAGATCTTCTATCACCAATTGTGAGCTTCTCAAATACTTACCCAAAGAATTCTTTGGCTTGCATTCCCTTGAAAAAGCTTACTCGACCAAAGATGAAAAAATATTGCCCATCTATCGAACAGAAACAAAACCCCGAAACTCTTGAAACCATGTTGTGGGAGCAAAGTCATTCACGTTTCTATCCATCAAAAATTCCAAATCCGCTTCAGCCCTACGACCCAAGGCATGAAATGCATCGATGATATCTTGAGTAGATGATGTTACGGTTGACATGTCTTGGAGGTTGATTTCTCGTATCTTTTCGGTTCGAAGAACCTGAAACCAATCACTGGAAGATCGGTATTGAATCAAATCCACACCCAGCTCTTCCAACACCAAAAAAATGACTTTTGTTGAATCGCAATCACTCTCCCATAGTTCCTGTTGAGATCCCAAATCATCTCTTATAGCAGTCTGAAGCAGACTCGCGCCAGAATCAAAATTGAGATCTAGGATCACAGCCTCAGAGCAAAACTCGATGCTCAACAGGGTATCTCCATACACTTTTGCAGAAAAGGGATTGGCCGCTGTATAAATCACCTCTGCAGAGGCATTGCTATAGGAAAATCTGCCATTTCCAAAACTCTCTTGGTTGGTTCGGCTCTCCCATAACATGTCATTCACAAAACTTTGAAGTCGCTTCGGAAACTTTGCAACTTTCAGATCCAGTTTTGTGTTTTTCCATGAGCCATTTCATAACGATGATTTCGGATGGAAATTCTCCATCGTTGTTCAGATTAAAATAGTGATAAAAATATTGTTCATGGGGAATCCAAATCGTTGATTGAGAGATAGGGGCAACAAACTCCTCATTTTCTCTGGATTGAGATATCGATTCAGGGGCCGCGCCAAACGTTGGAGAAGTATTTTTGTCTGAGTCATGTTTTGAGAAAAAAAAGCAGGCTTATCTGCCAGAAAATGATGAAGCGCCACAAAACATTTGTTCCCAAGATCTTTGTGCAAAAGATCCGCGAAAGGTGCGATGGTATCATCTTTGAAAAATCCACCTTTCACCAGTCCCCGCTCAATCAAGCTTCGGAATCTGGGATCTTTTTTCTCCTCTTGTGCCATTGCACCGGTGGCAATCATCACCCCCAAGCTTAGGCTTAGGATCGTAAACATGTTCATGATAGTCCCCCCAAGCAAATAAATGACATATCGCACCGTGAAACACAAGACGTTTTTGCACCATCATAAATGGGGATCCTAGATTTGAACTTCCCCCCCTCCTCCAACGGCCCCCTCTGCCGAGGTTGACATGTTAGGTTCCAAGAGATAAGCAACAAATCCACTGCAACAATAGAGAAAAAGGGGAATCATGAAATCAACAACAAAAATTGTCTGTTTGCTGCTCTTGACACTGGCCACGAGCTACTCTTTCCATGCCCAAGCGGAGAGCGCTTGGATCCATCAGGATCAAGAAACCTCATTTGAACAGATTCTCGAAAACAACTCTCATTGTCTGTGGGCTGTGGAGGAAGGGTCTTTCCTTGAAGGAATTTCCGTCGGACACAAAGTCAATACAGGTTTCTTCACGATAAACTCTCCCTATGTGTGGAGA
Source organism: Bdellovibrionota bacterium (assembly GCA_041391365.1). Taxonomy (GTDB): domain Bacteria; phylum Bdellovibrionota_G; class JALEGL01; order JALEGL01; family JAGRMV01; genus JAGRAX01. Next base: position 621,268 of record JAWKOC010000002.1, on the reverse strand, counting down.
TTTGAATTGGATCTGGAGAAACAAATCTTAAAAGCTGATTATCACAGCCGAGGCGGATATGAGATCGACTTTGCCTCACAACAAGTATCCAGCTGGTCGATCGATCAAACCACCATCTTGACCATGTCTCCTGGCCCTGGCTTTCAACAAATGAGCACCAAGGGAAGCAAAGTAATCCGTCACATCGAGACCGATCTTCTTTCGCATCAACGAACCTACAACACTCAAGAAGAAAACCATGCCCAATGGAATGCAATTCAATGTTCCATTGCATTGATCAAATCTTTGAACGGCTCATAAAAAAACAAAATAAGCTATGGGATTCAAAAAAGCTTAACTTTCGTATTGCTTTGCCCAGAGCATTTTGCTAACGAATGATCATCATGAACGTTTGGGGAAGTCGTAGGTTGTTGTTGTTTGTATTGGTCTGTTGTTTGGGAGGGATCATCCCTGCCAGTCATGCTCAGGAAAAAGATACTCCGTCTAGTGAGGACCTCGAACAGTTCTTTTTGCAAATTTCTCAAAAATTTGGAACAGGCTTCATCGTAGAAAGCTCACTTCAAGATTTTTTGAAATCATGGGGTCACGCTACCACCGTTCAAGATCTTGGTACAACTACGCCAGTACAGATTGAAAACAACATCATTTTTGCACGGAATGGAACATCGAATGGCATCTTGCCACATTCACAAGTTTCTACGGTTTGTACAAGATGCCTCTTTTCGATCAAGACTCCCAAACTCTGGTGATGATGACAATGTCTTTTCTATTGGATCGAGTCAATGAAGCCTCTGAAGGATTTGGACACCCCTTGGTACTTCAGAAAGGACAAGCTTCGTTGGGAGATTCGGTAGGTTCCTATTTTTTTGATTCATACAAACCTTTTCATGTTGGAATCAACATCCCCAATGTCTTTGAAGCGAGCTGCATTCATATCGACCAACACAGAAAAGTTCTCTTTTGCAAGGAAGAGAAAAAATCTACTTTCAGGGTTTTCATACCCTCCGACATAGAAGAAATGCCCTCCATCTCGATGGAATCGTTTCAGCCGTTAGACGGCAAACACCAATCCTAGGCACTCTCCTACAACCTGGAAAACGAACCTCCCCATTGAAATTGACAATCTTTTGTGTGTTTTGTGGGGAACTACTCAGAGTCCAAACCAAAAGGTCGAAGCTGATCAGGACCTTGCTTGGGTGTGAGCATACTGACTCCAATCAACAAAGCAATCGACACACTGATCGCAGGTACAACCGCATCCACTTCCTCCATGTGAAATCGAGAAGCAAGATGCCCAAGTTCCCATATCAGGCACGTCGCCGTGGCACCAAAGATACTGGCCATCGACCCTGCTGACGTCGCTCTTTTCCAAAACAAGGCTGCCATCAAAGAAGGCGTGATCGCCGCTCCATAGATCGTGTAGGCATACAGGGCCACCGACAAGAATCCACTGGATGCTTTGGACAAGGCAAATGCAATCAATCCGAGAACCACCACCATCAAGCGAGAAACCAACAACATTTCTTTGTCACTGGCTTGAGGTCTCAAAAACCGCTGGTAAATGTCTCGAACAAAAGAAGTCGAGGGTGCCAGCAAATAAGAGTCGGCTGTGGACATCACCGTAGCAATCATCACGGCAATCATCACACATCCCAACACCACAGGAAGATGTCCAATGGCAAGCACCGCTAAAATTCGACCGGGGTTATCCAACTCAGGAACCAACACTCGTCCCACCAGAGCACATGCCACAATCGACAACTCCACAAAGAGCACTCCAAAAATCATCATCAAAACACCACGCCGGGCGTTGCCTTCTGTTCGGGCCGCAAAAAAACGCTGATACATGTTGGCATCTCCCAAAATCAAAAGAAACGCTGGCAACGTCAATCCCAACAACTTCATAGCACTCATGTCGCGAAACAAATCCAAATGACCTTGAGGCAGTCCCGAGAGAATCGCAGAAACTCCTCCGGCTTTCCCCACCAAAATGGGCAAACACACCACCATCCCTACGATCATCGTTACACCTTGAATCACATCAGTATACGCCACCGACAAAAGCCCAGCGGTACAGGTAAACCCAATGATAAAGAGCGCTGCAATCGCACTCCCCCATTCAGGAGTGATCGAAGGAAAAGAAAGATTCAAAATGGTCCCCGCAGCTCGATATTGATACGAAACAATGGTGACATAAGCAATAACCAATGCAATGGAACAAAACAAACGTGAATATTTGTTGAAACGCTTTTCCAACAGATCCTGAATCGTAAGCTGCTCCATTCGACGAACTCGTCCAGCTAACGTATATAAGACCGAAATTCCCACAACATCCGCAATGAGAAGCAAGGTCACCACTACTCCCGATTGATAAGCTTTTTCTGAATGGCCAAACAAAGAACCCGTTCCCATCCAGGTTGCGACCAAGGTTCCAAAAATCACAAAGGTCGGAAGACTACGCCCTGCTACGGCAAAATCTTCCTGGTCCTTGACCCGTCGACCTAGATAAATGGCCACAACAACAAGAGCCGTAAGATATACAACGAGTGTAATGAAATAGACGGGAGATATTGCATTCATGACCAACATGCCTATCGAATCCGGTTCCCGATGGCCAGATTTTTTCTCCTTTTGTCCGTGCAAAAAGAGGTGGCTACTCAAAACCTACGATTCCGTAAGAACCAGACCAACCGCTTTACTTGTTCCAATTTTTAAATCTTTGAAACGAAGACCACTCTATGTTGAATTCTCCTGCCTCTTCAAGCCCCGTGATTTCTTGGAGATCTATGGTGGTTTTTGTTGAGTACGAAGGCCATTGAATCCCATCATCGATCAACTCCATCTGCTTGGTCAAAACATCGCTGGGTTTGCAGTGGGTGGTGACTTCCTCCACCGTCTCATACCTATTTTTATCGGCACAAAAATACACACCGTACACGGCGTACACCTGCTGATCAGAATTTTGAATCACATCCAAAGAAATATACACAGATGGGATCACGTTGACATAAAGTTTCCAGGGATGAGAGATTTCTTCAAGATAATACGGACCTACAAAGACATCTTGTCCATAAAAGGAATACGGCCTCTTCTTTTCCTGATGAGACTGGTACGTAAATTGAATCATTCCATGCCAATAGTACTCACCGATCGAACGAGAAAATGCATCCCCCGGAATTCCCATCATCAGGCTGACCCATACCAGCAGATATTTCACGATGTTTTTCATGTCCCCTCCAAAAATCTCCCTCTCTCATAAAACAAATCTAAGGGAAAAGACAAGCAGATCTTTTCCACAAATCGGCTTTGCGCGTGGACAGAAATTTTCTTGTCATGGCCCCAAATTGCATGCTAGCTACATATCCATGAGAGCAAAAAGACACTTGTGGATGACTTTTTTTGGGTGTGGAATTTTCTTATCGAGCAGCTTGGCTCACGCACATGTGCCCCCTGCGGTGGACGTCATCCTGCGTTTTGAGCCCGATCCCTCCTATTCAGCCATTGACTCCTTCATCAAGGAAATCCCCTACCGAATTGGCAAAGATCAACTGATTGTCATCAAGAACCGAGTTCCTAGACTGGAACAGTTTTATACCTCCAAAGGAACCATGATTGACAATGCAAACATGTGGACCCCTGTGGTTCAGAAAGCAGATTACACTTATCGGGGATATGACTATGTCATCGATCTATCGTACCAAGATGATTTTTTTCGTCTTACCTTCAAGCTGGGAGAGCTCGATTACAATTGGGATAGTCTTTCGTATCAGCAAACGTTTCAAAATCTAGGGTTTGTGGATCTTCGTCTCAAAGACTATTGCAACCGAACCTCTGAAGAAGAACAAAATCTAGGCATGGTGGAAAATTTTGGAGAACATGAGGTCGCGCACAACGGTGCCATCGCAATTCCCAACACACAAGCCACCATCAAAATTATCATCCGACCAGATTGCAGCCTTTCGATCCCATAGACAGGATGGATCACTCACGATTCACTTCTTTGCCGCATTTTTTTTCTTGAACGAAAAAATGTGCATTTGGGATTTCAAGTTGATCTCATAGCAGACTACATCATGTTGCTTGGAATACAGATATCGATCTGAATCCAGTGTATCTTTTTTTTGGTTTGGTTGCTATATCTCAATGTTTGTAGAGAAAATAAGAACAACCAATGCAGTTAATATCAAAGTAAATTGATTTTATATCAATTGTCTGTTCTTTTTTTTGACTTAGATATAAGTCGCTTGCCATGAAAACATAACGATATCAAAATCTAGCATTTGGTTTTTGTGGCTTACTCATCATGAGCTGCTTTTTGACCTCACTCACTCCAGCCTATGCAGAAGTGCTACCAGAGATGCTGGAAAACCACTCGCTGCGCGACTTGTACATGGCCCCCATGGCTTCTCTTTACAATCCCCATCAAAAAACATGGAATGTTGCAGGATTGTCCATCATGGGAGTCGGCATCGCAGGCAGTTTGATCTTGCATCAAACTGCAGATAAGCATTTCCCCAACTCCACAAGAAACTCATTCTATCCCAACATGAGCTCTAGAATATCCGACATTGGATTGTTTCTTCCTCTTGCAACCACAAGTGCTTTTTTTTTGAGCACTCCCTTGAAAAAAGAAAATGATCCGGCAAAGCAATACACTTTTGATACAGCCATGGAACTTCTCGAAAGCCAAACGTTAACCGGTCTAACTTCCATAGCGTTGAAGTATGGAGTTGGAAGAACACGTCCGGATCAAAGCAATGCCCATTCCTTTCCGTCCTTCCACACTTCTTTGGCCTTCGCGACGGCGGGCACACTTATGTATCGATATCCATGGTATGTTGGAGTAGGTGCGATGAGTGCAGCGACCTTGATTGGATTCTCGCGCATGGATTTGAACAAGCATTACTCATCTGATGTCCTTGCAGGAGCCGCCCTGGGACTTCTTTTTTCAACAGGAGTCCAAGGCTTGCATCGTGCCCGCGAACATCAAAAGCATGGACCATTGAAAAACCTCACTTTCTCCCCCTTGATGGAAAATGGACTTTATGGAGTAACGTTTTCAACCCAACTGTGATAGAAAAAACAATCATGAAAAACCAACCATTTTTCAAACGCTTCCATTTTGCTCTGCAAGGAATAGTGTCAACCTGGAAAACAGAAAAAAGTTTTCGAACACAATCTATTTTTGCGGGAATTGTGATTGCATTTCTGGTGGTCTACAATCCCAAGCCCATATGGTGGGCTGTTTTTCTCATCACGCTTGGAATGGTATTGGGCGCCGAGCTTTTCAATACCGCCATTGAGTATCTTTCGGACGAATACAAAAAAGAAGAAGATCCTGCAATCAAGCGCATCAAAGACACTGCAGCCGCTGCTGTGTTGATGAGCGCAATCGTGGCCATTGGTGTGGCCGCTGCATTTTTGGTACATATACTCAAATAATGTGTTTCCAAAGATTGATCAGAAATGATCGGTGAAAAAACCTACTGAGCGCAGTAGCCCCCATCGATACTGTAAGTTGATCCTGTGATCATGGAAGCCTCATCTGAACACAAAAAATACACCAATTTGGCTACATCCATGGGATCCGCTATTTTCTTGATGGCAAGGCGATCCTTGATGAGCTCGTGCAAGGTGTCTGGATCCAAGTCACTGTAAGATTGCGAAAAACTTTGCACCGCCTCATCATAAAGAGAAGTTTTCACAGGACCGGGACAAACACAATTGACACGAACATCGTAGGTTCCGTAATCTATTGCAGTTGATTTTGCCAACTGAGCAATGGCCCCTTTGGTCAGTCCATAGGCAGCGCTGTAGAACTTTCCCACCAAGGATTGATCAGAGCCCATGATGACAATCGAACCTTTTTGACTGGCCTTCATGTGAGGCAGGACTGCTTTCAAGGTGTAAAAGACTCCCTTGATGTTGACATCGATGATTCTGGAGAGATCCTCGACGCTGGTTTCTTCGACCGATCCATAAAAATGAATCCCTGCATTGGCAAGAGTGGCTTCGATCCTATGACCATCGGACACAAGGGTATTGATGCAAGATTGGACATTTTCATAAGAAGATACATCACAGCGAAGATAGGTAGAGTTGGGTACTCGCTCCTCCATGACCTTGAGATCCAAAATGGCAACATGATATCCCTTGGACGCAAACCACTTTGCACAAGCAAGTCCAATTCCTGAAGCTCCACCCGTCACCACAAATGTACTTTTTTGTCGATCGAGTTCACCCATCCCATTGTCATATCCAAATGAAATCTTAGATGCAAGAATTGCGAGCGAATCGGTTTCGTAGCTTCAGATTTACTCAACCAACAACGTTGCTAGTTACCATTGATAAATGTGTAGGCTAGAATCTAATGCAACAGGGGATGTGATAGAGGAGGAGGGAGGAGAAGCCGATGGGATATCAAAGGTTATGCATGGAGGAGAGAGAAGAGATCAGTCGATATCTTTCCATGAAGAATAGTTTTCGACAGATCGCAATCCTCTTGGGTCGAAATGTCAGTACGATCAGTCGAGAAGTTCAACGTTCTTGTCGAGGCTAGTTGCTTCTCGAAATTCGTTGTATCAAGAAAGAAGGGATTCAATTTTAGCTTCTAACTCAGCTAAGTTTCTTTGAGTTTTCTCCGAAAGTTCTATGTCTAGTTTTTTAACCCATCGGATCGCATTTTGAATATCTTCACCAATATTTTTATGAAGATGTTTTTTCTGAGGCAAGTTGCATTTGCAAATTTCTTGATAGAGTAATTCCAATCTTTGAGAGATGTGATCACAACACAAACTTACAGCTCCAGATTTTATTAGAATATCTTTTGCTCTTTCAAGCTGTTTAATCTGGCCAAGATCTTTTTCCAAAAGTTTTTTTAGTTCGGCTGAATATTCATGCTCAGTTGTAAGCGCCAATAAGATTGGCAAGCTGCTTCCTGGCATTTTCCAATCTGGATTCACTTCTTTTTGAAAAGCGCCCCTGAGATCATTGGAGATCTGGCCAATTTCTCCCATACACTTGCCAATCGAATATAGGATATCACTCTCATCCTGATGTACCTCACCCAATAGTGCACCAATTCTCATGGCGGTTCCGCAAACATTTCCACTCTTTCCGTGTACTATCTTCCAGTACCGAGCCAGATCTATTTTACTATGTGTAGCAAGCTCTTGAACATTCGCTAGAACTAACATCATTTGATTGAGAAAAAGTGTAACTTGCTGTTTTTGATGATCTGAAAATTTGGACTCACAAATTAGAAGTTGTTGCCTGGCATGCAAGGCCCCCACAAGATTTACAATTTTGTCTACTCCAATTTCCTTCCACATGCCTTTTTCATCTTTATCCAATACATCGTCGATTAAAATGCTCTCTACAACAAAACAAAGAATCGCCGCTTGAATGGGCAATAATTCTATGTTGGAATTACCTGTAGTCGTGTAAGCAATGTTACAGAGAGAGATTGTGCCTTGTTTTCTTTTTGTTAAGATTTTTTCTAGCTCAGGCCACACTTGAAGTTCTGGACAAGACAAAACCAGAGATACCATTTGATCAGACATAAAACGATTGTGTAATAAAATTCGAAAAGGTTCACAAGCTCAATGTCATTTTCTAGACCATTGAGCTTGTAACAAAACCGGTTACTTTACCAAGGAACATTGGCAAAAATATCTTCACTAATAATCATATTCTTCCACCTTTCTAAAAAGAAAACTATCACTAATCAATTCTTAAGCAAGCACGATTTACTATAAATAATTTTTATTGATTTAACAATCTCTCAAGGACTACAAATCTATGATGAATTGCCTACGACGCGTCATCTTCGCAATCAAAATAAGAAGATTGGACTTCTCTGATCGCTGTCCAAATCGTTACATCTCTCATAGATCCTGTCTATTTGTTGCATTCTTGAATCTAGCCCCCACACTGGCACTTTATGGTGTGGCCGTGAGAAGTTCCCATACCTTTCGGAAATACGAGTTCTCATTTTCTTGATGGAGATAGAATCTTCGATTCGAGTCCATCACTTCGTTTGCGATTCCAGCGGTGTATGAAGCACCGGGCAAAGATTGCCTTGAATAGATGGTCTGAGAGTCATGCTCATTTCTATGACTTTGCCCACCAGCGGCGACCAAATCTGAAAGAGCTGCATTGAGAGAGATCCAATCCATTTGATTCATCGTTTCTTCCATTCCCAGATAATAGAGGTATTTGAGAATATTGGCCCACACCTCACCACTGTGATCATCCAATCCTCCTCGTTGCCCCACCCACCGACTTAGATCGGATAAAACGCGTTCCATGAGATTTTTATAAACAGCAAAACGAGTTGTTGAATACCAATGCTGATTGGGGTTGGGACGCAGTAGAACATTTCCAAACTCTACCAATGTCTCCCAGGTAGAGGTGCTCATCAAACCTTTGGTCACAAACTTAGCCATGAGCTCAAACAACTGAATCATCGTGGATCGAACATCTCCAATTCTTCCCATACTTTGTTTTGGCAATCGATCTCCATCACCATACAAAAGAGCTAAAACAATGCTGATCGCTCGCTGCGCAACCACACCTTCTTCGCTAGATAAGGACTGCTCCAACACCATCAAATCATGATCCGAAAAATTTTCCAAGGTCTCTGACAGTTTATAGTTTAGAGCATCCAGTCTCACCAGGAGTTCTTCAGAGCTATAAAACACGATGATCCCAAGACAAGCTGCAAGAGCATCTGCAAGTCTGTTCAACTGAAATTGAGCCACTTCCGCTATCGTATAAGTATCCGAATGAAGTTGAGCCTGGTCATTCAACATCGAACGAACAAAATCCAACAGCCGATATAGCTTTTTGAAAGATTCCTTTTCCTCCTCATCGTATTGATCTTGATGAAGGTTGAATGCAATTTTTGCATGAACCAAAATACGAATGGCCAAATCTTGCCATTCTTTGTTACCACTTTGCAATGCAGATCGGACCCATTGCCATTCTTGTGCCGTAAGCTTTTGCCGATTTTCTGCTTTGGTCAAAATTTTGCGTATCGTTTGTAAATCTGTTTGATCCTCTAGGTTCAAGGTGGATATTTGCAAATCATTTCTTCTTTCAATGCGAAGTCTTTCCCAACCCTCTCCTCGTGGATCAAGGTTTGAATTTTGTACGGCAGCTTCTCCTTGCATGTTGCGAATGACCGGCTCGCTCGACTTAGGTGCAGAAGAGTTTCGAATGATCTCTGCTGTTCGATTCGGAAGTGTTCGCGTAGCAACACCAACAGCCGTTTCTGTTGTTGGTGGCATGGTCTGGACATTGGTTGGTCCTTGAGGTGTGCGAGAGGATGGATATGACCTTGACACCGGAGCGAAATCCCCTCCTCCCAGAGACTCGGGAAGAAGTTTTGGATCTATGAATGGATGATCAGAAGATCCAACATTCGTAACATCGTCTACATTTCCCTGCTCTTTGACTGGAATGCGGCGTTCAAGATTGGGCCTGGATACAAGCTCCTCAATATCTTGTCGTGGCAAGGTTACTTCGTTTTCTGGAACTGATCCTATGATCTTTTCCCGAAGCCCACTCAATAGTGCGTTGACCGAGCTCCTGCTACCGATCCACTGCCCAATGAAACGCCCTGTGAAAAACAATGGTGTATACAACGTCAGAGCTTCAAGAAAATCATACAAATCTCTTCCAATCTTTTTGTAGTTTTCTGCTTGCCAAAGAGTAACCAATTGATACCCGTATTGCGCCATATAGAGCGAACTCAATACCATCAAAATTGGACTCAACGCGGGAAAAGCCCCCACGAGAGATCCAGCCCCCACAGCAAGGGCCATTCCCGGAACATGGTCCGCCAAAAACTGTGCAAACCCTAGGTCCATTCTTTGCTCAAACGCTTCCACAAATCCATCCATGATTTGATACCAAGGATAAATCGATTCAAATGGCATATAAACGCCACAATTGTTTTGGAAGTCTTTTGAAAGATAAGAGATCTGATTGCGAGTCCTCTCTTGATCTGAAATGCCCGACAACGCAAAGTCGGGATCGGAGAATTGTTCTTCAGAAAAACTCAACACAAGAGGAATGTCAGAGCTTTGATCTTTTGGAACCATCTGAAGCTGTACTTTTTTTGCGTAGAGTTCATTGACTCGAGACAGATACTCAAAGTAATTCTGCAATGAGCATTCTCCTCGAATTTTCAGTTGGTTGATGTTTGTAATTTTTTGATTGTTAGGAATTTCAACAAATTGAAATCGCCCTTCACTACTTTTGGAAGAATTCAGATTTTCCGAACCTTCATGAGGAGGCCAAGAAATTTTTGGACCTTCAATCGTTTTAACGGGCCATGAGAGAACAATCTGAACCGCTCGAATGTTCAAACACTTTGGAATGATCAAATTCATTCCCATCGATTTCTTGCTCTCTTCATTCCAAAACCATTCCCTTTTGGTCAAAAGAGTTTGCTCCGAAAGAGCTGATTCCATTCTTCGAAGAGTTTGCTCGACTCCAAGTCTTTGACAACTATTTTTCAAATAGTGTTGTTGCCGATCTTTCCACTCTTGCGGAAATTGATACAATTGAAGAGAACGGTACGCCTGTTGCGCCATCATTCCCTCTTCACCTTCTACCACTTGAGTAAAGCGATTCTGCGTTTCTGAATCCAAAAAGGACCAAGACCTTGGAAACAAGGCCCGATGAATGGGTTGCCACTGCGGATTTTGATCTGCATTTTGAATCAAATTGTTCAGTTTTCTCAGAGACTGTTTCAATTCCGAAGAATTTTCAGACATGGAAAGTATGATATGAATTTCGTTGCGAACAGAGCTCAGAAACTCCTCGGATTCATCGCCCATGACATTGATCAGATTGCTTCCAAGCTCCACGACATTCAAAAAATCTTCGATGGCTGAAACTTGGGCTTGTAGTTCACGAAGCAATTGAGATTTCGAAATGGTGGTTTCATGAGTGCTCGTCTGAGGTTGAGCCACTGCATACTGCGGACCCATAAAGGTCGAGGTCAACAATACAAAAAGAATAAAAAAGCGCGCACATCCCCACATCGATGTTTTCAGATACGACCATAAAAAATGCATAAAAAGTCCCCTCACTACTGTTCCCGCCTCAACAGAGTCGGTAGACCTTATACAGCAATTTACATACCAATGAAAAAAATTAAAAAAACCATCAATGTCAATATGTTAGACAACCATGTTCGTGGCGAAAAAATTACGTTTGCACATGGAAGGGGCTATTTTGTCTCATTTCAGAACAGGAGAACAGCCCACATCAGAAAAGCTTCGCTGACCTCAACAGGCTTCTGTTTTGTCCAGGCACTTTTCGCCCCTTGAATGAGAGCCGAAGATTCCTGATGTTTTACTTGTCAAATGCTTTGCAACTACTTCGACGGACAGTATGAATAGATGATGATAAAATATTGTGCCTCAACTGGCTTTCCAGACATTCCGGGTACATACGGACAAAATAAGTTTTCTTTGATTTTTGAGTAATAATCCCAACCAGGAATCTGCTTTTGATCGGATCGCCAATCGATGACTCCATAAGCCTTACAACCATCTCCCACCGATTTCATTGCTTCTGTGGCTTTTTTGCGAACATCTTGAAAAGAAGCATACCCACCAAAGGTAATGATTTTTTCTGATCTTTCGAGAGGTTCGTTGTCGAAAGATTTAATGTTTGAAACCCAGAGATAAGAACCTGAAGCCACACCTTCAACAAATTTTTCAACGACAAACAAGCCTCCTTGATAGGTCGGATCTTTCAAAATCTCACTTGAAGCCTTGGCATAGTCCATAAGGCTTTCACTCTCTGCGTTTTGAGAGTCAGGAACATCGGAGAAATAATGGTCCTCCCAATGATCTACTCCTTGAGCAAAACTGCCTGTTCCACAAAGAATCACCAAAAAACAAGAAATCCAGAACACTCTATTCATTTTCATTGTATCACTCCTTCTACCACTATTGAAAAGTCCAGATGTGGAAGTACGTGAATGTTGGCCACATGGTCAAGGGAAAAACCAAGAACCTTTCGATCACGAGCAGTTCTCAATACTTTGGGCCCATCTCCAGGCCAGAATTGCGATGGATCACATCACTTTTTTGAGCAAATCCGTAGTCCACCATGAGCTTCAGATAGGCATCTTTTTCCAGGATCAAGGGACCGTGGTAACAAGGAGCCGTAAACTGACCAAACGTTAGATCTATCACATACATCTTTCCTTCTAGCTGGAGTTCCACAGCCTGGTGATATTTTACCTTCTGATTCTGTTGGGTTGATCTAATCTTGTAGAGCCGCAAAATTGTGGCCGAAGAAATTCCTTCTCTGTTGAGGGCATCGACCAATTTTTTTGAGTAGACATCACAATAAGACCATTGCTGAGTCTCAATCGCCTCCTGCGCATATTGCTCGTAGATATCGGAAACCATGATAGACAAAGAACTCTCTGGATCCAAGATCAAACCATCTTGAGCGCGCACCCCCACAGACCAGACGATCCCCACACAAAAAAAAACGAACCATATACATCTCATGGCTCCCCCCCCTTTGATCTAATTCCTTATCACAATGAGCTTGCGGCCTGCTAGAGGCAATACAAAATACTAAGCATGGCTTGCGGATTCCATCATACGCCCGACAAACAAAGCTTTGGCACTCCACCCAAAGGCACATTGAACTGTTTGGAAGGTTTTGATAGAGCTCACGTCATGAGGGGAAATCATTCATTTTTGGTGGGAATGGTGTTGTGGAGCGTTTGGGCGGCCATTTGTCCATCGACTCAAGCTGAGACCCATTGTCCAAAAACCAATCTTTGCTTTTACAAGGACTCTGAGTACACCGACAACATCGTTTCAAACTCTACAAGCTGTTCCTCGGACCAGCAGGAGATCGAAGCAAATTCACTGGATGATGTCATCGATTATATTGAGAACATCCCTTTCGACTGTCCAAAAATCACCTCCATCGATTTTCATGCGCATGGCGAGTCGGCCTATCATGCCATCTTGTCTAAAACTTCAAAACCATCTACTGGTAGATCATGGAGTTATCTGTCCTTTTGGTCCCTTCTCCCAAATGACCTGTTGATATTTTCCGAAGTCACAAAACGTATCTCTACCAATGCCAAGATTACACTTGGCTCATGTGATACATCCGATAGACTCAAAGGAAAAAGATTCATGATCGGCGTTGCGTACGCATTTTTTCAAAACAAATCTGGCACCATTCAAGGATATGAAAGCTCATCTTTCAAAGGGCCATGGAAGGTTGGATTTGGAGAATTAAATTTTCGATATGATCCCTCGCGAGACTCGTTTTTCTTTTATGAAGACGACATCCGTCAACCGACCGAGGGGATCCTCTACCACGTTGACAAATTGGAGAAAGAGATCAACCTCAAATACATAACTCTCACGACTCCCTTACAGAAACAATACGAAACGTATAAAAACATATCCGTCGACAAAAAAGACTTTGCATTTGAAACAGAAAGTTTGATTCATATGAATATGTTTCATGAAATAAAAAACAATGCCAAAAACGACTTGGATCTATACAAAAACATGTCTTCCCTAGACAATGAAATTGCTTCTTCGATTTTCGAATATTATAACTTCGACGATGTCATTCGCGGATTCAATTCAATCTATGCAGAAGTGTATGAAATATATAGAAAACAACTTATGCAGCATTACAAAAACGACTAGCAGGACGCTGCAGATTTCTAACATTCTCCTTTAAGACTCCCCGCATCCGCAAAAGATGCCTGGCACTTTACCAAGTTACCAAAAGGTTCAAAATTGCTTCTCTCAAATTGCTAAGCACTTGATCAAATAGTCTTTTTCTTGATGTGGTGGTTGACCATGCCGGTTGATCGATATGAAAGATATTTTGTTGAGGTGTAATATCAGAAACGATCCGATGGCCAACAGAATCAACAATGAGATGATTTTGATCATTTTTTAGCCAGCTTGATAAAGCCCCAGCATCCATCACCTGCCCTAACGAAGTATTGATCAATACCTTGCCTTCCATTTTGTCAAATTCCTTGCTGCCCAGAATCATTCGATCTCTGGGACCCTGCAGTGATACGATGTCAGCTCTCGTAAGGAGTTCATCTAAAGAAACCCTACTGGCTACTTGGTTTTCTATATCGTTGTCGGGCTTTTTACGGCAATAGATTGAATGAAATCCTTTAGAATGGGCAATGCGAATCAATTCTTTGCCAACATTGCCAAAGCCGATCACCCCAATCGTTGGATTTCTCTTTCTCTTCATTCCTGTTGAGGCATAAAAAGCATCCAGCGCATCCAAGCAAAACTGAGCGGTTTCAGTATCGCAGTACTGTTCAACATTTTTGACGACTACGTTATTTTTATTTGCAGCCACAAGATCAACTAGGGCAGTTGAAGATCCATAAATTCCTATATATTGTAATTTCTTAGCTCTAGATATTGTATCTGAATCAAATGGAACTCTTAAACTAGTAATTAATCCATCAACATCTCCAATCCAAGAAATCAACTGTTCATTTGACTTTGGTATACTTGAGTAGATTTTGAGTGGATTTTTAGAAAAAACTTGAATTTGATCTAACTGTTTCTCTTCCAGCATTGGAATATGAATAATAGCTATTTGATTAAATGTACTTTTCATAAAACATTTTCGCTATGACTGACTATAATAGCCTGGAGTAAATTATCTATCTATTGGGCAAAAGTCACAATATTCTTAAAAAGGAAGAATTTGATTCTCATACTTTGATACCTCAAAATCTAAGTTTACTTCGATCGATCGATTCATCTTAGTAAGCAGTCGTGTGTCCCCAGAATCCTGGCACTTTGCTTTGCTATTCCTTGATTTCCATTAGAGGGAATTTCTCGACATAGGTTTCGCCTTTGGCACCAAAATACGTGCAAGTTTGCTTTTCAAAGTCGACGTCAAAGCCAATTACGCCAGCTTCCCATGACGATGCAAGAAACTCGGGGAAAGAACACTTTCCAGTTTGATCCATCCGCAAAGCTTGAATCAAAGCATTCGAATTGAATTCGGGAACATCGGCTGCTTCAGTCACGAGTGGTTCACCTTGCTGTACAACCGAACCGTATTTCGTAAGGTAGATGCTTTGGCAAGAAGGAAGCGACCACAAGTTTCTCGTCACTCCAGCACGCCGGAGAGCTTCAGCAAAAATCGGAAATCCCCCTACTTTTGGTCGAATACTCATCGCATACTTTTGGGCCGTCACTAAATTTTCCATTGCATTGCTCATACGTATTCTCCTGAAATGTTGTTCCTCAGATCAATGTGCCAGCTGGCAAAAATTCGGTCTCTCACTCATCACGCCTCAAAAAACTGCTCGACACTTTACCTCTTTAACTCCTCATCTAACTTAAGCACCAATTCAACTATAAATTCCCGAAAACTATCAATAAAAGCATACATATTTTGATCTTCATATAATCCTTCAGCTTCAATACTAAAGTGTACCGACATAGACATTTGACTAGAACTCTCGTCTTCCGGAAAGGTTTTTTCAATTTTCAAATGAACAGAATTGAGAGATCTATGCTTACTTTGATTATTTAATTTTTGAAGAAGTCTGAGTTGACAGTCATTGTTAATTACAAAATCCACTATCAACTGCTTAATTTTATCATTTTCAATATATTCTTTAATTTTTCCTATTGTAATGGCATCCTCTAATGACATTGGAAAGTGTATATTTCTTTTTTCTTTTTCATCGTCTGGAATTTTTTTCAAGAACTCTAAGACTTTCCACATTGTCATATCAAGAGATGCACGCAAAAGGTCAAGAAACACTTTTAATTCTACCTTTATTTCCGAAGAAAGACACGGAGAGTTATCTGGCTCATCAGGTAGATCAATCTTCCCTAATTGATAAGCAATTCTTTTCTTCCAAAATTTTTCTAACCAATCCAATATTGCTTCTACATCTTCAAATTCAATTGGGTTAGGCGATTGATATGTCAAATTCTCTATTCCTACAAAAAATTACTTACAATCTTACACATCGCATCCGTAAAAGACACCTGGCACTTTACCTTTATTTTGAGATGGACAACTTTTAAAAAAACTTTTAAAAATTTTATCCCTAAAACAGTAATATATAGGTCTCTTGTTCAAAGAAGAAATCAGACAAAAAGCATCGTTTGATATATTTTCGTCAAGTAAACATCTTAAATACTCCAACAAGTATCCTTCTTGAAAGTCGATTTCCTTGTCTATTTTCTGAAACAAAATGAGGTTTCTATATTCGCGATATTTTTCTATTTTTTTTCTCAAAGCCTTCTTTATTGAAGATCCCTGATCTCCGTTAGAAATGATAATACGTGAACTATCGGCTTGCAGATCCTCTGATGCCTTTGAAAGCTCTTTCTGAGTTGTCGCCAAAGCGTCTACATAAAATCTTTGACCGTCTAATTCGAAAGTGAAGTCAGGCGTCTTCCCCTCATCTGTCTCCAATTCATAGTTGATTTTAATATCATCTGGTAGAACTTCATCTAGCCATGTCAGACACTCAAATTCTGCATACCTTGATTTACAAGAAGATTCGTTGCATAAAAATTGACCTAAACTATCACGATTAATCCTCCTTTTAGCGTTTTTTAAAAAACTTGGATTTCTTTGGCAGTATTCATTTAAAAAAGGATCTTCCATATTTTTAATTTTTCCTAAAACCGGACCCAAACCATTTAACCACTCAGGAATTTTGCGACAGAAGTTTTTCATATTTTTTAAAAAAAGTATTCGGACCCTGAGCAGTATAAAAGAACGGTACTGTCCGAAAAGATAACTGTTATTGAACCAGATTTTTTTGAGAAAAACAAAATTCTGAGTTTTTATTACCAAAAATAATTGATTGGATTTGGTCAGATTTTCCCGCGCTTCACGCGAGAAAA
Organism: Bdellovibrionota bacterium; assembly: GCA_041391365.1. Taxonomy (GTDB): domain Bacteria; phylum Bdellovibrionota_G; class JALEGL01; order JALEGL01; family JAGRMV01; genus JAGRAX01. The sequence continues at coordinate 604,340 of JAWKOC010000002.1, read as the reverse complement.
AATCTGACATAAGAAACTGTACGGTCGCAAGCTCCTACAGTTTCTAAAACCCGAGGGGGGTCATTCACCACCTGAGAGACACCAAAAAAAAACGCCCGACAAAAAGTCGGGCGCTGCATACCATAGGTGGATTTGGTCAGATTTTCCCGCGCCTTCGGCGGGATGAAAATCTGACATAAGAAACTGTACGGTCGCAAGCTCCCTACAGTTTCTAAAACCCGAGGGGGTCATTCACCACCTGCGAGACACCAAAAAAAAAAGCCCGACAAAAAGTCGGGCTTTTTTTTTTGGTGTCCCCAAGGGGATTTGAACCCCTGTTACCGCCGTGAAAGGGCGATGTCCTGGACCAGGCTAGACGATGGGGACACTTCCTTGTAAGACTTTGTATGTTGGCAAATTTCGGCGTTGTCGTTTCACTTGTCATCCTCAGCGTACATAAAGTACGCCTGCGGTGACTCGCTCACTCCGTCTTGAAATTTACTCAAACTCCAAAGTCCTGCAGAGTTATTTATTCACTTTTCAAAGAAAAATGGTGAGCCGGGATGGGATCGAACCATCGACCCGCAGATTAAAAGTCTGCTGCTCTACCCCTGAGCTACCGGCCCATCAAAATTTCGAGCCGTCGTTATACATGAATGACGAGGCGGATCAATAAAAAAGGTCTTCCAGGGAAATTTTTATCGGTGCAGAGATCAACTAAAACAAATTGTGCACAACAATTTGCTCGTCTCGTTTGGGTCCGGTCGACACCATCGAAACTTTGGTTTCGGAAAGTTCCTCAATCCTTCGCAAAAAGGCCTTGGCTTGGGAGGGCAAATCCTCAAAATTTTTGGCTTCTTTGGGAAAAGTTTTCCATCCCTGATGAACTTCAAACACAGGTTGGACCTTTTCTAGATCTCTTCCATCGGACACAAACGTGTCGGAGATGCTGCCATCGGGATGCTTGTAGGCGGTGCAAATTTTGATCTCATCCAAACCGGTCAATACGTCGAGTTTGGTCACGGACAGATCTGTCAATCCATTGATGCGCACGGCATATTTGAGAAAAACTGCATCCAGCCATCCGCAGCGGCGGGGTCGACCGGTGGTGGCTCCGAATTCGTGTCCCACGGTTTGTATGCGCTTTCCCACCTCGTCAAAAAGTTCTGTGGGAAAGGGTCCCGATCCCACCCGCGTGGTGTAGGCTTTGAGCACGCCGATGACCTTGTCGATGGCGGTAGGACCAATGCCCGACCCCACGCAAGCTCCTCCAGCAACCGTGTTGGACGAGGTTACAAAGGGATAGGTTCCATGGTCCACATCCAGGGACGTGCCTTGGGCACCTTCAAAGAGAATGTTTTTGCCCTGTCGATGTCCCTGATGAATCACCAGCGAGGCATTGCACACATGGGGCAGCACCCAGGCCCGATGAGCCAGTAGGTTGTCGTACAAGGGCCCAAAAGCAATGGGCTCTTGGCCATAGACTTTTTCCAAGATCTCGTTTTTGGCGGCGAGCAAGGCGCCCAGTTTGGTTTTCAAATGTTCTGGATCTTTGAGATCGGCCAAACGCAAACCTTCGCGAGCGACCTTGTCTACATACGTGGGGCCAATCCCACGCTTGGTGGTGCCCACTTTTTGGTCTCCTCGGCGTTCTTCGTTGCTTTCTTCAATTTTGAGATGATAGGGCAGGATCAAGTGGGCATTTTCACTGATTTTGAGCTGGTCGGTCGAAACGTGAATGCCTTGGCTTTTGAGCGATTCGAGTTCGTTCTGGAGAACATCCAAATTCACGACCACTCCGTTGCCAATCACACAGGTGGTGGAGGGGCGCAAAATGCCTGAGGGAATCAAATGGAGGACCACTTTTTGATCTCCCACAATCACGGTATGGCCAGCGTTGTTGCCTCCTTGGAAGCGAACCACATAGTCAGCCTTGTCCGACAGAAAATCGACAATTTTGCCTTTTCCTTCGTCTCCCCATTGAATGCCTACCAATACGATGTTTGCCATATGCCCTATCCTAGCGGTTTACAGGTGAACTTGTTTGACTTCGAACACATTTTCGATGCCTCGAAGTGCTTGTAACACTTCTTCCCCAGCAGGGGAATCAATATTCATGACGGCCAAGGCCACACGATCCTTGGGCACGGAAGAGACCTGGACTTGGGAGATGTTGATGTTTTTTTGTCCCAAAATGCTTCCCCATTTTCCGACGATTCCCGGAAGATCCTCGTTTTTGAGCCAGAGCATGCAGCCCTTGGCCCGAACTTCGAGCTCGAAGGCATCGAATTGAACGATGCGGGGGGTGTTTTGCGTGCCGATGGTTCCTTTGAGAATGTGCTGTTCTCCCCCGGCAAACGTGATGTGCAACTCAATCACATGTCGATAATTGGATTCCACTTCAAAAGAGAGCCTGCCCCACTGGATGTTGCGCTCTTGCGCCAGCAGCGGTGCATTGACGATGTTGACTCGCCCAGAGACCTGCTGTTTCAAAAAACCGGCGAGTGCAGAATGCGAAATGGGAAGAAGATCTTTTTCCTCTACGTTTTTGGATTTGATGCCGATGTGAATCGAAGATGCGGTTTCATCAAACAACTGCCCCATGATGTTGCCCATCTCATGCGCGAGCTGCAAAAAAGGTCCGAGGGTTTGGAGTTTTTCGTGGCTGATGGCGGGAACATTGATGCCATTGAGAATGAAATCTTCTTCGACATATCGTCTGAGTTGATCCACCAAACTTTCCATGACCTGGTCTTGGGCTTCTTTGGTGGAGGCTCCCAAATGCGGTGTGACCACCACTTGCGGATGTTTGACCAAGGGATGATCTGAGGGAACAGGTTCAGTCTCAAACACATCAAGGGCCAAACCCGCAATCACGCCAGACTCTAGTCCTTGGACCATGGCCTGCGTGTCCAAGATTTCTGCGCGAGCACAGTTGCAAATGCGGATGCCTTTTTTCATCTTGGAGACGGCATCTTTGGAAACCATGTGTTTGGTTTTTTCGTTGAGCACCGCATGAATCGATAGAATGTCTGAGCGTTTGTAGAGCTCATCGAGTTCCACTCTCTCCACACCCAACTGCTGCGCCGCTTGATCGGTGATGAATGGATCAAAAGCAATCACTTTCATTTGAAACGCTTTGGCAAATTGTCCAACGTATCGACCCACATTGCCCAATCCAAGAAGACCCAAGGTTTTGTGAGCGAGTTCGGTTCCCGTGTATTTTTTGCGATTCCATACTCCTTGTTTGAGATCTTGATGCGCTTGAGGAACATTTCGAACCATGGCCAAGATCAAGGCAAAACTATGCTCCGCTGCAGACACGGAGTTGGCGGCCGGTGTGTTCATGACAATCACACCTTTTTCCGTAGCGGCCGGCACATCGATGGTGTCCACCCCCATCCCCGCTCGCGCAACCAGCGCCAGTCGAGAACCCGCTTCGATCACATCGCGGTCAATAAGGGTAGAGCTGCGTACAATGACAATTTCATAGTTGGGAATGATCTGTAGAAGCTGCGCTTTGGGAAGATCGGTCTGCACATCGATCTCTAGATTTGGAATGGCTTTTAGATTTTTCAATCCATCGGAAGAGATGGCATCACACACCAATACTTTCACGTCGTTCTTACCTTTCAGCTATGAACCGAGCACCTGGAAAGGCGCTGCACTCAAACTTTCGGTGATGATCTGCAGAGCTTGCTCCACCTGCTCCACCGAAACGGCTCCCATGTGAGAGAAACGGAAAATTTTTCCTTCGAGATGATCTTGTCCCCCGGCAAGCCACATGTTGTATTCTTTTTTCAAAAACGTAAGCCACGCTTTCACATCAAAGCGCTCTTGAGCATCCACCGCTGTGATGCCTAGACTTGCATCTTGATCGAGATTGAACAACTCCAGTCCCACCTTGCGAAAATGTGCTCGCGTGAGCGTTTGCATGTGTTTGTGGCGAGCAAAGACCTGCGTCTTTCCCTCTGCTTCGATGATATCCATGGCGGCACTCAATCCACGCACCAAAGACACTGCAGGTGTGAAGGCTGTTTTGTTGTCTTTTTGGTTTTTCAGTTCATTGGCCAAAGAAAAATAAAAACCTACTCCAGGACGAATCTGCTCGATCGCACTGGCTCGAAGCCCCATCGTGGCTAGCCCTGGCGGGCACATCAAGGCTTTTTGAGAGCCACCGATGAGCACATCGATGAGATCTCTCTCTTGATCCAAATCATGAATCCCCAATGCCGTGATGGCATCGACCACAAACAAGGCTTTGGAGTGGCTCTTGATGAGCTTGGCCAGATCATAAATCGGATGAAACACTCCAGTGGAACTTTCGCAGGCCTGAATCAACACACCCTTGGTTGTGGGAGTCAAAACGTTTTCGATCTGATCCAGCGTGACGGTTTTTCCCCACTCCACTTCCACAAGATCCATCGTGAGTGAAAAATGCTGTGCGAGTTTTTTCCAGCGTTGTCCAAATTTTCCAGACTCGACCACCACCACATGATCGCCTTTGTCAAACAAACTGCACACTGCCGCTTCCATCGCACCGCTGCCACTGGACGTAAACAGCAAACTCTGACCTTGGGTTCCCACGCCCATCAAATCTGAGAGTTGGCGCCGAACTTTCCCAAAGATTTCCGAAAATTCTGCGGATCGATGATGAATCATCGGTCTGGACATGGCTTCCATCACTTGTCTAGGAACGGGTGTGGGGCCAGGAGTAAAAAGTTTGATGGGAAGCGCGCTCATGCTTCAAGCTCGTTGAGCTGTGTTTGAACTCGATGGTACAAATCTTTGAGGTGCTGGATGTCTCGATTGGCCAAAAGACTTTCACTGCTTTGCAAGAGTGTTTGAATGGTTTGCGCTTTGTCTTCGGGAAGTTGCTCTTTGTTCTTCAAGAACGACTTGCGGAGTTTGTAAAAAACCAATTCGTTTTTTTGAAGCCAGGCTTCGGACTCTTCTTCGTTGCGAAGTTTAACTTCCAACTCTTGCGCTTGTTCCTGCATGTCTTGGATTTCGTCTTCGCTCAAACCGCTCGACATGGTCACACGAATGGACTGCTGCTGATTGGTTTCCAAATCTTTGGCTGAGACCTGCACGATTCCGTTGGCATCGATGTGAAAGGAAACTTCAACCTCAGGTTCTCCCGCTTTGGCTTTTCGAATGCCCTCCAGCAAAAACTCTCCGAGCAGTTCGTTGTCTTCGATAGAAGGGCTAAATCCTTGATACACCTTGATGCGAACCGATTTTTGATTGTCTTTGACGGTGGTAAAGACTTTCTTTTTGGAGACCGGCACTGTGGTGTTGGCTTCGATGACTTTGGTGAACGTTCGCCCCACCGATTGAATGCCCAAAGGCAAAGGCGTAACATCCAAAAGAAGCATTTCGAAATCCATCTCCGAAACCAAAGATTTGCCGTGAATGGCCGCTCCAATGGCCACTGCTTCATCAGGATTGATTTGCTTGGAGGCAGATCGCCCAAAGAAATTGGACACGCGATCGGCCAAAAACGGCATGCGCGTTTGTCCCCCCACCAAAAGAACGTCATCCAAATCTTCTTTGGTTACGCCCACTTGATCCAAGCAGCGCTGACAAATCTTCAATGTTTTGTCTACAATGGTTTTGGTGAGTTCGATCAAGGTTTTTCGATCGATGGTCATGTTCAAATGCAAAGGGGTTCCATTTTTGGTGGTGATGAAGGGCAAGTTGATTTCGACTTCGTGAAAGGATGAGAGATCGCATTTGGTTCTCTCGCACGCATCTTTGAGACGTTGCAACGCGATTTTGTTTTCTCGCAGATCAATGCTGCTGGTTTCCAAAAACTGTGTGGCCACATAGTCGATCAAGGCATTGTCAAAATCGTCGCCCCCCAAGAAGGTGTCTCCATCGGTTCCAAGAACTTTGAACACGCCCTCTTGAATGTCCAAAATGGAAATATCAAAGGTACCCCCACCCAGATCAAACACGGCAACTTTTTTGTTGTTCTTTTTGTTGAACCCATAGGCAATCGCTGCCGCCGTGGGTTCATTGATGATCCGCAGAACATTGAGTCCTGCAATTCGTCCGGCATCTTTGGTGGCCTGACGTTGCGAATCGTTGAAATGTGCCGGAACGGTGATCACCACATCTTTTACCTTTTGACTTAAGTATTCCTCCGCCACACGTTTGAGTTCCAACAAAATGTAGGAAGCCACTTCGGGCAAGGAAAGTTCGCAGTTTTTGGCTCGAATACGGATGTCTTCGTGAGGACCTTCGAAAATTTCATAGGCATAGATCGCCTTGGAGTGATTGACCTCAGGAGCATCGATGCGTCTTCCGATGAAACGTTTGGAACTGGTGATGGTATTGGTGGGGTTGGCAATGGCCTGACGTTTGGCCACTTGACCTACGATGATTTTTCCATCATCCACCACGGCCACAACCGATGGTGTGGTCAGATAACCCGCTTTGTTGGGGATGATCGTGGTTTGTCGACCTTCTGTAAAGGCCACGCAGGAGTTGGTTGTACCTAAATCTATTCCGAGTACTGTTCCCATGTTTCACTTCGATGCGGCTGCGGACTCAAAGGCATTTTTGAGCACGCCAATCTTGTAAAACTCTAACATACTTAAAAATTAACGATAGATATTTTTCGATCTGCTTATTCGGCGCCGATTTTGGAAGATTCGAGTCGATCCAAGCTTATGATGATACTCAGGATTGGCAGAGGTCAATTTGGCAGCCCAATTGATAAAGTTTTAGCTGCATGACCCAACGACTCTCTTTCCTTCACGTTGTTAAGCCCCCGGGCCTGGGCCGCGCCTTGCGGGATGACTGCTGGATTTTCGTTGTGGAGGTTGCGCATGGGAATGCTGCCAGGTTGAGAAAGTTTTTTGTGGACCTGTTCCAATTTGAGCGTTTGGTCATAGGCCGATCTCAGTGCAAGTTAATCAGGTCTCATACCCTTCTTGAACGAATTGAAAAATGGTCTCAACTTTTTGCAAAGTAATGTCCGATGGGGCAGTTGAGGAAATATTTGTCGGGGTGAAACTTTTTGACCATATCGAATGTGCCTTTGGATCTCGGCTTTGGAAGCTTTGACCGGGATCTCAAACACTTCGTACCAATTCTTTTTTTGGATCTCATCAATTTTGAGCGGCAAAATCTCTTGGCGGCGATGTCGAAGGGGAAAACTTTTTAGCTCCAGGTTCTGGTCTTCTTCATCCAAAATCTCCAGCATGCTTTTGGCGGACTTTCCATGTGGCGGGTCTTTTCTTTGGGACTGAGTTTCTTTGGTCGAGACCGCGCCGAGGGGTTTTTTGAGACGTCCACGATGGCCACTACTTTTTCAGATCAAATCCAGTGATCGTGCAATTTCCTTGGCGTTGGATTGACCATTGATCGAGAAAACACAAACACATCCTCGGGAGATAGGTCCATCTCCTCCACCGATGTCGGTCAAATGACCCAATGAAATTTCATTCTCCGTGCTCACAATGTCTTCACTTGAGACATTGGTGAGAAGCCCGATAGACTTCCTGCAACTTCCTCATACTTACTTTAGTGTATATTTTTCTGTACTTGTCAGCTGGCGGTGTCGAGAAACTCCTGAATCGTACGCAAATCCGCGCCCCATCATCGAGCAAATGGGTGGCAAAAGCCGTGCCGAAAAGGAGTGTGGAGATAAATTTACGCTATACGTCATAGCAGAGAGAGATAGGTTTTGGGCAGCATAGACACTCCACGCGTGGTCATCCAAAATCCTCGATATTATTGAAGTTCAAAAAAACGGCCTCTCGGAATGCGGTTTCTCTGAAATTTTTTGTAGCTCCCCACTCGGTAGGTCTCAATGGCCTTTGCTGCATATTCTCCAAAGGCTTAACGAATGTTTGCCCCTTTCCCGAGGCACTCGAATTTCATGGATCTGAGTTTACAATGCAAGTCCAGTCCAACGCCACCAACTCCGAAACACGCAGCCCACTTTTAGAGGGTTTCGAACATTGCCACGTTTCGATCGTGATACGTGTGATGGATTGTTCTGGTTTTGCTGAAAAACCCCTGAATCTGATTCCTGATTTGGAACATCGGAGCAGGTTTTTGGGCTGTTTGGGTGTTTGCGGCTGCGCTTCTGGGATCTGTTTTGCAGTAGTCGTGGCGAATGGCCCACTGAAAAAACATGCGCAGAGAACTGATTTTTCGAGACTGGCTGTTGGCTTTGATTTTTTGTCGGTGCAGATGATCCATGTATCCACGAAGATGTTGGGGGGTGATGGCTTGAATCTGATGAGAAGAAAATTGATATGGATCTTCCTCCACAAACGTCACAAACTGCACGACATCCGAAATGTAGTTTTCAACGGTATGAGGGGAGAACCCTCGACTGTGACCAAGGTAACGTCGATAGGCCTGGATCAAGCTAGATTGTTGCTTGTGGTTTTCCATGTGGGTTGCTCGCCTGTCACCATTGAAACCTTTGAATGATCTCGCATGCCTTGATCCATCCAACGGTCAAATGCTTTTTGTGCACGTTCATCCATCAGCGCTCGTCTCTCTTTTTTTCCCTTTTTTTTGCCAGCTCCCGCAGGCATCGGTGGAAAAATGCCGAAGTTCATGTTCATCGGAGAAAACTCGCTCTTGAGTGGATTGCAGGTGATGACTCGAATCAAACTTCCCAAACCGGATTCGATGGGAGGCAAATCAATCACGGAATCCGTGATGCGCCCATAGACTTTGAGAGCCGACCATAACCCCATCGCCGCAGACTCGACATAACCTTCCACTCCGGTGAGCTGACCTGCCACAAAAACATTGGGTTTGTTTTTGATGGAGAGATCTTCATGAAGCAAGCGTGGAGAATCAATGTATGTGTTTCGATGCATGGATCCCATGCGTATGAATTCTGCTTGTTGCAACCCCGGAATCATACGAAAGACTCTTTTTTGTTCAGGCCATTTCATCCGTGATTGAAATCCCACCATGTTGTACATGGTGGTGGGCTCATTTTCCTTTCGAAGTTGAACCACGGCATAGGGTCTCTTTCCCGTTTTGGGATGTTCCAGTCCAACGGGTTTCATCGGGCCAAACGCCAGTGTTTTCATGCCTCTGCTGGCCATGACTTCAATGGGCATGCACGACTCAAAACATTTCATTTCTTCGAACTGATGCAAGGGAACTTTTTCTGCATCGAGAATTTCTTGAACCAAGGTTTCGTATTGATCTTTGTCCAAAGGACAATTGAGATAGTCTCCACGCTCTTGGTCGTATCGATTGGCAAAATAGCACTGACTTTCATCGATGCTTTGAGCATCAATGATGGGAGAAATCGAATCGTAAAAATACAAACTTTCTTTGTCAAAACATGTGGCCAATTCAGCAGCCAACGCATCGGACGTCAAGGGTCCTGTGGCTACAATGCAAAGCTGATCCGAGGGCAAGGTCAATTGTTCTTGTCGAACCACACGAATGTTTTTTTCTTGCGCAATTTTTTCTGTGATCCAGTTCGCAAACTTTTCTCGATCCACGGAAAGCGCGCTCCCCGCAGGCACCTGAGCATGTTCTGCAGCCTCCAAGATCAGCGATCCAATGGCTCGCATCTCTCGTTTGAGGATGCTGGGGGCCGTGTGTTCGGAGTTGGATCCGAGCGAATTGCTGCACACCAGTTCTCCCAGTTGATCGGTTTTGTGTGCAGCTGTGGTTTGTGTGGGACGCATTTCCATCAAATCGACGTGGATGCCTCTCCTTGCCAAGAGCATCGCGGCTTCCACGCCCGCCATGCCTCCTCCTATGACCAATACTTCTTTTTTCATTTGATGAGCAGAGTATACCTTGCATCGGCTTGTCTGGAAACCCATCCTTCCAACTCTAGCTCGGTGAGGGTCTGGAGCAACTTTTGTGTGGTCATCCGACTTTCTTGTTTGAGCTCTTCGATGGATCTGGGCTGATTGCCTCGAAATTGTGCCAACACATCTCGCTGAACGCGAGTCAAAGCTGCTGGACCCGTGGAATGAGTCTGTGTCGTATCGATTTCTTCCAAGCACATGGGAAAATCTTCCAAGATATCACTGGGAGAGCGAACCATTTTCGCGCCTTCCGCGATGAGCATGTTGGGATACATGGACAGCTCTTGATCGATCGGTCCCGGAACTGCATATACCTCGCGGTATTGTTCAATGGCATGATTGGCCGTGATGCGAACTCCGCTTTTTCTTCCTGCCTCTACAATCAATACCCCTCGGGAAAGGCCCGAGATGATGCGGTTTCGTGCTGGGAAAAATTCCCGCCGTGTACGCGTCGAGGGAACATATTCGCTGATCACGGTTCCATCTTGAATGATCCAATCCAACAATCGCCGATGTTCACTCGGATAGCAGTGCTCGAGTCCGTGGGCAACCACGGCCACCGTATATCCTTTGGACTCTAGCGCAATGTTGTGCGCCACCGAATCAATGCCGGAAGCCAAACCGCTGACCAAGGTCATATTATGAGCCACCAGCTCTTTGGCCAGCCACTGTGCCACACGATGACCATAATGAGAGGGTTTTCTAGGGCCAACAAATCCAAGCTCTTTGCCCTCTTGAAAATCGGTTCTTCCCATACCAAACAATACCAAAGGAGGATTGGCAATCTCCCCTAGATGCGTGGGGTATTCGGAGGTACCGTAGACCATGATCCATCCGCCCAACTTCTCCAGTCTTTCCAATTCTTTGTGAGCGCGGGGAAGGTCCAACCCTCTGGAAAGGTTCTCAAACATGGGCTCGTGGCGAGGATCCAACACGTTTCCATGTTCAAGGGTTTGAATGAAACCACTAAAACCACCGTAAATTTCGATGAGTTTTTTTTTGTCGCGATATTGGAGGTCAGGATACAGAGACAGAGCAATCGCATGCGCGTAGTACGTTGTCATAGGTTCAGTCATGTTCATATCGGAAATCCTCGGCAAAAATCAAATGGTTTTATCGTCAGATAAAATCCATCGATAACGCGACACATCCATCAAAGATGAATGTGGTTGAGGCTGCTACCGAAGACGACTGAATACCCGATCACCCACTTCGAGTGCACGATCAAGAGTTGTGACATAGGCCGTGGAGGTGTTTTTGCCCGCCTTGATCACCAAAAGTTTTGCCACAGGAACATAGGGTAGATGTTTGTCGTCTTCTTGAAACAATCCATCTCCTTTTCTTGCCACAAAAAGTTGCAGGCCGTCATCAACACCTTGGTTTTTTCCCACATCCAAAAAAACAAAGTCGTTGTTGCTGATCAGAAACTGTTCGTTGGATCCTTCCAAAATGTATGCATCAATTTCACGATCGGTAAAATGAGGAATCACCGATACAATGGGATTTTCATAGGGTATGAGCTCATCGTTTCGTTGGATGAAAGTATCATGGCTGTCGGAGATGGTGCCTTCGATGACTCTCTTGCCCCAAAACTTGTTTTTGGGGATCACACGATCCACCGTGATCACACCCTTTTTGCGAATCATCCATCCTATTTTTTTCAATTCTTTGGCTGGATGAGTCACACGCTTGACCCGCTCAATCACATGAAATTTGTCGCCTTTTTGAACTTCTTTGCCTGGAACCTCAATGTACACTCGGTCACCATAAGAAAGCTGCGTTTTGGGTTCCCCCGAATGCGTGATGCTTCCAACCGCTTTGAGGTTGTCTTGATCCACGAAGGCCAAGGTTTTGAGTTTGACCGAAATTCCATCCCCCACGCGAGTCAGGGAATCGTCTACGATAAAATCAGTATCGAGCTGAGACCGAGCTCCTTGGGTTTCAACCACTTGAGAAGGCTGATCGATCTCTACGGGCTGGGGTTGAATTTGTTTTCCCGCACCAACCACCTCAAAACTGGGGAAGCTGGTTGCAGTGCCTGGACGAAACACCAATTGGTCTCCAGGATAAATCAAATGAGGGTTTTTGATGTAGGGGTTGAAGGACCACAATTTTGGCCAATAGTAAGGATTGGCCAGCAAATTGGAACATACATCCCAGAGCGTGTCTCCGGGTTGAATGATGTAGACCTCAGGACGGGCGCCCTGCAAGGTGCCTGCTTGGGAGGACTCTGCGCTTTCTTGGGAGTTCATGTCCTCTTCTTGATCTTCGCTTTGGGACTCTTGTGAAAATTCATCCGAGGCTGAAAAAGTCTCATCAGAGTCTTGGGCCATGGACAATCGTGGACTCATGACGAGAACCAACAGTAGTAAGAATAGATGTTTCATTTTGGTCATCATTGTACCTCTTAGATTCCTTCAAGAGTAGCTTTTGCTTTTTTTGCGGCCATACTCTCTGGATAGTCCTTGAGCAATTTCTGAAACGACTTTTTTGCTTCGGCGATCTGATCCATTCTAACATAACAAATCCCAGATCGTAACAAAGCATCGGGAACCTTGTTCCCATCGGGATAGTCTTTTAACAGCCGTTCAAAAGCTTGGTTGGCTTTTCCGAATTCATTTTTTTGATAGTAGCCCTCTCCTACCCAGTAGACCGCATTGTCGGTGTATCGATGAGACGGATATTTTTGTGTGAACTCTTCGAGTTGGGTGATGGCTTCGTCATAATGATGCTGCGCAAACAAATCGTAGGCCTTGCGATAGCTGTCGATGACTTTTTGATCTTCTTCCTCTACTTTGGCCTGTGTTGCAACGGCGGCTTCCGTGTTTGTGTGGGCTTTGGCCGTTGTTTTCGCAGCTGGTTTGGATTTTTTTTCCTTGGGGGCTGCGGCTTGCGTTGTCGCAGGCGAGGCTGCATCCAGATGTTGGTTGGTGAGTTTGATGCTAGATTCAATTTTTTCGGCTTTTTTTGGATCGATATCGATGCCCTCTCCCAAAAAAGATTGGGCGGGCTTTTCGAAACTACCCTTGATGGGAGCGGTTCTCGCGGAAGCTTCCATCGGAGCATCATAGAGTGGAGTTTCCAAAAATTCTCTTTTCGCGACGGGTCGACCGGTCGTGATCGAATCCAGTTTGCTCTCAATGATGATCAGGGTGTCCGTGAGTTCCTGGATGTCTTGTCGAAGATGGGTTTGCTTGGTTTTGAGTTGTTGATTTTCCTGCTGCAGTTCACTGAGAGATGTTTCATAACGTTTTGCACCACAAGCATAGAAAAGAGGGGCACAGAGAACACAAGCAATCAAGGAGTAAAAATTTGTTTTCATGATTTACCAGATGTGGGATTTGATGTGGCCGCTACGCGCCAATATAATGTCTACGATGGCGAGATCAAAATAATTGGTGTTCTCACGCAGGTCCGGATCCACTTTTTTGTTGTAATGAGATCTTCCTTCCTCGATCTCTTCCGAAAGCAATTCAAATAAGTTGTCTTGTTCGATTCCCTGTTGAATTTTATCTTGGTTGTACAAGCTCAGATCCGAGGCAATGGCTCTGGCCAATCGTTTTGCAGCATCAGGAGAAGTAATCACAGTCTGTATTGTAAAGCGATTGCTGCAAAATTGAAAACCTTTTTCTCCGGAATTCATTTCCACCAGAATGTTGAAAAATACGCTGCGTAATAATATACATGGCCCGTTTTGATTCCATTCGATCCACAATTTTTGGCCAAGCTGCAAAAACAGATGGAGAAAACTCTTTCGGCTTTTTCAGGGCAATCTCGACGTGTTCACTTCTCAAGACACCGCCCCTCATCATCTCCCCATCAAACAGGGCCTGATCGATTTGGTGTGGCTGAGCATCTGGACAAAGCCGCCCAGCATTTTTTATCCCTGCAACATGAAGACGCCTATTGGGAGGCCAAGGTTTTTGACAACGTGACCATCACTTCGGAGTATGTGATGTTTTTGCGTTTTTTGGGCTTGTTGGACGATGAAACCAAAGTCAAAGCCCGGGAAGAAATTTTTAGATGCCGCAAAAGCGACGGGACATGGGATCTTTTTTATGGTGATTTTCCCAATCTGTCCGCCACGATTGAAGCCTACATGGCTCTGAAAATTTGTGGGGTGCCGCAGGATGACCCTCGGATGAAACAAAGTTTGGAGCAAATTCATGTGTTGGGTGGCGTTGAAAAGAGCCGCGTGTTCACCAAAATTCATATGGCTCTATTCGGTGCTTATCCCTGGGAAAAAATTCCGGTTCTCAGTCCTGAACTGATGCTTCTTCCTCGAAAAGCTCCGATCGACTTGTATGAGTTTTCCAGCTGGTCTCGATTGGTGATCATTCCCCTGCTGATCATTTTTGATCAAAAACCGGTGTGCACCTTGGGTGTTCATGAAAACGTTCATGAAGTTTCAGTGGCAGCGTCTCAAAGCAAATTGACAGAAAAAATTGAAGAACTTGTGAAAGAAAATTTTTCTTCTCCCAAAGCCAACATGGAACAAGTTTTTCGCTGGCTTCAAACCTTGATCAGTGGATATGAAAAAATTTCTCTCAAGCCCATTCGCAATCGCGCGCTAGACCTGGCGGAGAAATGGATTTTGGATCATCAAGATCCAAAAGGAAACTGGGGAGGCATTTTTCCTGCCTATGCGAATTCGATTTTGGCCTTGCATCTTCGAGGCTACAGTCTCGATCACCCCGTTCTGGCGCAAGGACTGAGCACACTGAGAACCTATGCCGAAGAAAGTTCATCTCATCTTCGCATGCAGTCTACGATCTCTCCGATTTGGGATACAACCATTGGGATGTATGCTCTGCAAGAGGCTGGCGTAGATGGCTCACACCCACGCATGGAAAAAGCTGCCCAGTGGTTGCTTGAAGCGCAAATCCTAGATCATGGCGGAGACTGGATGCTCAAAGCCAAAGATGTTCGTCCAGGAGGTTGGGCTTTCGAGCATGAAAATCATCAGTACCCAGATCTCGATGATACGGCGATGGCCATTTTGGCCTTGCTCCCCTGGGAAGAAAAACATCCGGAAATGGTTTCGGATCGAATCGATCGAGCCATCGAATGGGTCCTCGGCATGCAATGCAGTGACGGCGGCTGGGCGGCTTTTGATCGCGACAATAACAAAAAAATTCTCAACGACATTCCTTTTGCAGATTTGAAAAGTTTGCTCGATCCTTCCACCCCGGATGTTACAGGACATGTCCTCGAAGCATTGGCACATGCGGGCCTGAGCTTGCACAGCCCGGAGATCCAAGATTGTCTGCGCTATCTCAAGCAAGCCCAAGAACCCAATGGATCATGGTTTGGTCGATGGGGAGTCAACTACATCTATGGAACCTGTGCCGTGTTGTGCGGCTTGCATGCCATTGGAGAAGACATGAACGCACCTTACATCAAAAAAGCGGTGCGCTGGTTGGAAAGCATTCAAAACCCCGATGGAGGATGGGGAGAATCCTGTCGGTCGTATGACCACAACACTTATCTTCCCTTGGGCTATTCCACCGCAAGTCAAACGGCATGGGGTCTTCTAGCTTTGTTGTGCTGCTCACAATCTCACCTACCGTGCATCGAAAAAGCCACGCAGTTTTTGAAACAAACACAATGTGAAGATGGTAGCTGGATCGAACCCGAGTGGACAGGAACAGGATTCCCAAGTCATTTTTACTTGAGATACGATTATTATCGTCTTTATTTTCCTTTGCTTGCTTTGGCTCGCGTAAAACGCTTCTGATCAAACGAAGAAAAACAAGACTGTGCAATTTGATAGGGATTTTGTGTGTGCGGATTCTCTTGAATGCTTTTTTGCAGGTCAGGATCGGTGGAGCAAAACTCCATCACCTCTTTTACAACACGGGTTTGAATGATTTCCGAAACCGCAGCCAGGAGCTTGCGCGTAGCTTCTTTGGGCTGTGGATTCATGGATAGATGTTCCGCATGTTTTTGAATTTGGACCAAGAGCTCATCCAAGCCTTCTCCGGTTTGTGCCATGGTCATCAACACGGGAGGTTTCCATGACTGTATGTGTGCAGACAAAGAAAGCATGGTTTGAACTTCGTGCGCCATGAGCTCAGAACCCGCTCGATCTTTTTTGTTGATGACAAAAATGCTTGCAATCTCAAGCATACCGGCCTTCAGAGCCTGAATGGAATCGCCACCTTCGGGAGTCAATACCACCAAGGTCGTGTCCACAAGGTTCATTACGTCGACTTCACTCTGCCCCGCTCCCACGGTTTCCAAAATCACCACATCGGTTCCATACACACTCATCACATCCAGCAATGCACGAGTGGAAAAAGAGACACCACCGGTTTTTCCTCGACTGCCTACACTGCGAATGTATACACCCGGATCTTCATAATGCTTGTGCATGCGCACCCGATCTCCAAGCACTGCCCCCCCCGAAAAAGGACTTGAAGGATCTACGGCAATCACCGCGACGGTTTTGTTTTGTTTGCGATATTTTCGAATGAGTTGATCAATGAGTGTGCTTTTTCCTGCACCTGCAGGTCCTGTCACACCGATGCTCCAATTTGATTTTTTTCTTTCCACAACTCAATCAGAATGGACAATGCCTGATCATCTTTTCTTCCACCAACGAAAGAAGTCGAGACAATGCTCGACGATCTCCTTGTTTCATTTTTTGGATCAGATCGTTCATGGCAGATTACTGCAAAAAACCAAAAAAGGCCTTTCCGTCTTCGTTGCCAAGAATGGCCTCACAACACCTCTCGGGATGAGGCATGAGACCTAGCACTTGGAAGGATGAGTCAAATACGCCCGCAATGTTTTGCACAGAGCCATTGGGGTTGGAAGAGGCATCCGCAACTCCCTCGACATTGACATAGGAATAGGCAATCTGCTGGTTTTGCTGCAATTGTTCCAAACCTTTGGGATCGATGAAGTATCGCCCCTCTGCATGTGCGATGGGCATGCGCAGGGTTTTGCCCTTGGAAAGACTTTGCGTCCAGGAGGTTTTCGTGTTTTCCACTTTGATGTGCACATCATGACAATGAAACCGAGTGTCTTCGTTTTTGGTCAATGCTCCTGGCAAATATCCGGCCTCAGTCAAAATCTGAAATCCATTGCAGATGCCAAGAACCTTGGCTCCATCCGCCAGGGCTCGGTCCAAACTTTTGACGGCTTTGGAGAGCTTGGCCATAGCTCCCGCTCGAAGGTAGTCTCCATAGGAAAAACCACCTGGAAGTACAATCAGGTCATAAGACTCGGTGATGGGTAGATCATGCCAATGCTCTTCAACCTCCAGCCCAAAGACATTTTTGAGGGCATGGACTGCATCTCGATCGCAGTTGGAACCCGGGAAAATGATGACAGCAGCACGTTTCATGGCTGGCACTGTAGAGGATGCCCGACAAAATCGCAATGATTTCTTGTGAGGCCCTGGGGATGTAAGATACAAAGACTTTTATGCCTCACACATCCACAACTGTTGCCGTGACCGGAGGCGTGGCATGCGGGAAGTCTACGGTAGGGAAGATTTTGCAAGGTATGGGCTATCCTTTGATGGACTCCGACCATATCGCCAGAACCCTTTTGGACCAAGACTCCTCGATCCGAAAACAGGTTTTGACGAGGTTGGGAACCTTGGATCGAAAAGAGCTCCGCGAGATTATTTTTCATGACCCCAAAAAGAAAAAAGAGCTAGAAAGCATTCTTCACCCAAGCATTCAGAAAACCTATCTGACATGGATCGATGAGCAGCGTACCCATCATTCCCCTTACATTTTTGTGTTGATTCCTCTTCTGTTCGAATCAGGAAGTGATCGGCATTTTGACAAAGTTTTGTGTGTGGTGTGCGATGAAGAAACACAATTGAATCGTCTCAGGCAACGAGATGGAATCGATGATGAGTTGGCCATGCAGATGGTTCAGTCACAGTTGCCCAACCTGGAAAAAGCCAAACGCTCAGATTGGGTGATCGAAAACAACAACGACCTTTCCACTCTGGAAACCAAACTGAATTTGATTTTCAACATTGCTTGATTGTCATGAACTAGGGCTGCGAAGCTCGTAAGGCCTCGGTATCCACCGATCGAAAGGGCAAAAAGCAAAGGACATCTTTTCCCAACCAAGGTTCCGAGCAACCAATGTTGGCCAAACCTTGCAAATCATCCATGGCTTTCCACTCCCCAAACTGAGTCATCATGTTGGGATCGGGAGAAATGCTTTTCTGATCTCGCGTGGATCCAGTGTATTTCACCCAAACTTTTCCAGATTCGTAGTGGATCGAAAAATGGTTTTGGTATTGATTCTCCGGTTTTGGATCCACAATGTCCCGATTTTCATCATGGACATAGGCGGAAAGATCGTAGGCAAAATCAGACCATATCCATCGAATGTTTTTGGAAGGTAGCCAATTCAAATTGCTCATGTTTCCTTTGGCATGAAAGGCGTCGACGGTAAATTGACCGCTCATGGAAATCAACCGGTTGGAAGTGCGATCGATGGTCAATTCAATCTTGTCCCCGATTTTTCCAAATGGGTTGAAAGAAGCTTTGACCAGATTTTTTTCAATAGAGGCACGATCTCGATATTTTGGAAAAAACACAAAATTGATGCTGGTCTTATCAAATTTTAGGCCCAGCTTTTGCGAACTCTCTTTGGACAAGACTTGAGCATAGTGCATGGTGTGGGTCCTCGCAGAGTTTTTGAAAATGAGATCATAGGGACCCACCAAAATACCGTTGACATATTCTCGTGTGAGTCGTGAAAACTCTAGATCGGTAGAATCCTCAAATATCGTTGTGTGCCGGCCTGTTCTTTTGTAGCGGTTGTATCGATCAAACAGAGCGATGAGCCCCTCGATGTCATCGGCGTGCAAGGAACCCCCTTCATTCATGACAGACAATTCGAAGCGATGGCGAGTCATGGCGTTGGGATCACAGTTTCGGTATCCCTGAATTTCATGTTCGGGATCAGGAGTATATTGATCGCAGAGTCCAAAGGCATGACCGATCTCGTGCAAATACGTACTGATAAAATTGTTTTGACTGGCCATTTGGTCTTCATGGTTCACCAAAATCCGAACCGTCGGCCTACCATCCACAAACCACGTAGTCCTGCCATGAACATAATGAGAGGTAGATTGCTTGGCACCAAACAACTTTTTGATTTGCTGCGCCCACTGTCCATCATCAAAGGTTTCGATGTTCAACACGTGGGTATCTTCAGAATCACAATCTTCTTTGATTTCGATGTTCACATCTTTCATCCTCACCAAAGTTTTGCTGGTAGAGTTTTCCCAGACATGCACGTCCTGTTCAATGGCTTGAATGTATTGATCCAGAGATTTTTTCACAAAGTCTTTGTTTACATCTTGGTCTTGGATGCAATAGAGAATGCGATGCTTTTGGACCAAACTCTCGATCAGAGAGTATTTGACTTCAATGTTTTTTAGATGACCAAAGGCATGGGCCTGATGGGAAAACAGCACAATCCACACGATGAGAAAAATTCGAGATGAATGGATCATGTGTGTGTTGATGGTGAAGACCACCGGAGTTTCTCCGGACTCCGATGCAATCTTCCATGCTCTCCTACAGCTTGCTACCCCTTGTTTGCGGATCTCATGTGCCTCAAGTGTATGTCATGTCTTCCCCAACATGTTTTTCTCACTCAAGACTTACACAAGCCTGCTAGTCCCCCGACTTGCTTTGGACTATATTCAAAATAACATCATGTGTCAATTAACATCTGAAAAAACTCTGTCAGGAATTTTCGCAGTTTTTGATGCATCTCTGGGGCTTTTGAGGATCGAGGGCCAGCCACATTAAGCACCTCAATTTTTTGATCCATCAAAAACCGTTTCATTTGTTCATAGGATTGGACTCCCACATCGATGTCCACGCACAACAGAGGTTTGTTCATCTGCTTGGCCAACTCGGCGGTCAAAAGAGTTCCACCTTCCAGAGGGAGACCTTGATGAAAAATCCACGTGGCATCCGAATCACGAATGTTCCATCGCGTGCGCTGGGCGTAGTTCTCACTCGGAGTTTCCTGCAATTGGTAGCGCCCATCAATGGGACCGTCTTCGCTTTTTCGACCCTGTGGACACCATCCTCCGTGCGCCAAACCCAGATCCAATGCCGCATCGAGCGCCGCACGGTCCACACCTGTCTGACCCCCAGAAATGATTTTTTGAGGAATGTGGATCAATGAAAAGTGCGCTCAGAAGGAGTTTGCTGTCCCTCAATCAACTGAAAATACCCGTAGACCAAAGCTTTTTGAAGGTCTTTGGTCAGAGATGCAAAGTAGTCACGCTTTTCTTCAATGGTATCAAAGTTGAAACTCTCATTGATGGCTTGATTGATTTCTTCCAAGTTGTCATGGAAGAGGTCGGACAAATCCGTGTTTTCCGAAGAAAAGGTTTCCCGAATCATTTCCGGAGAAAACAAAATGTGAAGCCCTTTTTGTCCTTCTTCCAAAATGAAATGGAATTTGGAAATCTCTCTAAGGGTTTCCTCAATTCCCAGAAGCACGTCCTGATCGAATTTGACCTTGTCCATACCTCCTATATAGTCACCTGAACAAAATCGTCAACGAGATCGTCAGGTTAATTCTATTTTAGCTTTGATTTCGGGCACTTAAAAACGCTGCGAACAGATCGTAAACAGTATTGCGCAGTTGGGACCTGGGCACGATTCGGTCCACAATCCCGTGTTCAAGCAAAAACTCCGAGCGTTGAAATCCCTCAGGCAACGTCTGTTTGATGGTTTGCTCGATCACGCGAGGCCCTGCAAATCCGATCAAGGCGTTGGGTTCAGCCAACAGCACGTCTCCCAGCATCGCAATCGAAGCGGCCACGCCTCCTGTGGTTGGATCGGTCAGCAGCACGATGAAGGGAAGACCCTCTTCCTTGAGTTTGGAGAGCGCAGCTGTGGCCTTGGCCATCTGCATGAGGGAGAGAATGCCCTCTTGCATTCTTGCTCCACCACTGGCGGTGATCAAAAGACAGGGAAGTTTTTCTTGAAGGGCCAATTCAAAACTGCGTGTAAGTTTTTCTCCCACGACCGAGCCCATGCTACCTCCCATGTAGTCGAAGACAAAACTTCCGACCACCAAATCCATGTCTTTGCATTTGCCAATGCCATAGATGAAGGCTTCTTTTTCTTTGCCTGTTTTTTCCATGGCCTTGATACGATCTTTGTATTTTTTGATGTCCTTGAATTCAAGGGGGTCGAGCGATCGCATGTTTGCATCCTTCTCCACAAACTGGCCGGACTCCAACAAAATATCCAAACGCTTTCGCGCAGAAATTTTCATGTGAAAATTGCACGCTGTGCACACCATATGATTTTTGACCAAGTCATCATGAAAAATGATTTCTGAACAGCCCACACATTTGGTCCACAGACCTTCAGGAAAATTGTTTTTTTGATCCTTTTTGAATTTCGGTGCTTTTAGCTTATCAAACCAAGACATTTATCCCGCCCTTTTGATATTGGCCCCGAGAGATTGAAATTTTTGTGTAAGATGTTCATACCCACGGTCCAAATGATACACGCGAAGAACCTTGGTGGTGCCTTTGGCCGCAAGCCCCGCAAGCACCAAGCACGCACTGGCGCGCAGATCAGTCGCCATCACGGGCGCAGCTTTCAACTCTGAAACACCATCCACGGTTGCGGTAGCTCCCTTGATCGCAATCGAGGCGCCCATCCGATTGAGTTCAGGTACATGCATGAAGCGATTTTCAAAAATGGTTTCCGTGACAACGCTCTTGCCCTTGGCGAGGCAGAGCACCGCCATCACCTGCGCTTGCATATCGGTCGGAAACCCTGGATAGGGTGCTGTGCGCACATCAACAGGAGCAATGGCAGACGGACTCTTCACAGCAATGCTGGTTTCAGACACTTCGATCAAAGCCCCCAATTCAGAGAGTTTGGAAAGAATGTTTTTGCAGTGTTGTGGATTGACGTGGGTGACTTCCACGTGACCACCTGTCATCAGAGCCGCACAAAGATAGGTGCCGGCTTCAATCCGATCGGGGATGTTTTCCCATTGCAAAGGGGCAAAAGCTTTGCATCCCTTGACTTCCAATCGCGAGGTTCCGATGCCCTGGATGGTAGCGCCCATGCTGACCAAGGCCAAGGCTACTGATTGAACTTCCGGCTCGGTCGCGCAGTTGTCGAGGACAAACGGATGAGGAAGACTCGCAGCCAAAATCAATGCATTGATGGTTCCTGTGACCGTAACCCGGTCGAAGAAAAATTCTCCTTCTTTGCTGTTTTCCAGCGTTGCTTGCACGTCACCATTTTGTATCTTGACGGTGGCACCCATGGCTTGAAACGCTTTGAGATGCAAGTCAATGGGACGCACTCCAATCGCACATCCACCGGGAAGCGACACTTGAGCCTTGCGATACCTTGCCAACAGGGGGCCCAACATGACCACCGAAGCTCTCATCTTTCGAACGTAGTCATAGGGTGCTTCGGTCTGATTCAAGGATCTTGCATCCACCATCACTGTACTTTTTTCTCGGGTAACCGTGGCTCCCATCAAACGCAAAATCTCCAACATGTGATCTACGTCTTTGAGCAGAGGCACGTTCGAAATCGTACAAACACCATCCACGGCGGCGCACAGTGCGAGCAAAGGAAGTGCCGCATTTTTGGATCCGCTGATTGCTACGCTGCCTTGAAGAACTTTTCCGCCTTCGATGTGAATTTCGTCCATGAATTGTGCTCCTGTTGTCTGTCCTTATACCACTGATGTCCTCTTTGCGCGAATGACTCGCTCAATACCGGCCGCATCTTTTCGAACCTCCACCGTGTCAAAACCATGCTCTTTCAAACACTTGCCAATGGCACCGGTTTGGCCCTGCCCGTATTCCAAAAAAACCCAGCCCTCCTGAGTCAGGCGAGGTTCAAGCTGCGCGATCAAGGGTCGAATGAGATTGAGGCCATCTTCCCCACCATCAAGCGCCATGACGGGCTCATGGGCAAGCTCTGGGGCCAACGTGGAAAGATCAGACGTGGGAACATACGGAAGATTGGAAACCACGACTTCAAAAACCCTTGAAACTCCCTCAAGCAAATTCGATTGCATCCCCTCGATCTGCACTCCCAAACGCTGGGCATTGTGCATCGTCACTTCCAAAGCCTTTTCCGATCGATCGATGGCCAAACACAAGGCCTTGCTCCGATGCTTGGCCACAGACACAACAATAGCACCACTTCCGCATCCAACATCGCACAAGCGAAACGATTGATCCGGACCAAAGGTCTCAAGCACCCAGTCTACCAGCAGCTCCGTCTCGGGCCGGGGAATCAGCACATGGTTGGATACCTCAAAGTCTAACCCATAAAACTCTTTGGTCCCCAAAATGTAGGCCAAAGGCTCATGGTTTTTTCTACGCTCAATCAGTTTTTGATATTTTTGCAACGCCTGTTCGGTCAACGAGTCAGCATCTCGACCGGCAAGCAATTGAACCTGGGTGATTCCAAGCACATGGCACATGATGAGTGTGGCCGCACGCAAGGGGGCCTCGACATGATGCTCGGTCAATGCAAGACTGGCCTGCCGAATGCACTCAGCAACATGGTTAGACTGAAGTTTCACCTTTGAGCAGTTCGGTTTGATGGTGTGTTCTCAGCGCTACAATGACTTCTTCCAAATCACCTTCCATGATTTGATCGAGCTTGTGCAAGGTCAAATTGATCCGATGGTCCGTGACCCGGCTCTGAGGATAATTGTAGGTTCGAATCCGTTCGCTTCGATCTCCTGATCCCACCATGGATTTTCGTTTGGACGAAATTTCTGCATTTTGCTTTTGTTGTTCAATTTCCAAAAGCCTAGCACGCAGCACCTTCAAAGCCTTGGCTTTGTTTTTGTGTTGGGATTTTTCATCCTGGCAAACCACCACAAGCCCCGAGGGAATGTGCGTGATTCGAACCGCGGAGTCAGTGGTGTTCACACTCTGTCCCCCAGGCCCACCGGCTCTCATCACATCGATCTGCAAATCCTTGTCATCAATTTTGACGTCGACTTCATCAGCCTCAGGCATCACCACCACCGTCACGGCCGAGGTGTGAATCCGACCGCTGGTCTCTGTGGCGGGCACACGCTGCACCCGATGTACCCCACCTTCAAACTTGAGCTGACTGTAGACACTCTGTCCCTCTAGCATGACGATCACCTCTTTGAGTCCGCCGATGCCGGTTTCACTTTTGGAAAGAATTTCCACGACCCACCTCTGGGTTTCCGCGTATCGGAGATACATGCGCAAGAGATTTGCAGCAAAAAGGCCAGCCTCTTCTCCGCCCGTTCCCGCACGAATTTCGAGACGAACGTTCTTTTCATCCAGCGGATCCTTGGGCAACAAAAGGAGTTGAAGCTCATGCTCCAATTGCTCTTTTCGAGGTTCCAAGATTTCGATTTCGGCATAGGCCAAATCCCGCATTTCCTCGTCGGACTCTTTGGAAAGCTGGTAGTTGTCTTCCAGCTCTGTGCACACCTTTTTGTACACTCGATAAGCCTCGACCACAGGCCGTAAGTCTGCGTATTCTTTGGATATTTTATTTAGCAGGTCTTTCTGTGCAAGAACCTCTGGCTGAGCCATTTTTTCGGCCAAACCATCAAACTTTTTTTCAACTTCTTCCAATCGAGAGAACAAAACAGCTACCCCTTGTCTAAACAGGCTTTGCGAGATCTTGTAGATTACTTCACAAAATGAGAAAGATGCATTATTAGCATAGGCCAATTTTGTTAGCTAGAAATTCACAAGAAAGCCAAGCGTTGTTGACACCAATGCCACACGTCCATGGGGGAACCATCGATACCGTAAAAAACATTCAGGCCAAACGCAAAGTCAGCACCCTTGCCAATTTGCTTCTCTATCGTGCGTTTCGCTCGGGAGACAAAATTGCACTCACCTACAAAGCCAATGGCCAGTGGGAAAAAATCACCTGGAGTGCGTTTGCCCGCCTGGTAGAAAATGTGACCCGACATTTGTTGTCCAAGGGAGTTCGCCCAGGAGACAAGGTCTGTATTTTGAGTGAAAACCGCTACGAATGGGTTGTGGCTGACTTGGCCATCGTAAGTCTAGGAGCCATCTCGGTCCCCATCTATCCCACCAACACCTCTACTCAAGCCAATTTCATCATCGATCATTCGGATGCGGTGCTGGTCTTTGCTTCTGATGTTTCTCGCATCGAGCGAATCCGTGAGATTCGCGCGCAAAAGAACCAATCCGAATTGCAATGGGTCAGTTTTGATCCTTTTTCTGATTTGGATCGCGGCATCGTCTACTACAAAGATCTGGAAAAACCCAATGCAGCCGCAACATCCCTCGATTATTTTGACTGCGTAAAAAACATTTCTTCGGATGATATGGCCACCATCATCTATACCTCTGGCACGACTGGAAACCCCAAGGGCGTGATGCTTTCCCACAACAACATTCTTTCCAATTGTATGGGAGCCGAAAGCATCGTAGATGTTGGCGTCTTGGATTCCACACTATCTTTCTTGCCCTTGAGTCACGCGCTGGAGCGAATGGCTGGCTTGTACACGGTCATTTTGTTTGGGGGTAAAATCAATTTTGCACAGTCGATTGCCAAAATGGCTGACGACCTATTGGAAACGCGGCCAACGCTGTTGGTCTGTGTTCCACGCGTGTTGGAAAAGGTCTACAACAAGGTAAGCGAAAAAGTAGGAGAAAAATCTCGATTCATCCAATTTTTGTTTCGCTATTCCATCACCTTGTCGACCAAGACGAGAAAAAACATTTTTGAAAAAACACTTTCGATGATTTTTGATCGAATGTTTTTTGTCAAAGTCCGCCAATCGCTCGGACAGCGCCTACGCTATGTGATTTGTGGTGGTGCGGCTCTCACACCTAGCATAGGACAATTTTTCAAAGCCGCAGGAATTACCGTTTTGGAAGGCTACGGGCTCACAGAAACTTCTCCCGTGGTCACCGTCAATCGACCTGAGAAAAACAAAATTGGAACCGTGGGTCCTGCTTTGGAACATGTAAACATCAAGATTTCCGAAGACGGAGAAATCTTGGTCAAAGGCCCCAACGTGATGTTGGGATACTACAAAGATGAGCAAGCCACACGAGACGTATTCACCGAAGATGGTTATTTCCGTACAGGGGACATTGGAGTGATCGATGAAGACGGTTATTTGAAAATCACCGATCGAATCAAAGAACTCATCGTAACCTCGGGCGGGAAAAAGATCGCACCTCAACCCATCGAGAATGAACTCATCTCTCATGCCATGATCGAACAGGCCTGCCTGGTTGGAGAAGGACAAAAAACGATCGGCGTCTTGATCGTTCCTAGTTTTGAATTTTTGGAAAAAAGAGCTCGCAAAATGGGCATCACAGCCACCAACAAACAAGAGTTGCTGGCCCACCCAAAAACCAAAGAACTTTTTGAAAAGGTAATTGAACGCGTCAATCGCAATTTATCCTCGTATCAGCAAATCAAAAATTTTCATTTGCTGGTAGAACCGTTTTCGCTTGAGCGTGGAGAAATCACTCCAACACTCAAAACCCGACGCAAAGTCATTCGAAAACACTACCAAGAAGAGATTCGTAGCCTATTTGAAGAGATGAGCGCGTAGCTCATACAAATCTCTTTAAAAAAAGAGATTTATGCATTTTTTGTTCATTTTTATGCAAGATACTGAATTCAATGTGCTTCTCAGCGAGCATTTTCACAAAATTGTCGGTTGGATTTTTTGTCACACTGTGTATAATAAAAGAAGATCATAGGGTCATAAAAAAAAACTTTACTTTGGGGGTCAAAACGATTTATACAAAGTTTCGCTGATGTAAAACCAAAGGGAGCGAAAGCTTCTTTGGAGATTGTGCCACAACCTCATTTCCCCCTAGAAATGGTATGATCTTCAACTGGGGTTACAGGCGAATAAAGGCGATCAAGGGATCTATTCTTCCCCTCCTTCGAATGGCCCTTGGTCGCTATTTTTTTTTCGCATATATATTCATTATTTCACACGCGTCAATGTCTCAAAGTTTGGTGGGAGTCTCCCACCCAGGTGTTGTGGAATCGAACGCTAGCCCACTTGAGCAAGCTTCAATCGTTCTTTCCAGATGTTTTCAATGACCCATAACAAATGACGATGTCCCGGATCATCGAGTTTGGGATCCATGTCCAAAATTCGTGCGGATTCTCTACGCGCTTTTTCCATAAGGTCCATATCTCTCGGAAATTGCGCCGCAGAAAAATGAGGCATTCCAGATTGAGCTACACCAAAAAAATCTCCTGGTCCTCTGAGCTTGAGATCCTCCTCCGCCAGAGCAAAACCATCATGAATTTGTTCAAAATGTCGAAGACGAGATTTGGCTTGTTGAGAAATCTTGGGAGGCAGGAGTAAAATGCATGAGGAGGCCAGGTCGCTTCGCCCCACTCTCCCTCTCAACTGATGCAATTGGCTGAGTCCAAAACGATCGGGATGCTCAATGACCATCATGGTGGCGTTGGGAACATCAATACCGACTTCAATCACGGTGGTAGAAACCAGAATTTGAATGTCCCCTTCCAGAAACTGTTTCATCACTTGGTCTTTTTCATCGGCTTTGAGCTGGCCATGAATGAGGCCCAGCGTAAGATCCGGAAAAATTTGCTGCGCGAACAGCTCTGCCATGCTCTTAGCATCCTTGGCTTCCAGGTAAGCAGAGGATTCAACCAAGGGGTATACAATGTAGACTTGTTGCCCTTTTGAAACAGTATCGCGAATGGCATCGTAGACTTGTGTTCGATGTTTTTCGGATCGGATCGACGTTTGAATGGGTTTTCTTCCTTGAGGCAATTCATCCACAATGGACACGTCCAAGTCTCCAAAAATGGTCAGCGCCAACGTTCGGGGAATGGGTGTGGCAGACATGATCAATACATCAGGTTGTGCTCCTTTGTCCCGTATGCTTTCTTTTTGACGAACTCCAAAACGATGCTGCTCATCCACAATCACCAAACCCAGTTTTTTGAATTGAACGTTTTGTGTGATCAAGGCATGCGTGCCAATGAGCAAATCAATCTCTCCCGCAAGCAATCGATTCACAATGATTTCTTTGTCGGCTTTTTTGGTCTTGCCCACAAGAAGTTCC
This sequence comes from Bdellovibrionota bacterium, assembly GCA_041391365.1. Classification (GTDB taxonomy): domain Bacteria; phylum Bdellovibrionota_G; class JALEGL01; order JALEGL01; family JAGRMV01; genus JAGRAX01. The sequence continues at coordinate 576,449 of JAWKOC010000002.1, read as the reverse complement.
ACCCGCACATCCAACTGACTAGCAATCTTGCTGAGTTTCTTCCAATGCTGCTCGGCAAGAATCTCAGTGGGAGCCATCAACGAAACTTGATACCCATGGTCAATGGCTCTCAGCGCACTCAAAAAGGCGACAATCGTTTTTCCACTGCCAACATCTCCTTGCAAGAGTCGATTCATGGCAAAAGGCTTTTTCATATCCTCTTGAATCGTCCCAAGAACTCTTTTTGAGCATCCGTGAGTTCAAAGGGCAATGATCCGATGAGAATATCGGACCGAGGACTTGGACCATCAAAGGCAATTCCAGGCATTCGCTTTTGATGAATCTTGCGATGAAGCAATGCAAAGGTATAAAAAAACAATTCTTCAAAAGCCAAATGCCTCTCCCAAAGAGCTTTCTGGTCTTCGGTGGGGAGCACTTCGGGCAAATGCAACTTCTGCAGAGCTTTCCATGGAGGAAGAAAATTCATCTTCTCGCAAATGTCTGGAGGCAATAGGCAAACCTTGGAAGAAAGTTCTCTGGTGGTGGCCTCAAACATGATTTTTCGAAGTGTCTTTTGATAGAGATTTCCAATTTCACGGTAGATGGGAATGATCCGACCAAAACTCAATGCATCTTTTTCTCCCGAGAAAATTTCAAAATCTGGATGATGCATTTCCATTTGGTTTCGATAGCGCTTGACCTTGCCAGAAACAATGACCTTGGCCCCCCGTTTGACCTTCTTTTCAAGACTTTGATAGTGAAACTGAAACCATTTGAGTTTGATCTGCCCAGAAGAATCATCCACCACCATTTCAAACACTCGTCGTCGAAGTCCCTTGTAATAACTCATACCCTGGAAACAAATTTCTCCGAGAATGGTTGCGTGCTGACCATCTTGAAGCTGGCCGATCGATACAATGGTTTTCCGATCCTCGTATCGAGTAGGCAAAAAAGAAAACAAATCCGCGAGTGTAAGAACCCTCGCCTTCAAAAATTTTTCCGCAATGACGGGACCCACCCCTTTGACAAACTGAACACGCTTGTCGAGCTCCTTTTGCTTTTCACGAATTTGATCAATGGTATAGATGGGATGATCATCGGACTGAAACAACACCGGCTGAGAAAGATCTTCTTCCACCTGATCGATCCGTGTCAGCACTTTGGATATGGTTTCTTTTTTTTGTTCCATATCTTGAGCGAAAAACTGATCAAACCATTGACCTACATCAGCAAACAAAACTCGAATTTTTGTAGATGGATGACTCTTGGCCGATTCACATGTTTTTTGAACATGGGAAACGAGATTTTTGACAAAGGCCGGGTTACTCAATTGACTTTCCTGCAAAAACCGCAGCGGCCGATCAATGGCCCGAAGAAGAGTGTTGTTTTTTTCCAAGGTCACGAAAACAACGATTGCAATTTTACAACAGAAATCCCTTTTCCCGTGGACATATTCTGAATGGATTTCGCTGCTGCAATGCCACCTTCCACCGTCGTAAAATAGGGAATCCCCTTTTCAAGAGCCGTTCGGCGAATTGAATAGGAATCTTTGATGGAGTGTTTTCCCATGGTTGTGTTGATCACCAAATGAATCTCTCGATCAATCATTTTGTCTACGATGTGAGGACGACCTTCATTGACTTTACTGACTTTGGCCACTTCTATGCCCTGGTCAGACAGAAACTGCGCAGTCCCCTTGGTCGATACAAGGTCAAATCCCAATTCTCTGAGAAGCTTGGCAAGATCAATGACCTTTGCTTTGTCCATATCGTTGACACTCAAAAACACACAGCCTTGCGCAGGCAATTTGTTTCCGGATGCGATTTGAGCTTTTCCAAAAGCTATTTCCCAGGATTCATCCATGCCCATCACTTCGCCGGTGGATTTCATCTCGGGGCCCAAGATGGTGTCCTCATCAGAAAACTTCACAAAAGGAAACACGGGAGATTTTACACTGTAAAAATGTTTTCTTCTCTGCTGAGCATCTTCAAATGTTTTAAGAGAAAGTCTCTCTCCCAAAAGAATCTTGAGTGTCTCTTCCACCAAAGATACTCCAATGGCTTTGGATACAAACGGAACTGTACGTGATGCGCGAGGATTGACTTCCAAAACAAACAGATTTTCTCCTTGCAAAGCAAATTGGATATTCATCAATCCCTTAACCTCTAGGGCTTTGGCTATTTTTTGGGTTTGTGACTCAATCATGTGCAATACGTTTTGAGAGAGAGAAACAGGAGGCAGCACGCATGAGCTATCTCCAGAATGAACCCCCGCTTGTTCAATGTGTTGCATGATGCCTGCAACATAACAGCTCTGGCCATCGCTGATGGCATCCACATCAATTTCGATAGAGTTCTCCAAATATTGGTCCACCAAAATGGGATGCTCAGGAGAGACTTTCACCGCTTCATGGAGATATGAAAGCAGATCTTCTTTGTTTCGCACGATCTCCATCGCTCTTCCACCCAACACAAAGGAAGGTCGAACCATCAATGGAAAATCGAGTCCCTCCAAAACAGATTCCAACTCTTCCAAATGAAGAATCGTCTTGCTCTTGGTTTGTTGGATATCCAATGATGTTAAAAGATGAGAAAACCGTTTTCGGTCTTCGGCTATTTCGATGGAATTCATCGAGGTTCCCAAAATGGTTACACCTTTTTCATGCAAAAATTTTGAAAGTTTCAGAGGGGTTTGTCCCCCAAATTGCAAGATCACTCCATCGGGTTGTTCGCGCAAGATGATTTCGAACACATCTTCTTCCGTCAAAGGCTCAAAATACAAGCGATCCGAAATGTCATAGTCTGTGGAGACCGTTTCGGGGTTGCAATTGACCATGATGCTTTCGACACCAAACTTCTTTAGCGACTGGCTCGCATGAACACAGCAATAATCAAACTCCACTCCCTGACCAATTCGATTGGGACCGCTTCCCAATACGATCACTTTCTTTCGTTTGGTTGGGATGGCTTCATCTTCTTGAGCGTAACAAGAGTACAGATAGTTGGTGTGAGATTCAAACTCGGCTCCGCAGGTATCCACCATTTTGTACACAGGTCTTACACCTTGATCATGTCTTTTTTGTCGAACTTCCTGTTCAGAGAGCTGTGCCATTTCCGCGATACGCTTGTCACTGATTCCATTTTTCTTAGCTTCAAACCAATGATCAAAAGTCCATGTTTCCAAAGGCAGAGAAAACAACTCATCTTCAATTTGAATCATGTGCTCAAATTGATACAAAAACCACCAATCAATTTTTGTTTTTTCGTAAATGTCCTCCAAAGGAAGTTTCCGACGAAAAGCTTCAGCCAGAGACAAAATTCGTGAGGGGGTTTGCAATGAAATTTTTTGCAATAACTCTTGGTCGGTGGCTTTGGAAATCCATTTGTCTTGAAATGCATACACTCCTTTTTCCAAAGATCGGAGGGCTTTTTGAAAGGACTCCCGAAAGTTTCTCCCAATGGCCATCACTTCTCCGACAGCTTTCATTTGGGGTCCAAGAACTTTGTTGGTTTTTTTGAATTTTTCGAAATCAAATCGTGGAATTTTGGTCACCACGTAGTCGATGGTCGGTTCAAATGAAGCTTTGGAAACTTTTGTGATGTCGTTGACCAATTCATCCAGGGTATAGCCTACCGCCAACTTGGCCGCGAATTTTGCAATGGGATATCCCGTGGCCTTGGAAGCCAGCGCAGAGCTACGAGACACACGAGGATTCATCTCAATGCAGTACACCATTCCATTGTCGGGATGGACCGCATATTGAATGTTTGATCCACCTGAATCAATTCCAATGGCTCTCATGATATCCAAAGAATAGTCTCTCATACGTTGATATTCTTGATCAGAAAGAGTCTGGGCAGGAGCTACGGTGATGCTATCACCTGTATGCACACCTACCGGATCAAGATTCTCAATAGAGCAAACCACAATGACGTTGTCGTTGCGATCTCTCATCATTTCAAGTTCAAACTCTTTCCAACCGAGGATGGATTCTTCCACCAAAACTTCATTGACGGGACTCATTTCCAATGCTCGTTTGACCAAGACTTCAAATTCGTCTTGGTTGTAGGCAAAGCTGGCCCCCGATCCACCCAGTGTGAAGGATGGTCGTATGATCAAGGGCAATGAGATTTCATCCAACACTTGCTGAGCGGTTTCCCAGCTGTGAACAATCTTGCTTTTGGGATATCCAATGCCCAATTGGTCGAGAACTTTTTTGAACAGATCTCGATCTTCAGCCTTTTGAATGGAATCGATTCGCGCACCGATCAACTCTACATTGTACTTCTCCAAAATCCCTTTTTTGTGGAGCTCCAACGCAAGATTGAGAGCCGTTTGGCCCCCCATGGTTGGCAAAATGGCATCGGGCTTTTCTGCAGCGATCACCTTCTCCAAGGTGTCGCAAGTCAAAGGCTCAATATAGGTCGCATCAGCATATTGAGGATCGGTCATGATGGTGGCAGGATTTGAATTGACCAAAATGGTTCGATACCCTTCTTCTCGAAGGGCCTTCAAACTCTGGGTTCCACTGTAATCAAATTCGCAGGCCTGACCAATCACGATGGGGCCAGATCCAATCACCAAAATCGACGACAAATCCTCTCGTTTGCTCATTGCAAAGACTCACTCAATTTAAACTTTTGCTCCAACGAACTGGTAGGATTCCAACTGAAAATCTCTTCGATGGGAACATGAGAAAACTTTTCGGCAAAGAGTTTGCGACGAATCAATTCAAATACGAATGTTTTTTTGTTTCCGGTCATTTCGACCTGACGAATCACGGATTGGGTTACGTTTTCAGGGAAATACCACTCTTCTTCCATTTTTCCGGAAAATTCTCCATCTGAGAACACTCGCAAAATGGCCAACTCTCCTCGCTTGAGAAAACTGGGAACTTCGTATCCGGAGATGCTCAGTCTCAGGTCGCGAATCAAATCTCTGGCCACGACCACTTTGGAAATAGATTCAATCTGAAAAAGAGACAATCGACTGTCCATAAAAGAATCATGCATTTTCTTTTGAACTTCACTCAATTGATCCGCAAAGAGTCTCTCATACAAATAGATGGGTGGAATCGCCAACCCCGTCATGGCTCGATCAAAAAGATACCAGTGGTAAAACGTGGTGCTCCAGTTTTCATACATGGGTTCATCTTCAAATACTTTTCCAATTTTGGAAGAAAACTCTGTGCTGGCATCATTGAGTTCTTGTTGATAAATGTCTTTGCCAAAAAACTCAGACAGATGATTTATTTCGTCTTTAAACATGCTACAAACTCCTTAAACAAGTACGCCGAATCATGAGGACCCGGACAAGCCTCTGGATGATATTGAATGGCTTTCACATTCAGACCGGGCAATTCAAAGCCTTCCACCGTATCATCCGTAAGATGAATATGTGAAATGCGAAGATCAATGTTTTTGGATACCGCTGCTTTTTCCAAAGACTCCCGCTCCACCGCAAACCCATGGTTTTGAGAAGTGATTTCAATCTTTTGATTGGATTCATTTCGCACCGGATGATTCGCGCCATGGTGGCCAAACGGGAGTTTAAATGTTTTTGCGCCCAGTGCAAGCGCCAACATCTGGTGTCCCAAACAAATACCAAAGATGGGCATTTTGCCAAACAATTGCTCCACCACGCTGGGAAGACCTTCCACGGCAGCAGGATCTCCAGGGCCGTTGGAAAGAAAAAGACCGTTTGGTTTGTACGACAAGATGGCCTCGGCTGTAATCAAGGGAGGAACCACAACGCACCGAACGCCCAACTGATCAAAGCTGCGCAAAATGTTCCATTTGATTCCGCAGTCCACGACAACGATCGTGATTGGATGCGTTTGACTTGTGCGATTTTCCCAGACATAGGGCTCTTTGCATGCGACCTGATGAATAAGATTTTGACCTTCCATGCTCGGAACCTGAGACAATTTCTTTTTGGCGGTATCCAGGTCTTCACAGCTGATCAAGGCTCTCATTGAACCTCTGTCCCGAATCTTGCGCGTAAGCATGCGCGTATCTACATCAAATATGCCGGGAATGTTATGGTCCATTAAAAATTGATGCAAACTGGTTTCGGATCTCCATTGCTTGTGCTTTTGTGGATAGTCTCCAACCACAAAACCTGACAAATGAACTGATGATGATTCATTGTCTGCTCCATGAATGCCATAGTTTCCAATGTGGGGATAGGTCATGACCACAATCTGCCCACAATACGATGGATCTGTAAGAATCTCTTGATATCCCGTCATTCCCGTATGAAAAACGATTTCTCCTCCTTGGGTCACATTCGACCCGAAGGATTTGCCTTCCAATCGTGTCCCATCTTCCAAATAGATGGCTGCTTTTTTCAACTCCACTGTGAAAAAACCTCCCTACCCTGAACAAACGTTGACCATATTTTTCCACGACTTTGAAAATTTCGAAAAGCCGTATTTTGAGATTTGGATCGAAACTGCCGATCCTGATTGTCGTTGGTCTCTTCGATCGAAAACACAACTACATCTGCTGGAGCATTTTTTTTCATCGTTCCTGCGGGAAGCCCCATGATTTTGGCGGGTTTGGTGGACATGGCTGCAATCAAATCCTTGAGCGCAATTTTTTTATCTTGCACAAGCACAAGCAACACTTCCAGAGCTGTTTCCAAACCAATCACTCCATTGGGTGCTTTTGCAAAATCGACATTCTTTTCTTTTTGTGTGTGAGGAGCATGGTCCGTCGCCACCGCATCAATCCAACCTTGAGATAGACCTTGTACCATTTGGTCAACATCATGTTCGGTGCGAAGAGGTGGATACATTTTTCCACACGTTCCCAAAGTCTCGATGACCTGATCGGTGAGCAAAAGATGATGAGGCGTCACTTCCGAGGTGATGGAATGTGAAAGGTCTCGAATGGATTTTAAAAACTCCACAGACTGTGCACATGACAAATGGGCCAGATGCACCTTGGCTTTGGTTTCCAAACTCAGTGCAATCAACCGCGCTACATCCACGGTCTCCGCAGAATGTGGAAGACCTTTGATTCCGAGTTTTTTGGAGATGTTTCCTTCGTTGATGGTCACCAATGCCCGCGACAAATCGCTTTCTTCACAATGTTCGATCAGAGGAACATCAAGGGCTCGCGTTCGTTCCAAAGCTTTTCGTAGCAGTGCCGTGTCTTCTACAGGTTTACCATCATCTGAAAAGGCAACGCATCCAGCTTTTTTGAGGTCTTCAAGAGGAGTGAGTTCTTTTCCCATGAGGTTTTTGGAAACCGCTCCCACAGGATAAACATGGCAGAGTGCCAGGTCCTTGGCTTTTTTCAAAATGTACGCAACGGTATCCACGCTGTCGATTGCGGGAACGGTATTGGGCATGCACATGATGCTCGTAAAACCTCCCGCCACAGCAGCTTGGCTACCCGTTTCAATGTCTTCTTTGTGGGTTTGTCCTGGATCTCTCAAGTGAACATGAATGTCCACAAACCCTGGTGCCACATACTTTCCCGAAGCATCGAGGGTCCGATCCACCGAAACAGGCAAAGAGCTATGGGTTGGGCACATCCCCAAGATATGGTCATCTTGCAGATATACATCCATCACCTGATCGATGTTTTGACTGGGATCCACAACGTGGCCCTGAGAAATTTTTGTAATCACGCTGCGACTCCCATCAAGTCCATCACAATCGCCATGCGCATGGACACTCCACGAGAGACCTGTTTGGAGATCAAAGATCTTGGATGTTCCACCAACTCCGACTGCAATTCCACACCTCGATTGGTCGGGCCGGGGTGCATCAACCAGGCATCTTTTTTGAGGGATTCTAAGCGTGGCAGGGTCATACCATACCGATCAAGATAGTGACCATCTAGGTTGAAGGTTTTCTGGTTTGTGTTTCTCTCTTGTTGCACTCTTAGCATCATCACAGCATCTGCATCTTGCGTTGCTTCTTCAAAGGTTCTGCATACGTTCATGTTTGTGTGCCAAGATTGTGTAGGCAAAAGATCTGGGGGTCCGTACACATTGACATTGACCCCAAACGAACAAAGCAGCGCAACATTGGATCTGGCCACTCGACTTCGGTTGACATCACCGATGATGGCAAGCGTTTTGCCTGAGAAATGCCCCCATTGTTGCAACAAAACAGAAGCGTCGAGCATGGCCTGCGTCGGATGACCTGCGCTGCCATCTCCTGCATTGATCATGTGAATGGTGTTTCCGAATTCGGTGCGGGCAATGTCCTCCAACCGACTGTTAGAGCTGCGAATCACAAAAAGTCGAATGCCCATTGCACGCAAGGTAAGGAGGGTGTCATACAAACTTTCATTTTTGGACAAACTACTCGTGTGGGCATCGATTCGAACGGTTTGCGCCCCCAAACGGTGAAGGGCACATTCAAAAGAAATCATGGTTCGTGTTGAGGCTTCCAAAAAAATGTTGGCTACGATTTCGTGTTTCAACAGATGTTGCCGAGAAAAATCTGAATCAGACTCGACGTTGAGCGCGCGTTGGTGAAGGGACAAAAAAAAAGCTTCATCGACATGGTCTACACTCAGAAAGTGGCTGGAACAACTACCCATATTAGCTCAATTTCCTCCTCGAATAACTGACCTTGAAGGTGGGCTCGTACACAAATCCAAAGATAAATTCGATGTACGGAACCCAATATACAGTGATCACTGCGTTTTTTCTTCCATTGTCTATGATCACATCTTCGCGATTGAGCCGAATGTCGTAAATGGATTCAAACTCATCGATGATGGATTCTCGAATTTGTTCAGGAGAAGCTCGACCGATTTCAAAAGCATGCTCTTTGACAATTCGCTCGAGTTCGATTCGTTTCCATTGGTAGGGGATGTATTTGTAAGAGAAGTAAGCTCCGCCAACCAAAACCATGATGGTCAGGATTTCTGACAACATCAGACCTGCATTGGTTTTTTTTATGTCAAAAAAAAACCTCCTTGGTTTCAAAGAGGCTCGGGTTCTGGAAAACAGGGTCATTAAAATGGTTTTTTTAAACGGCTTGTCCTTCTTGGTCAAGGATAATTTCATCCTTTGATTCCCAGGGGTCTAATCGACCTTGAGAACAGCCAGGAACGCCTCTTGAGGCAAATCCACGTTGCCCAAACGCTTCATTCGTTTTTTCCCCTCTTTTTGGCGATCCAAAAGTTTTCGTTTTCGGGAAATGTCTCCCCCATAGCATTTGGCAGTCACATTTTTTCGCATGGCCGGAATGCTCTCTCTGGCAATGATCTTGTTGCCGATGGCGGCTTGAACCGCCACCTCAAACATCTGTCGGGGAATGATCTCCTTAAGCTTTTTGGCGATCTCTCGACCACGATAATATGCATTGTCTTGGTGAATCATGTTGGACAACGCATCGACTTTGCTTCCGTTGATGAGCATGTCGAGTTTGATGATTTTGGACTGCTCAAAATGTTTGAACTCGTAATCCAACGACGCATATCCACGAGAGACGGACTTGAGTTTGTCGTAGAAATCAAACACCACTTCGTTGAGCGGAAGCAAATACGTCAAAATGATGCGGCTCGGAGACGGATATTCCATGGCCACTTGCCGTCCTCGTTTGTCTTCGCAAAGTTTGATGATCGCCCCCAAATGGTCTCCTGGAGTGTGAATGGTGGCCTCAATCATGGGTTCTTCGATGAAATCAATTTCTTGGGGATCCGGCAATTTGGCGGGGTTGTCAATCTCCATCGTTTCCCCTTTGATGGTATGCACACGATACGCCACCGTTGGTGCTGTCGTGATCACATCCATCTGAAACTCTCTCTCTAAACGTTCCTGGATGATTTCCATGTGCAAAAGTCCCAAAAATCCGCAGCGGAATCCAAACCCCAGGGCCGCAGAACTTTCTGGCTCAAAGGTCAGAGACGTATCGTTGAGCTGAAGTTTTTCCAGTGAGTCTCGCAGGTCGTTCATGTCTTGCTGGGTGGTCGGAAAGATCCCACAAAACACCGTCGGTTTGACCAATTTGAACCCCTCCAAGGGTTTCAAAGCACCATTGTGCTGGGTGGTCACCGTATCGCCCACGCGTGCCTGAGATACTTCCTTGATGGCTGCGGCAAAAAACCCTACCTCACCAGGACGAAGTTCTTGGACCACCGTCATGTGTGGAGAAAGAACACCCACCCTCTCTACTTCAAAGGTAGCACCGTTGGACATGAATTTGATTCGGGTTCCTTTTTTGATGCTTCCATCAAACACACGAATCAAACAGACCACACCCAAATAGGAATCGTACCAACTGTCGAACAAAAGAGCCTTGAGAGGTTGATCTGATTCACCCTTGGGCGGAGGAATTTTGGCCACAATTTGTTCCATGATCAGGTCCACGTTGTGACCTGTTTTTGCACTGATGGAGACGGCTTCGGAGGTGTCCAATCCAAGAACATCTTCGACTTCCTTGCTGATCTTTTCTACATCGGCATTGGGCAAATCCACTTTGTTCCACACCATGATGATCTCTAGATTTTGAGCTACGGCTTCATAGGTGTGCGCAAGGGTTTGCGCTTGAACCCCCTGAGAGGCATCCACCAAAAGCAATGCTCCCTCACAGGCTTTGAGACTTCGAGAAACTTCGTAGGAAAAATCCACGTGACCAGGAGTATCGATCAGATTGAATTGATACGTCTGACCATCTTTGGCCTTATAGCTAAGACGAGCTGTCTGAGCTTTGATCGTGATCCCACGTTCCTGCTCCAGCTCCATTTTGTCCAACACTTGGCTGGTCATGTTTCGTTGATCCACCGTTCCGGTCATCTCCAACAGACGATCGGCGAGCGTGGATTTCCCATGATCAATATGGGCAATGATGGAAAAGTTCCGGATATGTGTGCGTGCCGTTGACAAATCTATGGCTCTTTAAAGAATTCCACGGTCTTTCTCAAGCCTTTTTCGAGTTCAACCGTAGGTTCCCACTGCAACACATTTTTGGTTCGCGTCAAATCAGGACAACGTTGCTTGGGATCGTCGGCAGGAAGCTCCGTAAAACGAATCTGACTTTTGGAACCACAAATCTTATTGATGGTTTGCGCGATATCTAAGATGCTAACTTCATGAGGATTTCCTAGATTCAAAGGTCCCGTGGGTCGTTTTTCGATGATTTTTGAGATGCCATCAATCAAGTCATCCACAAAACAAAAACTTCGCGTTTGGCTGCCATCCCCGTGAACCGTCATGGGTTCTCCTTTAAGGGCTTGGTCCACAAAATTTGGAACGGCTCGACCGTCATTTGCACGCATACGAGGTCCATAGGTGTTAAAAATTCGAAAAATCGAAGCTTGCAAATCTCCGGCCCGAACGTTGGCCATGATCAAACTCTCGGAAAAGCGTTTGGACTCGTCGTACACTCCTCGAATACCGATGCAATTGACATTTCCCAAATAATCTTCGGTTTGGGGATGAACCAATGGATCTCCATACACTTCACTGGTGGATGAAAACAAAAACCAGGCGTTGTGTCTTCGAGCAAACTCGATCGCGTTCCATGTTCCAAACGAACCCACCGCCAAAATCTCTCTCGACAGTGGAACAAAATCTTTTGGGCTTGCTGGAGAAGCCATGTGCAACACACCGTCTACAGGACCCATTTCCGGAAAAGGTTTGGTGACATCCCAATCTACAAAGGAAAAATGAGGGTTGGACTGTGCAGAAAAAAGATTATCCATACGTCCGGTAACCAAATTGTCCATCACCGTCACATGATGCCCCATACTCAACAGGCGATCACACAAGTGAGATGCTACAAACCCTGCACCACCGATCAACAAAAACTTCGACATAGGATGGGATTGTAAAGGTCTACGAGATTTTGCTCAATGTTTCTCAACGAAATGTTATGAGAATGATTCAAAAAGATTCGCACAACAACGTTAAAAAGTCATCTGGCCTGGAATCTCGTCTTTGTATTTGTCGAGAACCAAATCAATCCCTTGGCGAATGTATTCCGCCACAGGAACCTTGGTACGCTTGTTCAACAATTTGAGCTTTTCATTTTGCTCTTCTGTAATGTACACCGTTGTGGATATTTTTTTTCTCGTCATAATGAAAATCTCACTGTTTCCCCTTGCAGTCTTTTCTACCACATCGCCCCTCAGCGACGTACCGCATATGACGATATATGCCCATATATATGGTGTCAATACAAAAAAGAAGTCTTTGCGGTTTTCTGAAGATTTCTTTCTGTAGGCGAAAATTCAGGAGTTCTGATATAATGGGGATGTAGGTACGCTAAAAGACGTGGTTTTTTCATGCCCATGTCGATGTAAAATCATGAACAGACAACAAAAAACTCCCAACATGCTGTATTTGTGCACGTTTTTGGCCGTTGCCCTAACCTTGGGCTTGGCCAACGCCGAAATTTACATGTACACCGATGAGGATGGAAAAACTCGGTACACCGATACGCCTCCCTCGGAGAGTCGCTTTTCAGTCTACCAACCCAAGGAAGGTCCGGTCCTCCAGCACCGCAGTGGGTATTATGTTTCAAACTCCTACGAGCACGTTAGCCGCAATGAAATTCACACATTGATCGATGAAGCGGCCCAACGCCATGGTGTGGATCCCAACCTGATTCGAGCCATCGTACGAACAGAATCAGATTTCAATGTTCGGGCCGTTTCGCACAAAGGAGCCATGGGGTTGATGCAACTCATGCCAGATACGGCCGATCATCTGGGCGTGGATAATGCCTACAGCGCAAAACAAAACATCGATGGGGGTGTTCGTTTCATCAAAACTCTTCTCACCAAATTCAATGGAAATTTGGATCTTGCTCTCGCGGCCTACAATGCTGGAGAAACCGCTGTGGACCGTTTCGGAGGTATCCCACCGTTTCCGGAAACCATTCAGTATGTCGAAAAAGTTAAAAAATATTATTCTCATTTTTCAGATGGACGATTACAGTTAGCCAGTGCCGGCAACTAATCCAGAAAATCGAATCCTTACACTTCCCAACGTTTTGACCATGCTTCGCATGGCAGCCATTCCTGGTGTTGCCTGGGTATACCACACACAGTCTTTGCCCAACTATGAAATATGGACGACGGTCATCTTTGGACTCGCCTTCATCACCGACCAACTTGATGGTTGGCTTGCACGCAAAATGAACTGTCTTACGCAGTTTGGAAAACTCATGGATCCATTGGCCGACAAACTTCTGGTGATCACGGGGTTGATGTTGCTCGTTGAAAAAAGCATGGTGCCGCTGTGGATTGCATTGGCACTGGTTGTGCGCGAAGTAGCGATCAACAGCCTCCGAAGTTTTGCGTTGCAACTGGGAATTGTTTTGTCATCAAGCATGATGGCGCGGACCAAATCTTATTTCGAGGGATTTGCCATCGGATTGGCTTTTCTCGGACCCTCGTTTCATTGGTTGGGAATGCCTTGGAACGCCATGGCCAATCTCTGTTTTTATATTTCTCTGATCCTTGCGTATACTTCGGCCTATACGTATGTGGTCAAGGTTTTTGGAACTCCCAAAGCATCGCTTTGAACTTGATCAGGGCCTCAGTCAATGCTATGAGTTGGCTGTGTCAGATCATCAAAAATACATCGGCGACGATGAAATCAAAAACAGTGGAAAAAAGCCAAAGAAACTGTGGAAGATGTATTTCTGCGCGTAGGCAAGGCATTCAAACATGTGGTCAAAAGTGCTGACCAAGTGGTCCAAGTCGGCAAAGCCAAATTTGATGCGACCAAATTGTATCGTGAGCGAATGACGCTGTTCGAGCATTTGGGAGAACGAACCTTTCATTTGATCCAGGCCGGAAAATTTTCGCAAGATGATGTGAAGCAAATCATTGATCGCATTGAAAAAATCAATGAGCAAATTCAGGCTCAGGCTCACAGTGAAGATCGAGAAGACGAAGCTAGGACTCAACAAGCTTCAGAAAAAAAGCGTCGACCAAAAACTTCTTCCAAAAAGAAGTCAACAAAGGTATCTAGCAAGACCGTTTCCAAAAGAAACACATCAAAAAAATCATAATGGGGTTGTAGCTCAGTTGGGAGAGCGCATGACTGGCAGTCATGAGGTCGCCGGTTCGATCCCGGCCAGCTCCACCAATCCCATCGTAAATAACCACATCAAAAATTTCCCGCCTATCCTTCGCAGGCAAATCTCTCATTTCATTTCGATCTACATTTTCGCTGGCTTTCGGGATCGAACACGTTCGTCCTAATCCTGCTCTCGCCTTCGGCTCCTCGGGGCCAGCTCCACCAATCCCATCGTAAATCGCCACATCAAAAATTTTCCGCCTATCCTTCGCAGGCTACTTTGACGATTCGATCACTTCCGTTGGGCTTGTCATGTTTGCAATGCGCAGGAGCAAGTCTTTCATTGTGATGCCCCGACATTTCGCCCGAAAAAGGCGATTGTCCGACTCATTTGGGCTCTCATCGCTAAAATACAGATTTGTGTAATCGCTGTTCAAGAAACTGATGGTCTGGATTCCTCTTCGATGTGTGACCCCTGAAGCATGACCATTGCGCTGAACAAAACTAAATTCCAAGTCTGCTGAGTTTCCACCCTTATACCTGACGAAAACATCATAGTTCCCAAACTTTTCTTTGGGTGTGATCGATCCCAACAATTTGTTGTAGATTCTTCGAGTGCTGATGTTACTGTTCCATATATTTCCTTGTTGAAGTTCACATTCCACAAACTCATGATTCTCCGCATGAGCGATCACGGGCAAAGTCAACAACATCATCAAACACAAACCTATTTTTTTCATATTTTTATCCTCCATCAAAACTCAGAGAAAATTCTCTATTTTGAATCCTTGAAAAGCAGTTCATTGTCCACGATTTTTCACCATGAACTTATGGGCATTCTTTCAAAACTTCGAAACCGATATCGTATTGATTCAGTTGATATCCATTGGAATCATTTCGATTTGCATCCAAAAGACCAATGATGTTTTTCAATGTATAGCGGCCAGGGGGGGTCTGATCGGGAACCTTGGCGGAATACGTAAGGATCACTACGTTGGGATCATTTTCTTTTTTCGAAACTTTGGTTGGGTTTCCAAAGATCAACTGGTCTTTAGGGCCCTCCATCACGAGCATCGAGTCTCCCAACACATGTTCGTTTTCCCAAACTTCGATCTGAATTTCAAGGGTTCCACCCTGCATGACCGTCAAATCTGAAATTTTGACCGACGAAAAATTGACGTCCGGACCATGATGGTCAATTTTCCCTTGATTGTTGATGAGAAACTGAACGGACGTGGACAATTTCACATCATAAACTCTTCCATACCCATCCTGAACACCGTCAATCTCATGGATCGTATATCGACCATAGGCAATGCCCCCACCGATGGGGTATCCGAAGCTGTACACCACTCTGTGGTTTCGATCATCATACTCTCCATTGTAAGAACAAAGAACCTGATCTCCGAGCGACGCACACACGACCCCATAATCTTTCAAAGCGAGGCCTTCTTGACTCAATGGCGCACTGACCTTGATAACATCGCCTACGTTGTAGGTTTGTTTGAAAGGTCGAAACTGTTCCAACACAAACGTCTGGGAAATTTCTTCTTGTTCATCTGATACAACTTGAATGTTATAATTCTTGTTTCCAAGAAATGCGGTGTCGGTATCATGAACCATAGGATCTGTGAGACCATAAATTCCTCGAAACACATAGGTTCCACCCAACACAGGATGTCCTACACCTTGTTCATTCAGTACGATGGAATATTCGATGATGGATGTTCCATCTTCTGCTGTTTCAACGACGGATCCCTCCAACCAAAGGGTTGTATTTCCCTTTTTGGTTTTCATCTCCAAAAGAGCGTAGCCCGCACTAGAGATTTTCGTCTCGTCACGTGCCGACAATTGAATCGCAATCGTCTCTCCTGAAGAATACCTTGGAATATCGCTGGATTCGTAGGGCTCGAAATCACCTTGTGGGTTGAGAAAACGAATGCTCAAAGGGTCAATCACCGGTGCAGACACGTCCACACAAGGCCTTTGTGCTTGAGCCCAAGAATGGCCCCCGCAAAGTAGAACCACACAACCTATTAAATTTGCAATAAACTTTGTTTT
The DNA here is from genome assembly GCA_041391365.1 of Bdellovibrionota bacterium. GTDB lineage: Bacteria > Bdellovibrionota_G > JALEGL01 > JALEGL01 > JAGRMV01 > JAGRAX01. Next base: position 560,411 of record JAWKOC010000002.1, on the reverse strand, counting down.
CATACCTTAGAGCCCCTATTCTGAGATCGAAACACCTCCAAGGCCATAACAAACTCTTCGCATCCTAGGCAACAAAAAAGACTCGATGAGTCGTGTAAAAAGGTCATGACTCCGGATCAGAGCCAAGAGCATTGGATTTGATTTGTGGATGGTTTTGGGCGATAACTCTCTTGCCACCATGTACAATCTTCCTCATCATCGAGAACATGACCTGGACACGATTCGATCCTTTATGATCGACCATCCCTTTGCTTTTCTCACGGGATGCAATGCCTCGCACGAGCCGGTGGCCACACAAATTCCTCTGCTTGTAGAGGAGCGTAAAGGCAACTTGACTCTGTGTGGGCATGTGATGAAACACACGGATCATCACAAAGCTTTTGCCGATAACCCTCATGTGTTGGCCATCTTCACAGGACCCAGCACCTATGTGAGCGGAGCATGGTACAGCAACCCCAATACGCCATCGACATGGAATTACGTGAGCGTACATGCCAAAGGAAAACTTCGAATCATCGATGCAAATAAGTTGGAGCCCCTGCTCCAAAAACTTTCCCTCCATTTTGAAAAAGACAAGCTCGAATCCCCCACGGTTTACGAAAACCTACCTCGCTCATTCACATCCCGAGCTCTTGAGTTGATTGTAGGTTTTGAAATAGATGTGGATGAAATCCATCACGTCGTCAAACTTAGCCAAGATCGGGACAAAGAAAGCTATCGCAACATCATCAATGAGTTGAAGCAACAAGGTCTCGATCAGCAATACATCGCTCATGAAATGGAAAAAAGATTCTCGTTACAATTTTCTGATCAAGAACAATAAGCCTCGATCATTCCACAAAAAATCTATCGAAACGTTTTCAAAAACGAGGAAATCTCCTCGATCTTTTTTTCAGCTTCTGTTTGACTCAATGGCTGCGAAAAAGCTTGATACACACACCCATGCAAGTGAGTGTCTAAAATTTTTCTTTCCAACGAACGAAGTGAAGATTCAGCGGCTTTGGCCTGCATCAAAATGTCCATGCAGTACCGACCTTCCTCGATCATTTTTTTCACACCTTGCAATTGTCCGATGATTCGGTTCAACTGCTTCAATTGATTGCGATGTTCTGGATGTTTCATCATACGAACCTAGGCAAAACAAAACTTACAAAAACACCCACAAGATAAAAAGCTAGAGAAACCCAGTATACGATCATCGACCCTTTTCGACTGGTGTCACACGCTTCTTTTTGCTGTTCATCCGATGGACACATCCTATTTCTCGAGGACCACTGCAGTCCACCCGCCACCAAAAGCATCACCGCCCCGATTCCAAAAACCCAGCTTTTGTTTTCGGAAAGCCCTGTGATCTGAGGAAACGCAGAGATCAATCCTGCAACACTCGCCCCTGCCCCTGCCAAAACCAACAAAGATGGCAAAGCACAGCACAAGAGTGTCCCCGAAGACGCAAACAATGATACGATGGATGCTAGCTTTCTCATTGATTTTTTTCTCCATTGGAGGCTGGAGTCTGATCGGGGATTTTTTCTATTGATGTTACTGCATATCCAGCTTTTTCAATCGCCTTTTTAATTCGCTCTTTTTCCTCTTCTTTTTCAAAGTCTATGGACACGATTTTGTGATTCAAGTCTACATCCACATTTTTGAGCTCCTTGCCAAACTCCTTGGATAATTTTTTCTCAATTCCCTGGGCACAAAGAGCACAGACCATTCCCTGAACCTTTACCTTGTATTGTTCCGCCCATGCGAAGCTCCCTGAAAAAAGAATCGCCCCCAAAATCATAAGATGCATTGCTGATTTTTTGATATTCATTTTGTTCCTTTCTTACACATCAAAATGTGCCATGAGTGACAACCAATAATCTCCTTGAGTTGAGCTACCAATTTCCCAAAGAACATTTCGATAAAAAAATCTCAACAAGGGTGTCACCATCCAAGAATCATCAAAAGCCTTGGAGTGCTCTACCGCACCATGAACCATGTTTGAACTTCGTCAAAGTCAGCAACATAAGGCGCAACACCCACTCTACCTTTGATCGTTTGAAAGTCTCCCCGGTTTTGATTCCATGCATGTTGAATCAGTGATGAAAGAAAAAGCCGCTGGGTTTCAAAATCAACTTGGCCTCCCGTCAAATATGAGGGCACCGCACCATCTTGCCACCACGAACCTACACCACCCCATAAATATAAATTCCCTTGAGCATCGGTAAGATTCCATCTTTTGGCCAACAGGTTGGCTTTGGCATACGAGGCATATCGATCTCCCGAACCTTGGCGAAGAAAAAAACTGTGAGCTCCAAGTGCAAACCAGTATTTCAAAGAATATACAGCCTGGATTTCTGACATCCTGGGAGCTGAATTGAACGTCACGGGCAAAGACCCCTCATAGGATACAGGATGAGCCCAGATGTTCACACTGATGGCCCAGCAAATCAAAAATGTGAATAGAAGGGAGAACTTTAGCATACCCCTATAGGGTATGCTAAAAGAATGCATTTTTCAAGGGGAGGTTTTCTTGACCTTATACCCCACAAATCTATGATGTTTTTCCTATGTCGAGAGCTGTTGTCACACGTTGTCCATGGGCCAAGGAATCGAACCCGGCCTACATCCAATACCACGATCAAGAGTGGGGCGTACCTGTCCACAATGATCGAAAACTATTCGAAATGCTGATTTTGGAAGGGGCTCAGGCGGGATTGAGCTGGGAAACCATTCTTGGAAAACGAGAAAACTACCGAAACCTGTTCAAAAACTTTGAGATTGAAAAAGTCGCTCGCATGACTGACGCGTCGCTTGAAAAAATCTTGACCAATCCGGGCATTGTACGCAATCGCCTCAAAGTTTTTTCCGTGCGAAAAAATGCGAAAGCCGTTCTCGCCATTCAGAAAGAATTCAAAAGTTTTGATCAATACATATGGTCATTTGTGGGCGGCCAAACCATTGACCACAAATGCGCAACCCTGAAAAAAGTTCCCGGCAAAACCGAAGAGAGTGATCGAATGAGCAAAGACCTCAAAAAGCGAGGGTGTTCCTTTGTGGGAAGCACCATCTGCTATGCCTTCATGCAGGCGACAGGCATGGTCAATGATCATCTGGTGGACTGTTTTCGTCACTCCATTGTGATGGAATAAGATTCTATTCTAGACACAAGGCGCAGGCCTTTTCATCCTTGGTTGCCTAGACCTAAGCACTTCTTTTTGTTCGACAAATTTTTTGGATTTCAGTACACTAGAAGCATTGAATCGGAACTTTAAAAATCGTTTGATCGATGACCAACGAAACCTGTCTAGCTATCTTGTTTTCCTTCCCGAGCTAGAAGAAGCCTTGATGAAAGAAAACTCGCTGGGGGTCCTGTATGTAGATGGCACACAGCTCGCGACCATTGAAGACAAGTTTGGCTCGACCTTTTTTGACAGTGTCATGGCCAAGGTGGCTCGTGCTCTATTGAGCATGCAAGGTGTGGTCATTCGGAAAAATGACATTGTAGCCTTGACCGAAGTGCAGGGATATTCCTACGTGATTTTCCTTTTTGAACCCCGCGATGAAAATCCAGATCATGTTCTGTACAAAGAAGATGTGGAGATGGTGTGCGAAAGAGTTCAAAGCTATCTTTATCAAACCTTGTTTTTGGATTTGTACAATTATCTCAATCGGCTGCCCAAAATCAATGTGGGCTATTCTTTGGCCGTGTACAATCCCATGATCCATCCTCGAAGAACAATTTTCAATTTGGTGGACGAAGCCAAAACCATTGCAGCTTTGCAAAACTCTCAAAATGAGTTGAAAAACCGAGGGCGCTTTCAAAAGATCATTTTGGAAGAAAAAGTGGTCTCACTGTATCAACCCATTGTAGAAATCAAGACTCATGAGATTTTTGGGTACGAGGCACTTTCACGAGGTCCCAAAAATTCTGAAATTGAATCTCCCGTAATTTTGTTTACCTTGGCTGAAGAGATTGGTTTGCTGTTCGATTTGGATCGGTTGTGTAGAAAAAAAGCCATCATCAACGCCAAAGGAAAAAAACCCGGGCGAAAACTTTTTGTGAATACATTTCCCAATCTGATTTTTGATCCTGAATTCAATGCCAAAGCCTTTGTGAAATTTTTGGAAAAGAATGGCATTCCCATTGAAGACGTTGTGTTTGAAATCACAGAAAAAAATGCCATTGAACATTTCAATCATTTTCGAAAAGCCATCACTCATTACACCAACGAGGGTATTCGCATTGCCATCGACGATGTGGGCGCAGGATATTCCAGTCTTGAGGCCATCATGGAACTTAAGCCTGAATTTGTGAAAATCGATGCTTCCATCATTCGTGGCATTCATCAGAGTACTGCAAAAAAAGAAATGCTCTATGCCTTGCATGTGCTATCCAAGTCTATCGGTGCCAAAACCATCGCAGAGGGCATTGAGTCGAAAAGCGATTTGGAAGTTGTCGAAGAGCTGGGCATCGACTATGCACAAGGTTATTTCTTTGCTCGTCCAGGGCTTCCCTTCCCCGAAATTCAAGACTGGTAAACCAAAAACTCTCTATGCCTTAAGAGATTGCGGCTTTCATCAGGGACAAATCATCTGTAAAAATTCCATCAACCCCCATGTTTCGCAAATCCTGCATGCGCCTCGGATCATTGACCGTGTAACATCGGACCGTGAGTCCAGCTTGTTTGCATACTTCCACGTGTGATGAAGTGGTTTTTTTTTGATTCATGTGAATGGCGTCGATCGACAAGTCTTGAATCAAATACATTGGATCTTGTGAGAGTTCATGTTCCAAGATCAACGCACTACTGGAATGGGGCTCCAATTGTTTGATCCGCCGAACGGCCAGCGACGAAAAAGATGAGAATACAACTTGCTTCAATTGATATTCGCGGCGAACCATCTCCAAAACCTGCTCTTCAATCCCTCCAGAAAGTTCTGATCCAACAGATTCGCTTTTGATTTCGATGTTCAGAGGCATCTGGCTCAAAGCTACTTTTTCCAATACGTCTTTCAGCAGAGGAACCCCCTCGCCTTCAAATTCTTCGGAAAACCATGACCCAGCGTCCAGTTTTTCAATGACAGACCAATTCATGTCTCGAACTTTTCCTTTGCCATTGGTGGTGCGTTGAAGAGTATCATCATGAATGACCACAATTTTTTTGTCGCGTGTAAAACTCACGTCAATCTCGATCATGTCAGCCTCTGCCTCTATGGCCAGATCGATAGAACTCAAAGTGTTTTCCGGCGCCATCGCGGGAAACCCACGATGACCAATCAATTGAAATGTTTTAGGACTCGCCATGTTTGTTTCCCTCCATTTCTCGAGATGCATCAACCCAATGACTACGAAGTCTCATCGAAACGTTCAAGGTTTTGGTCAACGTATGAACCAGCACCACCACACCGATCATACCAAAAGACTGATGATAGCTTGCCAACCATCCTCGCTGAGCCAAAAAGCCTGTCAACACCATCAGAAGCAAAAACGCTCCTCCCAAACCCAAACTGATCAAATGTTTGGAAACTCTTTTGTGCAAGTCTACTTTTTCTTTTGTGTCTACACCATCGACAGGTGCAAGATGGATCTGCTTGCGGATTTGAAAAAAATTCCAGACCAGCACTCCCCACCACCCCATCAACAGAGAAGCTACAACTGGACTCCACTCAATGTGTTGCCCAAATACACCAAAGGAAGACAAGAGTTCAATGAGTAGCAGCCCAAAAATGGCCCCAAGGCTAAGATACGTCCAAGCGAGGGGTTTCATCGCTATCCTTCGAGACTTTCCAGATAACGTTCACAATCAATCGCAGCCATGCAACCACTTCCCGCCGCCGTAATCGCTTGTCGGTAGGCATCATCCTGAACATCGCCGCACGCAAACACACCTTCCAGATTGGTTTTGGATCCATCTTTGGTCATGATGTACCCATTGTCTTTGAGTGTCAGTTGACCTTCAAAAAGTTTGGAGTTGGGTTCATGTCCAATGGCCACAAACAGGCCCTGACATGCAAAGGTTGAGGTGGAATGATCGACGATGTTTTCCAAGGTCAGATATTCCAATTCTTTTTCCCCGTGGGCTTGCTTGACCACGGTATTCCATATCCATTCGATTTTGGGATTTTTGCGAGCTTTTTCTTGCATGATTTGCGAAGCGCGAAGATCACTTCGACGGTGAATCACCGTAACTTTGGAGGCGAAACGGGTCAAAAAGATGGCTTCTTCCATGGCGGTATCTCCACCCCCCACAATCGCCAACTCCTGATCTCGAAAAAAAGCCCCATCACACGTAGCACAGGTCGAAACTCCTTTGCCCATCAAACCCATTTCTCCATCAATGCCCAGAAGTTTCGCTTTGGCTCCCGTAGAAATGATCACGGATTCTGTCTGATAGCATTCGTCTCCCACAAACACCTTGTATGGCTTTTGAGAAAAATCAACCTTGGTAACATCTTTGGTGATCATTCGGGTTCCGAATCGCTCTGCCTGATCCCGAAAATTTTTCATCAAGTCAGGCCCCATGATTCCAGCAGGAAACCCAGGGAAGTTTTCTACTTCCGTCGTGGTCATGAGCTGTCCACCAGCTTCATAGCCTTCGATCATCAAGGGAGATAAAAGAGCTCGACTCGTGTACAACGCGGCTGTCAATCCAGCAGGTCCCGAACCAATGATGATCACTTTTTCCATGTTTTCTCCTTCTTGGGTTGCTTTACAAACGGACGAAGTCTCTTACTAACACAAAATGATTTCATGGACAGTTTTCCGACAGAAAAAATAAGGCATGAAGCGAATTTATGCTATCATTATAACAATGTACGTCGATGATAAAGAGCGTCGAAAACGTGGAACTCGGACCCCCGTCAAAATCGATGTGAATCTGAAGAGTCTAGGTCCGTATTATTTGAGCAAACTATCCAACCTATCCAAAGGGGGGGCGTTCATTCAACATCCCAAACCAGCTGCGGTGGGGAGTCAGTTGGAAATCTCGTTCGCACTTCCGGATCAACAGGATCCCATTACACTCAAAGCCCGCGTTGCATGGACCTATATCCAGCCAGGCAAAGCAGAACCCAATGGGACAGGAATGGGCGTGCAATTTTTGGAAGTTTCGCAAGAACAAGAGCAAAAGATCCAAGAATATATTTCTTCGCTCAAGCTGTCGTTGTAAACGGCGAAAGCAAAATTGGAAGTTTTTTGACCAGTTCTTGATTGGCCTGCAAAAATTCCAATCTGGAAAGTTCAGACAGTTCCATCCATTGAACCTCATCGTGCGCCGTGGACTTTACCTCCCATGGTGAAGAAACAGGGCAACCAAAAAAAACAATCCACACCGAGTGGGTTGGATAATCGTAGTGAGCCTCATGCAAAGGGAAAACATTCGTAAAGGTTTTTTCCAACTCCTCTGATAGTTCTCGTACCAAAGCTTCAAGAAAATTTTCTTCCTGTTCAAGTTTTCCACCAGGAAATTCCCACAGACCTCCGCCTCGATCCCATTGTCTGCGCTTGCCCACGAGAATCTGTCTCTGAGGAGTAAAAATCACTCCAGCAGAAACTTTGAGTGGATTGGAAGAAGACAACGATGAATCCAAAGCAGACACTAGAGAATTTCTACAATGGAGTGCTGATCAAGCAGAATTTCACGGGAGTGCTGATCACTGGGCTGCTCGGTTGGTTGGGCCACGTCTTTCAAACGCACCAAATCTCCTCGGGTGATCGATTTGATTTTTGATTTGGTTTCTTTGTCCCCCTTGGGGCTGTGAACCAAAAATGTATCGAAATCAGAACATAGCACCACAAAGTGACCACCCTTTTCGTGTTTGAGCATGGGACTCAGTGCTCGATAGGTGGATCGTCTTTTTGCATCCTGTTTGCCTTTTCGAACCACGATGTAGGAATACTTCAGAGTAGAGCTATCGCGATGCAATTCTTTTTCCAGACGGTGCTTGATGGGAGGAATGTCCCAGGTCGTATCAAATGACACCAGTCCTCTCGATCAGCTACCAGGGGACATGCATGAGTGCCCGAACAAGGCAGAGGAATGTGAATGTCAATGCAATCCAAAAGCATCGCACGAAGTTGGATCAAATCTCTGGAAATTTCTTTGGAAGCAGGTTCCATGATCACCAATACGCCATCATCACTCAGCAGGCTGTCCACAAGGTAACGGAATAGAGAAATTTTTCCGGATTCAGAAATCAGTGAAAACTCATTGACCAAATTGGAACAAAAAATCACGTCCAATTTTTTTTTCAGATGAAGCGCCTCCAGCCCTTTGAGACTGAGCAAATCAACCTTATGACAGGAAAGATCGGGCAGATCCATCTCTCTGGCTTGACCATAAAGTGTCCAAAGTTTCTCCGCGTCTTTGAGAATCGCACGATCTTCGTCCAAGGCCAAGATGCTCTTGGGTTTGTCTTTGATCGAAGACATTTCCTCTCCGAATGCCCAGATGGAAGCTCCTGAACCTGTTCCCAAATCCATCACATGATCGATTTGTTTGGGCCATACTTTTCTTTTTTTCATTTCCGTGATGATGGCCCGAGTTCTCATCATATTGGCCAAGTGAAAATAGAGAAAATAAGCGATTCGATTTTCTTTTTTTCGAAAATATCGAATTCCCATCTGCCCGCGATCTACGGTAAAAAGATTGGAAAGTTTTTCTACATGAGACAGGTAGGATTTGAAAACATCGTGGGGCAGAGCTCGTCCGTCCCAGGTTTGATTCCAACTGATTTCATAAATGTATGAAATGATAATATTTTCAAGCTTTTCAAGCGAGAGTGATTCCATAACCGCGGCCTTCATAATGGATGTAGCGCAAAAACACAAATTGATCCAATTCCATGATACCAGATGAAATGACCATTCGCATCATTTTTGGGTTGAAAAAGAAGGTCGAAGCATGCATAAACACCCACCAGAGGGAAAAATCATGAAGCAATCGTCATTTCGTCATCTTGTTTATTTTGTGTCTGTGGTGTTCAGCACGTTACAGATCGCAAATGCCGATCCACGGATGTGCAACAAATTTCTTGAGAATATTTCTTATCATGGTGAGCTGATGTTTCCACAGTGGCTGCAGCTTTCGTTGAACGCTGAAAAAGATGACCTGAGATTGTCAGAAGATGCTCGTTACAAGGGGCATGAACTTGTACTGTCCTATCCAGAATCCATCCATGAACACCAGAAACTGTATAAAATTTCTTACAAGGATGCGTCCTCGAATCAAAGATTGGCACCTCAACTCCATTTCAACATGCCAGGCTACTTGCGCGACAAAGCGAAAACCCAAGAAATGCTCATTCCCTTTTTGCCTTGGATTCGAACCACGCATGGAAAAAAAGGGCAGATCACAAAAATTGAAATCCTAGCTCTTGATCGAAATAAAAATCTTCGAGATGTTTCTTCCACATCTCATACCGACAAAGCGATCATTGTGATCGATTTGGACTATATCTCATGGCTGGATGTGGATTCCATTGCCATTGAGAGGCAATTGCCTCAATTGAAAAAAGAGCTCGCTCAGATGAATGTTCGAATCGCAACATTCGAGAGAGAACATGAATTGAGAAAAAGACCCACTGAAACCCAACCGATCGGATCCGAAGTCGAGAACGACAATCATGAAAGGGAAACCATCGATCAAAAAGTCACGCATCAGTGGGAATGGTTGTACGCGCAGAAAGAGCGACTCGAAGAACAACTAGAGGCCGCCAAGCTGTATCGAAAAACAGACTTTGAATCGATTTGCATTCCCAAAAGTTATGTCGAAAAAACACCCATTGGGATTCATCGTGGACCATCGTTTGAACAGTGTTATCAGTTGTCCAAACTTCAATACTATGGAGACCGAGCTCACTTTGCGGCCAACAAGGATCTATTCAATCTAGCGGTCATCAAAAATAGAGAAACCAAAGGTCAGAGCAAAGAATACAAAGCTTTGGCATTTGAAGATGTCGTTCGACAGATTCAAGAACAAAGCTTGGATGAGCGGGTTCAAAGCTGGCCCACAGACTACGCCGCCAAAGTGGTCAAAGGCCTTGTGGACGATCAAAACGACGATTTTGATTTGTTCAAACCTTATTACACTGTGGTTCGAAAAATGACGTACAAGATTCGTCCGCAAATCAAACGCTACAACGAAATCATTGAAACCATGTATGAAGAGCGAAAAAATCCCTCGTATTTTGGAATCGATGCTGAAAATTTGGTGCGCATTCAACCTCGGATTCAAATCCTTGAGGAAAAAATACGAAGCGGTGAAAACAGTTATTTCGCGGGTACCGGAGTGTATGGATTGGGGTTGAGACAAGAGAACGTCAGCCGACCCAGAATCGGTGCGCGCCAAAAAGCTAAGGAACAAAAGATGAGCTTGGCAGAGCCGAAATCTTGGTTTTCTCTCTGGTGGAAACACGACAAAAAGTTTTCGTCCAAAGATGTTCTTTTTGAGATCAAACTCGACGAAAGTTATGCCAACCTTGTGTATGAAGACCGGGTGGATCCAGAACACTATTGCTGGGCGTTTTCGATGAAAGATCCAACCTATTACTCTTGGTATCGCTTTTATCGAAGGATCGGAACCGTCATCGATGTTCAAAAGCGAAATGGCTTTGACGATACCGCCGACTACATAAGTTTCGACTCAGAAAATGCGTTTTGAATCGTCGAGTCGCAACCGCTAGGTTGTGGCTCGTTTCTGCCCTTACCCTCGCTGGATGATTGAGCGAAATCTCAGCACCCGCGGTCCAAAAGGCCGGCCAAAAATCGGCAAATTGGATCAAAGATTAATATAAGTTTTTGATTTTATTATAATTTTTTTATGGCCCAATCCTTGCTTTGTTGATCGTATGATGAAACAAGCACAACCCAGAATGAAGGCCGTTTTTCTCCGCAACACTGGAATGTCACTCACAACCATTGCTGTGTTGAGTTTGCATTTGACGGCTTGCAGCCTTCTCCAAAGCACCATCAACATCGACACAGGATCGTTCAACTCCAAGACTGACGACGTAGAAGAAAGTTTTCCAAGCAGCCTTCCCGAGGGTCTTACGCTGGTTCAAAGCAGCGCACATTCTGCAACCTTTGCCATCGATGAAACCATGGGCAGCTATTTGATTCGTCTCAAACCACAAAGTGAAAATCTTTGGACTGAATTTTCATCCAACTCCAATCAAGTGTCTTTGTCTCACTTGGAAGTCAACGAAACCTACAACATCCAATACAAAAACATGAATACGGGAGAGTGGTCGGCGCAAGAAAGTTTTGTCTTTGATGGGAAGTTGCGTTCGGAAGCTTCTGAAGAAACCATTCCAACTTATTATGTATCGAACTCCGGAGATGATGCCAATTCTGGAAGCAAAGAAGAGCCCATCCAAAGTTTGGTTCGGGCCGAAGAACTTCTCAACCTTGCCCAAGGTCCTGTAGCCATTCTTTTTGAACGAGGAGGCACATGGTATGGCAGCATGACTCTTCCTCCCATTGCAGGAAGCAATGACAACAATCGTCCCAAAATTGGATCCTATGGCCAAGGAGCCCTTCCCCGGATTGTCGGTGCCCCTGACCCTGCGAGTTTGACATGGACAGAATACAGTGGTCCGATCTATTCTACCACCATCAACCTTCCCGGAGCTGGAGCCATTTTCATCGATGACGAAATGTTTTATCCAGGTCGAAGTCCACTCTTCAAAATGGATGGCGGAGACAAAGACACCATTTACTCTGAAGATTTGTTGGGAGGAAACTACACCGACTATTCCGATGGAGTTCAAGTCACTCATCGCGGAACTCATTGGTCTGCAGAAACACAAGACTGGGAAACCTACACCACCACAACCATCAATCTATCAGGGATGAACAAAAACGTAGGTGAAGTATCCTGGACCGAGGGAAACAACAATCCAAACGGCGGTGAAGAAGGTAATGGTTTCTATTTGTACAACCACCTCAACTATGTGGATCAGGTCAATGAGTGGAGCTACAAACCTTCCATGCAAAAGCTTTTTCTCTATACCGATGCTACCACTCTCAACAAAGACATTCGAATTCCTGTAGTGGAAAGAGGTCTCCATGTGACCGGGGACTACTATGATATTTCTGATTTGAACCTTGAATACTATTACAAAGATGCCATTTTTGTGGAAGCCGCCCATGTTCGAATTCAATTTTGTGACATCAGCAACAACTACAACTCGGCCATCTATGCCAACGGTGGTACCGACTACCTAGAAATTTACCACAACTACATTTCAAACATTTCCGGAGTTGGCGTGTATCTCTTTTTCTCAGACTACAGCAGCGTAGGATACAATACGATCGAAGACATTTCGTCCAAAACATGGGGACGCTCCACAGGAATGCACAATGCATTCAAGGCCGCAAGCAACCAATTTTCGGTGGCCATCACAGGAAAATCCACGATCGGAAATCATATTTTCGAAAACGAAATCAAAACATCGGCTACATCGGCATTCGTTTGGATGGACAAGACCACATCATCGAAAAAATCACCTGGTAGATACCATGAGAGTGTTGGGAGATGGTGGAGCCATCTATACTTTCGAAAATCTGAATCCAAGCTGCAAACCATGAACAATACCATTCGCAAAAACATCATCGAGACTTCTCCTGCGCCAAACAACCAAATCGGATACAAGGTGGGCAATCTGGCTTTTCCACCCTCGACAATGGAATCTATATGGACAACCGTTCGGAATCCACTCTCATTGAAGAAAACATCATCAAAGGATGTTTGTGGATGCATTCTGTTGAATCGAAACAACAATGGACACATTGTCAAAAACAATATCCTCTATGGCGACAATCGACTGATCCAAATCACCAACGGCGACGAAGGCGTCATCAGTCAGCATACCATCATGGACAACTTGCTTCTTGGATATGACCCTTCGGTGTACAGTTTCTTCCTATTGGATGAATCCAACAATGCTGCTTGGACACCAGGAATGCTCAGCAACAACACCTATCTTTCTCCTTACACAAACATCTTTGCACGACTTCAGGTTCCTCCTCCTGCTTCCATTTCATCCGACTATACCTTCAGCCAATGGGTAGGATTCTCCGCAGAGAGTGGCTCCCTTTATCCCAAAACCGGTTGGACCTTTACCAGCAAGGCAAACGCGTTAAACGACATGCAGCTTTTGGTCAACTCCACTCCCTTGGACAAAGTGGTTGCCATCCCCGCAGGTCATGAGCTTGTAAGTGGAAGTGCATCGGGAAATACGGTTGTCGTACCCGCATTCTCAGCCATTGCAACGATCAAACAATAAAAGAATTTCAAAACATGAGACAGAAAGTCCTGCTGATGGGGACTCCATCTGAATTTGATCTCTTACGTCATTTCCTGTAGCTATAAAAGCCTCCAAGGCATCAAGTCGATGTTTTGGGTTGAATTCATACTGTTGAAAAGCAAGGAGATCCGCTATTTCTCGTCTATTTTTGTTGGATGGCTCAGCCATCGCCTATCGAAGTCATTTCGCGTTTTCGTCCAACCCTCTGACCAACAAGGAAGGGATGGAAACAGGAGCATGTTTTGGATTCACCAACACGCTTTTGAAAATTTTGGACCAAGAAAAGCCCGATTTCATTGCTGTCACATTTGATTCACCGGAAAAAACATTTCGACACAAGGTTTTTGAAGATTACAAAGCCACGCGGGAAAAAATGCCGGAAGAACTCCAAGCGCAGCTTCCTTACATTCGAAAAATCGTAGAGGCTTTCAACATTCCTTTCATTGTGATGCCCGGATTTGAGGCCGATGACATCATGGGTACTTTTGCCGTCCAAGCTGCTTCTCTGGGGACCTCTAGCTATCTGGTTACGGGAGACAAAGATTTTTTGCAGCTGCTCAATGATCAAATTTTCATATACCAACTCAAAAAAGGTTCCGATGTCGAAATTTTGGGGGCAGCGGCAAGTGAAAAAAAATGGGGTGTTCAGGCGCAGCACGTGACCGATATGCTGGCCTTGATGGGAGATTCTTCGGACAACGTCCCCGGCGTCCCCGGCATCGGTGAGAAAACCGCGAGCAAATTGATTCAAACCTATGGCGGACTGACCAGCATTTATGATCAACTGGATCAGGTCAAGCCCGAGAAAGTGCAAGGAAAACTCAGGGAGTTCAAAGATCAAGCCTTTTTGTGCAAGGAGCTTGTGACCATTCACACCAACATTCCTGTTGAACTTCATTTAGATGATTTGCGTGTGCAATCGATGGATCCGGAGAAAATTACTCCTTTGTTTGCTGAACTTGGATTTCATTCCCTGATCAAAAGCTTCAGCTCACGCCTGCTTCGAAACCCAAGCAAGAAGACAAAAACCTCCGCCCCAATCTACTCGACATCTTCCAAGCCGACTGTTTCTGCATCTTCTTTATCCCACACCAAAGCTCACTATGTTCGCATCCAGACCCATGAGCAGCTTCATGAGATGAGCAAACTGTTGGGCAAGCAATCCCATGTTGTGATCGACACAGAAACAACGGGTTTGGATACCATCGCTTCACGAATGGTGGGATTTTCGTTTTGTTTTCGGCCAGAGGATGCGTATTTTGTTCACTTTCCCAGTGCAGATTTTTCTCCCAGTGAATGTTGGGAAGTGTTTGCCCCCATCATGAGCAACCCCTCCATCCACAAAATTGGTCAAAACATCAAATTTGATGCTCACATTTTTCGCAATGAAGGCATAGAGCTCAAAGGCATTGCATTTGATACGATGCTCGCGTCGTATCTTCTCAAGCCGAATACACATCAACATGGCTTGGATGCCCTGTCCCTTGAATATTTGAACGTAAAAAAAATTCCCACCGAAGAGCTCATCGGAAAAGGAAAAAAACAAATTTCAATGGTAGAAGTCGACAAAGAAAAACTCACGGAATATGCATGCGAAGATGCATGGGCAACCTACATGTTGTATGTGTATTTTGAATCGGAGCTCCAAAAGCAACAGCTCGACAAAGTCCTCTCGACCATCGAGGTACCCTTGATCGAGGTTTTGCTCTCGATGGAGCGAAGAGGATTTCATTTGGACAAAAAGGCCTTGGCTGTGCTCTCCAAAACACTGAGCAGCAACTTGATAGATCTAACCAAAAAGATTCATCAGCTCGCAGGAGAAGAGTTCAACATCAAATCTCCCAAGCAGCTGGGACCCATCTTGTTTGAAAAAATCAAGATTCAAAATGAACCTCACGTCTCGGTAAGAAAAGTGAAAACCACCAAAACGGGCTACTCCACCGATCAAGAAACCTTGGAAGAGTATTTGCCCAACCCTTTGGTGGAAGCCTTGTTGGACTATCGCAATCAAAGCAAACTTTTGTCTACTTATATTGATGCTCTTCCCAAAATGATTCATTCAGATACTCAAAACATTCATACCAGTTTCAATCAAACCGTAGCGTCAACAGGAAGATTGTCGAGCTCAGATCCCAATCTTCAAAACATTCCGATCCGAAATCCCTTGGGACTGGAGATTCGAAAAAGTTTCATCCCCAAAGAAAAGGGATGGAAGATTTTGTCTGCGGACTATTCTCAAGTGGAGTTGAGAATCCTGGCTCATCTGGCCAACGACCAAACCATGATCGAAGCTTTTCAAAAAAACATCGACATCCATACGCAAACCGCATCTCTGATTTTTGACATTCCTTTTGAAAACGTGACCAAACAACAACGTGGACAGGCCAAAACCATCAATTTTGGAATCATTTATGGAATGGGTTCTCGACGACTGGCCAAAGAAAATGGAATTTCTTTGGATGAAGCCAAAGCATTCATCGAAAATTATTTCCATACCTACAGCAGCGTCAAAGACTATTTTGCACAGCAAATCTCAATGGCCAAAAAAAATGGATACGTTCAAACCATGTTTGGACGTAAAAGGCCTGTGGGCGAAATCAACAGCAAAAACCCTCGAATGGCCTCTATGGCAGAACGGATCGTCACAAATGCTCCCATTCAGGGAACGGCAGCCGATATCATCAAGGTCGCCATGATCGACATTCACAACGAACTGATGGAAAAAGAATACCAAAGTCAAATGTTGTTGCAGGTGCATGATGAGTTGGTGTTTGAAGGACCTGAATCGGAATTGGAAAAGCTTTCAGCCATGGTCAAAACAAAAATGGAATCTGCCGCAAAACTTTCTGTTCCTTTGCTGGTAGAGGTGGGTATGGGTGACAATTGGGCCCAAGCCCATTAGGGACATCTGCTCAAAACGACCAAGTCACACCGACCTGAACAACATCGAAACGTGTCTGCCGTCCCCCCGAATCTGGAAATTCCTGGCGCAACCCAAGGCTCGCGCGCAAAGAAAGATTTTCCACGGCAATTGCACCCAAGTTGTACTCAAATCCAAATCCAGTCGACAGTCCCAAGGTATTTTGAGGTAACACACCATAAATGAACCGCGCATAGACAAAGGGGGTAAGCGTCACATCATTCATCAAATAGAACTCGGGACCAAAACTCACGGTCACCCGTTTCTGTTGATTCAAAGCAAATGCCCAACTCATTTGAACGGCCCATTGTTCCGACAAAAAATACCCTGTATCAATTTGTTCATGATGAGCCCCGAGACTATTTTCGGGATGAATGTTGATGGGCAAATAGTACGACAAACCAACATATCCCAAGCGCTCTACCGCTTGACTTTGATCCCACACGCACAGCACAAACAATGCCATGCCCACCCATATCCATGATCGTTTTTTTTGTTCCATCTTTTTCATCTTATGTGTATCAAAAATGTACCCATCATGAAGAAAAAAAATCGGATTATTCTTGGTCTTTCTTTTGCTTTTGGATTGCTATGGATGTGCCCACTGGCCATGGCGGTGGAGCGAATCCCCTTCGTCCAATCTGGATATGAGGATGGTTTTTACATCAAAACCGAAGATGGTCGCTATCTTCTCAAGGTAGGAACCCGCCTCAACGTCAACTATAGTTATGCTCATCTGGATTCTTTGGCGGATTACAGTTCTTTTGATCTGGTTCACGCAAAACTCTACGCAGGTGGAAATGCTCTGGGACGATTTCTTCAATATTACATTCAAGCCGGAGCAGGACGGCAGACTCGCAGTTACTCGTTGTTCCCCAATGAAAGCACTACAGGAGGACTGCGTCTGGAAGACTATTACATCCGCTTGCGGCACAAAGGACTGGACCTGAAAGTAGGTCAATACAAAGTCCCCGTGGGAAAACAATGGATGATCTACTCCGGAAACCTCAATCTCATGCATCGAAGCATTGCAACCTCGCAATTTTCTCTGGGTCGAGATCGTGGAGTCAGTGTGCAACGTTTTCAAAAACAATACAGTGCGATTGTATCTATTTTTAATGGAGCAGGACCCCTGCAAACCTCGTCTCAACCTTCCGCCCTTTTCAACACAGGTCAAAATCTTTCCAATGGGACCTCCGGCGGTAGCCTCGGACATCTGTATGTAGGTCGATTGTCCGTGCATCCTCGAGGACCTGTCGGATATTCCGAGGGAGGGGTAGAAAATTTTGAGACCTTTCGTTGGGAGCTTGGCAGTTCCTTTGCCTATGATCAAAACCGAGGATTGGATGTCAATGCCAACAATACCATCGACGACGCCCGCGCGAGCTTCATGCATTCCAGTTCTGATTTGCATCTGAGTTACAAAGGGATTAGCTTGCTCGGAGAATATTTTTATCGAAAAAACATTTCTGTTCCCACGTATGATTTTTATGCCCAGGGATTTTATGTTCAACCCTCTATGTTCTTGATTCCGCAAAAAATAGAAACGGTGTTCCGATATGCATGGATTGACCCCAATTCGCAAGGGTCCTCCGATCGTAGTCAAGAAATTGCAGCAGGAATCAACTGGTATCTCTATCCCGATCATCGATTCAAAATTGGCATGAACTACACAAGGCTACGACAAGCTCTGACCGGCTTTACGCGAATTCATCACTTTGCAGACCTAGGTCTGCAAGTGACACTGTAACCAGTCACTCAAATTCGCTTTTTCTTAAAGGGCTTCACTCGATTCTTTTTTACAATTGACCATCCTTCCGCTACAAGCAGGCTACGATGAATCACATTCAGTTGCACGACAACGTGGCAGTCGTAACAGGCGCCGCAGGAGGCATTGGCCTCGAAACTTCCAAACACTTGGCCAGTCTGGGAGCATCAATCGCCATGGTGGATCTGGACAAGGACGCTCTTCAACAACAAATCGATCAGCATCCGGTTCTCAAAGAAAAGGCCATTGCCTTTGATGCCAATGTATCAAAAGCCGATCAGGTCGAATCTGTCGTAACTTCCATTCACAAACAATGGAATCGAGTGGATATTTTGGTCAACAACGCGGGAATTTTGCGAGACAGCACCTTGCTCAAGATGACGCCAGAGCAGTTCGATCAAGTCATTGCCGTCAATCTCAGAGGTGTCTTTTTGATGGGCCAGGCCTGTGCTCGAATCATGTCGACTCAAAATCGCGGCAAAATCATCAATCTATCTTCCGTGGCCTATCGAGGAATCTATGGTCAGACCAACTACAGTGCGGCCAAAGCTGGCGTGGTGGGCATGACGAAAACCTGGGCACTGGAACTTTCTCGTTTTCAGATCAATGTCAATGCAATTGCACCTGGACTGATTGATACTGCAATGACCCAAACCATTCCCGACACGATCAAAGAAAAAATGATCGAAACCGTGCCCCTGGGTCGCATGGGTCAACCCGATGAAATCGCCCATTTGATTGCCTTTCTGGCCAGCGATAAGTCTTCCTATATTCAGGGGGAAGTGATATCTATCAACGGCGGTTTTTTGATATAACCGTACAAATCAAGTACTTGGAAACCAATCCAAGGTGATTTTTTGAATCACCAAGGATGAAAGGGATGGAAATGAACTACAAAGTCAAAGACATCAATATGGCGCAAGCCGGAAGAAAAAAAATTCATTGGGCCGAAAGCCGAATGCCCGTTCTCATGGAACTGAGAAGAAAATACAGTGAAACCAAACCCTTCAAAGGTGCAAAAATTGCTGGTTGCATCCACATCACCAAAGAAACTGCCGTATTGGTCGAAACCTTGCGCGCCGCCGGAGCCGAAGTCGCATGGTCAGGTTGCAATCCACTTTCGACCCAAGATGATGTTGCTGCCGCGTTGGCCGAAGCGGGAACCTCGATCTACGCTTGGCATGGCATGACCAACGACGAATTTTATGAATGCATCGATCAAACCATTGCATTCAAACCCAATCTTACCCTTGATGACGGTGCAGACTTGATCTTCTCTCTTCACAAAAATCACAAAGACATTGCAGCCAATGTCATTGGTGGAACCGAAGAAACCACCACGGGTGTTCAGCGTTTGCGCGCGATGGCCTCTGATGGACTTTTGCAATACCCTATTTTTGCGGTCAACGATGCACAAACCAAATGGGACTTCGACAACGTGTATGGAACCGGTCAATCTTCGTTGGACGGTATCTTGCGAGCAACCAGCGTTCTGATCGCTGGCAAAAAATTTGTGGTGGCTGGATATGGTCATTGTGGTCGCGGTGTAGCGTTGAAACCAAAGGCTTGGGAGCAAAACCATCATCACCGAAATTGATCCTGTCGCTGCGCTTCGTGCAACCCTAGAAGGTCATGAAGTCATGAGTATGGAAGAAGCTAGCAAAGTTGGAGATATTTTCATCACAACAACGGGGATGAAAGACATCATCGTCAAAAAGCACTTCGAAACCATGAAAGACGGGGCCATCGTTTGCAACACCGGTCACTATGATTGTGAGTTAAACCTTGTGGATTTGGGATCGATTGCACAGTCCATCACGGAAGTTCGCCCCAACAACGAAGAATACAAATTGAAAAATGGAAAAAGCATCTTCGTTCTTGGAAAAGGCCGCCTGGTGAATTTGGCCGCTGCGGAAGGACATCCTGCAGAAGTCATGGACATGTCCTTCTCCAACCAATTTCTTGCATTGTTGGAGCTGTACACAAACGGTACCAAGCTTGATAAAAAGGTTCATGTTCTTCCTCAAGAACAGGACAACCAAATTGCCAGCATCAAACTCAAAACCATGGGCATCACCATTGATACCTTGAGTGCGGAGCAAGAGAACTACAAAACAGATTATTCTGCAGGAACCTAAACCACAAACGTTAACCATTGATTGATAGAGGTATTTCATGATTGGCTCAAAGCAACTAAAAGTAGGTATGGTCATTCAATACAAGGATGAGCTATGGAGAGTGATGGAAGCTGTGCATTATTCTCCAGGAAAAGGCGCTGCTTTTGTTCAAGTCAAATTGCGTAACATCAAAAAAGGCACACAAACCGAACACAAGTTTCGTTCTTCAGAAAGTGTAGAACGTGTGACCTTGGAAACCAGACCCGTGGAATACCTCTACCAGGAAGGTGAACATTATGTTTTCATGGACACTGAAACCTACGAACAATTGCAGATTTCAGGTGATATGTTGGAAGGAATGACCGACTATCTTCGTCCAAATTTACAAATGATGGTGGAGATTCATGATGGTCAGCCTTTGGGAATCAGTCTTCCCAAAACCGTCCAGGTAAAAATTGTAGAGTGTGAACCTTACATCAAAACAGCAACCGCAACCAACACCTTCAAACAAGCCAAAACCGATACGGGTGCAACGGTGTTGATTCCTGGCTTCATCGAACAAGATGAACTCGTGGAAATTGACACAGAAACCGGTCGCTACGTTGCGCGGGTAAAAGAATAACTTTGTGTCGCTGTTTTTGATGATGTTGAAATCATGGGATTGATCAACATTGAAGATTTTCGAATACCCTTTCGCATTGGTGTATCCGACAAAGAGCGAAGCCAACCTCAGATTTTGCTGATTACGATCAAACTCAACGTTGATTTCAACCCATGCACCGCTTCCGATCATTTGATGGATACCATCGATTATATGGATGTGTGCAGCGTGATTCAAAACTGGTCGACAGAAAGAGCGTTCAAGCTGATTGAAACGTTGGCCCATCAATTGGCTTATCATCTGTTGGAAGTGTTTTCGAAAGCCAAAGACATCGACATCATTGTAAAAAAACCCAGTGTCATGGAAGGTTTGACCATGATCAGTGTTCAAACCCATCTTTCGAAAAGCCCCACCCATACCACATAGCCTCCATCAAAGACCTGGAATTCTTGGGTTTTACATTCTACTTTTTCTTTCCCATCGTTGTGATAGAATATTTTCATGAACAACATGTGGCGATCATCTTTTTTGGTAATCGGTTTGTTATTGGCATGTGAGCAAAGCATGGCCCAGTACGAGGATGTATGTTGCATTTTGTCCAAAGAAAATGGCGATACGATCGATACCTTGAGTCAAGTGATGTCCAAGAAGGAATGTGGCGGTGGAAGTCAATCACAAGGATATACAGCCAAAGCCTCTCTTTCAGATCCCAACAACGAAATCTGTCCAACGATCACATCCGAAACCATGTGCCAAAAATTGGGATACTTCTACAAAAATGGACAATGTTTCAAGGAAGACCCTGCCAAAAAAATCAAAGAATTGAAACAAAGAGTCGATAAACTCGAAGAAAGAGCCCCCGCCAAGGAAAATACACCTGCGTATAGCAGTGGTCCCGTAAGTAAGTTTCCCAGTCCAGATGAAAATTCGTCTGACGACGAATAAAAGAAAGATCTTCAGAGGGTCTGTAAGCCGAGTTCTGTTCAGAATACATCTGCGGCGATCATTTATCTAGGTATGTTGTTACCAACACACTCAAGCAGCCTACCCGAAAACAAATGATAGAGCATCATATCGTGTTTTCCTATTTGGCCTTGCTCCGAGAGGGGTTTACCGCATGGCCACTTGCATGGCTCTCATGAGGGAGCTCTTACCTCCCTGTTTCACCCTTACCTGTGATTGAAACAATCCATCGGCGGTTTGCTTTCTGTTGCACTTTCCGACAATCACTTGCCCTGGGGGTTACCCAGCTCTCTGCTCTACTGGAGCTCGGACTTTCCTCCACAAAAGTTTGTTTCACCTTTTGCAGCGATCACCCGACCCTCTAAAGATCAAGATCTCTTATGTAGTCGAAAATGAGATTTTATTCAAGTGAACAAGAAAGAGTGGCTACTGATCCAGCGCCAGATTGGCCAGGGCATCTGCTCTTTTGTTCTCTTCTCGAGGAACATGAACCAGTTCATACGAGGCAAATTTGGCCAAAAGCTCTTTGGCTTCTTGAACCAAAGGCTTCAAATGAGGCTGTTTGACACGATATTGACCCGCAATTTGACGAACCAAAAGCTGAGAATCTGATCGAACCGACAGGTTCATCACACCTTTGGAGAGCGCAAGTTTGCAGCCTTGGATCAGAGCTTGATACTCTGCTACGTTGTTGGTTTGAATTCCAATGGCCTGGCTCAGGTTGTACAACTCCTTTTGATCACGATCACAAATGGAGACACCGATGGCTGCCTGCCCGGGATTGCCTCGACTGGCACCATCTACATACATGAATGACATGTCTGAAGAACTCATGGATTGATTCAAACCCAACGGAAGGGGTTTACTCTTGTTCGTCTTCTTTCCAAAAAATCAGTCGCTGACAATTGGGACATTGATGAATCTTGGTTTGATCTTGCAACATCTGGTTGAACATTTGTGGGGGAACGTTCATAAAACATCCCTGACAAGAGCCACTGATCACGGGAACCAATGCATCGGCATAACGTCGACTGCGGATCATCCGATATTTTGACAAAATTGCTTTGTCACAATCACCTTCCAAATGTTCTTGCTCTTTGGTTTTTTCAGAGAGAACACCGTCCAACTCACCCATTTTCACAGTCACTTCACCTTGAATGGCATCCAGTCTCTCTTGAACTTTTTCGTACTCCTCTTTGGCAGAGGTCATTTCTACAGAAGTTTTTTCAATGTCAGATTCTTTTTCCTTGATCTGCGTTTCCAAAAGAGTGTTGTTGCGCTCAGTGGATTCGATTTCCTTTTTCAGTGCTTGATACTCATAACTTTTGGAAATTTCGTTGAGCTTTTTCTTGCTTTTGGCCAGACGTTGTTCTTCCAACGAAAGGGTATCCGTCAAATCTGCTTTTTCTGCTTCCAAAGCTTTGATTCGCGTGGAGATCTCGTCGAAACGGAGTTTCTTTTGATCATATTCATCTTGAACTTCTTTGAGACGATCGGGAAAAACCTGCGCATCTGATTTGATCAGATCGATTTCCTGATCCAATTGTTGAAGTTTCAAAATGCTTTCTATATTTTGTTCCATTTCTCTCCACCCTAAATGTTGGTGGGCCCTCCAGGATTTGAACCTGGGACCAACCGGTTATGAGCCGGGAGCTCTAACCACTGAGCTAAGGGCCCGATTAATTTTTACTTCAACGATTTTTATGAATCGATGAAACTTTTTAGTTTTTTGGCACGACTTGGATGTCGAAGCTTGCGCAAAGCTTTTGCTTCGATCTGACGAATACGCTCACGCGTAACATCAAAGTCTTGTCCAACTTCTTCCAAGGTATGGTCAGATTTTTCACCGATACCAAACCTCATGCGTAGAACTTTTTCTTCCCTCGGAGTCAAGGTTGCCAAAACTTTTCGGGTTTGTTCCGACAAACTCATCCCAACCACCGCATCACTTGGATTGATGGCATTTTTATCTTCGATGAAATCCCCAAGATGTGAGTCTTCTTCTTCACCGATGGGAGTTTCCAAGGAAATGGGTTCTTTCGCAATTTTAAGAACTTTTCTAACTTTTTCCAAAGGAAGTTCCATTTTTTCGGCGATTTCCTCTGGCTGGGGTTCACGACCCAACTCCTGAACCAAGGCACGTGATGTTCTGACCAACTTGTTGATGGTCTCGATCATATGAACAGGAATACGAATGGTTCGGGCTTGATCAGCAATCGCGCGAGTGATGGCCTGCCGAATCCACCATGTTGCATAGGTAGAAAATTTGTATCCTCTGCGGTATTCAAATTTGTCCACAGCCTTCATCAATCCGATGTTACCTTCTTGAATCAAATCCAAAAACTGCAAACCTCGGTTGGTGTATTTTTTGGCGATGGAAACTACCAAACGCAGGTTGGCTTCGATCAACTGAGCCTTCGCGATGTCTGCAACTCGCTCACCATGCTCCAATTTTTTGTACATGTCTTGAAGCTGCTTGGGTGTCATACCTGCATCTTCTTGGACTTTGTTCAAAAGTTTTTCTGCATTTTTAACACTTTTCTCAATCTCAACCAGATCTTCCAGAGAAGTATCTTTGAGTGTCTTTTGAACTTTTTTGGATTCTATTTTTCCTTTTTTGGATTCTTTGAAAAGAATCTTAAGCTCTTTGAGATTTTTCTGTGTATTTTCTTCCGCAGCTGCAATCGAGCGTTCCGCACGTTCGATTTTCAAAAGCATATTTTTGATTTTGGATACAATTCGGTTGATCCATTTTCGATTCAAATTGATTTCTTTGAGCGTCGAAAACATCTTCACATGGTTTTTTTCCAGTTTGTCTCTGAGCTCTTTTTTCTTATCTGTTGTTTTGAAAGACTTTTTATCTTCAACCAATTTGGTGTTGTCGCGATTGATGCGTTTGATTTTGTCGATGAGTTTGAGAACATCTTTGGTATGACCTTCTTCATCAAACGTTTCATCATCTTCTTCAATCCCACGAACCAAGTCTTTCACACGAATGGTGCCTTTTTTTAGTTTTTCTCCAATGAGCAAAACTTCCTTGGTCCCCACGGTAGATCGAATCAAAATCTCCAGAACTTCGTCTTCTCCTTCTTCGATTTTCTTTGCAATTTCGACTTCACCCTCACGAGTCAAAAGCGCAACAGCACCCATACGTTTGAGATACATCCGCACAGGATCATTGGATCGAACGGCCTGGGCTTTTTCTGACTCTTGATTGTCTGGAAGTTCAGCTTTGATACGATCGATGTGAGCTTTACCCTGTTTCTCACTGTCTACAATCGCAATGTCAAGCTCCCCAAAAAGCACCATGATGTCGTCAAGCTGCTCACTTTGGACCACTTCATGTGGAAGTACTCGGTTGACCTCTTCATAGGTCAAGTAACCTTTTTCTTTTCCCGCATCGATCAGATTCTGAAACTGACCTATATCTTTATCTTCTTTCATCATGACCTCCCAGCGCTGGTGCTAGTTCACCCAAATCTCGGTTGATTTGTTGTTTCTTTACTGCCTGCATTTGTTTTGAAAGCTCTTGCAAACGTTGCTCGTTTCCCGAAGCTTCCGCTTCCATCAAAGCTTTGTGTAAATTTTTAACTTTTCTGTCTCGCAATTTTGAGATGCAATCGGTCCAAATTTTTTCCAGAACGTGTTTCTCACTGGACCAATCTTGAATGAAAATCTTAGATATCAATGGGCGTGTTTCTTCCTCGGGCCACTTTTCGACGAAATCGCTGGCGGTGAAAGGGGTATTTTCTGAAGAGGGTTGAGAAATTTCATCCAACCATATCAAGGCTTGTTCTTTGATGATGGGATGTTCAAACCACTCTACAATCGACTCTTCCACAAACCTACTTCTCATCTCGGGCAACTCTGCGCAAACTCGTAATACCATAGCTTCCTCTAAAGCATAAGTATTTTGAATATTTTGAGATTTTTGCACCTGAGGCTTGGTTTCCGAAGGGTGAAAATCACTCCACGCTGACTGAGATTGAAACACGCTGTCATCCACCGAAAACACTCTCTTGACACCATCCATCAATACTTTCTTCACATAAACATTTTTGAGCTGGGCCACCCACTGAACCAAATCCGAAAAATGCTCCGCCTTCAGGCTCAGGTTTTTTTCCTGCTGATAAAAATAAAGATGATAGAAATCCAAAATGCCAATCGACTGACCGATCATTCTTCCAAAAGCTTCGGCCCCAATTTTGCGAACCAAACTATCCGGATCATCTCCCTGAGGAATCACACATACGCGCACATCCAACCCTTCTTCCAACAAGGGTTTCATCGACCGTTTCACAGCTCCAAGCCCCGCCTGATCGCCATCATAGAGCATGACCACCTTGTCGACGACCCTCTTGAGGGTCTGCGCATGACCACGGGTCAGCGAAGTTCCCAAGGTCGCCACACAGTTGCGAATCCCGTATTGGTGGAGCATGATTTGGTCCATATATCCTTCGACGACAATCATTGTTTTTTCTTCCCTAGAATAATGCGTTGCAATATTTAGGCCGAAAAGTGTGCGACTTTTGTCAAAAAGGATGGACTGACTGGAATTGAGGTATTTGGGCCCCTCTCCCTCCAGAACACGCCCTCCAAAGCCAATCACGGCTTCTTTGTCATTGAGGATAGGGAACATGATTCGATCCCGAAAGATGTCAAAATACTGATTTGATTGTCTTTTTTTCGAAATGAGCCCAAGTTGACTGGCCTGATCGAGATTCTTTTTGTCCTTTTGGAGAACCGAAAGCAAGTTGTCCCAACCCTCAGGAACATAGCCTATACGATAGGTTTGAATGGTTTCGGTGCTCAGGCCCCGTTGTTGTAGGTACTTTCTTGCCTGTACTGCGGAATCGGAGTGCTTGAGAACCTTGTGGAAAATATGGGCCACATAGTCCATCAAATCATACAGCTGCTGTTTTTCTTTGCGTTCCGCTTGAAGGGCTTGTGAGTTTTTTTGGTACTGATCCAGGTCAATTCCTAGATGTTGGGCAAGTTGTTCCAGGGCCTGGACAAAACTCAGGCTATAAAATTTCATCAGGAAAGTAATAACGGTTCCCCCTTCACCGCATCCAAAACAATAAAACAATTGCTTTTGCGCACTTACCGTAAACGATGGGGATTTCTCCTTATGAAATGGACAAAGACCAATGTAGTCTTTCCCGGCACGTTTGAGCGATACAACTTCACCCACAACTTTGCACACATCACTGCGCTGCCGAATGCTTTCGATCACCTCACTGGGAATCAAAAAAATTAACCCCTCATCTTAGCCAAAAAGCCAATGTGAAGCCTATATGCCCTGCTCACCCAAAAGCAGGCTTTACCTACGCAAACAATATGATTTAGACGAACTTGGCTTTTTTGCCTGTACGCTTAAGAGCCATGATCGCTTTTTTCTTTCGACGTACACTGGGTTTTTCATAAAATTCGCGTTTTCGGATTTCAGAAAGAATTCCAGCTCTTTCGCATTGTTTTTTGAATCGTCTCAATGCGCTTTCGAAAGATTCGCCGTCTCGAACTCGAACACCTGTCATATGCTAATCACTTACCTTTTTGGTTTTATTACAAACACTTACCTATGGAACACTGTTTCCAAAGGTCCCGTGTTATCGCAAATTTGCCTGGGCTTGTCAAGCTGTAATCCACCCACAACCCCGCAAGGTTCTTTTGAGGAAAAAGATCGATCTTATGACCCTGAACATTCATGGTGTTGCGACGGAGATCCCGAATGTTCCAAACCATAAAGCACCAGCATCAACCAAATCAGATGAGTACATAGAACATGCAACACCTGCAAGCCTGGCCAGTGATGCCAAAACACATTGGACAATCCAATCAACGCATTCAACACCACAACCCATGCCAAGTACATCCAACTCTTTCCTCTGTGATCATGCGCCTGTCTTACCAACTGCCACATCACAAACCCAACAAATGCCAACGCAAGAAAAGGATGAATGTTTCGACAGATTTTGACCCATGCGGGGACAAGCCATTCGCTTTTTCCAGGAACCACAATGCTCGAATCATAAAAAGAAGTGACGATACCAAAAAGGCAAAGTCCCAAAAAAAACACCGGCATTGGACGCAACATAATCTTTTTGATTTTTTCTTGCAGAGCTCTCGGATCTTTTGTCCATGCCTGATCCAAACCTTTCCAGAGCAGCATCACATTTCCGGTTAAGCAAAGTGTGTTCAAGAAATGCATCCCCATCCAGATCATTCGCAGCAAACGATGATCGTCCACAACATATTCTTGGAGAACCAATGCCCTTCCGATCCATGCTTCCAAAAAAACAAACCCCAAGAAACAAAACGCCAACAAGCGTGACAACACCGATGTAGAGGCTCTCCATGTCCACAACACGGCCACCAAGGCAACAATACCATACAGTCCAGAGGTCGCCCGATGAATGTATTCAATGATTTGAGGCAAATGATCCCATGCAATCCAAAACGTTCCCTGACAATCTGGCCAAGATGTTCCACAACCCGACCCCGATCGACTCACCCTCACAAAGGTTCCCCAAAGCAACACGAAATAGGTTGCTACCAAAATGCCACACCAAAGTTTTTTGATCTGTTGTTCTTGCGGTATGGCTTTCAACCTCATGGTGGAACGTTTATAACACCGCTTTTTTTATAAATCCAACGCTCAAGCTTCTCGCTTGTCCACCATACCCTTAGCGATAATGTATGGCTTACATTAGATTTGGGTCATGGCCACAACGGCATGAACAATGTCTTGCAACTGCAACAGTACATGATGAGCCGAAGGTCCAAGAGGAATGTACGTATCCATGGCATGAATACTCTTGATGGTTTTGCCACGATTCAATCCACGATTGATCAAATGACTGAGAATCCGATCACTCGGTCCACCAAACTCACGACACTCATCAACCAAAAGAACCTTGCTCGCATGTTTGACGATCATTTCGATCGAATCCCATGGCAAAGGTTTCAACCATCGAAGATCCACGACTTTACAATCGATCTGATATTTTTCTTTGAGAATTTTAGCAGCCTGCAAACTCATGTACAACCCATTGGCGTAGGACAGAAGAACAATGCTCGCATCTGAAGGTCCATATACACTCACTTGTCCAAGCTCCAACGACTTCTCGATGGAGGGATATTCACACTCCCACAATCCATCTCCTTCGACATGCAAATGTTTCGTCATATAGAGCGCAATGGGTTCTAGAAAAAAACATATTCGCCCTTGCATCTTGGCCATGTGTGTGAGTGTTCGGAGCATCATGGCTGCATCGTCCCCACGACTGGGTGTAGCAATCACAACTCCTGGAAGATCTAGAAGAGATGCAATCGAATGATCATTGTGAAAATGGCCTCCAAAACCTTTTTGATAGGCAAAAGAGGCAATCCGAATCACCATGGGATTAAAAAACTGACGATTGGAAAAGAAAGATTGAGAAGCTGCTTCGGAACGAATTTGATCTTGAGCGTTTTGATAATACGCAAGATACTGAATCTCTGGCATTGGAAGAAAACCCATCTGCCCCATACCCATGGCCATCCCAAGAATCATCTGTTCATCGAGCAAAGTATTGAATACTCGTTGTCCGCCAAATTCATCGACCAAATCTGTGGTAACATTGTATACGCCACCTTTCTTGGCAACATCTTCTCCAAAAATCAGGAGTTCTGGATGTTCAATCATCAAATCTCGTAGTGATTGATTGATCCAAAAAGCCATGTGACGCTTTTTGTGACCTGGCGATTCCGGAAGTTCTTTGCTTCGTGATTGATAGTAGTCATTTCGCCGTGTTTCCAATCGCCCAGAAACATTGCGAACAGTTTTATCATCCAAAAACAATGCAGATGCAATGTCGTTGCCACTGGAAAGATGCTGAGCCAGTCGACCATCGCTGGATTTTTCAACAATGCGTTGCTTGCAAGACAAATACAAGTCTCGAATGTCTGTTGCGCTCGCATAGGACCACGACCGAAGATCCCGCGCAAAATGAAGCAATGGATCGTCTTTTTCAGAAGAAAGAATTTCTTCTTCGCTTCGATACACACTTTCCATGTCACTGCCCGCATGACCAAACAATCGAAGTGTTTTCAAGTGAAAAAAAACGGGAACACGTTTGACTCTTGCTGTAGCGAGTGCCAATTGAGCCTGTCGAAAAACTTGCAAAAGATCTATTCCTTGGGCCTCAAAATAATGAAAATATGGATGAGTCGAAAAACGTTTGTGAATCCAATCTGCTGGGGTCCGCACAGAAATTCCCAGACCATTGTCCTCACAGAGAAAAAACAAAGGCAAGGGCAAATTGGAATGTCTCATCCACGAAACGGCATTGAACGCTGTCTGGGCAGAAGCATGATTCACACTTGCATCTCCGAAAGAGCAAAATGTCACGGACTGTCCCGAAACCGGATTTTCCAAACCCGATCGTTTGAGTTTTTCGATGGCCCAAGCCATACCCACCGATTTTGGCAAATGTGATGCGATAGTGCTGGTCTGTGGAATCACCCAAAGATCTTTGGATCCCCATACCTTGTGACGACCTTCGGATACAGGATCGTGGGAAGATGCACACATTGAAAACAATGTATCCATCACTCGATCACGTTCTCCGAGTCGATATCGTTCCATCATCAAAGCGCCGCTGCGATAATGAAGCAAACACGGATCGTCCTTAGCCAACAGATCACCAAAAACCACATTGGACTCATGTCCTGCACTGGAAATGGTATAAAATGATTTTCCCGTAGCTTTGAGTTGGCGAGCGCGTAAATCTAACAACCTGGACAAGATCATGGACTCCAACCATGCCAAGGCCCTCTGGGAACCAAGGTCAGATGGCGATTCTTTGGCCGAAACCGATTGCTCAAGCGAAGCCAAAAAAGCATCTTCCACAGCTTTGGTACGATCCAACATCATATCTATGGAAGCTTAACCTTTTTTTGCATTCCCACCATAGAAAATTCCATGGTGGGAGATTCATTAGGCCATCGACCGAATGGCATCCGCCATATCAGTGGCTTCCCATGGGAAGCCGTCTGATCCACGACCAAAGTGGCCATAGGCTGCGGTCGGCAAATAGATGGGTCGAAGCAAATTCAATTTTTCGATCAAGCCTTTGGGCTTCAAAGGAAAAACTTCTCGAACGATACCTGATAATTTCTCTTCAGAAATTTGAGATGTTCCGTACGTATCGACCATCACAGATACTGGATCAGCCACACCAATGGCATAGGCCAACTGAACTTCACATTTTTTGGCTACGCCTGCAGCCACAATGTTTTTGGCAATGTATCGGGCCATGTAGCATGCGCTGCGATCCACTTTGCTTGGATCTTTTCCAGAGAATGCTCCACCGCCATGACGACCCCATCCACCGTAGGTATCCACAATGATTTTTCGTCCAGTCAATCCGCAGTCCCCTTTGGGGCCACCGATGACGAACCGTCCTGTCGGATTGATGAAAAATTTGGTTTGATCGGTCAAAAATTGATCGTCAATCGACGGGCGTATGACTTTTTCCAAAATGTCTTTTTGAATTTGTTCTTGAGAAACATTTTCTTCATGCTGACTCGAAATGACAACAGCATCTACAGAAGTTGGAACTCCATTTTCATACTTGAACGTGACTTGAGATTTGCCATCCGGTCTGAGGTAAGAAAGCGTTCCATCTTTTCTAGCTTCAGTGAGCTTTCGAGTGAGTTTGTGTGCATAGAAAATCGGGGAAGGCATGTATTCAGTGTTTTCATCGCAGGCATAACCGAACATCAAGCCTTGGTCACCTGCACCTTGTTCTTTGTGAAGACCTTCACCTTCTGTCACCCCTTGAGAAATGTCTGGGGATTGTCGACCAATGGAATTCATCACCGCACAGTTGTCTGCATCAAACCCCATCTCAGAATTCACATAACCAATGTTTCGAATGGTATCGCGTGCAATGTCTGAAAAATCAACGCGAGCTTTGGTGGTGACTTCTCCACCCAAATGAACATACCCCGTTCCCACCATGGTCTCGATGGCCACGCGAGAATAAGGGTCCTGCTTGAGCAGAGCATCCAAACACGCATCTGAAACTTGGTCACAGATTTTGTCAGGATGTCCTTCGGTCACAGATTCCGAAGTAAAAAGAAATGTACGAAGTGTCGAATTTGACATGATGGTCCTTTCTTATGTTCCTTTGCTGATCTTGCATGCAACCTTACACACAAGCTTTTCACCTTATTGTTTTGAGTTTCCCTGTCCTGCGTGACGGGGTAGAACTCAGGCAAAGTACAAGTTTTGGCTAGTAACATTGCATAGATCAAATGACAAGAAAATGAATGCCCACAAGATCAAAGGAGAATTCCCGTCGCAACCTCAAAAGAGGTTCTTTTGCTCCACGAAAAGTTAGAGAGTACGATTTCGATCAATCTCGCGATGAGAGACCGTGCTAGGATAGTTCATGTCGGAAAGAACGCTTGCAAGGTAGTCCGCAATGGCCACCGACCGATGTTGGCCCCCCGTACATCCGATGGCAATTTGCAGGTAGCTTTTGCCCTCTTTTTCGTAGCAACCGATCAAAAATTGCAACAATTCTCTGACCTTGTTCAAAAAGATCTGAGCATCTTTTTGCTCCAACACAAAACTTTTGACCTTTTCGTCTTTGCCGGTCAAAGACCTCAGCGAGGTCTGAAAATAAGGATTTCTCAAAAAACGAACATCAAACACAAGGTCAGAATGCAAGGGGATGCCATACTTAAATCCAAAAGATTGAATGATGATCGACAAATGTTTGGATGACTTCTTTCCCCCGTATCTTTCCATGACCAAGGCACGCAATTCAGGATAGTTGAATGCACTGGTATTGAGACTGGTAGAAATTTCTTTGAGAGGTTCGAGCAACGTTCGTTCGGCTCGAATACCCTCCTCCACCGAACCGCTCGGCGACAAAGGGTGTTTTCTTCTGGTTTCGCTGAACCTTTGACGCAAAATACCGTCCGAAGCCTCCAAAAACAACATTTCAATGGATCGACCTTGATTTCGAAGCTGCTCCACCACTTCGGGCAACAGAGAAATATGGGCCACGTCACGAGCATCCACCACCAAGGCAAGGTGGTCTTGACCCTTCCAGTAGTCGCCTTGCAGATCGAGCAGACTAGGGATCATCGGCACGGGTAAATTGTCCACACAATAATACCCTAGATCTTCCAGACATTTGATAACAGTCGATTTTCCGGAACCCGACAGTCCTGTGACCAGCAATACTTTCATGGTCACTAACCTACATGATCAGGAAAATTTTTGAACCAGAGAAATGATCTCCTCTTGATCTTTGGCTTTCATCAACTGATCGCGAAATTGAGAGTTGTGTAGAAGTTTGGAAATCCCTGCCATGGATTTGCAATGTTTCTCCGGTTCTTGACTGGGAGAAACCAACAAAAAAATCAAGTGAACGGGTTTGTTGTCCACCGCTCCAAAATCAATCCCAAGCCGACTTCTTCCCAGAAAAAGTTTCTGCTCAGCAAGTCCTTCTATTTTGACATTGGGAAGGGCAATTCCATTTCCAATGGCTGTACTTGATTGTGCTTCATGCTGCATGATTCTCGAAAACAAATCCTGAACTTCAGACAGCTCTGCTGACTCGTGTTGAGCCTGCTCCGCCATGAATTGAATCACTGCATCTTTGGTGTCCTGAGTTAAATCAGGAAAGACTGTGTTTTTATGCAACTGCTGTGCAATGGACATGTTTCGTTTTCGTTCCTGTGTTCTTTACACAACGGCTTTGAACCCATTTTTTCGTAAGATCGTTTTTCTCATTTTGACAATGAGATCTATATCAAGGCCGCATACACCACTTGATTTGGGTTAGGCTCGAGCATCTCCTCGATTTCGAACTTTTTTGTCGTGGAATCTTCGAAGTGTTTTTTCCACTTTTTCCAAAGCTTCTTCAAAAGCTCCATAAACATCCGAATGAGCTGCTTCCCCTCGGGCGTGAATCTCCTTGGAGGAAAAATCAATTTCAGCTTGATGATGGTTTCGTTCATGATGAAAAGTGACATGAGCCGCCATCGCATGAAAACCATAACGCTCCAGTTTGGACATCTTTTCTTCGATGTGAGATTTCACGGAATCGCTGGAATCCATTTGTTTGAAGGTAATTTCTATTTTCATCATACTCCCCTTTACACAATCTTTATTGTGTAACAATCTTGCGTATTTCTTCAAGAAAAATATACGTTTCGTTTTTCAAAAAAAACTATGCAATTGCATTTTTTCTTCGTGTCGAAGATTCAATTCCCATCATTTCTCTGTATTTTGCTACCGTTCTACGAGCAATATCAATGTTGCTTTGTCTGAGCAGCTCCACAAGCTCTTGATCGCTGTATGGCTTTTTCTGATCCTCAGAAGCCACGATGGCTCGAATTTTTTCTTTGACCGCTTCCGAAGCCATGTCTGAACCGTGCAAGCGTTTGATGCTGGAGTTGAAAAAAAACTTCAATTCAAAAATACCTTGAGGCGTGTGAACGTATTTGTTGGTGGTGACACGACTGACCGTAGATTCATGCATTCCAATGTCTTCCGCAACATCCTTAAGGACCATAGGTTTGAGAGCTCCGACACCTTTTTCCAGAAAATCTCTTTGAATTTTTACAATGGATTCGGTGACTTTGTAGATTGTTCTCTGACGCTGATGAATCGAGCGAATCAACCAAATGGCAGAACGCAACTTGTCTTGTATGTATTCTTTCGTTTGTTCGTTGACTTTTTTCCCTCTCAAAAAATCTTGATAGTAATTGGAGACCCGCAGTTTGGGGAGACCATCTTCATTTTGTGCAATCACCGGTTCATGGTTGACCATGTACACATAAATATCAGGAGTAATGTATTGCATGCTCTCATCGTAGAATTGACGACCTGGTTTTGGATCCAATCGTTGAATGAATTTTACGGCTTCGATCACTTCATCTTCTGAAACCTTCAAAGACTTGGATATGGCTTTGTATTGTCTTTTTTCCAAATCCACCAAATGATGGCGTAACATTTTGACCACCAGATGATCGGACTCCAAATGTCGAACCTGAAGCAGCAAACACTCCTGAAGATCGCGTGCACCTACACCTACAGGATCAAACCGTTGGATGTGGTCGAGTACCTTAGCCACAAGGTGATCCGAGCATTTCATGCGAGCTGCAATCTCATCCAAGCCAACCAGCAAATACCCTCGATCATCCAAATTTCCGATGATCTCATTTCCAATTCTTGTTTCTTCTTCGGAGAGCTTGGTCAAATTGAGCTGCCAGAGCAAATGGTCAAAAAGAGTTGTGTGTCGAGTCAGGTTTGCCTCAAACGAAGGCTGATCAGGATTGTTGTCTCGAAAACCTTTTTCCACCGGACGAGAAGACTGACTGTTAAGATAATTCTCCCAATTGATGTCCTCGGTTCCAGAACCGGACTGAGGGTCAAGCTCTTTGGTATTTCGATTTTCGACCTTTTCCATTTTGTGTTCACGGTCTTCGGACCGCGTCATCTCATCTTGTTGATCCGTAAATTCTTCGAGGATGGGATTTTCCATCAGTTCATTGCGGCATTGCTCTGCAAGTTCCAAACGATTGAGTTGCAGGAGCTTGATCGCCTGCTGCAACTGAGGCGTCATGACCAGCTGTTGAGAGAGTTTTAAACTTTGTTTGAGTTCTAGTGCCATGGTGGGATAAGTACAGATCTAAAGTAACATTTTATCCGCCAGCTTGTAAATAGTCTATTGCAAAAAAGTCAAATACCTTCATCATTTTGAACACTTAGAAAGGCATTTTTGTCATGATTTTTGCACAATCACAAAAACATTTAAAATACGTAACCATTTTTACCGACAAATTGAGCTCAAAAACATCGAAAAAACAAGCAACTTGGATAAAAAAGACCTCTCCTATCTGAAAACAGATACCAGAGATCGCATCGTGTTGGAAACACTGCTGGTCGAATCTTTGACCGCAGTGGGTTCATACCCACAATGCACCATACAATCCTTGCATTTTGGATTTTGGCTGCGGTGACCATATTGGTCCCATTTCGTATTTTCCATCAAATCAGCAAAACTTTTCTCATAACCTTCCGAAAACAGATAACAAGGTTTTTGCCATCCAAAAATGGAGTAGTTTGGATTGCCCCAGGGAGTGCAATCGTAATCAATTTTTCCTTCCAGAAAATCGAGGAAAAAGGGGGAATGGTTGAATGGCCATTTTTTTCCACGTTTTTTGCCAAGCGCAAAAACCTGAGAAAAAAGCTCAGCCGTTTTCTCTCGTTTCAAAAAGTGATCTTGATCCGGAGCTTTTTCATAAGAGTATCCTGGAGAAACCATCATTCCATCCACACCCAAATCGGTAAGATAATCAAACAAATCTGCCAATTCCTCCGGATTTTCACCATCAAACACGGTAGTGTTGGTGGTCACTCGGAAACCCTTACTCTTGGCCAATTTGATGGCGTTGATAGCCTTGGTGAACACTCCTTCTCTGCACACCAATTCATCGTGACGTTTTTCCAAACCGTCCATGTGAATGCTAAACGTCAAATAGTCCGAAGGTTCAAACAGATGGATCTTTTTCTCCAACAAGATTGCGTTGGTGCACAAATACACAAACTTTTTTCTCTCCACGAGACCTTTGGTGATTTCTTCAATCTGAGGGTGAATCAAAGGCTCTCCTCCTGCAATCGAAACCACAGGTGCGCCACATTCCTCAGCTGCATCAAAACACTGTTGGGGTGTGAGGTGTTTGTTGAGAATTTCTTCGGGAAACTGAATTTTTCCACATCCCGCGCACTCAAGATTGCATCGGAACAGGGGCTCCAGCATGAGAACCAGGGGAAATCGATGATTTCGCATAGCTTGTTGTTTGGTTACATACGCGCCAACTTTGACGACTTGTTTCAATGGAATGGGCATGCTTGGCTGTATAGCACGAGCCAAGCATGGCGTCTTCAATATTCGATCGAAAGCTTAGTGCTGCTTCTGATAGTCCAGACTTGCCTGAATGAAACTTGAAAACAACGGATGAGGTCTCGTAGGCTTGGACTGAAACTCAGGATGAAATTGACATCCCACAAACCAAGGGTGATCGGTCAACTCGATGGTTTCCACAAGTCCATTGTCAGGACAAATACCAGACAACTTCACATTGCAAGCCTCGATCATTTCCTTGTATCGATTGTTGAATTCATATCGATGACGATGTCTCTCCGAGATATGTTGACTGCCGTAGATTTGAGCCAGCTTGGACCCTTTTTCCAAATCGCAAGGATAGGACCCAAGTCTCATGGTTCCACCCTTTTCGCGAACAGATTTTTGTTCTTCCATCAAACTGAACACCGGTTCTGGTGTGTTCTCATCAAACTCGATGGAATTGGCATGTTTAAGATTTCCGACATGACGAGAAATTTCTATGATGGCCGTTTGCATCCCCAAGCAAATTCCAAAAAAAGGAATGTTGTGGGTTCGGGCATATTCAATGACTTTGATTTTCCCCTCGATTCCTCGTGTCCCAAACCCTCCTGGAACAAGGATCCCAGAAAGATGCTTGGGAAGCAGATCCAATCCCTTTTTTTCAACCTCTTCGGAATCGACATATTCAATGACCACTTTGGCCTGGTTGGCGATACCCCCATGCAAAAGGGCGGCATGAAGACTTTTGTAGGAATCCATCAAATCTACATATTTTCCCACCACAGCAATGGTGACTTCAAATTTGGGATCTTTGAAGCGTGCGATGAATCTCTCCCAATCTCTTAGGTCAGGCTGACGAGTCCACATATTCAGATATTGAACAATTTTGTCGTCCAAACCTTCTTTGTGAAACAC
This sequence comes from Bdellovibrionota bacterium, assembly GCA_041391365.1. Classification (GTDB taxonomy): domain Bacteria; phylum Bdellovibrionota_G; class JALEGL01; order JALEGL01; family JAGRMV01; genus JAGRAX01. The sequence goes on along the minus strand of JAWKOC010000002.1, from coordinate 522,916 downwards.
CAACGGAATTTCGTATGTGGTTGTGTCTACATCTTTGGCGGTGATCACCGAATCTGCAGAAATGTTACAAAACAATGCAATTTTCTTTTTGATGCCTTCATCCAAATTCTGCTCGGTTCGACAAAGCAAAATGTCTGGCTGAATTCCAATTTGCTGCAAGGCTTTGACCGAATGCTGCGTGGGCTTGGTTTTAACCTCACCTGCAGCTTTGATCAAAGGCACCAAGGTCAAATGAACATACAATGTATTTTCTCGACCCAACTCCACACGAAACTGCCTGATGGCTTCAAGAAATGGCAAACTCTCAATGTCACCAACGGTACCTCCGACTTCAACCACAACCACATCACATCCTTGCGCGTGATCCTGAATCAAATGTTTGATCTCGTCCGTGATGTGAGGAATCACCTGAACCGTTGCGCCCAAATAATCTCCACGTCTTTCTTTGGAAATCACAGAATCATACACTTGACCGGTTGTGAAATTGCTTTTTCGTGTGATCTTCGCGTTGGTAAAACGCTCATAGTGTCCCAAATCCAAATCGGTTTCGGCCCCATCCTCAGTCACAAAAACTTCCCCATGCTGTGTAGGAGACATGGTTCCAGGATCAACGTTGATGTACGGATCCATCTTCTGCATGGCCACCTTCAATCCACGACTTTCCAGCAAAGCCCCTATGGACGAGGCTGCAATACCCTTTCCCAACGAGGATACCACGCCACCTGTAACAAAAATGTATTTGGGTTGTTTTGATGTTTTCACGCCACTTCCTTCTTCCAATTGCTAGTTGATATAAACCAAGGCCAACAAAACTGCACGACTTGTTGCAATTTCTGCCAAACTTTTCTTAGAGTTTTTATAGGGGACAAAAAAAAGGGGCACGAGGCCCCTTGTTTTGAAATTGTGTGAAAAGAAAGATTATCGCTTGGAGTATTGGAACTTCTTCCGAGCACCAGGCTGTCCATACTTCTTTCTTTCTTTGGTTCGAGAGTCACGAGTCAAAAAGCCCATGGGTTTGAGACTTGCTCTCATCTCATCATCTACCGTCAATAATGCACGTGCAATACCATGACCAGAAGCTTGTGCCTGACCACTCACACCCCCACCGAGAACACGGATGTGGATGTCATATTGACCTGTTTGTTTGATATGCTCCAATGGTTTGAGCGCTTGTTTTTGCAAGGATTGCGTAGGAAAATATTCTTCGAACTCTCTTCCATTGACAGTGATCGTTCCTTTGCCTTTGTTCATGTAAACACGAGCAATGGAGGATTTTCTTTTTCCAACCCCTGAGAATTTGTAATGTGCTTTTGGCATGTACCAGATACTCCTATAAATTTACTTTCAAAGGTGACGGTTGTTGAGCTTGATGAGGATGATCTTCACCCGCATACACTTTAAGTTTGCTGATGATTTGTCTTCCCAAAGGTCCTTTGGGAAGCATTCCTTTTACAGCAGATTTGATGACCAATTCAGGATTGTTTTTCAACTGATCTTTTGCAGATGTCGTTTTCAAACCACCTTTGTACCCTGAATAGGAATAGTAATTTTTTGCATTGAGTTTGTTGCCTGTGAATCGGATTTTGTCTGCGTTGATCACAACCACAAAATCTCCTCCATCAACATGAGGGGTAAAGGAGGCTTTGTCCTTTCCGCGCAAACTGATGGCGATCTGGGATGCCAAGCGGCCGACCACCTGATCTTTGGCGTCTACCACTTTCCATTGTGGGACAACGTCCTCTTTTTTCTGTACGTAAGATCGAGCTCTCATAATGTTCACCTATAAAATCGTAAAGACGGCTTTTTAGATGGAAGTGGAGGCCTTGTCAAGACTTCTTTGACTCTTGGCAAACATTCTTGGGCGCGCCTCAAATGGCCTAGGAACAGTCTAACGATCCGACAAAATGAGCAAAAATTTCCTGACTCACGGCCACAAAGGTGATGATCCCTTGGGCTGGGAGTTGGGTCCCCGTCCCTCCGAAATCCAGATCCACATCTACCGTGACCTGAGTACCTGCACTGATGGTTTGCAAACTCGCAGATTGGGCGAGTTCCTGGTCACTGAAATCAAAAACAGCCTCATTCTTGTTTTGGTCTTGAAGCTGCGCCACCCCATGAATCAGAGCCAACACCGCAGGTGAGGTATTGATCAACGTGACCTTGACACTGCAAACCGTACCAGAAACGGACGAATTCGTTTCCAAAGCGGACAGATACGTTGTGGCCGGGCCATTGCCACAGGACCAGTGGACGGCAAACAACGCAAGGGGCAAAACAAAAAGAAAAAACTTTTTCACTGTGATTTTATGTAGTTGAGCTTGATGGGAAGATCAAGCTTTTCCATGATCACGGATGCATCAACCTCGGCACTGTTTATGCAAATCAGAGATGCATGATCCTGTTTAAAATTGAAAAAAACAAAGAAACCCTCTTTTATTACCGTCCTAGAAAAGATGAAATCACGATTGGACGAGACAAAACCAACGACCTATGCCTGATGGACCCATTTCTTTCCAGACATCAGGGATTGATCATTCCTGGTCCCAAGGCCTTCATCTATCGAGATTTGTCCAAAAATGGGAGTTTCATCAATGGGAAACGTGTCTTTCGAGACCAAGAACTGGATGTAGACGACCGCATCGAGATGGGTCCATGGACTCTCACACTGGAAACATTCTCCCATGATCGAGAAGAAGTCACGCTGATTCGGAATCCAACTCAGCCTACGAAAATTTTGGAATATCGGGCCAAATCCGACGAAATCGCATTTCAACATGCTTGGCTCGAAACCATTGCTGCACCTTTTCGCCAATTCTTTTTGGAGAAAGAAGAAGTGACCTTGGGTCAGGCCCCATCCAACGATATTGTGCTTTTTGACCCATACATTTCTTTTACCCACTGCAAGATCATCAACCAGGAAGGGAAATACATCATCAAAGACATGGCCAGCACCAATGGCACTCATGTAGGTCAACAAAAAATTGTGCAAGCCCATTTGGACAACGGAGATGTAATCCGCATCGGTAGACAAGAACTTCGTTTTTTTTCTGATCAGAAAACCAAAAAAATTCTGCCCGCCGACCAAAAAGAATTCTGCGGGATTGTTTCGGATGACCGAACCATGAAAAAACATTTCTCCTTGATCAAAGCCTTGCAAAAAAGCAACGCAACGGTATTGCTCCAGGGGGAAACAGGCAGTGGAAAAGAGCTTTTTGCACAGGCCATCCACGAATGGAGTGGACGCAAAGAACATCCATGGGTAGCCATCAACTGCGGAGCCGTTTCCAAAGATTTGATTGAGTCGGAACTTTTCGGTCATGAAAAAGGGGCTTTTACCTCCGCACATCGTGCGCATACCGGATTGTTCGAACAAGCACATCAAGGAACACTGTTTTTGGATGAGGCCGAGCTTCCCCCTGCCTTTGCAAACCAGTTTGTTGCGCGTCCTTGAAACAGGGGAAATTCGAAAAGTGGGTAGCTCCGAAACCAAGCATGTGGATGTACGGATCGTGGCCGCAAGCCACAAAAATCTTCGAACGGAAGTGATGCAGGGGCGTTTTCGTGAAGACTTATTTTATCGTCTGCATGTGATCCCCATGTACATCCCTCCCCTTCGAGAACGAAAATCAGACATCCGCCTGCTTGCTGAACTGTTCTTGACTCGGGCCAAAAGCAAAAAAATGCTCGACGACAAAGCTTGGATAGCCTTGGAGGAATACAATTGGCCCGGCAATGTTCGGGAGCTGAAAAATGTGATGGAACGAGCTTTGATTCTTTCCGGAACATCGTTTGTGATCGAGGCTGAACACGTTTGCCTCGAATTGATGGAGCATCCACGGATCATCCCAGAATACGAGCCCTTGACCGTCAAAAGCTTGAGCCTTTCCAATATCGATCGTGAGGGACCCAAAACCCTTGAACAAGTCGAAAAGGAAACCATTTCTTTGTCTCTTCAGATGTGCGGTGGCAACAAATCGCGATCGGCTCGAGAGCTTGGGATCGCAAAATCGACCTTGCATGAAAAAATAAAAAAATATGGAATCTAGCTGCATAACGCCCACCAAGCTTTGAAGCCTCGTGACCATACATTTTTTGAAATCGTGAAATTCGATTTTCGCTTTAAATCAAGTATACTCGATCGTATGATGATCAAGCATACTCTTCGACTCTTGTGTACCACTACTTTTTCAATGGCCTTGTTTGCATGTGCCACTTCAAAATCATTCAAAGAGCCGTTGATTGAAAATGCCCGTAGCACCACAACGGCAAGAATCTATGCGTGGAATTATGACAATGTTTGGAACTCTACCAAATCAGCCCTCGACCGTTTGGGATTGGCGGTTTCAGAAATGAGTCGCGAAAAAGGAATCGTCGTCACCGATTGGGCCAGCGGAAAATCCGACTTGGTCTATTCAGGCTACGGAGAATCCAAGATCCCTTACTCCATTCGGTACAAATTTTTGATTCAGATGGTCAATGCCGGCACCAAAGTCAAAGTGGCTGTGATCAACAAGGAAGAATATCTGACCGATACCATTTCTTCCGAATCCAACTTCGACGGATCTCTCTACAAATGGATTCCGACCAAAAGTTCAGGAAACAAAGAAAATCAACTCCTCGATGAGATTTCGAGACAATTGAGAGTGGACCTTCGGTAGACTCGAATTCGACTGGGCTGCAGCCTCATACCATTTTTCCCATTCTTGCGAGCATACTCCGCTGGTTTTCTGAGCCGGGCTTGCCATGGGGAAAATCTGCCCCAAGGCCTGACAGGCTTTTTCTTTGAGAACTTTGGTCTGAAGGCTATCTTGTTCTGAGAACACTCTGATCAGATCTGGAGCCACACTCCGATCCCCAAGCTGCCCCATCGCCCACACCAGTTTTTCACGAATGGGCAAACTTTGTCCTTTGTACGTATTGATCGGAGAAAACAGTGCTTGGGCCAGGGCAGAAACTGAATCGGATTCTTTCTTTTCTACGATCATATCAATGCAAGCGGATCGCACGGGAAGAGCCCCGTCCTGCAAGCATTGGGTTCTGTATTCTTGCGTTTCTTCAAAGTTCATCAGTCCCCGATAGGCAGCTTCCCGAAGCGTATAAATGGGACTTTCTTTCAAGGCCACAAGAGCTTTTTTGGCCGTTTCACCTTTGATATGGCCCAAGGTAACTGCCGCAACCCATCTTTTTTTCCAGTCGGTGCTGGCGTCTCCGACCAAAGTCGCCAGATCTTTTGTAAGAGCTTTCTGCTGCTCCAGAAGAGAAACCAACTGATCAACCTCCTGCGAGAAGCCTTCTTTTTGCGTGGCTTGGTCCAAAAGTTGATGCATCTTCTGAGTTTGATGATTTTGTTCAGCATGAGACAGGGAGGTGACAAAACATAAAATCATCACAAGAAGAGCTTGATAGAAATGACAGAGTCTTTTATGAGTACAAACCATGACCAGATTACTCCTTGCTACTCCTAGAGGTTTTTGTGCCGGTGTGGTTCGAGCCATCGATATCGTGGATCTCGCCCTCAAACACTATGGCACTCCATTGTACGTTCGAAAAGAAATTGTACACAACCAGTCTGTGGTTGAAAAGTTTCGGTCCAAAGGTGTGATTTTTGTAGATACGTTGGATGAAGTACCTTCCAACAACCTGGTGATCTTTAGTGCTCATGGAGTCTCTCCAGAGGTTCGAAAAAAGGCGCAGGTAAGAAACCTCAAAGTCATCGATGCAACCTGCCCTCTTGTGACCAAGGTACATTCAGAGGTTCACAAATACAAAAACCTTGGATTCTCGATTGTCCTGATTGGGCATGCAGATCACGATGAGGTTGAAGGCACATTGGGAGAAGCACCGGAAGTAACCTATTTGGTTCAGAACGTAGACGATGTCGAAAAACTGGTGGTTCCAGACCCCGCAAAAATCGTAGTTCTTACGCAGACAACGTTGAGCGTGGATGAATGCAAAGAAATGATTTCAGCTCTCCGAAAACGTTTCCCCCAATTGACGACCCCCTCCAAAGACGACATCTGCTATGCCACCCAAAACCGGCAAGATGCTGTAAAACAAATGGTGAAAGAAGGAATCGACCTTCTTTTGGTGGTCGGATCTCAAAACAGTTCCAATTCCAAACGCCTTTGCGAAGTTGCACATACCTTTCAGGTTGATTCGTACTTGATCGATGGAGCTCTTGAAATCGACGAAGCCTGGCTGAAAGACAAAAAGTGCATTGGACTAACCGCTGGAGCCTCCGCTCCCGAATACTTGGTAGAAAAAGTGGTCGAATACTTGGTCAGTCGTGGTGCGGTTGCCGAAGATTTTCACTTCATTGAAGAAGATGTAAATTTTTCTCTGCCTCTGGAACTGACTCAGTTGGCCAATCCAGGCAAAACCGTTCTGCCTTCGGCCCCCCGATAAGCTTCAACGCTTTAGATTTGTTGCAAAGCCTGTGCGAGATCTTCAATAAGATCTTGAACGTGCTCGATGCCAACAGATAGCCGAACCAACGAATCACCTATCCCTAGCTTTGCACGCTCTACAGGGGGCAAACTGGCATGGGTCATGATGGCGGGATGTTCGATCAACGATTCCACACCTCCCAAACTCTCTGCCAACGTAAAAATTCGAAGTGACGACAAAAAAGTTTTGGTCTTGTTCAAATCAGCATTCAGGTAAATACTGATCATTCCTCCAAAGGCTTTCATTTGTTTTTTGGCAATGGCATGGTGAGGATGAGAAGAAAGTCCTGGGTAAATCACAGATTGCACTTTTTTGTGGGTCGACAAAAACGAGGCTACTTCCATCGCATTGTCACAGTGCCTTTGCATGCGCACAGACAACGTTTTCAAACTTCGGTGCGTAAGCCAGCTATCAAAAGGACCTGGAATCGCTCCGATGGAGTTTTGCAAAAACCGCATTTTATCGGCTTGGACAGGGTCTGCATAAATCAATGCTCCTCCAACCACATCTGAATGTCCGCCCAAATATTTTGTTGTGGAATGTACAACAATATCGGCACCCAATTCAATGGGCCGTTGAAGATAAGGAGAAGCAAAGGTATTGTCGACCACACTACAAAGACCCAACTGTTTTGCTTTTGCAATCGTAGCCGTCAAATCTATGACTTTCAACATGGGATTGCTCGGCGTTTCGATCCAAATCATTTTGGTGTTGGGACCAACAAAAGGGGTCCACTCGTCGACGCCTGAAGAAAAATCGACAAAATCAAATGTCAACCCCAAGGGTTGCATCACTTTGGAAAAAAGTCGATAGGTTCCACCATAGACATCATCCGAACAAATGACATGATCTCCGGGAGACAAGGTATGCATCAAGGTTGTGATGGCCGCCATCCCAGAGGCAAAGCACCCACATTCTTTTCCCGACTCAATGGCTGCCAGGGCTTGTTCAAGATTTCTTCGTGTTGGATTGTCCGTTCGACTGTATTCGAATCCTTTGTGCACGCCAGGCGCAGATTGCGCATAGGTACTGGTCTGATAAATCGGAGGAATCACCGCACCAGTAGAGGGATCAGGCTCCTGCGCATGATGGATCAATTTGGTTTCAATGTTGGAAGAATTGTTTTTCATTCCATCATACCATTGTCTTTGAGCCATTGATCGTTGTACACCTTGGTCAAGTATCGCGAACCACTGTCAGGCAAAATGATCAAAATGTTTTTTTTGTCTTTCTGGGTTTTTCCATATTGAAGGGCTCCATGAACTGCACCGCCACAAGAACCTCCCGTAAAAATCCCTTCCTTGAGCGCAAGTTCCCGCGTGGTATCAAAACACTGCTTGTCAGAAACTTGGTACATGTGATCAATCAATGCAAAATCGATGGTCGAGGGCATGATGTCTTCACCAAAACCCTCGACCAAATAGGAATGTGGTTTTTGGGTTACGGATCCTGTAGTGAATTTTTCATAAAAAATAGATCCGATGGGATCAACAGCGACCGATTGCATCGATGGTTTTTTTTCTTTCAAAAATTTTGCGCTTCCGCATAGGGTTCCACCCGTGCCCACTCCCGCGACCAAGGCATCAAGCTGATCTCCCATTTGAGACCAAATTTCTGGACCGGTAGACAAATAATGGGCTCGTGGATTGGAGGGATTGAAATATTGATTCATGTAACAAGAATTGGGAGTATCCTTTTCCAATTGCTTGGCCACACTGTAATAAGAACGAGGATCTTCGGGTTCAACGGCAGTTGGTGCAAGAACCACTTTGGCTCCAAAGGCCTGCAAAGCTCTGACTTTTTCATCCGAAACTTTGTCAGGCATGGTGAAAATGCATTTGAACCCCTTGACTGCAGCAATCATCGCCAACCCCATGCCTGTATTTCCAGATGTGGTTTCAATGATGGTACCCCCAAGTTTCAATCGACCCTGATCTACAGCATCTTCAATCAACTGCAAGGCAAGTCGATCTTTGACAGAACTTCCTGGGTTCATGCACTCCAATTTGACGTAAAAATCATGAACTTGATCTTTGCCAATGGAATTGAGTTTTACAATCGGAGTGTTCCCAATGCACTCCACAATCGAGGGATAAACACCTTTCATCGTCATGAACCAGAGACTACATGATTTTTTTTCGGTCGTGAAATAGAGATTGACTGAAAAAACTGCAAATCCCAAGGAGACAAAGCATAATTTTTCACCATCGGAGAAATCAGTAGGCTCGTCGAATCAAAAAGCAAGGGAATGGCAATGATTTCCGTAAGCAAAAAACTCTCCGCCTGATGATAAATGACGTTTGCCTTTTCCATAGAAATTGCGGCCTGGGCTTGATTAAGGAGATCATCATATTCTTTGGATTCAAATGAACCTGCACTACCTTTTTGAGATCGAAACGATTCCAAAATACCGTATGGAAACTCTGGAGAGGCCGCCACCTCATCTAAGGCCATCATATAGCTGCCTTTATTGATCAATTTTAAGAACTGTTTTTCGGAAGTCGCTCGTGGGAAAATCTCAAGTCCCAAATTTTGTTTGAGAAGAACCGTCAAAGCCAAAGCAATCTTGCGATATTCGTATCCTTCCGGATACAGCATCGTCAACTTTGGGAGTTCCAAACAAGGATCTTGCGTCGCACTTTCATCGCTCTTGCTGGACTTATGGGGCACGCAGTATCCCAAATTGGATAGAGATTCCTTGGCCCCAAACAAACTGTAGTAATAGCCATGGGGAGCCTTGTAAGGTCCCAGCTGATCCGGCATGAGTGAATAGGCCTGACGCTCTCCTGCGAAGGAGACTTTTTCATACAAGTTGTCTCGATCAATGCTCATGGCGATGGCCTTGCGAAACTCACTTTGACTCATGACGAGATGCTTTTCATTCATCCGCAAAAAATAGGTTTTGAGATCTGGCGCAAATCGAACGTTGTCGGTTCCACCGTACATGCTCAGGTGGTCGTAGGGAACAGGATGAGCTTGAGACCCAATGACATCAATTTTTCGAGCATGAAATGCGGATACACCGTCACCAATGGTGGGGTACAAGTGATAATCAATCTCGTCTACATCAATGCTTCGAGCATTGCGATGATGCGGATTCTTGTGAAGAACATACATATCTGGGGATTTTGTTTCGATGGTGTAGGCCCCACTAAAAATCCATTTCTTATCGATGGTAAGACTTTTTTCATCGACGGCAGCAGTCTCAGGATACGTGAGCCAATGCAAAAAAAATGGATCGGGATAGGTCAACGTCAGGACCAATGTTCCAGCAGCACTTTGAATTCCCAAATCATCCGAAGAAACAAAAGCTCCTTCCAACAATTTTTCTGCACCTTTGATGCTTGAGAAGTGCGCAGCAAAACTTGATTTGGTGGTTGGTTGCAAAAGCCTTTTCAAGGCGTAGGCATAGTCCTGCGCAGCAATGGGTCGACCATCGGACCAAAACAAATCATTTCGCATCACAAAGGTATAGGTCATTCCATCCTCAGACATGCGATAGGATTGAGCTGCAAAAGCTTCGATTTCACCGGTTTCCGGGTTTCTTCGCAGCAAACTCTCATGAGCTTGCCTAAGAATCTCTCTTTCCGCATGATTGCTGATCAGAGCAGGATCCAAAGAGTGGATTTGCCCTACAGCTCCAACACGAAAGATGTTCTTTTCTACCGATTGAACCTCAAACGATGCCCCCATCATAAGGCTCATGGAAAGGATATGGATCCAAAATATCGAAAAAGATGATGTTCTCATGAGAATGTACACCGTAGTATACCCAATGGAGCTCAATTGTGTGAAAAATTCAAAAAATCTTACGATCTACGATCCATGCTTGGAAAGAAGCTGGCTTAAGGCTTTTCGTTGCAATTTTACCTGTACAGCTTGCCCCTGCAAGATCGAGAGCAGAAATTGATAATGAATGTTGGAAATTTCTTCCAAAGCTGGTGAAGGGATAGAGGTTGGCAACGGTATCGCCTGCCAAAAAAAATCTTTGTGAGCACTTTGAAAAGCCTGCTTCACATCAAAATCCACCCGATACAAAAATTCAATTCCTTCGTACGGGCAAGGTTGAACCACCAAATGTAGATTCTTTTGATTCCCCAGCGCCTCAATCTCTTGTTTCCAACGCTCCAATTCGGAATCCTGAATGAAAAGAACCACGCTGAATTTTTTTTCAAGAGTCCGAAAAGCATCAAACATCTTCTTGCACTCCTCTCACGATTCCTAGCGCATATTTTCCTTCCTGAAAGGACTGAGAAGAAATTTCCAAAACCTGTTCTCGGGTTATGCTTTCGATTTGTGTTTTATAATCCATCAACCCGTTGAGATCACAACCGTAAAAGTGCCGCTGAATCAATTGATAAGCTACCGAATGGCTACGCTGAAGTCCATTGAGAAAACTTCCCAATGCATATTGTTTGGACGCTTCAAATTCTTGCGGAGAAATCAAAAACTTTGTCAGAGAAAAATACATGTTCTTCAAGCGCTCAATCACCTCGTCTTCGTATTCGGGCTTGGTCGAAACACAGGAGAAAAAAGCACCACTGCGAAGAAGACCCAAATTGAACGCTGTGACTGAATACGCCAATGAAGAAACCTCTCGCAAAGAGAGATACAAGCGCCCTCCCATGCCTGCCATGACATTCCTCAAAATTTCAAAGGCATAAAAAGCCGGTTCATTCATCGATGAGCCTCTCACTCCAAGAGTGAGGCCCGTTTGATTGCGGATGCGCATCTCGACCATTTCCTGTTGTTTTCGAGGAGGGAAAACAGGCAAAATGTCTGCACCTTTTTTGGATTCTTTGGCATAGGATTGATCACAAAAATGTCCTTCAATCCTTTCTTTCACTTTTTCGACCGGAGTCGATGTCATGCAAACAAAAACCGCTTTGGACCAATCAATGGATTGATCGTACCAGTCTTGCAATTGTTCTTCGGAAAAAGATGCCACCGATTCTGGCGTGCCATAACGGGGCAATCCATAGGGATGAGCACCATACAATCCTTGGTAATACAATTCCACCGATCTTCGCAAAAGATCATTTTGAATCTGTCGGCTGGTAAGGCGATTTCGTAGTTTTTGATTTTCCACCAAGCTGGGCGAAAAATGTCTGTGTTTCACTGTATCCACGAGAGATTGCAACGCTTGATCAAATTCTTGATCCAAGGTCTCACCCGAAAGATAGAAAAAATCTGCCGAGGCATCTACGTCAATCGACCCAGCCCAGCCACCCATAGATTTTTCCTGACTTTCCATCGATCGATCCTGAGAAACAAAACACTCCAACATAAAATTTGTGATGCCGGCGTTTTTATAATTCTCGTTGAGGCGTCCGCCTGGAAAAGCCAAACACATATGCCCCATCGGAGAATGGGTTTTGGGCAAATGTATCAATGTAGCTCCAAAACTCAGTGCATTGGCGCTGATATCATTCCAATAGATATTTGAAATACGCTCGTTTTCAAGAATGGACGACTGCACAGGAGCTTGATCTTGAAGATCCGTAAACATCGGGTCTTGCAGGCCTTGAGTTTCTGTAGAAGACTCTGCGGATTCAGGCGACGGTTTATCGACTCTTTTTTTCAGACTTTCCAGTCTCCATTCGGGAAATGCTCCAGGACCATTCTCTTTGGGCACATATTCCACAATGCTTGCTTGTGAAAAAGACAAATACCGATCCACCAACGGGAAAAGGTGTCGGGGTTGGATGTTCATGATTTCATGCAAATCCTTCCCCATGGTGGCCAGCTGTTCAGTCATGGATAGATATGCGGTTTTGTATGTGGTGCTGTGCAAATCTTCTTTTTCATTGAAACGAGAAGACAAAATCAATCGTTTGGCGTGGTCCAGTTCAGCCACACTGGGAGGACTGGTTTTGATGGCTTCAATCTCCCGAAAAAAAGCTTCTTCAAACACAGAGATTTTGCTTGGAGACAAATCTACTTTTGCCGCTACAAATCCCAAATCCTTGGTGACAAAGTAAGAGGTATCGACACTGTAGACCACTTCCTGCGCCACCAACCGATTGTGCAGTCGAGAATGCTTGCCCTTTCCCAGAAGCACATGAAAACATTCCATCGCAAGATAGTCGCGGTCGCTCATGGAAGGAGCATGAAATCCAATTTGTGCCAATGCATGAGACAAAGAGCCTTCAAACCGAGCCAAACGAGGTTGGATTTGAGGTGGTTCACAAACAACTTGCGGCATAGGCGCAATCACTCCCGCCTTTTTGTTGTAAATGGCCGAAATTTGATCGATGACCTGACTCGGGTCAACATCTCCCACCACAGAGATCACAAGGTTCTCCGGCCGATAGTGTTGCTGATGAAACTCCATCACATCTTGAGGAGAAATAGACTGAATCTGAGAGCGTTGTCCCATACGCCATCTTCGAATGGGATGTTGTTCATAAGAAAGTTCCAACAATTTTTCCCACAAATATCGTGCGGGTTGATCCATTTTTTGATCCAGCTCATGCAAAACCACATTTTTTTCGGATTCAATCTCATCTGCATCAAAATCAAGTACACGAACCATTTCAGACTGGAGACGCAAAGCCGCTCCCAAATTCTGACTGGGCATCAGACAAGAAAAATAGGTGTGGTCATAGGCTGTCCCTGCTTCGAGCACGGCTCCAATAGCGCGGAAATCATTGACCAGCTCACCAAGATTTTTTACGGAACTGCGTTTGAAACACAAATGCTCCAAAAAATGGGAAATGCCCACCAGATGATCCGGCTCGTGGAGGTACCCCACACCAAACAAATGAACCACACAAGCAATGGGCAGCCTGCGATCCACGGAAACAACCACTTTCACGCCACTGGGCAGTCGACGCTCAACGTGTTGCACGTTCTTTTTTCCCGTTTGAGTGATTCAAAGCAACATCATCTTATTTTCAGACGGAATTCTTCGCAATATATTTTCCAATCATTCTCGTGGGCCACGATTCTAGGGTCAAAAAATCGATTGATGACCAATGCCACAGGAATCAGAAAAATAAACACTCCAGAAATCAGTAGGGCTTTTTCAGAGATCCACCAACTCACGCCATACATAAACCCTAGCACCCCCCCATAGAGCCCCAGACCATAAAACTTTTTCAGTGGGAGATTCCAAAAACCCCGATCGACAAACGTTTGATTGAGAAATTTTTTTTCAACCCATTGGTAGATCCACAGTCCAACAAAGCCTACGAAAGCCCATCCCAGAGCATTGCTCAGAGGCACACCAAAATAATACCCATGGTATTCATAGTGATAGATGCTGCCCAAGAACCATTGGTCTCCACGCAAGGCCACCGGATCGATGACCACATCCACCATCACCATGAACAAAGTCGAAAGCCAGAGAACTCTCTTGCTCCATCGAAGAGAGAAAAAATCCAAGTACTGGCTCCGCCATCCCGCCTTATACAAGGGACTCACAAAAAACAGAGCACATGAGTACGAAGCAAAGGTCAAAAAACTAAACGAGAGCGAATCCATGAACGGAACGTTCCAAAGATAAAGCTCTTGGCCCACAGTAGACCCATTGTAGTGATAGAGTCCAAAAGGAAATCCATTGCGTGTCGAAGAAAGTTCGCACAAAAAAGCCACCATCCACGTGATGGCCCAAAATGAGAGGGTTCGAATCCAGCCCATAGTGGTGATCCCCGCCACCAAGAAAACAGCCAAAAAAACAAAAACATAGGGTCGAAGGCAAAGGGTCTTCCAAAGCAAAATCAATGTCTCAGTCATGGGGTTCTCCTGCTGTAAATCGGCCCACCATCCTTACCACAAATTCAATATAAACCCATGAAATCAATCGTTTTTTCTTATTCTACGGGTTGGCACGGTCCTTGTTATATAAAACTGTGACATGAAGAAACTGCGTGTACATATGGTCATCGCTTGGGCTCTGTGTTTGAGCGTTCAGGCTTGCGGAGTTCAGGAATTTGTTTCCGACAAACTTGGAATCACCAAAAAAGATAATTTTACCGAAACTGGACCCTGCGACATGCTCACCACGAACCCTGAATGGCTCGACAGTGATGGAGACGGCCTATCAGACCAATGTGAACTTGCCATTGGCTATGATCCTTACGACAACGACTCCGACCAAGATGGAATCGGAGACGGCCTAGACACATCTCCCCCCTGCACGCTCTCCGCCGAAGAATGCGCCAACTTTGATGACCAGAGAAAAAATGCACTGACCCGCCAAGGCGTGGGAAAAGATGCCATGCTGGCCAGCAGTGCTCTGAAAGGCAAAAACCCTGTGGGAACTGAGGTTCATGTCTCCAAACAAAATTTCCGTGTGGTGTTGACCGAAAACGGCGTCTCCAAAGGATGGCCTTCGGACCCCACGACAAAATTCAAAATGATGCAATTTTGCACCTACGATCCGACTCCTAGCGATACCGATACCAAGGACAATATCCCAATGCAGAACTTTATCTATGCCTCCGTCGAAGGCACCGTAAAACTCTGTACCGCCGTCGTCGGGGGCAGCCAAGAAAACTCCAGCTGCGAAGGAGAAACCACGCAGACCTCGATCGAGCTATGCGGACCTCTCGATGGTATTGCAAACCCCATCATTCTGAGCAATTTTGCCGAAAACACCGAATACACCATTTCCGATTTTCGCTGGACGGCTGCCGCCGCTGGCTCTTTGTCTGGAAAAAAATTCAACCCCCAAATTCTTTTCACCAAAAAGAATGCTCCAAGCAACGGATCAAACACTCTCACCCTCACACCCAAAGATCAAAAAACAGATCCAAACAATGCGAGCAATAAGACCTTCAACAAACTTGTCGCCAAATTCACCTACCCCTGGAAAGTCGCAGGCACGATCGAACAGCAAATCGGTGGTTATGTGTACTCGTACTCCATGCCCCAGGTCTCCGGCATCGAATCAGAAAACATCACCATCAAAAACATGAAACGAACCGACACAATTGATTTCGCCCAAACCCCCAGTTTGGTGGGACCTTATACCAACGACAAGATTCTCGACGGATTTTGATCCTCACCAACCTGGCCCGGGACAGGGCTTTCTATTTCATTGATTGTTTGAGCCATTTTGCGTACAACCCCTGCTATGTACTCCGGTGGACACAGTGCCTTTCAAAACATGATCATGACACTGATCCTGGAACTGGTGTTTTTGGGCATTTGCACAGTTCTCATTGGGCAGGGAGTGACTCAACTCAAAAAACGAAAAGACCCTTTGAAAAACATGTTGTTGATTTTCATGGGCATATCCATGGCGGGAATCAGTTTCATCGCCACAAATCTATTGTTGGAAGGATGATTCATCATCATGGCCGAAAAATTTGAAACAGCATTGCAACAGCTCGAAGAAATCGTCGAAAAACTCCAATCCGATGAACTTCCTCTGGATCAATCCATCGCTCTGTTTGAAAAAGGAACCAAACTCTCTCAGATCTGCTCACAAAAACTCAATGAAGCTGAAGAAAAAATCGACGCCCTTCTTACAGCCCTTTCTAAGGTTGAAAAAAACGAAGAGGTTCAGGAGTAGCCGGATGAATCTTCACGCGTGGATGTCTGAATACCAACCTCTGATCGAAAATACATTGTTGAAGTA
This sequence comes from Bdellovibrionota bacterium, assembly GCA_041391365.1. Lineage (GTDB taxonomy): Bacteria > Bdellovibrionota_G > JALEGL01 > JALEGL01 > JAGRMV01 > JAGRAX01. The sequence goes on along the minus strand of JAWKOC010000002.1, from coordinate 506,883 downwards.
TGTATCGGCTTCTTTTCCCTCAGAGACTCTTCAAAAAGCCATGGCCTACAGTCTGATGGCGGGTGGAAAAAGAATCCGCCCTCTGCTTGGGATAGCCACAGCTCAAGCGCTGGGACAAAATCCGCAAACCATGTTGCCCGCCGCCTGTGCGCTGGAAATGATCCACAGTTACTCTCTGATTCACGATGATCTTCCGGCCATGGACAACGACGACTTGAGAAGAGGCAAACCCACCAATCACAAAGTATTTGGCGAGGCTGGAGCCATTTTGGCTGGAGATGGCTTATTGACTCTTGCCTTTGAAACCCTTGCAGATCCTGAGTGGGCACTCGATGCGGAAAAGAAAATCCAGGTGATTGCCATCATTGCTCAAGGAGCTGGAGCCAGAGGCATGGTTGCTGGGCAACTGTTAGACATGGAAAGTGAAAATCAAACCATCTCTCCGGCCCAGTTGCAAACCATTCACGAAAACAAAACCGGAGCCTTGCTGTGCGCAGCAGTTACAAGCGCAGCTCACTGCTATGACTGCAGCGCCGAAGATCACCAAGCTCTGAAAAGTTTTGGAACACACATTGGCCTAGCCTTTCAAATTGCCGATGACATTTTGGATGTGACCCAAACCACACAAGCCCTGGGGAAAACTGCGGGCAGCGACACCGAAAATGGAAAAGCCACATATCCCGCCATTTTTGGATTGGAAACCTCCATCCAAAAAGCCAAAGATTGCATGGATCAAGCCACTCAAAGTTTGCAGCGATTTGGCGATCTGGCTCAACCTCTGAAAAACCTGGCCTCGTACATCATTGAACGAAAAGCGTAAAAAAATCCGCCTGGACCAACTCTTGGTCGATCGAAATCTCGCTCCCAGCAAGAGCAAAGCTTCAGCACTGATCCTCACGGGCCAAGTGATGGTGGGCGATCAACTCATCGAAAAATCAGGTCATCAAGTGTTTTCCGATGTGCACATCACACTCAAAGAAACCATGCCCTTTGTCAGTCGAGGAGGGGTCTCAAACTCGCAGGGGTACTGGATGATCTGGGCATCGATCCAAAAGGGAAAGTTTGCTTGGATGTGGGAGCTTCCACCGGAGGTTTTACGGATTGTCTGCTGCAACGAGGTGCTCACCACGTATGCTGCATCGACGTTGGAAAGGGCCAGCTGCATCCCAAGATCAGAGAACACGAGAAGGTAGAATGGAAAGAATCGTTTCATGTCAAAGATCTCACGCCGAGCACTTTTGAAGTTTTTTTTGATTTGGTCACCATTGACGTATCTTTCATTTCACTTCGCAAAGTTCTTCCATATGTTTTGCCTTGCCTTGCGCCCCATGGAATGGTTCTGGCCATGGCCAAACCGCAGTTTGAAACCCAAAAAGCAAATCTCCACAAAGGCGTGGTCAAAGATGAAATGCTCCGAACCCACATTCTTGAGGAGTTGATTCGAGATCTTACCCGCACACTGCCCATCACCCTGCAAAAAAACGTTGATGCGCCCATCAAAGGACCCAAAGGCAATCAAGAAACCTTTCTTCTTTGGACTCCTGTAAAAATCTGACCAAACAGGCAAAACCATGCTCTGAGATGAGCTTGTCCCAGCTCCGTTGAGGTGGTGAAAAATGGCACAGCCGTTTTGCACGGTCGACAAAAATAATAAATAAAATCAAATACTTGCATGTTTTTTGTTGGCACGCATTTTGAAATGTATTCAGTGATATGAAAAATGCGCTGAAACATCGATCTGCTTTGATTTCCATCCTGGCCACCCTGGCCCTTGGTCTTGGTGCGTGCGGTCCCCAAGGAGTTACCCCCACCGTAGGTGGATCAAGCAACACGCCTCTAACTCTGTCAGAAGCAAGTGGAGCCGTGATGGATGAGCTTTGTTTGGCAGGAGATCAAGATGGCGATCTACGCTGTGATGAGACCGAACAACGTAGCGATAACGTGGATTGCTCCAACCCCAATGATCCAGGCATCGATTCCAGAGCTTGCATGCTCGACGACTATTATGATGCTTTTGGACTGGACGATGACGGATCCAACCCCAACAAAAAAATTTCTCCCTGGCTCAAAGTCATGGCCGGTGCCGCAGGAGCGTACACCGCATACATTTTGGCCAAAGGTACTGTAACTGGAATTTGGAATCCATTTACACCTTTTAACTTCACCAACAATTCCGGCCAAGCAATGATCAAGACGGTGATCCCAACCGACAAAGATGAGGTCACCGTGAGCAACGATTCTCGAATCATTACTTGGAAGAAAGGAGCTCAGAATCATATCCTTATTTATGATGGAATATTAGATGGGCCAGTTGCCATGGTAAAAACATCAAAAGGTACAACTGATCTCCCCCCGAATCGAGTAACATGTGTTCATGGAGTTGATCTAGGCGTTACCCAATACACTACTGGCAATACATTCAAAATGACAGTCCGTATACCCGGCAGTGAACTCAAAAAAACAAAAGGTCCTATCACGTATAGTCAAGTTGTGGATTTGGATTTATTCTGCAAAAACAACATTGGTATCTTCGTAGCCATGAAAAAGACGCTAAATTCACCATGGGTAGTAACGAAACAATCTCCTCGTGATTGGGGAAACTTCTCAGTAACTTCAGCATCAGGAAACATTACCTACGCTCTAAACATGTTTTTGGACATTTCTACCTCGGCTTTGAATAGCAACTCTCTTACACAAAGTAATTTAGACAATGTAACATTGGTTCGATTCAATGAAACTGATCCCACAATCAGAACCGGTGAGTATAAACTCACAACCTTGAGCAATGATAGAATCGCAGAGATCAATGCGGAAAATAATATTGCCGACAAGGTTAAGAAATTGCTCTCCACGAGTTCCTACATCAACCAAGAAGCCGTATTCAAAATGAGTACGACTCACACACAAGAATTGATAGCTGCCCAACCAAACCTTTGGATCAAAAGTTCTGAGGCCGACCTAGATGAGGTTTGTGACTTCTTCACAAACGAACAGGCCCTCGACTATTTAGATGGCTTGTATCAAGAAGAAATGAAAAAGGTTTACTGTAAATAAAGCTTCGCTTTTACAAATCTTTTACATTCAGATCGTATTTTTTGAGAAGGCGTTGAACTGACTTACGATCGATTCCCGCTTCCTTGGCGGCCTTTGAAATGTTCATGTCGTTCTTGCGCAAAATATTGATCAGATAATCTTTCTCAAAAGTTTCCACCCATTTTTCTTTGGCTTCCTTGAAAGGCAAATCCTCATCAAAAGAAGGGAGAGACGTTGCCGCACTGGTGGTTGGTGTGTCTCGAAGATACTCAGGCAAATGCTGAATCTCAATTTGGGAACCATCGCAAAAACTCATCGCACGATCCATTGCATTTTTGAGTTCACGGATGTTTCCTGGCCATTGGTATTCCATGAGAAGTCTTTTGGCCTCATCCGAGATCCCGTCCACATTCTCGCCAATGTGATTTTCTTTTTTGGACAACTCAAAGAAATGTTTGATCAACGTTTCCACATCATCTCTTCGCTTTCGAAGAGGAGGCAACAAAATCTGCACCACAGACAAACGAAAGAATAAATCTTCTCGAAATAAATTTTGTTTGACCATTTCTTTGAGATTACGGTGGGTAGCTGCAACCACGCGAACATTCACCTTTTTGGCACGATCGGCCCCCACGCGTTTGACTTCACCTGTTTCCAGCACCCGCAAAAGTTTGGGTTGAAGATCCAGCGACAATTCCCCAATCTCATCCAAAAAAATGGTCCCTTCATCCGCCAACTCAAAAGCACCTTGGCGAGTCGTGGTGGCTCCAGTGAACGATCCTTTTTCATGACCAAACAATTCACTCTCGATCAAGTTTTCGGCCACCGCACCACAATCAAAAATGATGAAAGGTCTTTTGGCTCGTTTGGAATGCTCATGAACCGCTTTGGCAACCAACTCTTTTCCAGTTCCTGTTTCGCCTCCGATCACCACCGTCACATTGGTAGGAGCAACTTTTTCAAGCACTCCAAAAATTTTTCTCATTTCGATGGATTGACCGATCATGTCTCCGAATTTGCTTTTCTTGGAGGGATAAATTTCCAATCGTTCATCTTCGGAAATGAATTTGATCTTGGTTCGACCCACACGAATGTTGGCGTTGGATCCCAAAAAAACTTCACGAACCTTCACGTTTCCCAAAAAAGTTCCGTTGGTGGATTCCAAATCTCTTAGCAAATAGCCATCCTTGGTTTTTTTGATCTCTGCATGATTTCGAGAAACGGTATCATCGCTCAGAATCAAATCCGATTTGGAAGAACTTCCAATTGTGATGGTTCCTTTGCTCATGGAATATTCTTTGGTGGCCACATCATCTTGCATGACCACGAGTTTGCTTTTGGGCAAGGTCAATAAGGTAGGCTGCTCATCCGCACGGATGATTTTGGTTTGTGTCTTGGACATATGGCTTTGGTTCCCCTTGTTTCTGGTGTGTCACCCCACTGCACAGGTTTAGGACCAGAAACAGAGTGCGACATCGTATTTTCTTATTGTATGCGGAATTTTTGTCTCAGGCAAGTCTAAGGCAGAAAAACCCTAGCCGGGTTCGTACCATGGATGCCCCAAAAAAGAGTGACCTAGTTCTCCACGAGGTCTTGGTCCTGACCAAAAAACCCACGAGGGGTCGAGGGTTGATCCCACATTTCGAGATATTTTTTGGTCATGCAGCAAAGCAGCAAATCATCACGAACAAACTTTTTCGCGCCGACCAAAGGCGCAAAACTAACTCCAACCCCAAGAATTTGATTGGTTTGATGGTTTTTCAAAATGCGAATGACACGCGAATAGACCTCAGCCTTGGACGTGCCGTTGGACAACACGAACTCAATGGGCGTGCCAATGGGCAGACTCTTTTTGGTTTCAATGAACGCCCCTGATTTGGACATGTTCTTGATGAACCCAAAATTCAAGCCCCCGGCATCTTTGATGACAATCCCAATGTGGGTGTCAAATCGATGTTCGTTGCGCATTTCTTTCATAGTCATCACGATATTATGAGACCTTTTTTTCCAATTGTGAAGAGAAAGGCCTTTGAAAAATATCCCAACTGCGAAGATACTCCAAAGCCCTCTCCAATTGCAAGTCAGAATTACTCGTTGCATCATTTTTTCGGGCGTCTTCATGGCTCTCTTTTCCGTTGGGAGAGAGGCTTTTCAAACGACCTTCCAGGTCCTTTTCCCGTATTGGGACAGTGTTTTCAGACTCTTGAGGCGCATTGGCCGAAACATACACATCCGGCTGATCTCCAACCCCTTGGATGGCCTTTCCCAAGGGAGTGTAATATCTGGCCACCGTCAGCTTCAACCCCGAGCCATCTTCCAAATCAATGATCGTTTGAACGGACCCCTTCCCAAAACTGGGAGTCCCTAACAAAACAGCCCTCTTGTGATCCTGCAAAGCCCCCGCCACAATCTCCGCGGCAGAAGCCGTTCCCTCGTTGATCAAAATGATCATGGGCACAAATCTCAACGTCCCTTCCTTTTGTGCCGTAAGCACCTCTTCGAACGCACCATCTTTCCCTTTGGTGGAAACAATCGCCCCTTCAGACAAAAACAAATCGCTCACATCCTGCGCTTGAGTCAGGAGCCCTCCTGGATTGTTGCGCAAATCCAAAATCAAGCCTCTGAGTTTTTGATCTTTCCCATCCATCTTTTCAAAAGCTTTGCGAACTTCTTCGTCAGTCTTCTCTTGAAAGCCTTTGACTTGAATGTATCCAATGTTGTCATATTCTCGGGAAGCCACGCTTTTGAGTTTGATGGTTTTGCGTTTGAGAGTCACCTCATAAGGATCTTCTTGGTCCATGTGACGAAGTTTCATGCGCAATTCGGTGCCCGCTTTTCCACGGATGAGTTTGACCACTTCCATCAAATTCAAATCCAACGCGGATTTTCCTTCGATTTCTACAATCATATCCCCGGCTTTCACCCCGGCTTTCTCGGCCGGACCATCCTCGGTGGGTGCAATGATGACCACCTCTCTCTTTTCATTCACACCAATTTCAATGCCTACCCCACCAAATTTTCCCGAGGTATCGACTTTCATCTCGCGATAATACTCGGGAGGAAGATAGGAGGTATGAGGATCAAGATTGGAGGTCAATCCTTTGAGGGCATCGTCCAAAAGCTTTTCAGCATCTACATCTTCAATGTAATTGGATTCGATATACTGCAACACTTTGGAAAACACTTGGAGCTTTTTGTACACCTGGTCTTGGCTTTGCTTGGGCTTGGCCCAAGCACCCTGCACCGATAAAATAGCAACGCCTAAAACCATCCATATTTTCTTCATTTGAGAATTCATAAAAATCATTATGGATGATGCCCAGAAAACTACAATACTTTATATCTTTTTCAGATATCACAATGGATCGCCTCACGCCGACAGGCTCTCCCCGCCTACGCCAAGGCTGCGGCGAGGCAAGCCCCCTATATAACTTTTGTTAGTGCTGCTTGCCTTGACGAAGCTCACATGAGTGAGCGAAGTCAGGCATGTCCCGACGTAGCTTTAGCGGAGTCGGACGCTTTGGTTCCCTTCCAGAATAAAAGTCTCCCAATCCAAATGCCCAGCTGCTCGCTTTTTCAGTTGTAATAAAAAAGAAATAAAATAAGGAAGCTTGGCTTTGCCAAGCGACACTATTTTTTCTTTCATAATCGAAAATAAAACAGCTGAACGATACAATCGAATTTTTAATCTCTGGGAGAAAACTCAAGCGCAGTAGCATGGGTAGACAAATCCATTGAAAGATCAGACGAGCCATTTTCGGACAGAGATTAAAAATTCGATTGGATTATTCTGTGTTCCACAAATAAGTGCCTGTTCCTCGAAGCGAGGAAAACCCCGCGGTTTTGGCATGCATCCCAGAAGGGGGGGGGAGCCACACGGCTTAAGCACAAAGCCTGTTGACTTGAGCAAATAGTTACGGAGAAAACCAAGGCACAGGATCAATCGAAATCCCCTTTTGTCTCAATTCAAAATACAAATATGCACCTTTGAGAGAGCCTGTATCTCCAACCGTTGCGATGGATGTTCCAATCACCACTTGATCTCCAGGTTTGACAAAAATTTTATCCAAATGCGCGTACAAAGAAAAAAAACCTGATCCATGATCCACAATCACAATCCGCCCATACCCATCAAACCAATCCACATACACGATTTCCCCATCAAAAATGGTGGTCACTGGACTCCCTGCTTTGGCTCGAACATCAATACCTTTGTGATACAGTTTGGTGTTGAGTTTTTGGTCGAAATAACTGCCATAGGTTTTTTCCACCACCCCTTTGACCGGCATGATCAAATTGCCTTTCATGGCGGCAAATCCTTCCCCCGCCTGAGACTGGCTGCTTTGAAGTTTTTCAATCAACTTCTGCAAATTGGTGGCTGATTTTTCCAACTCTCGAATGCTTTTTTGATAAAAATCTTTTTGATTTTGAACAAGATACAAGACTTTTTCTCGGTCTGCCTGATCCTCCACCAATTTTGCTTTTCTCTGTGATAAGGTAACTTGATCTTTGCCAAGTTGACGTTGTTTTTGTTCCAATTGCTTCTTCTGCTCTTCCAACTTGGCAACGTCCAACGTGAATTGATCCATTTCCTTCTTGTCACTTTCCATCCACTGACCCAAGAGCCATTGCGACTTTCTGACCTGAGAAAAACTTTGTGCTCCAAGCATGATTCTCAAATCGTTGATCTCACCATGTTTGTAAATTTCTTGAAGCTGGCTAGAAATGGATTGCTGACGCAGATCAATTCTTTTTTCCAATTCCTGAATGCTTGCCTGCAGCAAGGAGATGGTTTTGCGTGTCGCTGCAATGCTCTTGGTCAAATTCTCTATTTTCAAAGATAATTCTTCTTCTTTGATCTTAAGCTCTTTGAGAACATCCAAAATGGAGCCCTCTTTCTCCAGAAGATTCTGAAGTCTTTTCTTTTGATTGGAAATTTTCGTTTCGTATTCTTTGAGATGAGCTTTTTTTTCTGAGATTTGTGACCATCCACATTTTGGGACCAACAAAATGAGAAGCACAAAAGTGAGGATTGCCTTCGTCATGACCGAATGTATTTTTCAATGCCGAGAAGCGATCCCACCAGACCTACCAAAATGCCAACTCCAACAAAAGTCATTTGTTCTGTGAGTGAAAAAAACGAAACATGTGACCCCAATAGACCCGCCCACGACGAGGATATTTCCAGATTGACTTTGTATTGAGCCATCCACAAAAGGCTCAGAGCTGCCCCACCGGCCAGGGCACCCTCGATCACTCCTTCCAACATAAAGGGGTATCTCAACATATTCTTGGTGGCCCCAATGAGCTTTTGAATTTCCAATTCATCCCGACGAGCATGAATCACAAGCTGCACCGTTGTCGCAATCACAAAAATCATGGCCGCCAAAAACAAGAGACTCACCGCAAACAAAATGCGATGAATGAACGCAAAAAGTTCAATCCATCTCTTGAGCCAAACTCCTCCATCATCTACATCTTCAACATAAGGTTCTTTTTTGATTTGTCCGACCAAGCTCTCCAAACTTCCAGAGCTTTTGAGCTCCCGTTTCAAAATGATTTCGAAAGATGGTGGAAAGGGGTTTTTTTTCAGCACATTCAACATGGCATCAAATTGCTGATTGTCTTGAAGAAAAAGATCTTTGGCTTGCTTGGCCGACAAGTAGTGGCACGATTCAATTTCGGCTTTTCGACAATGCGTCTGCACAAAATGTTCCTGCTGATTTGAATCAAGCTCTCGATCCAAATAAATGGAGATATGCAAATCAAAAGAAGATGTTTGCATGCTTTTTTTCATATGAGACAAAAACAACATGCTCGACCCCAACAGAAAAAAGACCAAGGTCATCGTCATGATTGACATCAGATGAAGCCCCCACCGGGTTTTGAAACTCCACAACGCAGATTGCGTGAGATATAGGGTCACTTTGGATTTCATGATGGTTGTTTCCGATGAACCTCATTGAGATCGATGACTCTACCTCGAATGCTGCTCACCAAATTTTGATCGTGTGTGGCCATCACGACAGTGGTGCCACGGACATGAATGTTTTGAAACAAATCCAAAATCTCTTGAGACAGTTCAGGGTCCAAGTTTCCTGTGGGCTCATCTGCAAGCAAAATCTTAGGCTCGTTGACCAAGGCTCTGGCGATCGCAACCCGTTGTTGCTCTCCCCCCGAAAGTTTCTGAGGAAGAACTTTGAGTTTGCTTTCCAGACCTACCATTCTCAACATGGACGTGACTTTTTGCCGAATTACATTTTTGTTCATACCCAACATCTTCAATGGCAGCGCTACATTCTCATAGATCGAATAGTTGGAAATCAGCTTAAAATCTTGAAACACAACCCCGATGCTTCGTCGGAGCAGGGCTTTTTGAAGCGAAGAAGCTCGAATGATGTTTCGGCCATCCACTAAAATTTGGCCTTGGTCAGGTCTTTCTTCCAAAAAAATGAGCTTTAGCAGAGTGGTTTTCCCACTCCCACTTTTCCCGGTAAGAAAAATAAACTCCCCTTTTTCAATGTTGAGATCCAAACCAGAAAATATGTTTTCGCCGGCTTCGTAGGATTTTTTGACTCGATGAAATTGAATCATTGCCATTCGTCACTGAGGGAATCCAAAAAAGATACAATTTTTTTCTCAAAATCACTTTCTTTGAGTTCATGAGCGATATCAAAAATGGGTCTCTCATGAAACTCATCAAGCACAGAAGCTTCGGGAGCGGACATCAGGGATACGTTTCCATAGTTTGTCACTGTCTTGAGTTTTTTCGCTGCTTCTATTTTTCCTGTCACCAGACGCTTGAGGACAACCACATGCTGTGCTTTGGCCCGTTTGCTCAGAGCCTGGACCTGCATGTCCTCCTCCGAGAGACCGGTCAATTCTGTTTTTTTGGTTTCCAACACTCTACCACCATAAAAAAGCTGTGAAATGATCCACACGCTCTCTCCTATTCTCTGCGTTTCCGTTTGAATATGAAAAAGCAGGCCGTCGTGCCTCACATTGTGATTGTATCCCGATAAAACCATAGTAAAATTATTGTACCCCGTTTTTTTGGGCCTGGTAAGGAAATGTTCGCACAGAATCCTTTACAGAAATGATCCATCGATGGATCTACGATCATATTCGGGTCGTATCCATAGTTTTCCCCAAAGCGTTTCCCGATATTGGCCATCCAGCAACAACGAGATGGTAGATAAAGATGGGAAATTCTCAAACAAAGTTTTGAGCAAGGCCAACAAACAAAGTTCTTCCTCTCTCAGAGATTTACCCTCAGAAATGGAGGAGGTGGTACGAAACTCCAAAAAAACCTGATTCCCGTCTTTGAGAAAGACGTTTTTTAGCTCAAACTGCTGCTTTTCATACACTTTCACGAGCGAAAGGTCAGGCGCATTGGACAAAGACACCACCGCACGAATGATTCTTTGCTCCAAGTTCATTTTTCTCAGATCCTCCACAAAAATCTCATACCCTTTGAGACTCTGGAGATTTTGATGGGGATAATAAAGCGAAAGATTTGCAGTGGGTGCGGCTCCTTCTTGATTCATGGAATCGGAAGAGTCCTGAGACGTGCATGACAGCACGACAAAAAAAAGAAGCAAAAAACAAATGCTCGAACCCCTTTTCTGGAAAACCCTACAAAGAGACTTTGACAGTCCATGCCGATCTGATAGCTTTGAATCCATGAAAATCAATATTGTCTCCCTTATTTCAGATGCTGATATCGTTGTAAAGTTTGTGATTTTGCTTTTGATGGTCTTCTCGATCATTTCCTGGGACATCATTCTCAAAAAATACTTTTCGCTAAAAAAAGCCAATCACAACAGCGTCAAATTCATGGAATTTTTTGCTTCTCAAAGCAGTCTGGCCAAAGCCTTCGACAAAGCCAAAAAAGTCAAACACAATCCTGTCGCCGAAATGTTCATCGCTGCCTATTTAGAAATCAAAAAAGAAAAGACGGAAACCTCCATCATCAAAGATTTGACCAAAGTGGACCAAATTGAGCGAGTCTTGGAAGTCACAAAACAAAAAGAACTCTCCAAATTGGAATCTCGAATTTCGTTTTTGGCCACCGCAGGCAGCGCTGCACCTTTCATCGGTTTGTTCGGGACCGTGTGGGGGATCATGAACTCTTTTTTGAACATTGGTTCCATGGGATCCACCAATTTGGCCGTGGTCGCACCCGGTATCGCGGAAGCTCTGATTGCAACCGCCATCGGTCTGTTTGCAGCCATACCCGCTGTGATGGGCTACAACTACTGTGTGAATCAAATCAAAAAGATCGTTCGAGAAATGGATAATTTTTCCAATGACTTTCTCAACTCCATACGATCCTAAGAGGTAAGCAACCATGGCGATGAAAACATCAGGAGAATACGGAGGTCCAATCTCGGAAATCAACGTCACTCCCCTTGTGGATGTGATGCTCGTGCTGTTGATCATTTTTATGGTTACGGCCCCCTTGATTCATCAAGGAGTTGAAATTGATCTTCCAGAGACCGAAACCACCGACGCAGTCTCGCTGGTTGAAAATGATTTGGTGATATATATAGACAAACAACAAGCCATTTCGATCGGAGATGCCTCGGTCAGCATCAAAGAACTTCAACCCAAACTCGAAGCCATTTACACCTCCAAAAAGAAAAAGGAGATTTATCTCCAAGCAGATAAGAGTCTGCCCTATGGGTATGTCATGCAGGTGATGGCTTTGATCAAAAACGCAGGAGTTGAAAAAGTAGGAATGATCACGGAAAACCAGGACAAAAAATAACCTTTGGCACCTCACCATGGATTTTCTCGAATCGAAAAGCTGGATTGTTTCTCTGATGGGCCATGGAGTGGTCTTCTTGGTGGTTTCTAACGTTTTTTCATTTCACTCCAAGATCAATCTTCCTCCACCGCAAAGCAATGTTGTATGGACATCGATTCAATCTCCAAAGAAAACACCCGATCATAAACTTCCTCCACCCAAAGTCCTCCCCAAAGTAGAAGCTCCCAAAGAAGAACCCAAAAAAATTGCGAAACCCGATGCAAAACCTACGGTTGAAAAAAAGGAAGTAAAAAAAGAAGAAGCCAAAAAAACCATGAGTCGTGAAGAGCTCCTCAAGAAAGCATTGGCGAACCTCGATCAAAATGAAGATCGGCCCATGCCCAAAGCCAACAATTTTTCCAGTCAGGACCAACCGGAAGATCAACTCAGCAGTTCAGAAATTGGACTCCTTCAAAGTACATCTGAATTTCTCGAATATCGAAGACTTGTGGAAAAAACCATCACCAGCAATTTCATTTGGATTCGACAAGCTCCAGACAAAAAGCCTGTCATCCAGTTTTTTATCCTCCCCAATGGGGAAATCTCAGAACCTAAGCTTCTGAGCAGCTCCAACGACGAATCTTATGATCAAGCGGCCATTCGAGCAGTGAAAAAATCTTCCCCCATTCAAGCTCCTCCAGTGAGCTTGAATCAAATGTTTAAACAAGAACCATTTCAATTGGATTTTGATAGGAGTGCATCATGAAAAAATATCTAGTCGCAGGGTTGGTCTTGCTTGCAAGTTCAACCTTGCACGCTCAAATTTTGATCAACATCAATCAAAGCTCAAACAAAACCTACCCTTTGGCGATGGCTCCCTTTCATGCTTACACTGGAAGTAGCCAAAAAATTGATCCATCCGTGGAACTTTTCCAAACAACGGTCAAAGAAGATTTGCAACTGATCAAAATTTTTCACTTTATTCCTGAAAATGCATTTTTGGAGCCACGTTCGCAGTCCAGAGTCGTAGATGCTCGAAAAATCAACTTTTCCTTTTGGACCATGATCGATACCTATGCTTTGATCAAAGGTTTGTATCGCAAAGATGCTGATGTGATCACCATCGAAGCCCATTTGTATGATGTTCTTACAAAAAAAGAAATCATGGCACGAAGATACAAAGGTGGAGATAATCAAATTGCAAACATGGCCCACGCATTTTCCAACTCCATTCTTGAAGCCCTTACGGGAGAAGAAGGCTTGTTTGACACCAAAATTGCTTTCATTTGCCGCCCGAAAAATGACAAAGAACTGTGCATGATGCACTTCAATGGGGACAACTACGATACCCTTACACAACACCGATCCATCACGCTCTCTCCGCAATGGTCCAAAGATGGAAAGTCGATTTACTACACAAGTTTTGTCAAAAACAAGCCTGCTCTTTTTCGATTTGATCTCGACAAAAGACAAAACACAAAATTGTCGACGTTCTCCTATTCGGCCATTGGACTTGCGATGGATCCTACGCAAGATTGGATCTTAACCACATTGGACATCGGAAAAAATCATGATTTGTATTTCTTGGATTTGGATGGAAAAGTCATTTCCAGAAAAACCAAAGATCGAGGTGTCGATGTAAGTCCTTCTTTTTCACCAGATGGACAACAATTTGCTTTCGTGTCCGATCGAGATGGATCATCTCAGGTATACATCATGAATCGAAATGCAAAAGACTCAACCGCCAAACGCATCACCTTCAAAGGCAAAAGCAACAATGACCCTGCATGGTCTCCCAAAGGGGACAAAATTGCGTTTGCAGGCATGGATACGGATGGTGATTTTGATATTTTTACCGTCAACATCGATGGAACAAACATGGAACGTTTGACCTACGACACCAAAAACAATGAAGAACCCGCTTGGTCTCCCGATGGAAATTTTATTTTGTTTGTCTCCAATCGAACAGGCAAACGACAAGTGTTCATGATGAGAGCCGACGGTAGCAAGCAAACCCAGTTGACAACAAAAGATTGGGATCATTTCATGCCCACCTGGCAGCCCAAAGCTGTCTCGGCCACCGCAAAGCCCTTGATGTAGTTTGTAACTGCGGGTGCTCAGGAAGATGTAAGAAAAGATCAAGGAAATGGATTCCTTCCTTTGACTAAATGAGAAAATGGCTTTACACCTGCCCTCATGAAATACAAAAGCAGGACTCTAGCCACCATTGATCTTGGCACAAACTCGTTGCTGATGCTGGTTGCACATCGTGGTTCCGATGGAATCATCAAAGTGTTGGAAGACCAAAATGAAGTGGTTCGATTGGGCCAAGGGTTGGAAAGCACAGGAGAAATCTCACGCCATGCGATGGATCGAACCTTGGCTGCACTTTCGCACATGAAGAGTTCTGCCGAAAAACACAACTGCGAATCCATTGTTTTGTGCGCCACGGCTGCTCTTCGAGAAGCCTCCAATCAGGATGTTGTCATTGAGCAAATCCAGAACCAAACAGGCCTAGAGGTCGAAGTCATCGCCAAAAATGAAGAAGTTCGACTGACCTATCTTTCGGTGTTGGCTGATCTCAGTCATGACAAGCCTTCGATGGTGGTAGACATTGGTGGTGGTTCGACAGAAATTGGATGGGGCCTGGGGCCACGCTTTGATGGGGGTCGAAGCATGAGCTTTGGAACCGTAAAATTGCTCGAAAAGCAAATGCAAAACAACGATCTTGATGCAGCACGAAGTCACATTGATATGCATTTGCAACGCATTCCGCCTCTTCCTCCCTTGGAGCACTATTATGGTACCGCCGGTAGTTTTACACAGCTTGCAGCGCTCATCCATGAAATAGGTACCTACAGCCCACAGCACGTTGACATGAAAGCAATTGAAAAACATGCTCTTTCTCAATGGATCAACAGATTATCTTCGATGTCCTTGGAAGACATCAAACAGTTGCCTGGAGTCAGCGAAAAACGAGCGGATGTTCTTCTCTCTGGAGCCTTGATTGTCGAAAGGCTTTTGGAAAAATTTGGAATTTCAAGCTTTTTGGTTCGGGACCGAGGGATACGTTTTGGAAAAATGTTTGACCAATTCAAGAGTTTTGAATCGCCCATTGAGTTTCCCTCCTAAATTCTTTAAAGTAGAGAATATGAGCAAGAACCAAAGGAACCCACGACCTCGCAAAGGCGTAACATTGATCGAATTGATGATCACGCTTGTGATCATCACCATGCTGATGACAGCAGTCGTTTTTACCATGAGCAGCTACATTCCCAAGCAGCGCCTTTTGGATACGGTCGAACGAATTGAGCAAGACATGAATCGAGCACAATTCGAAGCCACCTCCAGAATTCAGTGGACTTGCCTGGAAATCCGAACGGATGGGACCATCAGCATCACGTTGGATGTTGATGGAAATCATGGTGCCGTCGGTGCCTGTGGAAATGCGGGTGACATTGAGTTGGATACGAACACCATGAGTTCTGGCGTGAGCCTGGTTTTGGGTTGCGCCAACACCTTTCAAGGGGACGAACCCATTTGGTTTGATACCGCCGGAGTTCCCAGAGAATGCAATACGGCAGCGGGCATTTGCTCCGCTCAGTCTTATCAGGTGGTGATCTCCAACCCTGATTTGTCCAGCTCTGCCAGGGCCCGAGAAATTGAACTTTCTAGCAGCGGACTGATACAGTCAATTACCTTTGGAGAACAAGGATTTGACACCAGCGCCTGGGCCAAAACCTCCAAAATTGGCAGCGGTGGCTGGCGAATAGTCCTCTGTTGCAAGCTTCTTTCTAAATCTATCCCCTCCCGGCGAACCTTAGCCGTGTAGGACTCGACAAGTCCTAAAAAGTAACGTATCTAGGCCTTTAACCTCAAGATAGGGGAAATACAGGTATGTTCGCAGATAAAGCTAAATTGGGATTCAAATACTATCGCAACAAATTCCAAGGTCGTCCTGTCACAGTCAACTTGGAAATCACCAAAAGATGCAATGCAACTTGCGACTTTTGTGACTATTGGAAGACCAAAAAAGAAGTCACCATCAAAGACTACGGACCCATCATCAAGAAAATTGATCCCATGATGGTCACCATTACAGGTGGTGAACCCATGCTTCGAACAGATTTGGTCGACATCATCAAAGGAATTCGAAAAGAAGTTCCTGTGGTCTATTTGGCCATGATCACCAATGGATCGTTGATGACACATGCCAAAGCCAAAGAACTTCACAACGCAGGATTGAATCAACTTTCTTTTTCCATCGATTATCTCGACGATCGCCATGACAAAAGCCGTGGAATTCCAAATCTATGGAAGCATCTTTCCGAATTGATTCCCAGCTTGACCGACATCGGATTCGACTCGGTTCAAATGAACTGGATTGTGATGGAAGAAAATTTTGAACAGACCTTGGAAGCCGCAAAACTCGCAAAAACCTGGGGCATCAATATTTCCTATACATCCTATAGTGATTTGAAAAACATGAACGATCAGCATTTTCTCTCCAATGAGAACATGACGGCTCTGCCTCAAATGATCGACGACTTGAAGCAATTCAAACGAAAAATAGAACCGTTCGCTCGTCCGACTATTATCTTGATCATATCCCCTTGTTTTATCGCAATCATCAAATCCCCAATTGCCCTGCTGGATTGGCCTGGGTGCAAGTGACCCCCGAGGGTTGGTTCAAAGCTTGTTCCGAACTGCCTCCCGTGGTGTTTTGGGAAGATTACGATCACAAAAAAGTTTCAAAGCCCAAGATTGCACACTCTGTTGGTACGGGTGTCGAGGGGAAAATCAGACTCCTCTGAATCTGAAAAGAATCAGAGAGTTTATATAACGCTCCGCGAAGGCTCTCCCCTTGGGAGAGCCCATCGGCTTAAGATCGAACTCCAAAAATCATTTGAAAAATGCTTATCTAAAAGATAAGCGATCTTTTCCTTTTCAAACGAATGAAAAAAAACAGCTGTGCGATTGCATTGATCGAGGTCTCTACTGCGAGGGAACTCAAGCGCAGTAGGCAACACAAACTTCTACCTCCAAAAGTTCATACGAGCCATTCCCCGCAGAAGAGACCTCGATCTAACCCATCGTCCTGTGAAAAAAAACCAATACCAGCTACCCCAAGGGGGAGAGCCCATCGGCTTAAGATCGAACTTCGATGGTCCAGCTCGTAAAACCTTTGAGCTGAGCGAGCAGCTCATCTGTTTTCTCTTTCACTCTCTTTTCAAACTGCACCGGTTTCAATTGTGCAATGGCTTTGGATTTGATCTGATCGAGCATATGATTTCGATCGTTGGGAGTGATTGGGTTGAGAAATGTATCTTTTTCAAACAAATACTCATAGTTAAAATCTGTAGAATTGATTACAACCTTCGCATTGGAAACAATGATTTTTTTTGCCACGGGGTCCACTTCTGTCTTGGCGTGAACCAAATCATACCCAAACTGCACTTTTCCTTTGGCAAGGATCATCGATCGCTGATCTGTAAAGGAAGTTCAATGGAATAAATTTTGAGCTTTTCTTTGTTGATTTCAAATACCTATGAGCAACCTGAACTTCCACCACACTCAATTTCAGAATATCCAAAGTCTTTTGAGACAATGACCCTACCATCATGGGTGTATTGTCCCAATCTTGACCTTTGTTTCCTGCATAGTATCCAAAGCTGATGCAAAGACATGCAAACACAAAAAAGAAGATTATCTTTCCTACTCGGATCATGGTTTTTCCTTTCGCTCAAAACACATCCAAATCATCCACGCATGATCGATGCATCCTTGTTCCAGTGCCCATTTGATCCATGTGTATTTCTGGCTTGAACGGAACTCTCCTCTTTGGTTTGCATCAGCCAAAAGAGCTGTATAGTTTTTTTCCTTTAGTGCTTTTTCTTTCTGTTTGGGACTGAGTTTTTTTTGTCCACTTGCTGAGATCCATTGCGTAAAAGAATCCAGACTCGGTTTCTTTGACAAACTTGCCAGTGTTGCCAAATGTTTCGCTTGAAGACGAGTCGTGTTCAACATGTCGGCAGGCAACTGATCAAATCCCATTCCAATTTCTCTGCGAGGCATCTCTAGTTCAAACATAGATTTTTCAAAACTTCGTGTGTAGTAGCTTCCACCATTGCGTCCTACGTGATCAAGATTCTTGATGTGAAAATGTTTTCTATCATAAACATCTTCGCTAACATGAAAGCGAAGAACTTCACAAATGGCGAGATTTCCCGACCCTGGATTTCCCCCCAATTGAATCATATGCCTTAACTCGCATTCCATATGAAAAGGAGATTCTTTGATGCGTTTGGCTGTTACAACATCGGACTCTATCGAAGTAAAACCGGACTTTTCAAACTCATTGACCCCGTGATCATATTCACCCGAAGCCAAGTTCATTTGTTCAACCATAGCGTAGTTCACCATATGAACCACACACTGCCCCGTCTGCATAAGATTATGGTAAGTGTCTTTTAGACCACCATCTCGAACTCTACGTGCCGGAGAAAAAACAATATGAGGAGGTTGGCTACCTACAGCATTAAAAAAAGAAAATGGAGCAAGGTTGCTCTTTCCATCATGTGAGACAGTAGAAACGAGCGCAATAGGACGTGGCGCTACTCCAGCGGTCAACACGCTTTGAATCTGGCCCGTAGGCATCGACGATGGATCAAGGGAGATCATCTTTGCCATGTATAGCCTTTCTCATCCACGTTTTTTTTCCAAAATGGAGCGATCAACTTTTTTTCTCACCATCGTATTTTTCAAGTTCCCGAGACCTTCGACTTCTAGCTCAATCACATCGCCTTCTTTCAACCACTGAGGTTCATAGGTATCTTTCAACTCTGCTGCTTTTCGTGCGGCCGTTCCATTGATTTCCGCATAACACCCAGTTCCCACAGTACCTGAACCAATCACATCTCCTGGATAGATCTCTACGCCGTAGGAAACTCTTTCCAAAATTTGAGCAAAAGTCCAATTCATGGTTTTGAGATTACCTTCAGAAATCAATTTTCCATTGTGTTTGGCAATCATCTTCAGATCGTATTTGTCTCCATCAGGAGTGGAGACATGGTAATCCGAAAGCTCATCTGTCGTGACAAGATAAGGGCCAATTGCAGTTCCAAAATCTTTCCCTTTTGCTGGCCCCAAACTGAGTTTCATTTCCTCCATTTGCAATTGCCGGGCAGAAAGATCGTTCATGATGGTATATCCAAAAATGTAGTCGTCTGCTTCCTGAGCAGAAATATTGATACCTCGTTTTCCAACAACGATGGCCACTTCCAACTCAAAATCTAGTTTTTCAAAGTGGTCTCTTTCAAGCTCAATGTCTCCAGGACCTACAATGGCATTGTGGTTGGTAAAGTAAAAAACAGGAAATTGATCAAACTCTGGAGACATTTCCGCCCCCCGATTTTTCCTCATGGTTTCGACATGCTGGCGGAAGGCATAACCATCACGACACGAAGTCGGATGGGGGACAGGCGCCTTCAATACATACTCTTTGACGTCCGAAAAACTTGTAGGTTTATCAAAGATTTGATCAGACAAAATCTTGCATAAAGGTTGCAGTTTTTCGCTCTCCTCAAGCAATTCTTTCATCGACGATGGCAACAGTAGATTGGCCTTTTTCCCCTGTTCTTCTATGTCATAAACTTTTCCTTGAATATACAAGCCCAGTTTCATTTTATTTTGTTGATTTGCATACGTAACAAATTTCATAACCAATCCTCTCTGATACTTATTGCATGGTCTTTACAATTTTTTCCAAACACGAAATCGCCAATTGATTTTGATCATCTGTCCCCGTATTGATTCGGACTCCTCGATCAATTCCAAAAGATTCCAAGCCTCGCAAAATAATTCCTTGATTTAAACATTGATCAACCACCTGACGGGCGATCTGAGCCGAATCAAACAACATCATCAAAAAATTGCACCGGCTATTGGGAACATATGAAATGCCAATCCGATCCAACTCGTTCTGGAGAAATTTCAATGATCTTCGATTGAGTTCCAAAATCTCCTCCAAAAAATTTTGGTCTAGGAGAGCTTGGTGAGCCGCAACTCTGGCCAAAATACTTGGCTCAAACGGCAAACGAACTTTCAAAAGTTCTTCAACAATTCCTTCGGTCGCATATGCATACCCCATTCGTAAACCTGCCAAACCATAGGCCTTCGACATGGTTCTACAAACGATCACATTCTCTTGATGCAAGTCGATTCCATTGGGGTAATCTTCAAACTCACGAGCGTATTCAAAATATGCTTCATCCAAAATGATCAGAACATGTTTGGGGATGCGATCCAGAAATGACCTTAGTCGCTTGTATCCGAATGCGGTAGAAGTCGGATTGTTGGGATTGGCCACATAGATGATTCTCGTTTGATCTGTACAAGCCCGTGAGATCGCATCCAAATCAAAGGTCCAGTCACGTAAAGGTACCGTTTTGACGGTTCTTCCCAATTTTTGGGCATTGACATAGATCCCAATGAAACTTCCTTCACTTGTGAGAATTTCTTCTCCTTGAGAACTGAATGCCATCAAAATATAAGCCAACAAAGAATCGATGCCTGCCGTGCATACCAAGCGCTTGGGAGACACACCAAGATGATTTGCAATCGCACCGAGCAATTCGGGGTCTCTTTTTTCTGGATACAGATGAAGCATGGAAGAACACGACTGAGAGATGGCTTCCACAACCATGGGAGACACACCCATAGGATTTTCATTCGAGGCAAGTTTTACATAATGAGCAATCGCACGATCTCTGCTAGCCTCCTGAATGGTTTTCCCTGGTTGATAGGGCGTGAGTTCTCGAATGTGTTTGGGTCGTTCAATCATTGTGAATCCATGAGGTTGGATAGGAAAGATCTGAAATCTTTTTGACGTCCGTTGTGCGTTGCAAGGGTCCAAACGTGTCGATCATGACAGCGTATTCAAACGTTTCCTTTTTTCCAATGGAAGCTTCGGTTTTACCAGGCTGGGGTCCATGAGGAAGTCCCATCGGATGATAGGAAATCGAACCTTCTTCGATGCCTCTGCGAGACATAAAATCCCCTTCCACATAGTAAATGACTTCATCCGAATCGACATTGGAATGAAAGTATGGTGCAGGAATAGCCTTGGGATGGAAATCAAACAATCTCGGAACAAAATTGCACACCACAAACTGCCCTGCATGAAACACCTGATGAACTGGAGGTGGCAAGTGAATTTTTCCGACTACAGGAGAAAAATCTTTGATGGAAAAAGCAAAAGGATATTCAAATCCATCCCATCCCACAACATCAAAAGGATGATGTTGATACCGATGCTTGTAAAAGCGATCCCCCGCTTTGCAAACGACTTCCACCTCTGAACCTTTTTCCATACACAGTTTTTCCGGAGCACGAAAATCTCTCTCGCAGTAGGGAGCATGTTCCTCCAACTGTCCATACTCATTTCGAAATTTTTTGGGAATCTCAAAGGGATGTTTGGATTCTATGATCAACATTTTGGATTCCATCGATACATCCACATCCAAAGTATAAATGCATCCCTTGGGAATCACGAGATAATCTCCCGCAGAAAAATCCAACTCTCCAAAATCTGAACGAAACTTTCCTCGACCTCGATGGACAAAAAGCAACTCATGCGCAAAAGCATTTTTGTAGATCAAGTCTCCAGATCGATCGATCTTTGCCGTAGAAATGGAGCAATCCGCATTGGAGAGCCACAATTGGCGGCTCTCCAGCCAATTTCCTTTTTTTTCACATTGATCGGTATGAAACAAAGCCCATTCCAACGGAGCTTGCTCCCAGAGTGTTGGTTTTTTGACCTTGATTTCTTCCATGGCCAAAATCTGTGTTGGCATATGTCTATGATATCGGTTGCTGTAGATTCCCGAAAAGCCTTGTGTGCTGAACAGTTCTTCTCGATACAGACTTTCATCCTCTTGATAGAATGTCGTGTGTTTTTTGGAAGGGAGAGATCCCAGTCGATGATAAAAAGACATAACGTTACAAATTTCCCCGTCGTTGTTGGTCCAGTTCAATGGACTCAAACAGAGCTTGAAAATTTCCTTTTCCAAACCCTTGGCTACCACCTTTGCGTTGGATGATTTCAAAAAAGAAAGAGGGTCGATCTCCAATGGGTTTGGTAAACAACTGAAGCAAGTATCCCTTCCCTCCGGTCACATCTTCAAAATCACACAAAATTCCAAGCTCCTCGATCGCGTCTATACCTTCCTCAGGAGACTTTCCGGATTGTCTCATCAACTCATAATAGGTGGAAGGAACCGTCAAAAATTCTACCCCATTGGCTTTCAACGCTCGAATCGAGGCAAGAATGTCTCTGGTTTCGATGGCAATGTGCTGCACACCAGATCCATGATATTCTTCCACATATTCTTGGATCTGAGATTTCCGCGCGGCTGGATAGGGCTCATTGATTGGATGTTTGATGACTCCATCCTTGGAACGAACCACCTTGGAAAGCAGTGCTGAATATTGCGTTGAAATATCGCCAGGACCGAAATCCACAAACGTTTCAAAATCCATGGTCTTCTCAAAGTACTCCGCCCACTTATCCATTTCATTGGTGCGAACATTTCCCACAATATGGTCTATGTGCTCAAGACCGGTATCTTGAGCATGAACTTGATCCCCATCGTACGGCATGTATCCGGGTCGAAAAACCCCGCGATAGTTCTGAGCATCTACAAACACAATTTCCGTATCATCAAAAACCCTGATAGACGCCTCATGAACCACCCCATATTCATCCCGAAGCTCATAGGGTTTTCGTACAGATATCGCGCCCCTTTGGCACGCAAATGCATAGGCCTGGCTGACATCTTGGACCCGATAGGCAACACGTTTCACACCGTCCCCATGCGTTTGCA
This sequence comes from Bdellovibrionota bacterium, assembly GCA_041391365.1. Classification (GTDB taxonomy): domain Bacteria; phylum Bdellovibrionota_G; class JALEGL01; order JALEGL01; family JAGRMV01; genus JAGRAX01. The sequence continues at coordinate 484,218 of JAWKOC010000002.1, read as the reverse complement.
AGAATGACTGGATCTCATGGTGGCCGGGATCGATGGCGCTGGTCAACACAATTTTGACCTGATTTTTTTCAAGGTAGTAACAGGACTGCTTGCGATCTCCTGTTTCCATTCCACGAAAAGCCTTGAGTTTCATCCCAAACGCTCTTTGGTACCAGTAGGCGGCCATTTTTGCACTCCCTACATAAAATTCCACGTAGTCAAACCCAGAAATTCCCATTGCGTTTTTCATTGTAGGTCATCCATAGGAAAATCCGTCCATCTGATCAAGTTTTATGTCATGATTTTGGCTCTTTTGTCTACCTGACAAAAACTCAATCTTGTCGAAATGATTTACTTTTTTTCCATTTCCATTTAGCGTTGCCGCTATGAATTGGCTTTGGGTTGGCTTGGGAGGAGCGTTGGGAAGCTTGATCCGGGCAGCCACAAAACACCTCCTGCCCTCAAACCCTGTCTTGTTTGAATCCGCCAATGCAACGCTTTCCGTTAATTTATTGGGCTGCTTTTTGATTGGAATCTTGTACCAGTGGTCTCTCTCCAAACCTCTGTCTCCCGCCATGACCTCATTCCTCATGATGGGCCTTTTGGGTGGATTGACCACCTATTCCACGTTCATGCTGGATGTGGTCGATATGGCCGAGAAAAAAAGCGTGATGCTGGCTTTTGGTTATGTTGGCATTTCGGTGTGTGGAGGATTGGGCTGCTTTTGGGTGGGTCAGTGGTTGGTCAAGAGAATCAGTGACTATTTGACCTAGAAGGTTTACATTTCGCAGACCATGGCCAAAAAAATTCCTCACGAAGTCACCCATCACGGCATTGTTCTTTCTGACCCCTACTCCTGGATCCGCGAAAAATCCAATCCTGAGGTCATCGCTCTTTTGAATGAAGAAAACAAAGCTACAGAAGCCGCCCTTTTTCACACAAAAAATCTGCAATCCGAAATTTATGAAGAGATTGTATCTCGCATTCGAGAAAATGATCGGAGTTATCCCGTAGAATGGAATGGATACGAATATTTTTCCAGCATCGAAAAAGGCCAAGACTATCGCTGCCATTGGAGAAAAAAAGCTTCCGACGGATCCACTCAACTTTTGCTCGACATCAACCAAGAAAAGAAATCTCATCCTTTTTTCCATATCGGTGATTTCAAGGTTAGTCCCAATCATACCCACTTGGCTTATTCCTTTGATATCGATGGCTCTGAAAACTATCATATTGTTATCAAAAACATCGAAACGGGAAACATCATCGATGAATCCATTTCCAAAAGCGATGGTCAGATCGAATGGGGTCTGGATGAAAAGACCATTTTTTATTCTACCTTAGATGCCGTGATGCGACCGTATCAGGTCTACAAACATACCGTAGGACAAACTCAGCAAACAGACACATGCATCTTTGAAGAAAAAGATCTTTCCTATTATGTTCATTTTACCAAGTCCAAATCCAAACGTTTTTTGATCATTCAGTCCGATAGCAAACTCACCACGGAGGCTCATGTCGTAGATCTCATTGGAAACTCCAATCTTCGATGCATCCAACCACGAACACAGGGGGTCGAATATTATGTTGAACACCATGACAATCAATTTCTTATTTTCACAAACCTCCATGCAAAAAATTTCAAGATTGTCACAACAAACCTTGAACACACAGAACAAAAACATTGGAAAGATCTGATTCCCCATCAAACGGAACGTTCAATCACTGATTTTGAAGTGTTTGCTACTCATCTGGTGGTCAGTGAACGTTACAAAGGACTCAGCCATTTTCGTTTTTTCAACTTTGAAACACATTCCGTCCATGAACCCACATTCGACGAGCCCTCGTATGTCATTTCATCCGACATCAATCCGTCGTTTGATCAAGACTTCTTTCGTTTCTCTTATTCCTCGCCTTTGCAGGAAAAAATTCTCTACCATTATGAATTTGAAACAAAAAAGTTGATGACCTTGGAAAAAAAACAAACACCAAATCTTGCGCCCGAAAACTATATCGTAGAGCGAATCGAAGCCATTTCTCACGATCAAGTACATATCCCCATCACAGTCTCTTATCGAAAAGATCATCGTCCTTCCCCCGAATCCCCCTTGTTTCTCATGGGATACGGTGCTTATGGAATCTGCTCAGAGCCTAGCTTTTCTCCGAGTCTCTTCAGTTTGATGGATCGTGGATTTGTGGTGGCCACTGCTCATATTCGCGGAGGCGGAGAATGTGGAAAAACATGGCATGAACAGGGCCGTTTTTTTCAGAAAAAAAACACCTTTCAAGATTTTATTTCTTGTGCGGAGCATCTGATCCACATCGGCTATACCAAAGCCAAGAAAATTGCCATTCGTGGAGGAAGTGCAGGAGGACTCCTCATGGGTGCTGTGACAAACATGAGGCCCGACCTATGGGCGGCCGTTCTCTCATTGGTTCCATTTGTCGATGTTATGAATACCATGACCGATGAAACCCTCCCCTTAACTGTCACAGAATACGAAGAATGGGGAAACCCGCAGCAAAAGGAATATTTTGAATATATGCATTCGTATTCACCTTACGACAATCTCAAACCATCCAATTATCCGCCGATTCTTGCAACCGGGGGCCTGAACGATCCGAGAGTCTCTTATTGGGAACCCACAAAATGGGTGCTGGCGCTCCGAGAACACCAAAAAAACAAAAACCATCCGATTCTCCTCAAGATGGAAATGGAAGCCGGCCACAAAGGCCCTTCAGGAAGATATGCACTCTACAAAGAAGTTGCATTGCATTATGCCTTTGTCATCGACCAACTCAAATCCACCTAACCTTCCCAATTCGGGGCCGTACGCCTGAACCCAAACTATGGTTTGATTTTCGGTCAATAATTTGGGTTCAGGCGTACGGCCCCGAATTAAATGGAGATTTGTTTTATTTGATAAAGAGTTTTACAATAAGCGACTATGAAAACGGAACTTGAAGCTCATGACATTCAAAACGTGTTAAGCCCTCATACCTTGGAAAAAATCCAAAAAGGGGAAGACAACTATAACTTTGAAAGAGCCACACAATTCATAGCATTCAAAAAACGTGTCGACACAGAACTTCTCAACCATCCCATCATCACACGCAACGAATATACGAAATGGTTTTCCAAGGGAGAAATGAATGCGGCCCAAGTGAAAGATTTTTTGGTGCAATTTTCTGTCTTCTCCAATTTGTTTCTAATCGCTCAACTCAAAAAAGTCATCAATGCTGATTCTCTAGAAAGCATGAGAGCTTCCAAGGAAATCCTTGCCAACGAATTGGGTGTAATTTTCAACAAAGGGAAAAAAGAAACAACAACCGATCCCAGTGCTGACAACATGGTTTCATCTCATGGAACTGTCGAGGGGGGAATGTTTCGTTTCAAAGCCGCTCATTTTGAATGGCTATTTGAAATCGCAAAAGACTTTGGTCTTTCTTGGAACGAAATTGGAAAACGAAGCGTTGGCACGACCTCTACGTTGTTTTTTTGCGATGAGCTTTCCCGACTCTATGGAAGCGAGCATTACACCATTTCACAAGCGGCTAGTTTTGCAGTAGAAAACTGGGCAGCCAGCTCAGGGTTTTGGAAAGAGCTCATTCAAGGTCTAAAAACCTTCAAAGAAAAAGAAAAGAAGAATTTTTCTGTATCTTTTTTCATTCACCACGACTTGCTAGAGCAACAACACGCGGATCATACCCAAGAAGAACTGGAAGAATACTATTTCGAAAATCCAAACCTCAAAGAAGATGATTACATTCGTTACAACCAAGAAATGCTTGCGGCTGTGGAAGTCTTTTGGAAAGGGTTGAACGAAGCTCGAAAAACTTTAGCCTAAGCTAAAATCCTCGGTTAAAACTCTACGAGTCGCAGAAAATTTTGTGCCAAATTTTTCAATGGCATCCGATCTCATGGGTTTTGCATGGTTGAGAAAATACTGCTCAAGCTTTTCACGAGAAGCTACTTGATAGTGAACACTTACCGAAATTGATCTTTTTCCATCCTCGCCCAACGAATCAGCTTCTACACGATACAAGGTAGCAGCTTCAAAATATTCCAACGAAAGCATCTCACTCATGTGTTTGCGAAGCCAAACAACATACTTATCAAACACATCTGCATCGATATCAATGTTCACTTCGTAGATCATGACTCCTCAGTATCGAATGCTTCCTTCGCTTTGGCTCCACAACAAAAAGGGTTCGTTCTTGTTGGGAGCATCCAAAAAAGACATCTCCACATTGCGTTTGTCCAAGGGTTTGCCAATTTCCTGATAGATCCAATGATCATCAAAACCGGCATGCTTGGCGTCCATTTGATTGGCCGCAAAATAAACTTTGGGAATTCTTGCCCAGTAAATGGCCGACAAACACATCGGACAAGGTTCACAACTGGTATAAAGTTCGCAGTCGTCGAGTTCAAACTGCTGCAATTGGTGGCAAGCATTTCGAATGGCAACAATTTCTGCATGGGCCGTGGGATCATGGGTGCGCGTAACTTCATTTGCACATTTTGCAATCACCTGACCATGCCGAACAATGACAGCTCCAAAAGGTCCGCCCATTTCCTTGGCAACGTTTTCACAAGCCATGGCAATGGCCAAATCAATATAGTCTTGATGGGTCATCATGTAGCTCTGGATGGATGAGAAGCCAAAAACTGTTTTACATGGGTAAGAACCCATTGTGGATCATCATGCATCAGATTGTGACCCCCACTGGGATGAGTGACCAATTCGGTTTTCCACACATCTTTGAGTTTTTCTGAACAACTAGGATTGACCAGTTCGTCTCCCATCCCTCTCATGAGCAAAATGGGAATCTTTGATGTTTCTGGATGATAAAACAGAGCTGAAGAAATCAGCTGAGAAATCGAGTTCCACAAGGAAATGGGTTTTCTTCGCTGAATGTCCACCCATTGCTCCAAAACATGCTGACGATCTTCTTTGTTGGCATGCGTGGCATCAAAAATAAAACTCTCCCGAAATGCATAGCTTTTGTAGTGACCAATGATCTTGGGGAAAAATTTGATCATTCGAAAGTTGAACCTCTCATAAGGTTTACACACCACACTCATGCTCGTATTGACCAAAATCGCAGCCTTGAAGGCTCCAGGGTTTCTGTGAATCCATTTGTAGGCTGCCATGGCTCCCATGGAGGCTGCAAAGACATAGTTGTCGTAGCTTTCGGGTTCCAATTGGATTCGGCTCTCGATGCTTTCTACCACATGTTTCATCAGAAGAGGTGCCCGTTGGGAATGCAATTGACCACTTCCGGGCAAATCGATTTGTTGCGTCTCGACCTCGGGGAAAGCCACCAAAAATTGGTCAATGAATTGGTTCCAATGCTCAGCTTCCCGGGTGAGACCTTTGATAAAAAACCATCGAATTTTTTTTCTCATGGTGATCCCACCAGTATTACTTAGAATCCCCCTTTCTGTAAAGAGGAAGTCAAGCAGCCTCGGCTAGATCTTTGCCGCGAGGGAAAAAGCATCAAGAATGGCTGATTTGGCATCCAGCTCTCTTGCCTGTCGACATCCACCAATCCAATGGGTGGGGATGGTCAGTGGTGGAAGCTCAGGCTGAACGGACTCTTGACCGGCGCAGATCACAACCCGATCGACCTCCAAGGTTATTTTTTTTTCACCTTGCCGAATATGAATTCCACGATCATCAATGGAATCATACGATACGCCCGTCAGAAATTCGACACCTCGATCACTCAATATTTTCCGACGAATCCAACCTGTCGTTTTGGACAAATCTTTTCCAGGTTTGCTTGCTTTCCGTTGCAACACAAAAATCTTTTTCGAAACAGACGGATGTTGGTGGTGGGAACTCAATCCTCCTGCATGGGTAAGGCTTTGATCAATGTTCCATTGCTTGCAATAATCCTCCACAGGCGTGGCCCCCAAAGATCGGTGGCTCAAAAACTCGGCCACATCAAATCCAATGCCTCCCGCACCCACGATGGCATAGGATCCGTGATGGCTATCTGGCAGTGTAAGAAGTTTGTCATAGAAGATCACCTTGGGATGATCCATTCCATCGATTCGTGGGACACGAGGACGAACTCCACTTGCAAACACAATCTCATCAAAACTTTCTCCATCGAAAGAATGAAAATCAAAGGTCTTTCCCAATTTCATCTGAACATTCAATCGAGAGTATTCTTGAAGATAGAAAGAAATGGTTTTTTGAAATTCCTCCTTGCCAGGAATCTTTGCCGCCAGCGTAAACTGACCTCCAGCAGCAGCTTCTTTTTCCCACAGATGAACATGATGCCCTTTTTTCGCGGCATAATAAGCAAAGGCCATTCCCGCGGGTCCAGCCCCTACAACAAGAAGTTTCTTAGGCTTCCATGTCGGTCGAATGACCCGATCGGTTTCATGACAGGCTTGAGGATTGACCAAGCACGATGCTTTTTTGCCTTCGAAAATATGATCCAAACAGGCTTGATTGCACGCAATGCAAATATTGATGGACGAACGTTTCCCATTCCGAACTTTTTCCACCCATTGAGCGTCCGCCAAAAAAGGCCTCGCCATCGAAACAAAATCTGCTTGTCCGCTCAAAAGAATGTTTTCCGCGACTTCAGGGGAATTGATTCGGTTTGAGGCCACCAGTGGCACCTGAAGCTGCTTTGCAAATTTTTCCGTTACCCACGCAAAGGCTCCATGAGGCACCATGGACGCAATGGTGGGTACACGCGACTCGTGCCAACCAATGCCCGAATTGATGATGGAAACACCTGATTGCTGAAGATTCTGACCCAACTCCAACACTTGATCAAACGTCGAACCCGTTGGAAGTAAATCAATCATCGGAAGTCGAAACATGATTAAAAATGGAGATTGAACTTTCTCTCGAATTTTTTCTACGATTTCCAATGCAAATTTCATTCGACCCTTTTGATCCCTGCCATACTCATCGTTGCGTTGATTGGTTCGGTCCGAAAAAAATTGGTGGATCAGATACCCCTCACTTCCCATCACTTCTACACCATCGTACCCCGCTTGTTTTGCCAAACATGCTGACCGAACAAAATCATCGATGCATCTGCGAACTTCTTTGTGGGTCATCGCAGAAGGGGAAAATCGAGAAATAGGGGACGCTATGGCACTGGGAGCCTTGGACCAAGGATGATAGGCATATCTTCCTGCGTGCAAGAGCTGGCACAATATTTTGGTGGGGAACTCATGAACAGCATCGGTCACCTGCCGATGCAACCGGACTTCCCACGCATTGGACAATTTCCCTGAAAATGGAACCAACCATCCTCGCATGTTGGGAGCAAAACCTCCTGTAACAATCAGGCCCACTCCGCCTCGTGCCCGATGACGATAGAACTCACCCAATTTTTTCAAAGAAAAGGGATGGCCCTCCAAACCTGTATGCATGGATCCCATGATGATCCGATTGGAAAGATGAACACCGTCGACCTCCAAGGATGAAAACAATGTTGGGAACTCGGCACTCATCGAACGTCAATGTACAAGGCCGCATCTGAAATGGCCAGAAAATGCGCTCACAGCCCCATGCTGGACTACGACAAAAGAAAGAACTTGCCATGGAAAAGTGAAGGATTTTTTTGTATATAGGCATCCATCATGGCTCAACACAGTCCCATTGTTCTTCACTCTTATCGGCGATGTCCTTTCGCCATGAGAGTGCGTATGACTCTGCACGAGAAAGACGTTCCTTTTCAAACCATAGAAGAAGATCTCAAAAATTTTTCTCAAGATCTCAAAAAACATCATCCTGAGGCCAAAGTGCCGGTCCTTCTGCATGAACATCATGTTCTCTATGAATCGGCCATCATCACAGAATATCTAGAAGACACTTTTCCTCGGCCTTCCCTGACACCGGAGGATCCTTGGGGAAAAGCCCAAACTCGCCTGTGGACTCACTGGTGCAACCACATTTTCAAACCCCATGTAGATCAATACAAATACGGCGAGAGTCGGAGTAGACCTGAACAAGTCTTGGCAGCTCCCCAAGAGCTTTGCAAAGATCTGGAAAAATTGGAACATCGCCTCAGCGATCATGACTGGTTGGTGGGAGAATCTTTCAGCTTGGCGGACATCCATGTTTTTCCGTTTTTTCGACAACTCGTCAAAGCGACACCGAGATTTTCTGGATTGGAAAAAGCCCCCAAAAGTTTGGAGTGGTTGGAACGCATCTGTGGCAGACCCAGTTTTCAAAAAACCATCGAAAAGAAATCATCATGAAAAAAGAAGCCTTATTCAACAAAAAAAGTCGGCAACAATTGATCAAAGAGTTGTCCCAAGAATCTTTTTCTCGATGGGCAGCGTCTTTCTATCGGTATATCCCCATTGAAAATCCCCAAACGTTCCGAGACGATCTGTATCGATGCTGGTCGCGGCTTGGAATCTTTGGAAGAATTTATGTTGCCCGAGAGGGAATCAACGCACAGTTTTGTGTTCCTGAACATCGCTGGGACGATTTTCTTCAAAGCATGGAGACCTTCGAAGTTACACGCGGCATTTTTGTGAACCGATCCAACTCCTCTGGAGACAACTCCTTTCTCAAGTTGGAGATCAGGGTACGCAACAAAATCGTGGCAGATGGGTTGGAGGATGATCTTTTTCAAAAAAGCTCGATCGGAACGCATCTTTCACCTGAAGAGTTTCACGCGCGAGTTCGTAGCCCTCATGCTGTGGTAGTGGATGTTCGCAACGATTACGAATGTGAAACTGGAAAATTTGAAGGAGCCATCACGCCCGAGTCGACAACCTTCAAAGACGTTCTGCCTGAACTTTCCCAGAAACTGCAAGAGCACAAAGACAAAGATCTTTTGCTCTATTGTACAGGAGGCATTCGCTGCGAAAAGGCTAGTGCCTATTTCAAAAAAGAAGGCTACAAAAACGTGTTTCAACTGCAAGGAGGAATCATCAACTATCTCAAAAGTGAAACAGTTCAATCTACATCCTCCAACTACAAAGGGAGCATTTTTGTGTTTGATGGTCGGATGGCAGAGAGTCCGCTGGATAAAATTGCTTCCTGCCACCAATGTGGCGCCCCTCATGATGTTCATCGAGACTGCTCTTATACGGGATGCCATAGCCTCATGGTTCAATGTCCTCAGTGCGAAAAAAAATACCAAGGCTGTTGTTCGGAGCAGTGCCTGGAAAAGCTTCAGTCCCTGACCTCATAAAACTGCGACGTTACATCAACCATAGACTCCTTTCACCGCACTCAGATCAAATATAACGCACTTTGAGCTGAAGATTTTGGTGCGAAGATTGCACTTTACAGAGTTACATTGTTGAACCAGGAGCTTGTCAGGAAAAAACCTCATTCGAACCCGAGACGGTTTACATTTGAGTCGATCCAAGGCATTCTCCGCTCGATTTTAACAAAAGTAACACCGTATAGGGTGAGGGGAAATATGAACAAAAAAAATCACATGGCTTTGATGGTCGTTTTGTTTGCAACGACCATTTTCACCATCAAATGCGGCCAAAACTATTCCTTTGGTCACATTGGGTTTCTTGCAAAAAATGGATACATTCCTGCTGATTCACCAGCCGACACGGACATCAGCAAGCCCATCAACGGAGGAACCGGAGGAAATCCAGACCCCAACCCTCAAGACCCTCCCGTGGCTTGTGACGGAGGATTAGAATATGGTGCGCCTCTCAATGCGGGCAAAAATATTTTTGTGGTTCACCCTGATTTTGGAAAAGCAGAAAAAGAGTTTCTCATCTTTGCAGCAAACCCAGGGTACCAGGATGTATTTGTTCTCAAAAGCAATGATACTGGATTGGCCCAACCTGATGAGTCGGGAACCTTCTTGATCAAAAACGCAACCAACCCTGCAGGCTTTCCCTCCAACCCCAACTGTCTGTCGTTGTTCATCGCGGCCGACAACAACAACAATTCAACCAATCCGGTGGATCAATATCAATATTGGGGAAGATTTTGGTTTGACCAAGGTATCAATACCGTCACGTTCATTCACTACTGCAAAATTTATCTGGAGCTCATGTCGACCATTGGTTCTTCGGATCCAGGCAATGCATGCTTTTCGTTTCACAACGGTACCTGCGAAGGGCCCAACGTCAATGGAAACAGCGTTCATGTGGGAGCTGGATACGGAATCTGTTCCCAAAGTACCAACTGATCTCGACCCACCCGATAGAATATTCAAAAGGAAGGGCCACAAGGCCCTTCCTTTTTTTTATGCCTTTTTCTTTTCGAAAAACACCTATAAAAAAATCAAATTATATTTGATTTTCGATTGAATTTTATTATAGCTATAGTCCATGGTTGTTGAAGCTAGGGGGTGCTGATGCTGAAGTTGATAAGGACTGTAGGGGAAATTGTTGCTCTGTGGGCTGTTGTTCTCATCACCCCTTCCCTGCATGCCTTTCAACCCATCGATTTTGAGGGGATTGATCAGCAAAAAAAATGGGTTCGTTTGTTTATGGAAGAGCGAACCTTTCCTGACCAAGATGTTCAAATTCTCTCTCATCTGATTCATTTGCCTCGCTCAAGCGATGTCGGCGACCCATCTATCAAAACCCTGCACGCCAGGAACTTCATGAGAGATCGAATACACTTGGTCCAATACCTACAGCAAAAATATGATCTAGAAGTCAGAGAATTGATCGTTCTTGTCATGGACCGATTGGTTTCGGTTCTGGAACACCAAGACCAATACCATATCCAGCCGTTGCCAACAGAGGCTGGATTTTCAGAAATGGATGCCTCTCACTTCTGCCACATCTCCCGCCACCTAGAAAAAGAAAACACGCAAACACCCTGTCAGAAAACAGCATTGGATGTTTCTAGACAAAATTATGAAAAAAATCGTCTTCAGGTCGTGTTGTTTCAAAGCATTCACGAGTACTTTCAGTCCACAAACGATACACTCCTTACTCCTGTATATGGTGAAGAACACAAAGAACTTCTGAAGCAGATTCGCGCTCAGGAAAATAAAATTTTCACCTACCAAGGAAGTGCATCTCCAGAATCAAAAACCAATTGCAAAGCCCTCGCAGCCCAAAAAGCGATTGGACTCAAAAGAAGAATCTACAACGTTCTCTATAAAGTGAACGTTATCGAAGATTTTTTGGAAGCTACTCTTCATCATCTAAAAACACAGATCGAAGTTTTTGATCAAGAGGCTGGCATGAATTTCGGCTACAACGAAGAACATTTTTATCGCTTCTACCAAATGGCTCGTCAGATTGAATATGCAAAAATGGCCGTCAAAGCGTTAGATGACAATGATCCATCTCTGATCAATTTCAATTTTGCCATGCATCCTTACAGTGGGATCGAAATCACCGACGATCAAATGTTTCACGTACAAAGCCAGCAACAATGGGGCATGGGCGAAAGAAACGTTGATGGCCTGTCTCCAGAAACCTTTGTGTGGATGGAGTCATTCTTGTTTGGGAAACTTCTTCAAAACACCACTGATCGATTCTATGGTCTCTTGGACAATTTGTACGAACATTGCTCAGAAGAAGATCGGTGTCGTCTGGCGCAAAAAAATGGAGCTTATGACTCTCTCACAACGCTTGAAAAACTTTTCAACTTTCGTGGAAGAGAATTCAATGATTTGCAAGGGGTTGCAGGATATGTTTACAAAAACCTCATGATTTCTTGGGTAAAACAACAAAGCAGCGAAGTTGCTGAACTTTTGGCTGCCCTCAGCCAAGGAGGTTATCAAAACATTTCATTCGATGAGTTTTTTGGTGATTTCCAAATGCTGTTTTTACAACCCAGTACACGACAAAAACAAACACATTACATTTCTGAATGCTGGAAAAAAATGCAAGCCTCTTCACAGGCCAATCCTTATCAAGTTTGTGCCGAGGAATTGAGAAATTACCTGGTTGTGAGTTTTTCTCAATCTCGCACCACACAAGAAAAGAATCGTGTAGCTCAAAAATACATCCGTGCCTTCGAATCCAATCAAAAGCTAAAAAAGCAAATCGATGAAAATGTATCAATCGCATTTTGTGGGGAAGAGGAATACAAAGAAATTACCTACTATCTCTTCAACTACTACCAAAACATTGCTCCGAAAACGTCCAACCAATATTTGAAGATTGCCATCATGCAAGACAATCCCATCACCCAAGCCTCCTTCAAGCCTTGCAAAGGCTTGATCGAAACAGATTACGAGAACACCAATCAATTGCCAAACTGGTTTGATACCAACTACTTAGCCATTGCCAACGTAAGACAATACCCTTAGTCATTGTCCCCTCAAAAAAACTATTTCACGTTTGCGTCAAATGATGCGAAATGCTAATTTAAGCCATGCCTCTTTTCAAACCCAGGCAATGCATCGCTCCCCAGCCTTGGCTGAGATGGTTCGCGGGAACCGCGATGTTTTTTTTATCGATGATTTCGAGTGTCCATTCTCAAGAAGCTCCCTCTTGCAAACCTAGGTATTTTTTGTACATCAAATCCATACCCCGTCTTCTGGACGACATTTCTCAACAAACCATTCAAATTGACCTAGGAGCCTTTGCAAACGCCCATCCAGACTCTTCTTCCAATGCTAACCATGTATGGAAGTTTGAATTCCCTTTGAACGACCTCATCATGAAAAAAGAAAATGATGTGATCTACTGGGAGGACAGTCATCCAGAAGGATTGCCCGTCGCAGAGATTGGCTATGCCTTAATCAGAAACGACCAAGACCAATACGCAAAAATTTTTCTTGGGATCCAGGTACGGGGAACACAAGACACCAACATTTTGTCTTTCAATCGAGAGCAGATTCGCACGCTCGTATTTGAACGCATGGTCAAAAAAGAAACCAAAAATCCACCCAAAAACCTCGTGCTCTTTGACAACACGGGAAAAAAAGAATCGATCCACCTGGGTGAAAGCAACTATTGCTATCAGGAGCTGGCAAAAAACAAAGACTTCAAATCTCAAGCTCTCAGAGAACTCAACCAGCTATATTTTACCTCCTCAGAAGAAGATAGAAATCCAGGAGCCGTCTCTCTAGGAATCTTTTCTCTCCAAAAGTGCGATTGTCTCTGATCGATCTGAATGCGCAAATTCTCAGTGACGAATTCCCACATCCACCAGATGCTTGCTCGGATCGTAAGAAGAACCATCGGCATGAACTTTTCGCAGACCGTCCAACAGATCAGAAACCATAGCCTGCGTGAGATGGAGACTCACCATCGCCATCTCCAACCGAACGCCTCCACAATCACACTCAGACAAACGAAACCATTTTTTCTCTTTCGCCATATTATTGATAACAATAATCATTATTGTTTAAAAAGCAAGTTTTGCAAAAAATTTTATCTGACGTTTTTGCGCACACATTGTGTGTTATACTTTCTTCTTCACCCATGACGAATCGTATCCCCATATTGTGGATTGTCTTGACCCTTTTCATGACAAGCTTTTTGAGCTTGGAATCGGATAGGACTGTGACCGAACAAGCCATTGCCATGGAACAACAAGATGGACCATGGTCATCTGCAATGCCCATCTCGGACAATCAAAAGGAAGAGACTTCTGAAACCGACGATGAGCAAGAAGCTCTTGTCTCGATCGATATTGACCTCGTTCAAACCTCAAAAACGTGGAAACTCAGAGCTCACCAGACCAACTCGACTCACATCTGCGAAACCCTTCAACAGCCTCCCAAATAACATCCTTTTCACATTTTTTTTTACTCAGTTGACCAACACGGTATAGTGAAAAGGAGAAATACCATGGAATTTTTGTACAAAGGCTTTTGTCGATTTCGCGACAATGCTAGTTCAGATAAGAAAAATCATCTAAAAACATTGGAACACGGCCAAAATCCGCATTCTTTGATGGTGACCTGTTCGGATTCTCGCATTGCCATTCATGAGTTCACGGATTCTCGACCTGGCGATGTATTCATCATCCGCAACGCCGGAAATATGATCCCTGAAAACCATCCAAAGCATCAAGACTCAATCGCATTGAGCCTCGAATATGCTGTTACTGCTCTTGGAGTGAAGGAAATTGTCATCTGTGGACATGTCAGCTGCGGAGCCATGATTGGCTTGCAGTCGATGGATGGGTTGGACAACATGCCCATTGTGCAAGAGCAGTTGAAAAAAGCTCGATCACAATTTTCGTTCGACGTATCCGATGTAAGTCTAGACCATTTGATCATCGAAAACGTGTCTCTCCAAATGAAGCACGTGATGACCTACCCATTTGTCAAGCAGCGCCTAGAAAACAAACAGCTCAACCTATGGGGCTGGGTCTACGACTTTGCGAATGTCGAGATCAAACACAAGATTTCTTGGACTGAACTCTAACTTTTCCTTCACGGAGAACACATCATGATTCATCAAAACCCATTGAGAAAAGATATTCTTGCGTCCATCGTGGTTTTTTTGGTGGCTTTGCCACTGTGCCTTGGGATTGCGATTGCTTCCGGAGTTCCGCCCATTTATGGGTTGATCTCCGGAATCATCGGAGGCATTGTCGTAGGAAGTTTTGCAGGCGCGCCACTGCAGGTCAGTGGACCCGCTGCAGGACTTGCTGTGATGGTATTTGAGTTTGTCGATCGATACGGACTCAAAGCTTTGGTACCTTTGGGCATCATTGTTGGAGCCACCCAGCTAACCGCAGCCTCTCTGCGGATGGCGGACTATTTCAAAGCCATCTCCCCTGCCTTGATCAAAGGACTTCTCAGTGGAATTGGTTTGCTCATTTTGGCCTCTCAGTTTCATGTGGCTGTGGACTCAATACCTGTAGGAGGAGGAGCAAAAAACCTTCTTCATATCCCCCGTTCATTTTTCACGTTTGTCGTCATGGAAGGTGGAGGAAGAGAAGCATTTGTGATCGCGCTATGCACACTCCTCATTATTTTTGCATGGCAAAAAATTGAAAAGAAAATTCCTCTCGGAGTTCCCGCTCCCTTGGTCGCCATTGCCTTGATCACCTTGGGTGCATGCATCTTTGAACCTCAGGTCAAACTCGTAAGCATCTCGGAAAATGTATTTGATGGTTTGAATCTGATTTCGTGGAGTTCCTTTTCCATCATCAATGCTGACTTCTTGATCCACAGTTTGGCCATCGCCTTTGTCGCCAGCGCGGAAACGCTTCTGTCGGTTGCAGCCGTCGACAAAATGAGTGGAAAAGAGCCATCAAACTACAACAAGGAACTCATGGCCCAAGGATTGGGAAACATGATGGCAGGATGTTTCGGAGCATTGCCCATCACAGGGGTCATTGTTCGAAGTTCTGCCAACATTGAATCAGGCGCAAAGACACGCGCTTCGGCTGTAATTCACGGGATCTGGCTGTTTGTGTTGGTATTCTTTTTTTCGAACCTTTTGGGATTGATTCCCATGAGCGCCTTGGCGGCCATTCTTATCTACACTGGGTGGAAACTGCTAAACGTTGGACAAATCCCAACCATCTTGTCCAAAGGGAAATCCGAAGCCTTGGTGTATTTTGTAACGTTGATTCTGATTACATGTGTAGACCTTTTGACCGGTGTAGTGATTGGTTTTTTTACATCTGTCATGATTCTTCTCTACAAACTCCAACATCTTGAAATTGAAGAAACACAAACGGATCAGGAAGTTACCATCTCGTTTCGTGGCACGGCTTCGTTCTTGCACATCCCCATGATTGCAACAAAACTTCGAAATCTAACCAGCCACAAGTCCATTGTGTTGGATCTTCGAAACCTGCGCTACAAAGACTGGGCCGTGCACGAGCAAA
Organism: Bdellovibrionota bacterium; assembly: GCA_041391365.1. Taxonomy (GTDB): domain Bacteria; phylum Bdellovibrionota_G; class JALEGL01; order JALEGL01; family JAGRMV01; genus JAGRAX01. Next base: position 468,508 of record JAWKOC010000002.1, on the reverse strand, counting down.
TCGAAGACTGGAAATTCATTCAACATCAAAAAGGACAGGCATTCACCATTTTGGAGAAGGTGCAAAGCTCACAAACCCCTTGAAATGGTTTGATTTCTTCTCCTTGCCATGAAGATATAAAAAATATGGTATAATTGTTTCTTAACCTTGCTGGGAGTTTGGTCATGAAATCACATCCGTTGTTTGCACTACACATCGTGGTATTGGCTTTTTTGTTATCTTCGTGCAGTCAGGGATATCAATTTGGGCTTTCTGCTCTTCAAAACATTGCGTTGAACCTCAATGACCCGGATGGTGTGGCCGAAGCCTTGGACGTGGACAACGATGGCATTGCAGACGGAATCGACACCGATGATGATGGAATCATTGACATTGATTTTGAGGGCAATGAAGTCGAAAGCAACGATGATAGTGCTACCTCAGGAAACTCGGGCAACAATTCCAATCCCAGTGACCTGCGAGACGGAAACTGTCTTGTCAAAGGCAACACACTTATCCTTCACTCCAAGTCCATTACAATCACAGATACTCTCCTTTCGGGTTTTTCAAACGTATGGATTGTATCCAAGGGCAGCAATCAAACGTTCAATCTCAATCTGACTTCTGCGAACTTGGGTCGAGTGATTGTTACACTCACAGGAAACTCCAATACCTTGGTTCATTCCAAAGGAACCATCAGCGATGGAATTTGTGTCGACAAAATCAACGGTGATTCCAACCGACTGACAATTTCCAGTGATGTGACAGTGTCCAAAGTAGACCTTAGTGTTGGGGGTGGGGAGAACAGTGTCAACGTCAAAGCCACCCCGTCCAGTGGCATTTCATATTCTTTGTCTGGAAAAGATGACTGCTTGTCGATCACACCTTCAACGACAGTGCTCAGTTCCTCACTCCAAAGCGGCAACAGCATAAAAAACGATGGAAGCTTTTGTTTTTAGTGTAAAGTGCCAGGCATCTTTTGCGGATGCATCGCAAAAAATCGTAGAAATTTCGAAAATCTCAAAAAGTTTTGACTTTTGAAAAGGCCAGATAGCTCGAACCTAGCCAGCACACAGCGCTCAACACAAAAACGCCTGTAGAACCAACAGAGTCGAAAATCATACCCCCTGCAAGAGCGCCCAGCGCAGCAGAGCTTTGGATGGCCGCCACGAAAATGCCTCCACCCGTCTCTGCCATGTGAGGAACTTTTCGGGTCACCCATGTAGACCAGGCCACAGGAGCTGGGCCAAACACCAATCCCCAATAGGAGATCACCACGAGCAACATCCATCGATGCTGTCCAAAAAAAATCAATCCCAGCGCAACTCCGATCAAGAGCAGCGGAATCATCCCAAGAATTTTGTGCAAATGGTTTTGGATGAGGCGACCTGCAAAAAATTGGCGATGAAATACGATAAGCCAAACACAAAAAACACACCTGAGATTCCATTGACATTGAGTTGAGTGGTCTGTTCCATAAAAGGTCGCAAATACGTAGAGCTCGCAAAACGCCCCCAAACAAAAAAATCACAGCCAACATGCCAACCCCAAACGAAGGAGCGGACAGGGTATCCCATGTTGTTCGCAGGCGAATCTGCACGCGAGGCACCAACTCTGGCAAGGTCAAAAACTGAACCACAAGTGCCCCAAGGGCCCAAAGCGCAGCAATGAGAAAACATTTCTCCATCCCATAAGACCTCCAAGATAACTCCCCATGGAAGCCGCAATGATGGACGCAAAGGAACTGCCTCCAAAAAGAATCGACAATGCTTTTGGCAAAGAATCAGAAGGAACCAAGCGCATGGCGATGGCGGCAGCCATCGACCAAAATCCTCCCAATGAAATTCCCAAGAGCACACGTCCGGCCATCAACATCCAAAAATCGGGAGCAACCCAAACCATGAGGTTGGAACACAACATGAGAAAGGAAAGAGTCAAAAGAACATGTTTTCGATTGACCTTGCGTGTGACGAATGCAGTGAGAAGACTCGAAACCACAGCAAACACAGAGGTTGCCGTCACAGCTTGTCCGGCCATTCCTTCTGTGATTCCCAAATCCGATGCCATGGGCGTCAGAATCCCAATGGGCAAAAACTCAGAAATCACCAAACCACTCACCCCAAGCGCCAGAGAAAATACCGCCGCCCAATGGGGCTGATCAAGGGTAGGTACGTCGGTTGTTCGATGTGAATCTTTCGTCATCATGATGAGAAGGCGAGAAAATACTCTCTTTTTCTCAAATGACCAGACGTTTGATGGGCAAAAAATTATTCCAAAGAAAAGGTGAAGACTGAACCCGTATCTGTTGTAGCTGTGTCACTCTGACTGCCTGCCACCAAACTCGAGCCGTCAATGGACATAGAACCACCAAAAAAATCATCGGCACCCAAAGAGTCTGGAAACAATTTCGTAGGATTGACGAAATCATTGGTCGTATCCATGGTGTATACAAAAATGATTCCACCCGAACTTGCTTTGTCATCATCTCCTGTGGCTGACACCGCAAGAAAATCATCTCCCAACACAACCGCAAAACCAAATTGATCAAAACCTTGTCCATCATCCGACACGATCTTTTGTTCGGAACTCCATATTCCCGACCCTGACTGACGAGTATAAACATAGACGGAGCCGCTGTCTGTCCCTTTGTCATCATTGTTGGGAGCTCCGACCACCAGACGATCTCCTTTCAATCCGACACAAGTACCAAATCGGTCATCTGCTGCGCCATCGGAAGCTGTGAGTTTTTGTTCACTCCCCCAAACTCCCATACCATTCACTTTGTAAACATAAACAGATCCGCTGTCTGCTCCATTGTCGTCGTCAAAAAGGGAGCCAATCGCAAGATAATCTCCATTCATTTCAACCCAACTTCCAAAAAAATCATTGGTTGAGAAATCAGAAGCTGTAAGTTTTTGTTCGCTGCCCCAATTGTCCGAACCATCTCTCAAGTATAGATAAACCGCTCCTGCATTGCTGTTTTCTCCGACCGCAGAAATGGCGATACGATTTTCATACATAGAGACTCTCCCACCAAATTGATCGTTGTCGTCCGCATCGAAGGCCGTAATTTTCTTTTCATTGCCCCAGATTCCCGATGAGTCTTTTTTATAGACGTACACCGCACCATTGTTGGTTTTTCCTCCAGAACTATGGTTGTAAACTCCAACGGCCAAGTAATCTCCATACAAAGAGACCGAAACACCCGCATATTCCATGGACTGCAAGTCCGAAGGAACAATGATTTGTGGGCTTCCCCAATTTCCTGATGAGTCTTTTTTATAGACGTACACCGCACCATTATCAATTTTTCCATTGGAATCGTTTCCACTCACACCCACCGCAAGGTCATTCTCATGGATGGAAACAGCTCTTCCAAAATAGTCTTCGGTGGTTGGAGATGATTTGGACAACTTCTTCTGATTGGCCGAGCGAAGAAAATGAATCTGGTACGTGGTTTGATCGCCCTTGGCGTTTTCAACGGTTACATGGATGGTTTCAGTTTCGGCCAACGTCGTGACGATGGACTTGGAATCTTGGGATGCTTTTGCGGTTTGACCATCTACCGATACCATATCTCCGCCATCTTGGCTTTGTGCCGTCAAGGTGCTGGCTGCTTCCAAAAAAGAGAGACTTACATTGTAAGTGAAAACATCGGGATCAAAACTGGGAGACAAGCTTCCCTTCGAAAGAGAAATGGATGTAAGTTTCGGCGTGGAATTTCCCCCACAAGAAAAAAAGAAAAGCCCTGCAAAAAGACCAATCCACATCTTCCAAACCAAACCAGAACGCATGTTTTTCGTCATAGGATCACAGACCTATCTGGGTCCCATAGACTTGGCAAGAGAGATTTTTTTTATGGCCAAAGCCACGCAAAAGCCATGGACCATAAACGGTTGGCTTGTGAGGCATAACTACGATACATATGAGTCTGCGTAAGGCATGTCTTTTGGGCATTGCTGCTGCGATCGATGGGAGTCATGCATACCTGAAGATCGCCATCCGCAAGCATGTCACCCCGCACCGTATATGATGTTTGATCGATCTTCATTTGCGCCTGAAAATGCGAATAGTCCGAGGAGACTCTCACCAAAGTTCCGGAGATCGGGGAAGAAGCCTCCTGGGCATCCATAACACCGAACATCGCCAAAATGGCAAGCAAAGCCACTCCCACCGCCTCAAAGGCAATGGCCGCCAAAACAAAAACGATGAGCACACACAAAAGAATGGCAAACAAAATCCCCCTCCACAGCTGTGCCCAGGTCGTAGGAGCAGCCGGCCTATTCATGGATGGAAAAGATCGAAATTCTTTTTCAAGATCTTGCCCCACAATGGGCTGATTCATCGCCGGAGGAAGGGGTTTCCATTTTCTCCACGTTTCTTTTTCGGTGATCGGCTGGGGCTCTTCAATACCGGATGCGGCTCGGCAGATGGGTTTGAAAAAGGCTGTATCCGCCATGCTTTCGGGCCCCACCAAATCATTTCCAAAACCTTCCCATACCGCCAGATCATAAAGATCCTCGGCGGATACCGAAGGGCAAAACCTTCCCACCAAATCACCATAGCAATCGACCATATTCACATAGGAGCGATCCGAAGTTACTTCAAACGTATGTGGGTCGCTTGGAAAGCGTTGCCCAACTGGCGAAATGGTGAAGAGACAAGTTCCTGAGATGAGACTCGCAGCAGAATCATGAACATTGGCCCATGCCGTCTGCACAGCCAAACCCACAACCAACAACCCAAACCACCCACTTGATTTCGAAAACACACGCACCACCCTGCTCACATTCAAAAAAAGATTGGAGCGCTTATAGCAAGTTCCTTTTCTTCCGACCACCCCTAAACCATGGGCTTCGCCTTCTTTTTTTTTCAGATATCGAAAATGGTCAGCTGTCTCCGAGGTTTCAAAAGATTTACTGATCAAGGCAATCAGGATCTAATCCCAGCGACTGAGCATCCCCAGGATCAAGGGCAAAATAGATATTTTCCTGATTTTCATACAGATACCAATGATCCAAATATTCAGAGGTATATTCAGATTGGATATGATACTCCGATCCATCCTTAAGATAGATCGAATAGTTACACCGATCATTTGAGATCTCTTGGCGAGTAAATTCATACGTTTCTCGGTCTTCTTCGCTGGCTCCGCTCACACCCGCACTGCTAGAGTAAGAAATTTCCAATTGCTTGGACTCAGAGGAAATGCAAAAAAACATTCTTGTGTTCATCATTTCCAAACTGGAAAACTGAAGCTCCACTTGATCTTTTTCACAATAGCCCCACACCTGGTGGGACAAGCTCACCATCACCACAAACAAACCGAAGGCCATTTTGATTTCACGTGCATTCATGATCCACTCTTCATACAGAAGAAATTCCCGCCGTCAATCCCAACAAAAACAAACTCTTGGTTATAGATCTTTGTTTTTGTCATCCCAGGGCATGGCCTGCCACAGCTCAACCTTGTTCCCTTCAGGGTCCATGATCCAGGCAAATTTTCCATTCTCATGAGATTCGGGTCCCTGGAGAATTTCCACCCCCGAAGCCCTAAGCTGCGCTACCATTTCATCCATATTGTCCACCCGATAGTTGATCATGAATGAAGAAGAACTTGGCCCAAACCAAGTACTGTCTTTTTCCGCCACATGCCACACAGTCATTCCCTGGTCTTGCCTCCGATCTTCTTGCCACTGCAAAATGACTCCCCCAAAATCCTCGGGTTTCATCCCCAGATGCTTTTCATACCACTGTGCCAAGGCTTTTCGATCTCCCGTGGATTTGAAAAATACTCCTCCAATGCCTGTCACTTTTGCCATGACTCTCCTCTGAATTTTTTATCATTTACCAACATACTCTTTTTCCAATCCATACATGCGAAGATTCTATTCCTCATCAGTGTTGATCCTCAAAAATGAAACATCAAGATCATATACGGATGATTGAAAATCTTGTTCTGTGAGCTTCTCCAAGAGCCAACAATCTTTTTTGAATTGGTTGTACACCGATCGAAAAGCACCTTGCTGAATATCCTCGTCGGATTTGATGGAACTCCAATCCAAGGACTGGCTCACCACCCATACAAAATCACATTCATCTCCACATTCATAAAACATCGACGTCCACGCGTACCCCTTTTGCTTTGCCTCATAGATATAGTCATCGGGATTATTTTTCAAATACTGCAAAAAGGTTTGGAATTTTTCTTGGCTTCCCTTTTTCAAGGGAATCTTGGCCAAGCAACTTTGTGCTTGCGTGCTCATGCCTACTTTCGTATCACAACCTTGCACATTCTGTGAAAGATCTATTGGATCCAACAAAAGCCAGAAAACAATGGATTACGTCTGGGTGTAGACCAGCAAAAAAAAGCAAATCAATGCAGCAAGGGTTGCGACCAATGCGGCGCCTGACAAAATGTCTTTTACCTTGCCCACAGTCTCATTGTATTCGGGGTAAAATTCATCCAAAAAATATTCAACTGCGGTGTTGATCAGCTCCACACACAAAATGAATGCAGCAGAAAGAACAAAAATGCACCATGATCTTGGGTCTGGGTTGACATAGCCCATGATCGCGGTCGCCAAGGACACGCCTACGATATACATCACAATGCTATTTTCGCTTTTGTATACACAGCGAAGACCGTTCAATGCGAAACCGAGCCGCTTCCATACACTTTGATTTTTCATCTTTTGGATCCCTACTGTAAATGATCTTATGGATTTTTAAAACATCGAATAGATTTCACATCTCAAAGCATTCATTCTCATGGAATCGCTTCCATAAAACATTCCTGGAACTTGGACTATAACAAAGGCAATTTAGATTGCGGGATTCTATGCCATTGCTATAGTAAATTCATGAATTTCTTTCCAAAAATATTGTTATTTTTTCTGTCTTTTGCATTTTTATTCTTAGAAACCATCGTTGCGCAGGAAATTCAATTTTCTGAATCTATTTTGTTTACACCCAATGAAGTTTTTGTAGATGGTAAGAAAAAATATGATACTCAGGATGCAAAAATTCACAGTGGCAAAGCTTTTGCAAGTTTGGCGATTGATAAGAATTTACAGGGTGAGTTGTACTACGACAAAGATTATCAAGGTGGAATATTTTTACGTTTCTCATCAAATCAGGGCAACATAAAAAAATTTAGACTCAGCAGTGATTTATTGGCCGATGCTGGATATGCAAGCGACCAACGTTCGAGAATCACAAGGCACGAGAAAGGTGCTCTCCAAATTGAGTCGTTCACTGCTTCCAGCAGCGTCGAAGAAGATGCAGAAGGAAACATAACCCCTGCAGATTGCTATGCCAGAACATTCGTGTGGGACTGGTCGGGGAAAAAAAATGAATTTATCCAGACCGATGAGTTTTTCGGATTTGATCCAGATATTTTTACACCATCCTACGCAGTGTCGGCTGAATGTGTAAATCAACACAATCAGTGGAGAAGAAACCCACGATGTGAAATAGTACGCAAAAAAGAAAACTATGAATCAACCGAGTTTTCGAAGCCCGAGAAGTGGATAGAAAAAATCCAGTCGTGGACCGAGAACAAAAATGGCGCAAAAGAGTTTGAACAAAATGTGCCCTGCGATTTTATCATGGATTTTGATTTTCCAATCGATCTCTACCTGGAACAAACAGAAGAAAATCCATATCAAACCATGCTCTCATGGATATCTCTGGTAGATTTTTCCAAACCAACAAAAAAAATCTTGGACAATACAATAGACATTACATTTCCTGCAAAAAGCAATGAAGAGAAAAAGACGCTCGATACAATAACAATAAAATTGTACAAGAAGGACAAAAAATGGGCTTTCATTGGATTTGATGCAAGGCTAAGTTTTGAAGAAGCCGGGAAAAGAAAACAAAAGGCCATAAAACCTCAAAACATTCACTTTGAAAAAAGTCTGCGATTGGATCATGGAAGCCTCACCGTTGATGGAAAACCGTATGGAAAAGTAGAATGTGGAATAGAGGGTCTTCCTGTTCAATTTGCATCCATCTCAGGACCTTTCAATTTCTCTTCGCTCGCAGAATGTGACGATGGATACCAGGGAGGCATCTTTTTCCAGGTATTGGATTCAAAAGGAGCTCCAAAAAGCCCCATTCGAATCAGCACGCATCACCTTGCAGATGCTGGGTATACTATGGAAGAAATTAGTTTTATCGAAAAAACACAAGATCAACTCCTTTGGCATCAGCTTAGCATTGGTAGTTACTCTGACATCAGCAATAGTGGAGAACCTTTTCCTTCAAGCTGCTTTGCAAGCACGAAAATTTCTGAATGGAACACAGAAAAGCATCATTGGAAAGAAATCGATCATTTTTATGGCTTCGATCAAAAAATCTTTGCATTCGAAAATAGGCAAGAGGATGAGTGTTTTACCCAAAAAAATGTGTGGAGGGGAGATGCAAATTGCCAATTGGAAAGAAGACAACAAGAAGCAACAACAGTACGCTACAAAAGATGGCAGGATTTTATCGAGCAGCTACGATTGGTGGTTGAAAAGCAAAATGGAAAAAACGTTCAGCGCGTTGCCTCCTGTAACTTTGATTTCGACTTTCAGGATCCCTGGATCATGCAGCCGTCCAAAGCAACGAATCGTGAAATGTTTGACAGGATGCATACCGTCCTGGGAAATATTGACTGGAATACAGCACGCGAAGAGGATTTTCCCATCAACCCAAATGCAAAACTCATCAAACTAACAACGAAAAAGATTGATCAAAAGACTCCCATCTATTTTTTTCCTGATCTGCCCGAACTTAAAATGGACGCCAATGAAATTCTCGAAGTTGCCCTCCTGCTCCTAAAGAACCCAAAAGAAAAGGATCCAACCTGGGAGTGGAGGGGCTATGATCTCAAAGTCAAAACACTTCAATGATATAGTTGGATGTAGGCCAACTTAGGGATGATGGTAACCCAATCTCTCTAGATCAGGAAAAAGGATCCCAATGGGCAAAAACACTGTCGCCTCTTTCAACCAACGTCCCACATCCCCAAATGAAGCCTGCCCCCCAGGACAACAGTTGTTGATTGAATTGATGTCTTTCATTGTGGTACAATGAGCAAGACGGAGATCGATTTGAAAAAATTCTTTTTGGTATTGTTACTTTTGCTATCTCAACCCACTTTTGCTCAGGTGACTTGCGATGCAATGAAAGCTGACGTAGCTCGAGGTCGGTTGAAAGAATTAGGGAACCAAATACCTTTTGGGGTGGAGATCCCTGATGCGCACAGATACAATGAAAAGGGGTTATTGGTTACACAATATGCTTATGCCTTTGATGCTTCAAAAGTTTCCTCGGACCAACAAAAACGAATGACCCAATTTGTATTGGACAGCATTCGTGAAATGCAAGATTGCAATTTCGACAGCAATAAGAAGGGGAAAACACTCTATAAGTACGAACTGGCAGAGGTGCAAGTGATTCTGAGACTGGCGCCGTTTGACAAGAAAAATAGGAACAAGGGTGGTCTCACCGAACTAAATTACTATCGATTGAGTGATCTAGAGGATTTCTCAAAATTCTCCACCAGCGAAATTCCCAAGATTAAAATCGACAATGGTGATTATGAGAAATTTAGCTCTGCGGTCTCAGCACTCAATGGCAACCTTATCCAAACACTGCAGGAGCAGTTTGGCCATGTAGTGGTGAAGCGGGGTATTTTCTTTGATCCAAACCAAGAAGTTCCTCAAAAAGTTTTTATAAGACCTATATTTATTTCTGTGACAAACGATTCTTATTACAAAGAAAACTTGCAGGGTATGATTCGTGAAAGAATGACAGACCTAGTAAATGGAGGTGATATACCTCCTGCATCAATCGATATGTATCCTGATAAAATCAACAATTGGCATCTTCAATTTTCATTTGCCGATTACGAATGGGAAGAATTCGACCTCAATAAGATGCAGAGGCAAGATCAAAGACGATTTTTATGGTTTGTTTCTTGGGTTATGCATGAGATACAACGGGTTGAATTTGGAGAGAAGAAAAATCGGCGCATCCCGACCGAGATACAAATTATCTATGAGTTCAGTGATCCGAAATCAACATTGGACGACCCCACGGAGGGAGTTTATCATGGACCGGACATCGAATTGAACTATTATAAATTGAACAGTTTGATGGAATTTTCGTATGGAAAGCCTCAGCTCTCAGAAAATGTTACGATCGACGAACATTTAAATCAGGAACAATTGTCTCTGCTCAAGATGGATAGGATCGGTCAAAAACTAAAGGAAGAATTTAGCCAGGTGATGGTGAAGCAAGGTATGTTGTTCGATCAAAACAATGAACATCCTCAAATGGTTATCATTAGATCCATTTTTACTCCGAAAAAAGAGTAATATTCCGGGCTACCGAACAAACAAATTAACATTTAGCGTTATTTTATGTAAACTGACTGTATGAAAAAAGTATGGTTGTATTTCCTTGGGATAACTCTATGTGTAACTTCCTGCGTATGGTCGCAGACCCCAACAAATGGGTATCCATTTCATCCGTTCATTCCTGTCGTAAAAACGACACAAGAATTGGCAACCCTGTTTGGGATCGATTCCGATAGAGTTTTTAGCGAACAAGCATTTGAAGACTTGACGGCCAACACTCATTTTCGAACCGAGTTCAAACAAACCTTTGCAGCCCGAACAAAGGCTGAAGGGACAAAAATCATTTGCATATACGCTGCTAGCAACGACTATCACATGGTGGCAGCTGTCTATAGCAAGAGCCAAAAGTACAAGGGCTATGATCTTGCAACCATCTATCAAATGGACATCACCTCTGAGGGCACCATCACTTTTGAGGAAGCAAAGAAAAAGAATCCAGATTACAAGACCACGTTACAGCTGGGATTTGCAAACATTAAATCCCTGGGAAATTTCTACGTCCCCACCCAACCCAGAAATTGATTCTCCATACACTGCCCCACAACCCCAGCCTCAAACTTTTCACTTTTTTTTCTCGAGAAAAAAAAGTGAAATTGAATGTAAGTAGTTGAAATTACGTTCGAGACGTCAAAAAATCTGTTTTTTTTTGTTTTTTTTCTTCCGTGAAAGATGAATCAGATGAGGGCAAAAGAAGAGATGCCCGATGGTCAAAACATAGCCCTCTCTTCAAACAACACCCCGCATCCGCAAAAGATGCCTGGCACCTAGACTCTATCAAAAAGCCATTTTACGAGATCAACCATGACTTGGGTATCTTTCTTACAGTATTCAAGAGAAGCTGATATTAGTTCTTGTTTTCTTTCAGGCGCAGTACTATCGGCAATAATCTCTTCAAATGCTCTCTGTGCGGCAGTTCCATTTCCTACTAACATTCCATCATAAGAATGGTCATCTCCTAAAATTGCAGGAGCAACAGATTTAAGACTAAAAGAACATTCAAATTTATTGTCATATATATTGTCACGAATCACGGGCAACGGATCAACTATTCTTGGCAAAAGAGCGCTCAAATCATCTCTATGTTCATTGGAAAACTCAGCGAGTTCAGCAATTCTGCTAGATTCAAACTGTTGATAATAAGCAACTATTGAGCCCGAAGCTCCACAGGCTTCCATAAGCTTAGGTATAAGATGCGGCCTTGGGTCAGAATGGTCCGTGTGCAAATATTCCTTGTGAGATAGCTCCTTGTCTGGTGATTCCCAAATATGAGCACTGAATTGAAATGGAACCTGTTGATATGGGCTAGTTTGATCATATCTTGGGATAGCAGGATTTATTGTTTCGAAGTCTAAAAAAATCAATGGGAATTGCCATGACGAAATCTCTTTCTTGATGCCCTCAATATCAATGAACTGTTGGTCTGTTTTAAACACTTCAACCACTCTTTGTTGGAGTGGAGTAAGATCTCCAAGTCTTTCATCGTCAAGATGAATTATGCCCTGAGAATATAAGTCCCATTTTTTTGACTTGATTTGCGGAAGATTCAAGACGCTGACAACAGGAATATTTTTTTCCTTCCAACAGAAATCTTTAAAGCCGCAATCATACGGTGTCGTACAATGTGGGCCAATATCGATGCTAGGGACATTTTCATCTTTTATGGTGTTAAAAATCGTTGCGACCTTACCTTGAATATCTGGATATAGATCCCTAAGTTTATCAGTCACATCAACGGCGATGAACAGATTATCCAAGTTTGGGTATTTGCATTCAGGATTCAGGTGCAAAATGTGAATCTGTTCAATTGGCAGACCGCTTTTGGCCATAATCCATGCTTGAAGTCCTACATCGTGAAGATGTTCATCCTTTAATTTTGTAGAAGATTTGACCTCATAAATTTTCCATCTCTTTGTATCTTGAGAATATTGGATGATATCGGCCCTGGCATAACATCCGTTAAACTCAAATGCGGCTTCGTAGATGACTTCTGTCTTTTGAGCCAACAATTCTCTTGTTTTCTTTAACGATCCGAAAAAATCCCAAGGTTTGTTATCGACTAGAACTCCACCTGGAAATTTTTGGCGAGCGATTTCGCCAACGGCATTACCTTGGTCAAAGACAGCTTGTTGGTCCGGCGTAATTGGAGCTTCTAAGTCTGGATTATGAATCGTTAGGTAAATATTTTTGAGGCACTGATAGCCTCGCATTATTTTTGTTTTACTCAAAAGCTTCGGAAGTTTTCTCATATAGTCAGTCCTTGGCCATTAAAAAAAAATCTTCCTAACTTTGCTCGGGCACCAAATCTTTAAATCGTCGTGTATGGCTTTTGGGTTTTGCTTTGTGGACAAGTTCTTTAACATTGATTTTTAAAGGCATTTGGCTAGCCACTCCGCTAAAAATACAAGTGCCAGTCGGAAGAGTTGGAATTGACTCTTCTGTAATTCTATCAATATACGAAACAGCACTAGAGATTGTTTCTAAATCTCTATGATTGATAAGTCTGTGAATAAAATAATTGTGAGCTTGGGACGTAATTGTCGGTGAGATATCGTTCGGCCTCTGGCTAGATATTGCCACAAAGACTCCAAATTTTCGACCCTCTTTAATAATTTCCTCAAATGTTTCTAAACGATAATCTTTCCAAGATTCTTCCTCACGGAAGGATTCTCTTGAAAGAATATTGTGGGCTTCATCAATGATAATAGATAAAGACTTTCCATCAGCATCTAGTTTTTGTTCCGCATAGACACGTTTAGCGAGCAATAGCGGCACTGTTTTTTTCATTTCAAGGTTTACATCATTTAAATTGACTACAACAAAGTTATTCTCCCAAAAAACTCCCCCGTTGGTATTAAATATTTTTTCAATATCATCTCGTTTGCTTTTGAGCTTATTGATTGCGGGCGAGATATGTTCGTTTTGTGCACGATTAGTCAGTAAGTCATTAATTAGCTGAACGTAGAGAAAATCAATCACATAGGACAATATGTTGGCATTGAAAGTGATATTAGCGATATTGGAATAAACGATTGTATTGGGAATTAAATTTGGATTCTGATCAAGAGGATGACTAGTTCCAGTACTTCTAAAATAGTAATAGTTATAAGTGTTATGCCACTCAATATCGTTCGCAATATCTACCAAGGCTCCTTGTTGGCTCCTACTTTGAGGCACAATTTCTCTCAAATAGTCCATAAGCTGTGATGCTAATTGTTTATCTGAGACTTGTAACGCTCTGGTAACATGCCCACGAATTATATCCTTATAGTGATCAAGAGGATTGTTTGCCCGTTTAACATCTTCAATGAGCCGAAGAGTTCTTTTTAGAAAAGGCTTCTGCGTTTTTTCAGTTGCGTCTGAAAGAGTCGCCAGAATTTCTAAATTCAATAGGCTATCTTGATCAAGTGGAATTTTATCTCCATTCCTTGATCTAGTAGAAAGATTATAAACCTTTTTGTGATCAGTGATACATGATGGATCAACATACTCACCATTGAAATCTAAAAGTAAAAACCTTGTATTCTCTCTAAATGCTTCGGCATTGTGATTCGTAAGAACAGTACAAAGCTCTTGGTATAAAAAAGCAAGAGTATTTGACTTGCCACTCCCAGTGTTTCCAAAAACCGCAATATGACTATTAAAAAGGCCATCAATAGGGAAATTAACCTCAAAGCCATCTGCGTCGCTCGTCGCAATTGTAATGGCAAGGTCGTCTTTATGTTTTAAAAGATTGTGGATTTGATGAAGCTTTTCTTTTGTTAGAATAAATGCTTCATTTCCAATTAGGGGAAGTTCTTTTGTTCCACCAAAAAAGTTTCCGCCCCGAGTAAGATAACCGGATAGGGATACGCTCAAAATTCTCTTGTTTTTGTTGGTATGGTCGTAGCTCGAGTAAAGGAGATTTGGAACATAGTCTTCCTCAATCTTTTCACCATCAACTTTACCAATAATGGAGAGGAATCCTTTTCTGATTTCAATATAACTATTGACGGAAATATTTTTAAGAATGTCACCGTCAAAGAATATATCCGAAAGGTTTTTATTCTTATCCACCTGAATAAAAACCTTACGTCCGTCAACTTCACAAACCTCACCAATTCTCAAAACAGAATCGGCTACGAGTGAATTATAGGTCTTCATCATCGTCATCCTTTTCTTCTTCTGGTGGGTTCAATATTTCATCTAGGGCATTAATAAACGCCGCGTAGTCAATCGTTTTACCTTTTCCTTCGGCTGAATAAATATCAACATTTGAATAGCCGTTAAAAAGTTTGGCTAACGACTTCTCGGCCAAGTTATCATAGGCGAACACAACAAGTCTTAAAGTTGGGTTCTTCAATGCCCGAACTGTAATGTCTCTAATATGTTCATCCTGAAATGAAAAGCCAAACGCAACCAACAAGGTGTTCTCTTTATCAAGCTCATTGGAATAGATGCGAAGCAGATCGTAATAAGTACGATCCATGATCGTCTCTCTGAATTTGTCCTTTCGGGGCAGGACTACTGCGAATTGTTCGTTAAATTCCTTCTTTTGCTCCACAGTTGTCGCACTGGCTTTTGGAAAATTTGAGATAGCGTTAAATAAAATTTTATCTTCTTCTGTTCCCAATATATTTTCGTCTTTTTTCCAAGAAAGCGACCCGTGAATTTTAATAAAATTTATCGTTGGCACTTCAACCTTATAGTTATAGAGGTTGCCCTTATTGTAAGTAGCATTAAAAAAACTTCGTGATGAAAACTCATACTCAGCTTTAAGATTTGGGGTTCTGACAAATCCATCACTGAAAATAATTGCCGGGTAAAACTCAGAGGCTTTTTCTAAAAATAGGTCATAGTTGGTTGTAAAGATGTTGGCCTGTTTAGGAATTAAACTGCTTTTTCTCTCAATGAGGATACTCTCAACTTTACCAATAAAGTCCTGATAATTTTTCGTTGTGGATTTGGTTTTATCGCTTTCCGTTCCTGTGAATGGGGCTTTAACACCTTTAATAAGGTCATAGATTTTTCCTTCGGCCTCATCAGTTTTGCCATCTTCTAGGGCCGTTTGGATTTTATTTTCAATATTTCCAGCAACCGCTATGGCAGGGTAAGAGGCCCCAGAACCAAGAATGAAGTTGATATTTCCAGACTGAAATAAACGAGTGATCGCTTCTCTAAATTTAACTTTGTCTTCGTTGGTTTTAACTACATTTGCCATTCAATATCACCACTCCTTACATAGTTCTTCGGCTTGCTCCAAAACTAGCTGTGTTGCCTTTTCTTGGAGATCCGGAGGGTATCCATACTTTTTTAGGAGACGTTTGACTGCCATCCGTACCTTGGCACGAGAAGTTTCCTTCACGGACCAGTCAACATCTAAATTTTCTTTGATTATTTTCACTAAATCCGAGGCGATCTGTTTTAAAATTTTGTCCCCAAGTACTTTAACCGCGGAGTCGTTAACTTCAAGTGCGTCATAAAATGCAAGTTCATCCTCAGATAAGCCAAGATTTTCACCTCTTCTGTGCGCTTCTCTAATCTCCTTAGCCATTTTTATAAGGTCTTCAATAATCTTTGCGGCTTCAATAGCACGGTTCTTATATTTTTGAAGAGATGCATCCAGCATTTCAGAAAATTGTCTTTCTTGTACCTTGTTGCGACGAAGTTTGGTTTTAACCTCATCTCTGATCAATCGCTCCAATAGTTCAATGGCCAAGTTCTTTTGAGGAAGACCTCTAACTTCCGCCAAAAAATCATCCGAGAGAACGGAGATATTTGGTTTTTCTAAGCCAGCGGCTGAGAAAATGTCTATCACACCATCAGCAAAGACAGATTTTGAAAGCAGCTGCCGAATAGCGTGTTCTTTATCTTCAGTTTTTAGTGACTTTCCGGGTTCCGATTTATTAAGCGCTCCATTTAAATTCTGAAATAAAATTAACTCATCTCGAACATCTTGGGTTGCTTCATCTGGAACCGCTAACGCGAAGGCCTTAGAGAATTGATAAACTGCATCTGTAAATCTCTTTTTTCCATCTTTTTGAGAAAGAATATGTTCGAGGGCGGAAGGGATTAGCTTTAAAGCCTCAGATGAATTTTTTAATGCCTTCGAGTAATCAAACCCATGCATGATTCCTTGGCAAATTTCATATTTTTCCATCATGACTGCAACAGCTTCTTCTTTGTCTAAGTTAGGCCTTCCAGACCCTCCGCTTTCAGTATAGGTATTCATGGTCTTTTTTAGAGCTTCTGCAATGCCAATATAATCAACGACAAGACCGCCAGGCTTATCCTTAAAAACACGATTAACGCGAGCGATAGCCTGCATTAGTCCATGTCCATGCATGGGCTTGTCTACATACATGGTATGCATAGATGGAGCATCAAAACCTGTGAGCCACATATCTCTGACGATAACGACTTTTACGGAACTTCTATCGTCTTTAACTGTGTCCGCAAGAGCTTCGCGGCGAGCCTTGTTTCTGATATGAGGTTGCCACGCTTCTGGGTCAGAAGCAGACCCTGTCATTACGACTTTGATAAAGCCTTTGTCGTCTTCGTCAGAATGCCAATCAGGGCGAAGTTTAATAATCTCATTATACAAATCAACGCAGATTCGTCTGGACATGCAGACAATCATGGCTTTGCCATCCATCGCTTCTAATCTGGATTCAAAATGTGTAACGAAGTCACTAGCTACTTGGGCTAAGCGAGACTGAACACCGACTAGACTTTCTAGGGACGACCATTTAGATCTTTTTTTCTGAGCCTCTGATGTATCTTCGGATTCAGTGAGTTCTTCAATCTCTTCATCAATGTCGACTTCCTCATTTCTAGAAAGTTTAATCAGGCGACCTTCGTAATAGATGGGAACAGTAGCACCATCGGCAATTGAACGTTCAATATCGTAGATAGAGATGTAATCTCCGAAAACAGCCCTCGTGTCGGCATCAGTTTTGGCAATAGGGGTTCCTGTGAATCCCACAAAGCTAGCGTTTGGTAAGGCTTCTCTCATATTGCGGGCGAAGCCATCTAAAAAGTCGTACTGGCTACGATGAGCCTCATCTGCAATCACAATAATATTTTTGCGATCCGATAGCTGGGGAAAAGTGTCACCCTTGCTCTCAGGCATGAATTTCTGAATAGTTGTAAAGTAAACACCACCGGAAGCTACTTGAAGCTTTTCCCGAAGCTCTTTTCTTGAATCGATCTGCACAGGTGTTTGTCGTAATACTTGAATACAACGAGAGAACTGTCCAAATAGTTGATTATCTAGATCATTTCTATCTGTTAGGACGACAATTGTCGGGTTTTCTAATTCCTTTTTTTGAGCTGTATATCCAGCATAGAAAACCATACTGAACGACTTTCCAGAGCCAGTAGAGTGCCAGACAGTACCAATTCTCTTATCTTTCCTGATTGCTGTTATTGTCTTATCAATGGCATTTCGAACGGCATTAAATTGATGATAGCCAGCGATAATTTTTATTGTTCGATCTTTCTTTTCCTCAAAGGCAATAAAATGTTTAACAAAATCTAAAAATCTTTCTTTTTGAAAAAGACCTTTGATTAAGACCTCTAACGACAGCATCGATGATGGAGCCAATTCTTCTGAATTGATAGTTCGCCAAACTTGAAATCGTTCTTTGTCGGCAGTCAGCGAGCCAACTCTAGTGTGAACGCCGTCAGAAATCACCGTAACTGCATTGTAATTAAAAACAGATGGAATCTCTTTTTTGTAAGTCTGAATTTGATTAAAAGCGTCCCAAATATCAGTATTGGCATCTGCAATATTTTTCAGCTCAACAACTGCGAGAGGTAAGCCATTAATAAAGATCATCAAGTCAGTTCGGCGATTATTTTTATTTTCAATTATCGTGAACTGATTAACTACCAAAAATTCGTTGTTTTCAGGAATTTCAAAATCAATAAGCTTAATATTGTCTGATTTGGTTCCGTCTTTGGTTTGATATTGAATGTCCACTCCACTAGCTAGAAGTTGATGGCACCTCTTGTTTTGAAGAATTGGGTTTGCGATATCAAAAAGCAGAGCTTGTCTGACCGTTTCTTCAAGTGCTTCGAAAGGCACATTCGGATTTATTCTTTCAATCGCTGACCGGACTCGATCAACCAAGACCACATCTGAATAGTCTTTTCTCTCAGAGCTATTTGAATCGGGAGCGATGTCAGGGCCAAAGACTTTTAAATAGCCTAAATCCTCATACCAATTCATGGCTAATAGTTCTAATGTTTCTTCCTTGATGCTAGTCATGGTCTTTAACCTCACTGTTTCTAAACTCAGCTAGATATGCCTCGTAACCTTGCGGACCTAATTGAAACAAAGTATCTGAGGCGAAATAATCTGTTTCATAAATACGAAAAGAACCAAACCCCTCGTCCAATGAATTATTAAACTCAAGATTTTCTTCGTATTGAATTTTCTTTTTTCGTCTCTCGGAAAAGTCTTTATGGTGACTCAAAAAAAAAGTTGAAATCGCATCCG
Organism: Bdellovibrionota bacterium; assembly: GCA_041391365.1. GTDB lineage: Bacteria > Bdellovibrionota_G > JALEGL01 > JALEGL01 > JAGRMV01 > JAGRAX01. Next base: position 449,638 of record JAWKOC010000002.1, on the reverse strand, counting down.
AAAAACTAATCATTAAAAGAGCATAAGACTGGCCCAATTCAACATAAGAGCCGTCACCGCCATGAGATAAAATGCCTTCTGAATTTCTTAATTCTCCAATGGCCTGGGCTATCGTATTAAATCCATTGATTGCCTTAGTTAGTGATTCTCTAAGTTTTTCGTCGTTCTTATGCGATTCAGGCAGAAGGTTTAAATTCTGAATTGTTTTTTTTAATACCTTTTGAAAATCATCGTCTTTATCAAAAGTAACTTGAAGGTCATTTAAAATGGTACGACAACAGCATTCAACGAGAGATTTTGAACAATCAAATACAGCGCCATAAGATTTAGACTCGTGGTTTTGTATTGCCTGTTTAACTAGTTCGTCAATTCTTGGCAAACTTACTGTTTTTGTTATTTCCGCTATCTGGCTAAACATCATTCAAGGAAATCTCCCCAGATATTAACTTAGGTAAAAGTAAATCACGAGTGTGAGTCAATGAGCGACTCTCTTCAAAGTTGGAAAGGTCAAGATCGTCTAGTGGCTGAACTAAGTTTAAGAAATTAGTTACAACTGACTCAGGTGGTGAGACTACTTTTATTGCAGAAAGAGTGTCTTTGTTTATAGAACCAAAAACGGTGCCTTCTCCATTATACATGTCAAACTTGTCTTTAAGGCTTTGAAGTAAGTAGTAAGTAAATGTTGTTCCACCTATTTTATGTAGAATTCCAGCGAGGCCACGACCAATACAAGTTTGGGTTTCAGTTGAAATGTTCAAATCTCCAACTGGCGCACGAACAGATAGTAAAACCGTGCCTCGTTTAACTATCCTTGAAGGTTCAGAGCAGAAGAGTCTCGGCGAGGGATAGCGACTGCCAAATTCCGCTCGTCCTTGATAGAAAACCATTCCATTGCCATTTTCATTATATGTGTCGCCTGGGGGTGATTGCCCCATGATTATATCGCAAGCATCTCCTAGGCTTTTTACTTTCCAGCCTTTAGGAATTTGTCCTAGTTCTGAATCTTCAAAAGTGTCAGGAAAAAGCGAGGCGGTCTTATCGTCCATACCAAAAGGCTTTTTGCCTTCGGCTTTGGCTTTTACTGGGCCAAAATCAATGAACCATTCTTTGAAGATTGCCTTTGCCATTGATTCAAGGGTTTCATTTGTTTTCTTATTCAGCTCAATTTTATCATCAATTTCAGTGAGCTTATCAGCAATCGTTCTCTGTGTACGAATCGGTGGGATAGGGATTTGTAGTGTAACTAAATCAGCTCCAGTAATACCACTCACGGCAACTGTTCGCTTAATTGTATCTAGAATGTATTTCCTATACGACGACTGAAATACATAATACAAAAATTCGGGAACAACCTTCTGTATATTTGGCCTTGCCCTTATAATGGATGACTCAAATACAGTTGGTTCACCAACATTCCGTATAATAGAACATTTTCCTGCCCCCTCTGCAGTTAGTGACCTTCGGGCAAATAATAAGTCTCCTTTTTTGAGAGAACTTTTGGTAAGTTCATCATTTGTAAGCTCTACTCGCTTCATGGGAATATCGCCCAATCGACTATTGCCAAAAAGTTCACCCATATTAACTATTTTAGCCCCTCTACCGTGAAACTCCTTAGACTTGTAAATTCCGTTTCTAGTGCCACCTTCTAAAAGTTCACCAAGTGGAGCAATAGTCCATTGCTTTGGTAGCGACCCAATGATTGGGAGTTCCAGCTTACTTGCCAAATTCATTTAATAATCCTTCAATCTTTTTTTGGAGTAAGTTTGATTGCTGAAATTGTGACAGTAGTTGCATTCTTAGCACCCCAATTCGTTCCCCAAAAGGAGCACCATCGTCAATAACTTCCTCAGCTCCCACATATCGGCCAGGAGTCAGAATCCATCCATTCTTTTCAATCTCTTCATTCTTTACGGCTTTACAATAGCCAGCTTTGTCTTCATAAGTGACAGCCTCTTTTTCACCTCGCCAGGCATGATAGGTTCGACCAACTTCTTTGATATCATCATCTGTGAGTTCTCTTTGAACTCTTGAAAGCATTGTTCCCATTTTTCGGCAGTCGATGAATAGAGTTTCCTTTTGACGATCACGAAATCCATTTTTCTTTTTCGTTCTAGCCAAAAACCAAAGAGAGGCTGGAATTTGGGTCGTGTAGAAAAGTTGACCTGGCAGTGAAACGATACAATCTACCAAATCTGCCTCAATGAGTTTTCTCCTAATATCACCTTCGGAAGATTGATTTGAGCTTAGAGACCCATTAGCTAAAACAATACCTGCATAACCATGTGGTGCGAGGTGATGGATCATGTGTTGCAGCCAAGCATAATTGGCATTGCCCTCAGAGGGGATGCCGTATTTCCATCTTTGATCTTCTTTTAAGCGGTCTCCGCCCCAATCACTAATGTTGAATGGTGGATTCGCTAAAATGTAGTCGGCCTTTAAGTCTTTGTGTTGATTATTGTGAAAAGTGTCGGCGTTCATCTCGCCAAGGTTGCCTTCCATTCCTCTGATGGCGAGGTTCATTTTTGCTAGCTTCCAAGTCGTAGGGTTTGATTCCTGTCCGAAAATTGAAAGTTGACCTCGTTTGCCACCATGTGCATCGATAAACTTTAAAGACTGAACGAACATTCCACCTGAACCACAGCAAGGGTCATAGATCCGGCCCTTCATCGGTTCAATCAACTCAACGAGAAGTTTCACAATACATGCAGGAGTATAAAACTGACCGCCAAGCTTTCCTTCGGCTGATGCGAATTTCCCTAGAAAGTATTCGTAAACACGACCGAGGACATCTTTTTGCTTACTTTCTTTATCGCCAAGACCAATTTTTGAAATCAGATCGACAAGCTCACCAAGCATGCGCTTATCAAGGTCAGGGCGTGCATAGTCTTTTTGTAAAACACCTTTGAGTGACTTGTTTTCCTTTTCAATAGCGACCATTGCGTCGTCTATGATTTTTCCAATCTCAGGTTTTTTTGCATTGTTTTTAATGTTGTCCCAACGGGCAGGTTTTGGAACCCAGAACACATTTTTTTCTGAATATGCATCTCTTTCTTCTTCAAAACCATCGCCCTCAGCAACAAGTTCATTGAAGCGATCCATAAATGAATCTGAAACATATTTTAGAAAGACAAGGCCAAGAACAACGTGCTTATAAACAGCGGCATCCATATGGCCTCGCTGTTTATCCGCAGCTTGCCACAAGGTTTCTTCAAAGCCGAGGGCAGTAGTTCCATTTGTTTTCTTAGTTTTTTTTCGCTTTGTTGTTTTTTTTGTTATCATTTTTCTTTGCTATTCTGCTATGCTTTTTTTATAAATTTAATACAAAAATCACCTCTAACATTGTCAAACCTTGAATCAATATTCATTCAATACAATTTTGGAGAGAATTTCCAACAATCTTTGTGTATCCAAAAAATAGTTTGGGTAGGATTGCTGTATTTTTTCTAGGCTTTCAATGTTGACGAATACGATGTTTTTCTTTTCTTCCTTTCTCAAACTCAATTCTCTTTTTGTGTAGATCTCGATGGCTTTTTCCATATCTTTTTTGTTGAATATTTCCACAGTGGTGGCTTGTTTTGTGAGGTCAAGCTCTACAATCGCATATTTTCCAGCTTTTCCAGACTCATTGAATTTTGAAACAACAACTTCGATCCCATTGGTTGAGGCATTGAGCTTTTCGATCACGTTCATTTCTCGAATGACTTTTTTGAGTGAAGATCGTATTTTTTTTTCACTGTATTTTTCGTGTGCCTGGCAAGGATTGGAATCCTCCTTGATCGCAAAGTATGAACTCAAAAGTAAGAAAAATTCTTTCCAACCCTCATGGCCCTCCCCTGTTTTGAAAGAAGTTTGCTGAAGTTCTCCATAAATTTCTACTGCAGTTGCCCAAACATGCTCAAGCTCGGTTCTCAGTTGAACCTCGATCATCATAGAATCTACATTTTGATACACAAAATGCATTCCCCGGTACCCATCCAGTTTAGGACGAGAGTGATAGTCATCAAATCTTCTCAATTTGTTCTTTGTTGATTCACCTCGCAGTTTTGAATAGGCGGCCATCAATGCGGTTTCATGTTCGAAAACAGCTCGAACACCTGCGATATCCTGAATGGTGCTCAGCCTCATGGTTTTGAATCGTTTTAGCTTTTTTTGAATGGACTCAATTCTCTTCAATCGCCTGGCCAAAGCAACGACATGTGTTTGGTCGATGTCGGTTTTTAGCTTTTTGTAGTAATAGTCCAAAATAGAGGAAAAGCTATTTCTCCATTCGAGAAGAACCTTGAGCTTACCTTCGCGAAGAGTCTCTTCTTTTTTTAAGAGATTGCCAATATCATCGATTTGATTTTTGCTGATCAATTTACCTAAAATTACCATATTTTAACTTTTTTTTCTTGAGAAAAAAAAGTTAAAATGAATATAAGTACCTGAAATTATGTTTAGTAACGAAAAAATATGAATTTTTTAACTTTTTTTATTAAGAAAAAAGTTATTTAACCTACGTTTTAATTCGCTCCTCTCATATGAACCGCTAAACTTTGGTATTTGTTCAAACTTCCCCAAACACAAAGATTTTTCTCAAGATCAAGGCGCTGACGAGCGAGATACCGGAGCGTATAAAGATATACGTGAGGATGTCGAGTGAGGAGAGTAACGATGATATTGAGAAAAAGTTAGATCCGTAACATTTCAAGATTTCGTATACGAGAAAGTCGAGGGTGAGGGCAGAACGAGGAAGAGTTTGCAAAAAATTTGAGGCGTAGCCGTAGGTCTACGTTGATGATTTTTTTGTGAAGTCTGACGAAGGTATGGCCTTGCCATCGGCTTTCGCAGTAGAAATCTTGAAATGTTACGGATCTTAATTTGGTAGCGGGGGCCGGATTTGAACCGACGACCTTCGGGTTATGAGCCCGACGAGCTACCAGGCTGCTCCACCCCGCATCACGCAATCTGATCGATTGACCAGTTCGAGGCTTATATAAAGGACGGAGAAAGCTGTCAACTAAATGCGTAAAGCATGATACATTTCAGGCCTTTATGGGCATTGGCAAACACGCATCCAAGGTGAGTTCCGCGATTTTTGGTAGCCGGATCCTTGGTCTCGTTCGAGACCAGATCTTTGCAGCCCTTATGGGGGCTGGATTTATGGCCGATGCCTACATCATCGCTTTTCGAATTCCCAACTTGCTGCGCGACCTTTTTGCGGAAGGGTCTCTGACCAATGCTTTTGTTCCTACGCTCACCGAATATCGCGTGCAACAATCGGACGAAAAAGCATGGGAGTTTGTGGGACTCACGTTTGGATGGATTCTTCTGCTGGTGGGAGGGCTTACCCTGGCGGGGATGGTGTTTGCTCCCGAGGTGGTTCGATGGATTGCTCCAGGGTTTCAAGACATTGAGGGAAAATTTGAACTCACGGTGACCTTGGCTCGGATCATGTTTCCGTTTTTTGTGTTTGTGTCTGTGGCCTCGGTCTTGATGGGCATCCACAACACCGACAATCAATTTGCTTTGCCGGCTCTGGCGCCCATGGTGTTCAACATTGTGTCCATCGCTTGCGGGGTGTTGGTGTGGAAATTGGGATTGGAAGGCAACGCATCGGTGATCGGTTGGTCGGTAGGGACCTTGTGTGGGGGATTGGGACAATGCCTGATTCAGCTACCTCCCCTGCTGCGCAAGGGATATCGCATTGGGCCTCGTTTTCGTGGAATGTTTTCTCATCCGGGCATCAAGAGCATGGCCGTGCTCATGCTCCCCTCGTTGGTGGCGGTTTCGGGAACCCAGGTCAATGTACTGGTCAATTCGATTCTGGCTTCGTTTCTGGAGCAGGGAGCACCCTCGTGGCTCAACTATGCATTTCGACTCATGCAGCTTCCCTTGGGGGTGTTTGGCGTGGCGATCTCGATGGTGACGCTGGCCACGGTCTCCCAGGATGTCGCACACAAACAGGATGGCCATGTGGGGAAAACTCTCGAGAGTTCCATTTTGATCACCTTGTTTTTGACCTTGCCTTCAGCCTTTGGACTGTGGGCGTTGGGGTATCCGATCATCGAATTGATCTATGAGCGAGGCGCATTTGGTGCGCAAGATACCTGTCGCCACGGTCATGGCCTTGCAGATGTATGCCCTGGGACTTCCGATGTATGCCCTGGTAAAGGTTTTGGCTCCGATTTTTTCTCGTTCAAGGACCCCAAAAAACCCATGATCGCCAGCCTCTCAGGCATTGGATTCAACATCGCGTTCAACCTCTGGGCGTACAAACACCTTGGGCACTCTGGGTTGGCGCTGGGAACCAGTTTGGGGATGGGTTTGAATTTTTTGTTGCTGTTGTATTTTGTGTCCAAACGCAACCTCCAGATGCCCACCTTCACTATCACCCTCGGATTGAGCAAGATGATCCTGAGCAGTGCTGTGATGGCCTGGGTGGCCCGCTCCACCTATGAAATGATGGCCCATCCTGAGGTTGGCAGTTTGCTTGGAAAAATAAGTCGAACGCTGATCCCGGTAGGTGTGGGGCTTGCGGTGTATCTGGGCATGTCTTTGATTCTCAAGGTTCCTCAGGCCACACAGGTCATGAACGTTTTGATGAGAAGATTTCGTCGATCGGATTAATTTTTTTTGATTTTGGATGCCTGCAAGGCCAGAGATTTTTTTTTCACACGCAAGAGCAAATCCCGCAGGGATTCATCATAGGGTGAAGGGTCCTCCGACTCCACATCCACATCGTCGGTTGGGGCAAGATGTTCGGGAACCGCGCCCACCGAAAATCGAACTTTTTCAATTCCATGATTTGTATGTTTGGTGAGATTTTCGAGAATCAACTCGCGACTCATGGAGAGATGATGCGCCCAGGTCGAACTCTCCACAACAATGGTGAGGGTTTTTTTCTGCAATCGCAGGGGAGCCGTTTTGGCCCCGAGGGTTTGACCTACGATCACAGACCATTTTTTTCGCAATGAAGCAATGGCCGCAATTTCCTGATAGCGTTTGGTTCCCACGTCAAAACGTGAGAAAAATTGTGCAATGGGTTGCATCGATTTTTTTCGTCGAGTTTCCAAATTCTTGTTATCCTTTGCCTACTCAATCTCCTGGGATGTGAGATGATGTTTTTTTGCAAATTAACAACGCACCAGAGTCTTGACAAGAGCAAAGCAGAAAAACTATAATTATAAGATAAGCCTCTAATTTTAAAATATTTTTTACATATATGTCACAACAATGCCCATTTTGCGGTCTCGAAGTGCAGCACACCGCTGCTCATCAAGAGTATTTGAAAGACGAAATCTTCATCAATTTCGTAAAAACTGAGATTCCTACCTGGAAACCGGAACATGGAATCTGTGAAAATTGTTTGGAAAAGTTTTATTCGGCTCACAACTCCATGAGACGAAAAGCCCACAAAACCGATGAACCCACGGTCATTGTAGAAAAAGACAAAATCCCCTCTCAAAAAGAAAACCAAAACCGACAGGGTTGTTTGGTGACCATCCATGGGATGAACATGGGAAAACGCTATGAATTGGTGAATCAGGAAAAAATTGTGGGTCGATCGATGGCCTGCGAAATCCGCGTAAACGAGGACAACGTGTCTCGCCAACATGCTCGCATCTATTTTAATGGCACCAACTATGTGGTGGAAGATCTTAACTCCACCAACGGCACTTTTGTGAACACCAAGAAAATCACAACTTCCGTGCTGACCGATGGGGATTTGGTGATGATCGGCAATACCATTTTGAAATACATTTCCGGAGAAAATTTTGAGAATCGATACCATGAAGAGTTGTATCGATTGGCCACCATTGATGGTTTGACCCGAGTGTACAACAAAGCTTTCTTCCAGGAAAAATTGCAGGAAGAGTTCAAACGAGCCAAGCGATACAAACGGGATCTATCTTTTATTTTGTTTGATTTGGATCACTTTTCCAAACTCAACAACGAGTATGGTCACCTTGCAGGGGACTATGTGTTGAAAACCATGTGTACGAACATTCAGAACAAATTGCGCAAGAACGATTTTCTCTGCAGATATGGCGGAGAAGAATTTGCGATCATCCTCCCAGAGATTCGGGGAGAAAATGCTCTGGTGTTGGCCGAAAAAATCCGAAAAATGGTCCAAGACATGGATTTTACGTTTGAGGGAACCTTCATCCAAGCCACCATTAGCGTGGGGGTCTCCACCTTGGAACCCGACATGGAAGAAACCTCCCACTTGGTCAAAAAAGCCGACGACGCTCTCTACAAAGCCAAAAATGGAGGGCGCAATGGTGTGGCCTCTGGCCTGCCCTCTTCGACCTAATCCATCATAGAATCCAGTCTTGACGGCCCAGCCATCTTTGCGTAGCTTCCGGCCATGTCTCTGGAATCACAACTTGAAAAACGATCTCCCATCACCCTGCTTGATGATACGGTAGTCGCCAAAATCGCGGCTGGAGAAGTCATTGAACGCCCCTCCTCCATTGTCAAAGAGCTGATCGAAAACTCCATTGATGCATTTTCCTCCAAAATTGAGATTTCCGTGGCCGAAGGTGGCATGGAATTGATTCAGATCATCGATGATGGAATGGGGATTCCTGAATCCGAGTTGCCTCTGGCGCTGGAAAAAAACTGCACCTCCAAAATCATTCACGAAAAAGATTTGTTTGATCTTCATACCCTAGGATTTCGAGGAGAGGCCTTAGCCAGCATTGCGAGTGTTTCCCATATTGAGATTGCAAGTCGAGCTCTTCATGCTCAGCGTTCGATGAAAATCAGTGCGCAGGGAGGAAAACATCAGGTGGTATCCCCGAGCACGCTTGCCAAAGGAACCATGATTCGGGTTCAACACTTGTTTTACAACACCCCCGCACGAAAAAAATTTTTGAGATCGGCTCATACCGAGTTTGCTCACATCGAAAAAACGATTCGTAAACTGGCATTGTCTCATCCTCACATTGCGTTTTCGTTTGATCGCGAGGGTGAGATGGTGTTTCAATTGTCCGCATGTGAAGGATACAAAGAACGAATCGCGCAACTTTATCCCAAAGACATTCATAGTTCCCTGATCCCTATTGCAGCAAGCACAGAGGGAATGAGCGTCCATGGATTTGTGTCCAACTCCAAGGTTTCGTTTGGAACCGGAAAAGAAATGTGGATGTTCATCAATGGAAGGTCCATCCAAGACAAAGCATTGACCAAAGCCGTGATGGAGGGATATCGAACCGCCTTGATGGAACATCGCTTTCCCATGGCATTTTTGTTTTTGGATGTGGATCCACAGCAAATTGATGTCAATGTTCATCCCACAAAATCAGAAGTTCGATTTTCCAGTCCTCAGCTTCCTTTTCAATTGATTGCAAAATCGATTGCCGAAAAGCTCAAAAAACCTTATCCCCTTCATCAGGGAGTGTTGTCCTCAACTCCATCAGCATCGATGTATGCAACGCCTCGGCAAGAAGCGTTTGCCACATCCGCCACTCTCCGAGAACCATCCCCTTTTTCTCTTCCTGCCACCGAATGGCAAACCTTTCGTGAGCCTAGCGCTGACCCACAGCAGACCCCTGTGAGCAAGGGTTTTACAGATGGATTCTTTTCATCGCTGCGTTTTTTGGGACACATTGATCATACGTTTTTAGTGATGAGCAATGATGAGAAGCTTGTGTTGATTGATCAGCATGCTGCCCACGAGAGAATTCAATTTGAACATTTGAAGCATCTTCATGGAAGTGCAGGCAAACACACGCAGCATCTTCTCACACCCATTGCATGCGAATTGTCGGTACCTCAAATGGAAGCCCTGCAACACACCCAAGATTTTCTACAAGATCTCGGATTTGTGGTCGAAGCGGTAGATGGTCAAAGCGCATGGATTCGGAGTGTTCCACAATTGCTCGGCAATCAAAACCCCACCCAAGTGGTGATGGATGTTTTGGATCAATACCTGGAAGAACCTAACATCAGTGCTTGGGAAAATCGATTGGACCAGATGTTTAGCACCATGGCTTGTCACAGTGCTGTGCGAGCTCATGATGTCCTCACCTCTCAAGAGATCTCGTATTTGCTCGAACAGATGGACCGAGTCGATTTGACCAGCTACTGCCCACATGGTCGACCCACGTTCATTGAGTTGGGAGTACACGAGTTGGAAAAGGCCTTCAAAAGAAAGTAACCCTACCTTCGTTCTTGGATATGAGTCAGCCATTCATTGCATTTTTGGTGGGTCCCACCGCCTCCGGAAAATCCAAAATCGCCTTGGAGCTTGCACAAAAGCATTCCATGGAAATCATCAACGCCGATCGCATGCAAGTCTATCGGCATCTGACCATCGGAACCGCAAAACCAAGCTCTGAAGATTTTGCTTTGGTTCCCCATCATCTTTTTGATCTGATCGATCCAGATCAATCGTTCAGCGCCATGGATTATGCCACCATGGCAAGAGAGGTGTTGAATGATCAGGGGCAGGAAAAAAAATATTTGTTCGTGGGAGGTTCGGGGTTTTATCTCAAAGCACTTCTCTATCCACCTCAAGATCTCCCCAAGGGCGTGGCCCACATTGAGGACTACGTTCAAGCCTATCGTAAGATTTTGGAAAAAGATCCAGAGCTCAAAAGCACCATTCACGAAAACGATCACTATCGAATTCAACGAGCGTTTTTTTTGGTTTCCCAAGGATACACTCCGAGTCAACTCTGGAAGCAAGCCGCAGATCAGAAACCTCGATTGCAGGTTCATTGGTTTGGCATTCAAACGCCACGACCGCAGCTCCTAACGGCCATTGCTCATCGGAGTCAGACCATGGTGGATCAGGGACTGATGGAAGAAACCCAAAAAGTCTTGGAACAGTTTCCAGCATCAAAACCCCAATTGGAAAAAATCATTGGATACAAACAGTGCCTCGATGCCATAGAAAACTCCTCCTCGATGAGCAACTTGGTGCAAGAAATTGCCAGAGCCACGGGCAAATATGCGAAGCAGCAAATGACATGGTTCAAACGCAATCCTGAGATTCTTTGGAGCTCTTTAGAACATGCACAAGATTCATTTTCTTGCTATATAGAAAAGGAAACACGCCCATCATGAGTTTAGAATTTGAAAAACCCATTGTAGAACTCGAAACCAAGATTTCGGAGCTCAAGCACCTTTCCGAACACGGCGAAGTCAATTTGTCGGATGAAGTGCTCAAACTCGAATCCAAACTCAAAAAATTGATCGAAGACAGTTACAACAAACTCGGCCCCTGGGAAAAAACGCAGCTTTCTCGTCACCCCAATCGTCCCTATGCCATGGATTACATCGCACACATGTTTCCCAGTTTTTATGAGCTCCACGGAGATCGGAACTATGCGGACGATCCCTCCATCATTGGAGGGTTGGCCAAGATGTCGAAAAAACCACTGATGGTGATCGCTCATCAAAAAGGTCGATCGACCAAGGAAAAAATCAAACGCAATTTTGGAATGCCTCGGCCCGAAGGCTATCGAAAAGCGCAGCGGCTGATGAAGCTGGCAGAAAAATTTCGCATTCCTCTTCTTACTCTCATCGATACTCCGGGTGCATATCCTGGAATTGGAGCCGAAGAGCGGGGGCAATCTCTGGCCATCGCAGAAAGTTTGGAAATCATGACCAGACTTACCGTACCCATTGTTTCGGTGGTGATCGGCGAAGGCGGATCAGGTGGAGCCTTGGCCATTGGCGTAGCCGACAAGGTGTTGATGATGCAATACTCGATCTATTCGGTGATTTCTCCAGAATCATGCTCCTCAATTTTGTGGAGAAGCCCTGAAAAAGCCAAAGAGGCTGCCAAAAGTTTGAAACTCACTGCACAGGAAGTTCTCAAACTGGGCGTAGCTGATGCAGTGATTGAAGAACCGGTAGGTGGAGCTCACAAAGATCACATCGACAGCGCCAAGCGGGTCAAGAAAGCAGTGAAGGAATGTTTCGAAGAGATTTCTTCTTTGGGACCTCAAGATCTTATCGAACATCGCTATCGAAAATTCAGAGCGATGGGCGTATTTTCAGAATGATGTTCTGAGTTAATTGCATGGAATCGCAAACATTTTTGCAGTATTTGGAGAAGAGACCCGAATCCAAAATGAATGTGGACTTTGCGTCTAGTCAATCTTTCTTTGCGCAGGTTCAACGCAGGCCCAAGCCTTTTGTCACCATCGTCGTGGGGGGAACCAACGGCAAAGGATCGATGTGTCAGTTTCTCACGTCCATCTATCTTGCCCATGGATATCGCGTGGGAACCTACACCTCTCCTCATCTTCTTTCCATTCGAGAACGAATTCAAATCGATGGACAATCCATCTCTGAAAATGATTTTCGTGAAAATGGTGATCAATTCTTTTTGAAGTTCAATCTCGAACAAAAGCAATCCAGCTACTTTGAAAGTCTTACGTTTTTTGCGTACGACTACTTCGCCAACAAAGAAGTCGATGTGGCCATCTTTGAAGTTGGATTGGGTGGGCGATGGGACAGCACCAACGCGCTCGAAAAAGATGCAGTGATCATCGGAAAAATCGACATGGATCACATGCACATTTTGGGGCCAACGTTGGAATCCATTGCCAAGGAAAAAATTGCTCTGACCACCCATGCCCCAATTTCGATTCTTGCCCGCCAAGAGCGTCCCGCTGCAAAAGTGATCGAAGACACTCCTTTCACAAAGGATCAAATCATCCTCAAAGAAGGAGAAGATTTTTTTCATTCCGGAGGTGGGGAGTCTTTTTTCTTTCAACTGGAAGATCATCGCATTCCTCCCACAACCTTGGGACTCCAGGGATCATGGCAAAGCACCAATGCATCTTGTGCGATCACCACGGCGTTGATGCTCCGCGATCGTCTTCCCGTTCACACCGAAACCATTGTGCAAGGGCTTCAAAAGGCTCGTTTGATGGGTAGATTGGAACGGTGGATTCGTGATGAGGGAGAAGAAATTTGGCTGGACGTAGCCCACAACCAAGCTTCCATTGACGCGTTGACACAGTTTTTTTGTCAAAAGAAAATGATTCACCTTCATACCTTGCTCAGTTCTTCGGCAGACAAAGAGTTTGAAAAGATGATCGAAAGCTTGGAATCCATCACCGATCGGTTTTGGTTTTGTGAAAACAAATCTTCCCGTTCATGGAACCTTGATCAGGCAAACCCCAAAAGCACCAAACCGTACACGTGTTACAAAAGCTTTGACAAAGGGCTTTTGAACGCCATTGGGGAAAAAAAGTTTCCAATTTTATGTACGGGAAGTTTTTATTTTTATTCTGAATTTCATTCCATTTTGGAAAAAATCGGTTTTCATCGCTCATAAGCAGTGCTAAAATAATTGCAGCTTTGCAGTGAATGGTCTTTCTCGAAAATGCAAAGCAACGTTTCAACAACAATCAACTCCTAACAAGATGGTATCTATGAAAAAAATACTTTTATCCCTGGTGGTCTTGTTTTGTGTGTCCTGTGCTACGGATGCAGACAAAGCCATTGAAGAAGCAAAATTCCTATTGGATCAAGGAAAATTTTCGGAGGCTTTGGCGGTCATCAAACCCGTAGCTCAAAACAATCCAAACAATGACCAAGCTCAATTTGTGTATGCGTCTGCACTGATTGGAGATGCTGGATTGTCTGCTCGACAAGGCTGTCCTTCTACCGATACGGGATATTTGGGGCTTCTTGCATGCTTGCAAGACAACCCTTCTGGTGGACAAAGCGACATGGATACTTTTGTGCGCATTGCACCTGATAGCATCAGCAAGAACAATCAACTGGTACAAGCCACCAATCTATTGGCCAACCTCAACTCTGGGGATATTTCCAGTCAAGATATTGCCTTTCAACGTATGATCTCTCGATTGTTTGAGATCGCTGGAGTGATGACCGCCATTGGAGCCAATTCAGCCAACGACGTTTGCAATACAACTCCAGCCAATGCCCTCAAAGATAGCGTCCCCGATGACTTTGACCACACGGCGCCAGCGCTGACCACAACAGAGTCGGAGCGATTCTCTGAAAATCTACAAAAAATTTCAAACGATGCAGAAGCGGCAGGTTTGGGATCAAGTTTTGCATTGGCCAGTCGTGCCGCTTCCATTCTGGGCGATGTTCAAACCAACATCGCGTCCCAAGGTGGAGATAGTCGCCTTGGACTTCATGTGTTTTTTGTGTCGATTTTTGCAAGCGCATCCAAATTGACTTGCAACCAACCCAAATAGGTGAGGAATAAGATGAAGAACAAAATGATAGGAACTGTTTTTGCGCTTTTTGCCTTTTTATCCGTTCAAGCCCACGGACAAACTCTTCCCTATGAAGGTCCAAATCTAAATCGAAAGGTCAGAAACCTCGGGATGGGAAATGTTGGGGTATCCACCACTGGTCAATTTGATTCTGCACCGTTTTACAACCCCGCAGGATTGAACGACTTGAAAAAAGGAAAAATTCAGTTCTTTACTCCCACATTTGAGTTGTCGAAAAGTTTTTTCGATATGATTGATGATGCCAAGACCTTGACCAATGGTGTAAAGGACGCAAACAACGATGCGGACAAAACCCGAGCCTTCAATCAATTTCTCAACAGTCGAACCGGAGAGTTTGATCATGTGAGATTGAGTTTGGAATTGGTCAGTTATGCTCGAAAAAACTTTGCAGCAGGACTTCTTTTTGACGAACGTGTGGACATGTCGTTTCGAGATCAGAGTTTCCCGCACTTTGAGGTAAGAAACCTTGGAGACGTTTCGATGTATGTGGCTGGATCCTATGATTTTTGGGAAAAATTGTTGCAGGTTGGTTTGACCGTTCGGCCAACCGTTCGATTTGCTCTGGATCAACAAGATGAGGTTATTACGTTGGCCGATGTGTTGGGCGATGACGCTCAAGGTGACCCTCTGATTGTTTCCCAATTTGAAAACATTGCAGACCCACGTTTTGGACTGGGTGTAGATCTTGGATTGAAATCCAACTTGTCTTTTTTGGAAGAGCTCATTCCTGATCTTTACAAAAAACTCAATCCACAAGCAGGATTCACATGGCAAGATATTGGATCCCCCAACTTCGGTGCGGCTCCAAACAATCCTCAAAGTGTTTCAATGGGGTTGTCCATCGAACCTAGTTTGTGGGTGCTAAAAAACACCTTTGCCTTGGAGCTTCGAGATCTGAATCAGGATCGACCTTTCCTTTCAAAATTGCACATTGGTGCGGAAAGTCGTTTGGTCAAAATCCTTAGTGTTCGCGCTGGATTGTCCGAAGGATATGTTTCTACTGGTGTAGGCATCAATTTGGGTATTGTCTCCATCGATGGTGCGTTGTATTTCAATGAAGTAGGTCGAAAAACCCGAGAAGAAGGATCCATGAGATTCGCAACTTCTCTTTCGTTTCGAATCTAAACTACTTTTCCAGACCTTATTCGTAACGTGATCGAGGGCCACTTCTTTGGGAAGTGGCCCTCGATGCATTTTTCTATAGACTCATTTTTCCAATGAGCCTCATGGTTGGAACTTATTCCGAAGATGGTGGTCGAACCTGTGCAAAAGGGTTTGAGCTGCTTGGGGCGGTGTTTCGAGGACGAAGACTTCCACCCTGCGCATAGCCGCTTGCATTTTCTTCTTCTCCGTTCGCATTTCTGCGCTCATCCGTCGCTTGATCTGTAGAAGAAGAATCTTCTTCCATATAATTGAAGCGTTTGTTTTGGATGTTCTGTTTGTACTGCACTCGCTGCGTACTTGCTGGATCTTGGTGAGGTGCAGGTGGTGACATGTTGAGATTTTTGTCCATCCCATAATCGTACAAAGCTCGATTTTCACCTACATCATATTTTTTGTTGAACGAACGACGTTGGTCGTTTTTCATCACAGATACTCGGGTCATGTCTTTTGGATCCCGAATGATGTGAGGGGTGATGAACACCATCAAGTTAACCTTTTCGGTTTCGGTGTTTTTCTGTTTGAAAAGGTTTCCAAAGATTGGAATGTCTCCAAGCAAAGGAACTTTGGTTTTGACTTGGTTTTCTCGGTCTTTGATCAATCCTCCAATGACCACGGTCTGCTGGTTTTGTGCAATCACAGTGGTTTTGGCTCGACGTGAGCTGGTATGAACGCCGTCTTCTTTGATTTTGTCTACGGTTCCGATCAAATCATCGATGATTTGTTCAATTTCCAAAGTCACTTCATCTCCATCATTGATCTGAGGAGTTACATGAAGTTCCAAATTCACATCGGTGGTGGCCCAGTTTCGGACAGGGCTTCCAGCCGCATTGGTGGTTTCACTCGATACATACGAAACTTTTTTCCCGATTTTGATCTCAGCTTTTTGATTGTCCGTGGTCAAAATGTTTGGAGCAGACAACACGTTCACGTTGTTGTTCGTCTGCATGGCTTTGAGCAAAATTCCTTGGCTGGGCAACTTGGTGCCTGGAATCAAATTGTTGAAGCTCGCGAATCCAAGACCCAATCCTCCACCAAGCGCGCTCAGTGGATTGGTACTCGTCACAGCCGAACCGCCCACTTGTGAGGCTCCATAGATACCGTTGCCGGATACTCCGTGGCCACGAATGCCCACATCCAGGTTTTTGTTCATGCTGACTTCCATGATCAAGGCTTCGACAAAGACCTGAGGTCTTCGGACATCTAATTGATCGATCACGGGATTCAAAGAAAGAAAATCATTGGGAGATGCTGTGATGACCAATGCATTGGTTCCTGGATCAGCAGCCACGCGAATTTCACCCTCGAACACACCGCTGGAACCTCCACCACTGAACGAGGTGGGGGCACTTGCTTTGCTTGGCGCTCCATCAGCACCACTCGAAGCAGAGCTACTGGCCGAAGAAGATCGAGATTTGGAAGAAGAAGATCCGCTGCCTGACAACAAGCCTCCAAGCAGAGTTGCGATTTCTTCAGCATCCGCGTGCTTGAGGCGACGCACATGAATGCGTCCTTGGTTCATGGCATCTTGAATTTCTTTGTCGAGTTCTGCCACGATATCCAGAACCTTGGTCAGTCCTTCTCGGTTGGCCGTGACAATGATCGAGTTGGTACGAATGTCAGGAATGACTTTTGAAATCATTTCTCCCCGCTCGACATTGCTCGACAAGCGACTAGCCTGCGAAGACGAAGATTTGGATTGGAAGAGCGTGGTGATTTTTTCCGCAACATCTTGCGCTTGAGAGTAACGAAGGGGAATCACTTCGACAGAGTTTTGGTATCCTTGTTGATCGAGTTTCTCGATGATGGAAATCAATCGACGAATGTTGGATCCTGTATCGGTCACAATCAAAGAGTTTGTGGGACCATATGCGGCCATGATTCCAGATCGATTGTAAAGTCGTCGCAAGTTCTGCTGAATTTGGTTGGCATCAATGTATTTGATGGGAATGACACGGGTGATGAGTTGATCCCCATAATCTTTGTTTCCATCGGCAACCACAGGAATGGCCTCAGATTTGGCATCGGTCGATCGAACAATCTTGAGGTTTTTTCCAACTTGAACGGTCGTCAAACCTTTCATTTCCAGAGCAGAAATGAAGGCTTGATAGGCTTCGTCCACCGAAACAGGTTTGGGAGACACGATGGTGATCTTGCCCCTGGCTTTTTCATCAAAAATGAAATTTTTGCCGGTGATCTCGGAGATGGATTTGACCATGTCTTTGATTTCCACATCGTGAAAATCCAGACTGACCAATCCAGCAGCCAAGGCTACCTGAGAGCTCACCAACCACAGAACAAGCATTCCCAAGCCTAAACCCCAGGACTTGGATCTGCCACATTTGGTTTTTTTGTATACACGTATCATAGCTTACCTTCATACAAAGCAAGCATGATGCCAGCGCGGATGTTTTTATCTATCTGTTTTTATTTAATTTTTTTAGGCAGTCAACTTTGAAGATGCTGATTTTTCGGCAGTTTGGTCCTTGGAGTCGACACCCATGGGACAGGTGAGGTGACGGATGATTTTCAAGGTCTGGTGGGTCTGTGCAACATCGTGAACTCGAAACATCGCAACGTTTTTGGTCGCCAAGGCGCTGACCACCGCCAAACTGCCTGCCAATCGCTTGTCCACCTCAAGGCCGAGCAATGTTCCCAGAAACGATTTTCGAGAGGCCCCCACCAAAATCGGTTTGCCCAACTGCGAAAACACGTCGATGTTTCGAAGCAGATCTAGATTTTGTTCCACACTTTTGCCAAAACCAATTCCTGGATCAATCATCACCAAATGATCGTTGTCCACATCCCTTAACCGATCGTGAAAAAAAGTGAGCAAATCTTGAACGACATTCTGATACGAAAACTCTTTTTGCATGGTTTGCGGGGTTCCAAACATATGCATGATGATCACCGGAATCCGATGGCGTTTCACAAACTCTGCATTTTCGGGATCTCTCAATCCCGAAATATCATTGTGAATATCAATCAAACCCTCTTCCCACAAACGTTTCAGGACAGGTGCTTTGTAGGAATCCAAAGAGATCGGCAAGGGAAAGTTTTGAGCTTTGAGCTTGTCCAACACAGGAATAAGGCGGGCCAATTCTTCTTTTTCGTTCACAACCTCAGCACCTGGCCTGCTGCTTTCTGCACCAACGTCCAAAACATCCGCCCCTTCATGCTGCATTTGCCAGGCTCGCTCCACCGCCCGATCCACGGAAAAATAGTGGTTTCCATCTGAAAACGAATCCGGGGTCACATTCAAAATCCCCATGATCAAAGGCCAGGAAAAATCCAAATGATGATGCTTCCACGTCCATGTCGGAGGTTTGAGGTTTGGATGGCTCATTTCATCACTCGATGTATCGCGGCGTGGAAGGAAGATCAAGTTCTGATGACTTGATGTTCTCTTACGCACAAAGACAAAAATGTCTCTGCAATCCCTCTGCGTGTTTCTTGTCCTGGCGCCGGATTGAGCCTATAATAGTAGGGTTAACATCGTGAAAATATTGGTTGGACGTGAAGTTTCTAGAATACATCATCGAAAAAAATAAAAAAATCGTCAACACCCTCGGCACCATCTTGGTGGCGTGGATGCTGTCGGGGATTACGAGTCAATTGATTGCGAGCATGTTGCCGGCCAGTCCGCAGGGCATGCAAACCCCACAGCAAACGCAGACCTTGGAAAACTTTGACCTCGGCGGTGGACGAAATCGAAAAAGCGACTACCTGACGATTTGCAAACGCAACATTTTTGATTCGAGCAAACAAACCCCTTGTGAAGATGCCCCGCCCCCTGTCATTGCTGAGCGAAGAGAACCGGAAGTTGATCCAAACGCCAAACCCGTTCGGAGCAATATGTCAGCGACGTTACTTGGAACCATGGTCTCGACCAACCCACGGGCATCATTTGCCTCGATTCAAGAGAGTGGAAGCAACGAATCCAAAAACTATTACATCAGTGAAAAGATCATGGGAGAGGCGGAAATCTACGAGATCGAAAGAAACCGTGTCTATTTTTATCGCAACGGTCGAAGAGAATATTTGGAAGTGAACAAAATGCCCAACATCTACTCCACATCAAGACCTTCGGGAGGATCATCTTCGCCCTCAAGCGGTGGAATTCGAAAACAAGGGGGCAAAATCTACGTTACAAGAGAAAAAGTCGATGCTACACTTGGAGACCTAAACAATGTTGTGCAGCAGGCCCGAATGGTCCCCAACTTTCAGGGCGGCAAGGTTGATGGATTCAAAATTTTTGGGATACGCGGAGGAAGCATCTTTCAAGAGCTTGGATTGAAAAACGGTGATGTCATCAATCAAATCAATGGAACCATGATCGATAGCATTGAAAAAGCCATTCCCATGCTTCAACTGCTAAAATCTGAATCTTCCTACTCGATTGACATCACGCGAGGCGGATCCAAACAAACCCTTCAGATTGAAATTCAATGACGATGGCCAGGAGATCAAAAGAAATGAAACAAGTTTTTCGGTGGTTGGTATGTTCTGCACTGGTTGTGGGGCAAAGTTTTCCACCCAGTCTCTACGCTCAGCCTGATCCTGGAACGGAAGATGAATCGATCTCTCAACCTCAGGAAGAGTCTTCCTCAAGTTCAAGTTCCTCGTCCACATCTTCCGATGAACGCATTCGCGTGGACGAAAAAGGAAAAATTCATTTGGACTTTGTCAACGCAGAGATTGTGGATGTGGCCACCTCCATCAGCGAATTGACCAAGAAAAACTTCATCATCGACGACAAGGTCAAAGGAAAAATCACGATCATCTCTCCCAAGTCCGTCTCCGTTCAAGAAGCGTATCAAGCCTTCATCTCTGCGTTGGAAGTAAAAAACTTTACCGTAGTACCTGCAGGAAAAATGCTCAAGATCATTCCGCTGCGTGACATGAAAACGCAGCCTCTTCCTATCGACAATCAGTATCCCATGGGCGGAGCTGATGCTTTTGTCACTCGATTGCTTCCCATCAAATTCATCAGTGCTTCGGAAATTTCGAAATCGCTGCGCTCTTTGATTTCTCGCAATGGAGACATGATCTCTTACAACCCAACCAACACCTTGATCATCACAGACAATCTTTCGAACATTCGAAAAGTATTGCAAATCGTCGAGAAGCTTGACCAGAAAGGCTTTCAAGAGTCGGTCAACATCATCAAACTGCGTTTTGCACCAGCCACCGAAACCGCCAACAAAGTCAAAACTCTCTTTGATTTGGACGGACAAGCCAACCCTCAAGTGGCCAACAATGGAAACGGCCAGCCAGGGGGAGCCGCCTCAGAGGGTCAGTCGATTTCCAAAGTCATTCCAGATGAACGAACCAACTCTTTGATCATCGTTTCCAACACCGTGGGGTTCAAAAAAGTTGAAGAGTTCGTGAGCAAAATTGACCAATCTCTCGAAGATCAAATCGGCACGGGTAAAATTCATGTTCACTATTTGGAATATGCAGATGCAACCGAGTTGGCTCAAACCCTTTCGGGCGTGAGCAATCAGGCGCAGAGCCAAAACAACAACCCTCGGGCTGCAAACCGAGTGGTAGCGCAACCTGCTACGGGCAGTGATGGTACGATTGTGGGAGATGTTTCCATCACCGCCGACACTCACACCAACTCTCTGATCATCACAGCGTCCGCATCGGATTACGAAGCCATGGTTCCCGTGTTGAATCGACTCGACATTCGAAGACCTCAAGCTTTTGTCGAGGCGATGATCATGGAAATCGACATCGACAAAGCCTATGAGCTCGGATTGGTGGCCAATGCGGCTGGTGCACAAGGCAACACCACTGCTTTTGGTGCAACACAATTCGGCACAACCAGTTCACTTTTCTTGCCTTCTGATCCTACGGCTCTTTCGGGACTCACGCTGGGCCTTCGTGGAAAAAACTTTAGCCTGCCTGTGGCCGGGGGCAGCATCAACATCCCTGTATTTGGGGGAACGTTCCGAGCGCTGCAAACCGATGGCGTTGTGAATGTGTTGTCCACACCCAACATTCTCACGCAAGACAACAAAGAAGCTGAGATTGTTGTGGGACGTGTGGTTCCATTCTTGATCTCCCAAGGGTTCGATGCCACAGGAAGACAGATCAACCAAATTCAAAGAGAAAATGTGGCCATCACACTCCGAGTCACACCTCAAATCAACTCTTCCGATGAGATGACCTTGGACATTTATCAAGAGATTCAGGATTTGGTTGCAGGAGCAGACTTTGCGACCTTGGGGCCCACCACCTCCAAACGTTCGGCCAAAACCACGGTATTGGTCAAAGATGGTCAGACCGTGACCGTCGGTGGATTGATCAACGATAAGATCACAGAATCCAACAATAAGGTTCCTGTGCTCGGAGATATGCCACTCATCGGATGGCTGTTCCGAAAACGAAACAAAGAAAAAACCAAAACCAGTTTGTACATGATGATCACACCGCACATCATCCGTGACCCTGCAGACTTGGAAAAAGTTACGATTGAGAAAAACGAACAACGAAAAGACTTCATCAAAGCCAACAAAGCGTTTGAGCATCCTGGAATCAATGCCTATGACCTGAATCACTCTCTCAAAGCCAAAGAACCTGCAGTAAGTGTCCCCGTGGACAGCCCTACCGGTGGTTTTTTGTCGGATGAGTCTGGCTCCAACTAGTTGTTTTTATTGATTCGCATCCAAAGAATATGGCCCCTGGCCTATCCAGAAAGCCAAAAAACGGGTACAATGAAGTCACTGAGGCGCAAGATTGCATCCATGCTGAATTCAGTGGACAGAATCCACAGTGCGCCTAAGATTGAATCATTGGATCGAAGAGGGAAGCGTAACACACTGTGAAATCTCCATGGGACAAATCTTCCGGCACGGTTGTCATCAAAAAAGATGATCTTGACAAAAACAACGTCAAAACCCATGCCGCGGCAACGACATCCAGAGTCAAAACTCTGAGACGCCCCACTGCGCAAGAAATCCAAGCTTTGGAACAAGAAGTAACCGAAGTGATTCAAGACACCATCAATCAGCTCAACAATTTGAGTTCAGAAGATTTCACCAAATCTGTGGTTTCTTACGAACTCAAGGATCCTCAATCCAACAACCTGGGACAAATTTTGTTGGGTGTAAGCAACCTGACCCCCGAACGATTGGAAGAAGTGCTCAATGACGAAAAAACCGCCACTGAATCCATCGGCGAAATCCTGATCAAAAAGAAATACATCACCGAAGATGAACTGATCCAAGCCTTGAGTTTGCAAACTGGAATTCCTGTAGCCAAGGATCTTCAAACCTCGGACATTCCGGAAGACCTCACTTCGAAAATTCCCATTTCTTTTGCCAAAAAACACGCTCTGATCCCGTTCAAGCGAAAAGGTTTGGATGTGATTGTGGCCATGTCGGATCCGAGAGACTTGTCTCCCATCGATGACGTTCGCATTCTGCTCGGCACCAACGTCAAACCTGCTTTGGCCAAAAAAGGTGCGATTCTGGATGCCATCAATCGAGCCTACGATCGAACCTCAAAAGTTGGAGATGGCATCGATCAAGATCTGATGGACGACCTTGAAGGAAAAGATCTCAACTCCATCGATCTCAACGAAACGCAAGATTTGCTCGACAGTGAAGATGAAGCCCCCATCATCCGCTTGGTCAACACTCTTTTGTTTCGGGCCGTGAAAGAGCGAGCCTCGGACATTCACATTGAACCTTTTGAAAAAGAAATTTCTGTGCGTTTCCGAATCGATGGCATCATGTACGAAATCATGAAGCCTCCGAAAAAGGCCCAAGCTTCCATCACCTCTCGAATCAAAATCATGGCGGACTTGGACATCGCGGAAAAACGAATTCCCCAAGATGGTCGAATCAAAATCAAAATTGGGGGAAGAGACATTGACATTCGAGTGTCCACTCTTCCTACATCGCACGGCGAACGAATCGTAATGCGACTTTTGGATACATCCAATGTGGTTTTGAATCTAGACGATGTCGGATTTTCCACCAAACAACTCACGATCATCAAAAAAGTGATTCACATGAGTCACGGCATTTTCTTGGTCACAGGTCCTACAGGATCTGGAAAAACCACCACACTCTATGCCTGTCTTTCCAGCATCAACTCCAAAGATCGCAACATCATCACTGTGGAAGATCCTGTGGAGATTCAACTCCAAGGCATTGGACAGATTCAAGTCAACCCAAAAGTGAATCTGACCTTTGCGAGTGGTCTTCGATCCATTTTGCGTCAGGACCCGGATGTGATCATGATCGGAGAGATTCGGGATTTGGAAACCGCGGAGATTGCCATTCAAGCGTCTTTGACAGGACACTTTGTGTTTTCAACCATTCACACCAACGATGCAGCTGGGTCCATCACTCGATTGATTGATATGGGTGTGGAACCTTTCTTGGTGTCTTCTTCTTTGATCGCAGCCATGGCGCAGCGTCTGGTTCGAAGACTCTGCCCCGAGTGCAAGCAGCCCTACATGCCCAGCGAAGCGGAGCTGCATGAATTGAGTTTGAGTCGTGAACAAGCCAAGCAAGGGGCCATCTTCCGACCTCATGGATGTGCAGCCTGCACCAATACAGGATACCAAGGTCGAATGGGGATCTATGAAATCCTGCCCATCGATGAAGAAATACGAAGCCTCATCATCAAATCTTCAGACTCAGGAACCATCAAAAAAGTCGCCGCAAAACACGACGTCAAAACGCTCCGAGATGATGGCACACTCAAAGTTCTCAAAGGTCTCACCTCGATCGAAGAAGTCCTGCGCGTCACACAAGACGACATGGTAATTGAATAGCCCTTGAACGTTTTGATAATTTTTTTCATCCAACACTTGCAAAGGAAAAATTCATAAAAAAAAGGTCGACTTGTACATGCCGACCTTTTTTACGTAAGCTTTTGACTGATCTCTTGAAAAACAGTCCTAGTTCTTGGCTTCAAAATTCTTTGACGACGTCAATATGTTGTACATATTGATCACGCCACTGTTGCTGACCTCACCAAAGTCTTTGACGATATAGGTGAGATCTTGTCCTTCAACATAGGTGTTTTTGCGGATGCCTCCCAAAAGCAAGACCATCTCCATTTCTTCGGATCGAACAGCATATGCCATTTTTTCGTTTTCCAAAACCAAGGTATTGGCTTTGATCATTTCAATGATCTCAGAAGATGACTTTCTGGGATACAAAGCTCGAAGAACCGCGATACAGCCCGTGACAACGGGAGCCGCCATACTTGTTCCTTGAAGATTGAGATACGCATCATTGGCTGCGCCATCACTTCCATTGGGCCCAAGAATGATCATCCCTGGTGCCAAGACATCTACCCAAGACCCATAGTTTGAAAAATTTGCCGCCAAAGAACCTTCCAACCCATGTTCAGTTTCTGTCAAATAGGATGTTGCACCAACCTCTAACCAGTACGGATATTTTCCTCCAGATGCATACACTGGACTTGGATATTTTTGATGGTCTCGGGCCTCATTTCCAGACGCATGAACGAAGATCACACCCTTGGCTTCACCCGCTTTTACAGCCTCGTCTACGAGCTTTTTGTTGGCTGAGTAGCCTTTCCCAAAACTCATGTTCACAACCTGAGCTCCCCATTGCACGGCTCGGTTGATTGCACCCGCAACATCCTCATCTTTTTCATCTCCGTCAGATACTGCAACAAGGTGCAAAATCTCTAAATTGCCTTTGGCATAGTATTCGCCAAAAGCCGTTTCAAAGATTTTTGCGATGATGCCATTGACATGAGACCCATGTGTCATTCTCTCTTTTACGTCATTGCTTTGTTTGGCTTGTTTGGATTTTGCAAAACTCTTTCGAGAAAAATAATCTTCAAAAGAGGTCGCCAACATTTCCGCTTTTGCACCCAATACAGAAATGGTTCCCGCTGATTCGTTTCCATTCAAATCAGAAGCAAACAGAAGCAATTGCTCTTCTTTCCATGCACTTGCAAAGGCCTTGATCTTGTCAAAGTTGGTTTTTCCTTCAGAGTCTTGTTTGCTCAAACTCGCTTTGGTCCGATCCCAATTTGCTTCAAGCCCCGTAATATAGCTATAATATGCAAAGTTTCTTTGACGGATCTCTGAAAGACGGTTTTCTTTTAATTCATCCCAGAATGTTGTGATGTTGTCCAAGGTAAAGTCAGGAGAGAGATAATCTACTTGCATCACATACCCAATTTTTTTGAGCAAGGGTATAGCTCTGGATGTCTCTTGTGCGACTTGGCCATGAAAATAGATAAAATTCTTGTATCCATTGTTCCACGCTTTTGTGTACTCGTGGGTAGGGTTCGTCTGAAACCATGCGAGCAAGTTTGCATGGTTTTTGGTCACACCAGGAGTTTCTTGCTCCATCAGAGCAAAAACATTTTCCAAATACTGTGCGGCTTTGACCAAACCTATTTGGAGAAGTTCATATCTCCATGCTAAGTCTTTGTATTCCTTTACCTCTTGTTCGTTGAGAAGATTCCCAAAGTACATTCGAGCAATTTCTAAACTTGAATCCTGGTTTCCAATTCCCACAAAATTCCAACCGGCGTAATCATCTACAAGTCCATCACCATCATCGTCGATTCCATTGCTGCTTTTGTCTCGTCCGTTTTTATCTTGTCCTATCTCGCCACTATTTTTTGCTACATACGGGGCAATCTGTTCATGATTTAGATTGGCTCCTCCATCAATGACAGCAACTTTCACTCTGCCTTGAGGTGCACCAATCAATCCACTTTGTTTGGCTTTGATCAGATCGATCCCACCCAAAAATCCCTCATTTTCTCCTTTCAAATGCCAGTAGCGAAGATCTGCTTGTTCATTCAGTTTTTGCGAGCTTTTGAAAACCCATTCACCAAAAAACTTCCCACCTGGACGAAACTCCTGAGGCACGTCATTGTAATTGTTTTCTTCTTGAAGGCTTTGGCTCAGTTCTACTTTATCTATGCTCAAAGCAAATGAACTCTGAACAAAAAACAACACTGAAAGAAATAAGGATGAGATTTTTTTCATAACTTCCCCCATTGGATTGGCAAGGTTTCACAACACGCTTCATGGCGCTGACATGACAGAACCACAAATTAAATATTTTTCCAAATGGAAAATAGAAAAATATCAAAAAAACTTATGGATTTATCCACCCTCCTCCATTCGGGGCCGTACGACTGGACCCAATCTACAGTTTGATTTTCGGTCAATGGTTTGGGTCCAGTCGTACGGCCCCGAATTGGCGTAGATGCTGTCTTTTGGGGAAGAGAGCTTTCTTTTCTATTTGATGTAGATCTTTGCTACACTAGATGGCTCAAGACTATGCCTGTATACGAATTCAAAGGCCTCAATCGAGAGGGAAAAAACGTCAAAGGGATTGTGGATGCCAACAATCCTGGGGATGCCAAGACCAAACTCCGCAAGGAAAATATCTTTGTCACCGAAATCCATGAAAACATTGGTGGATCCTCAGGATCTAGCACAGGTCGTGGAACGAGTTTCGGCAAAAAAGTTTCCAGCGAAGACATGGCCATGATGACCCAACAACTTTCCACGCTTCTGGGATCCGGAGTTCCCATGGTCGAGTCATTGACAGCCTTGGTGGATCAAATGGACAACGCACGGCTCAAACGCGTCCTTTCCGAAATCCGAGGCAAAGTAAATGAGGGTGGATCGCTGGCCGAAGCCATGGCAGCTCACCCCAAAGTATTTTCCAATCTTTATATCAACATGATTAGAGCGGGAGAAGCTTCGGGACAGCTCGAAGCGGTGCTGGACAAACTCACGGTTTTTACCGAAGGGCAAAATCGCCTCAAAGGCAAAATTTTTTCTGCCATGGCCTACCCCATTTTCATGTTGGTGGTGGGATTCATCGCCGTCATCATTATTTTTACGGTCGTGTTGCCCAAGCTGATTGAATTCTATGACAATTTGAACAAAGCCCTGCCTCTTCCAACCCAAATCCTCATTTCCGTGAGCAATGCTCTGACCGGATACTGGTACATCTTTTTGGGGGTAGGAATGGCCGTATTTTTTGGACTTCGATCGTACATCAACAGCCCCTCCGGGAGCTACAAGCTCGATCAAATCAAGTTGACGATGCCCATTTTTGGACCTTTGTTTCGAATGGTGGCCGTGGCCCGATTCGCCAATACCTTGTCCACGCTTCTTTCCAGCGGGGTACCGATTTTGGTTTCGATGGATATTGTGAAAAAAGTCATCGACAATCAGGTCCTGTTGGCAGTGATTGAACAGGTGCGAACCAATTTGGCCGAAGGGGATTCCATTGCTGAACCGCTCAGGCGGTCCAAAGAGTTCCCCCCCTTGGTCACACACATGATCGCCGTGGGAGAAAAGACGGGGGAGCTCGAAACCATGCTGGAAAAGGTAGCCCAAACCTACAACCAGCAGGCCGAAACCAAGGTGGCCGCGGTAACCTCACTGATCGAACCCCTGATGATTCTAATTATGGTGGGCGTAATTGGGTCAATTGTGATAAGTGTCATGCTTCCAATTTTTCAAATGGGAAATGCTTTTTAGAAAGGAGCAATGTAATGCGTCATCGCAAACATTATCGTAAGGATTTGGGGTTAACTCTGGTAGAAATTGTTGCCGTCACCATTCTTTTGGCATTGATCGCAGGAGGAGCCATCGTCGCCATCAGCGGACAGATGAAAACTGCACGAAACAACACGGCCCGATCACAGATCGGCATCATTGAAAATGCTGTATCTCTTTTCGAAGTGACCTGTGGGTTCAAACCCAACAGCATCGACGATTTGGTCAACCCACCGACTTCCAGAAGATGCAAAGACTATCCTGAAAACGGTTTTCTTGAAAAAGGCGTTCCCAAAGATCCTTGGAACGTAGACTACAATTACGCAAGAGAAGGTTCCAAAGTTCGCATTTGGTCCAATGGTGCAGATCAAGAAGAAGGTACCAGTGACGACATCCGAAACTGGGAAACTGAAAATCTCGAAGAATAATCATTGATCTTGAAAAAGCAAAAGCCCTAGGCTTATGGCTTTTGCTTTTTCTTGTCGTTACAAGCTCACAACATTCCTCTATAATACCTTTCATGCCTTTCTCAATGCGCATGAAACAACGGGCCTTCACACTGCTCGAATTGATGATGGTCATGGCCCTTTTGGTCTTGGTCGCGCGCATTGCTTTGCCTCAGATCTCCACCATCCTAGCCCTCAACATGAAAAGCACGGTCATCAAAGTTGTCGGTTTTTTGGAACAAGCTTATGGCGAAGCCACCATGGGACACAAACGAATTCGTCTTCATTTCGACATGGAGACTGGAGAGTATTGGGCGATGAACGATGCACCCGTAGAAACTTTTCCGCTGATCGACGAAAGCACAAAACTCGATGAAGCCTTGGCTGCCATGAAAAAACGCGTGGATGAAAAACCTCGCACCCCCGAAGAAATCGAAGCCGAAAAAGCCAAACGATTTGTTGATTCCACATCGGGAGAGCTGGAAAAGAAAAAACTCCCCAATGGCATTCGATTCAAAGGGATCATCAATGTAAGCAGTGGAGAGCGATTCGAAGGAGGGCCTGTGGATGTGGATATTTCCGCGTCCGGACTCAATCCCGAACTGATCATCCAGATGGAGCACGACTCTGGGAAAACCTATTCCATCGTTTTGCCTCCCATCACAGGAAAATCTCGCATTGAATCAGGAGCGGTAGACGTCAGTGATCTTTGAGCACAAACATCACCGCAAAGGTTTTTCTCTCATCGAAGTCTTGGCAGCTTTTGTGATTCTCTCGATTTCCATCATTGTTTTCATGGAGAATCAGTCTCTGGCCCTTCGCATGGTATCTCGCATCGACAATCAGAACCAAGCCATTGTGCTGGCACAGATGAAAATGGCACAAACCAATTTGGTCATCGACAAGAGTGGGATTCAATCCATCAAAGACGAAGAAGCCGGAGCCTTCGAAGGAGACGAGAGCGAAGGGTATGAATGGAAAGTTCTCAAACGCAATGTGCCCGCTCCCGATTTTATCAGTTTAATGAGCAGTTTTTCTGGTGAGACCGACGATGCTCAAGATCAGCAACTCAACCAAGCTTCACAAGGCCCCATGAAAGCCATCACAGATATTTGGGGCAAAGCTCTTCGAGAAATTGAGATCCAAGTCCTATGGAAAGAAGATGATCTTCCCAAAAGCATCAGTTTGTTCAGTCACTATGTCGATGAATCGGCCTTGGGCCAAGTCGATGGATTGATCAATGCTCTGGGCCAGCAATTGCAAGGACTTGGCAGCGATGGAGGAGGTGAACAATGATGAGCATCTCCACCCATTCGCTTCGAAAAAACCAACGTGGATTTACGTTGATCGAGTTGATGATGGCCGTGCTGATTTTGGCCGTGATCGGCTCGTACACAGGGTCCACATTGTTTGCAACCTTTCGAACGCATCGACTCATCGAAGAAAAAACCAATATGAATGATGTGGGAACAGCCATTTCGCTTCGACTCTCCGAAGATCTTTCTCAATTGTTTTTTGTGGAATCATACCAAAAGCTCACATACCTAAAATTGACAGACACGGGAGGAAGACCAACTCTGCAGCTGACTGCGTTCTCCCACGCTCCCTCCTCACCTGGGGCGAGGGAATCCGACGAATGTGAACTCACATACAAAGTAGATACTGGATCTGGCGAGGCCAAAACTCTTCGACTGCTGCGAAAAGAACAACCCTATCTGGATGGTTTCAGTGAAGAAAATGATATGGAGGGGTTTACCCAGCTCACCGATCGTTTGTCCCAAATCACCATCGAACTCTCCGAAGACGGACAAACATGGCAAACGGCTTGGGATAGCGCATCCCCTGCATTTATGAATAAAATTCCGAAACTTGCACGCATCACCTTTGAACTCGAAAATGAAGACGGAAAAAAACAATTTTTTGAATCATTTGTTGAAATTCCTCTCTCCGAAAATTTGAGCATGAGCTCTCAAACCACTGCCAGTCAAGGAAACTCCTCCCAAAATGGACAGTCTGGAAGCGGTGCTCAAAACAACAACCAGAACAACTCAGGGGAGCAAAACACCAATGAGTAGACTCCTCAAACGCATTCAAAAAAACAATCGAGCCATCGCCTTGATTTTTGTCATGGGGGCCATCACATTCATTGCAGCTATTGTGGTCGAACTCAACTATCGCGCGCAGATTTCAAAAAACATGCTCTTGAGTCGAAGAGATGGAGCCAAAGCCTATGAGCTTGCGCGAGCGGCCTACCGATGGTCTATTTTCCGACTTCGCCTGGACCAATCCATGGACAAAGCACCTGTGATTCCAGGCACCAACTATGGAGGCAAAAAAGATGATTTGGGAGAATTGCAGTGGGCTTTTCCCCTCTCCTACCCCTTTCCCGTGGGAACTGTGGCCCCACAAGAAACATCTGACGTTTCGGAAGAAACCGCAACAGCATCCGATTTGGGGGGATCTTTTTTGAGCACCATCACAGACGAATCGTCCAAAATCAATCTCAACGATGTTTTTTCGGGAGGAATTGGAACCAACATCAGCTATTCCGGAGCGGCTCGCGTGCTGATCAACCTCTTGGCCTCTCCACGATTTCGATACTATCTGGACAACGAAAACATTCTCGAAGTTTTTCATGCCATCGATGACTGGACAGATTCCGATACACAAGTCAATCACCTCGGAGGGGCCGATGAAAATCTCGAACATCTTCCCCAAGGAGTAAGTTATCAGGTCAAAAATGGACCTTTTTACTCTCTTTCAGAGATCAAGCTTTTGAAACCCATCACGGAAGATTTTTATGAAGAGTTAAAAGCCTTTGTGACCATCTATCCTTTTGACGCAAAGACACCAAGAGTTTCTTCTTCCAATCCCAGCGCCAAAGGCAAAATCAACATCAACACAGCCCCCGTAGAATTGCTCGCAGCCATTTTCTCTTCCAAAGTCGTCAGCAGCAATCGAGCACGACTGGAATGCGCCCAAAAAATTGCCGCTGCAAGAACCTCCCAAGCGTTCCGGTCCATCAAAAAAAATGGAACAGCTCCCAATTTGATCACGTTTGTGGAAAACGCATGCAATGCGCCCGATCAAACACAAGTGGAAGAATCCCAGGCCTTCATTGAAAAGCCGGTGATGGACATCCTTGATGTCAAATCAGACCTGTTCCGCATCGAAGCCATGGGCGTCACCGAAAATTTGGAAAAGAAAATCGACGCGGTCGTTTTGCGCTCAGACAAGCAACCCAAAATCCTTCATTGGAAGGTCCAGTAAGCCTTTCAAAGGCTTGCTTTATGCCACCCGATCGATAGAATATGAGACAGGGACGTATCGGAAAAAACCCTTATTGATCCCACATACATATGGCACAAAAAATCATAGGACTCGACATTGGATCATACAGCATCAAAGCTGCTCTATTCGAAACCACGTTCCGAAATTATGAACTGATCAGCGTTTTTCATTCCAAACCGTTGGGGCTTGAAGATATTGACCCCGTGGATCACGAAGTGGTGATCACCGAAAACATTCTTCAACTTCTTCAAAAACACAGGGTCGACAAGGCTTCATTTGTAACTTCCATTCCTGGACGACAAGTATCCAGTCGTTTGCTTGACTTGCCTTTGCCTGCCAAACAAATTTCGAAGGTACTGCCTTTTGAATTGGAATCGTATGTTCCGTTTGAGCTGGAAGACATTGTCATCGATCACCATGTGATCGATGCAGAAAAAACACAAAGTCTCTGCATGGCTGCAGCCACACAGAAACAAAACATTGAAAAACATTTGGAACTTTGCAACCACGCAAGTGTAGACCCTACGTTTATCACCTTCGACTCCATAGCTCTGTACAACCTTCACAATCAATGTTTGAGAACAGACCTGGGAACCTATGCAATTGTGGACATTGGACATACGCAAACCTCCATTTGCATTGTTTCCAAGCAAAAACTTCACTTTGTGCGAACACTCTACACAGCGGGTATGGCCATGACCGAGGCTGTACGAGAGAAGCTTGATCTGACCCTGTCACAAGCAATGGAAGTCAAAGAAGCCCATGGAATTGTAGAGTTAGAACTTCGCCCTCTGCAAAGTCAGGATTTGAAAAGACTTTCCAATGGACTCAAAACCGTAATCGATCCTTTGTTTCGAGAAATTCTTCAAACCTTTCATGCCTACAAATCACAGATGGAGGGCCGTTGCCACCCCATTGAGCGAGTGTATTTTTGTGGAGGATCGTCTCTGATCAAAAATCTTCCAGAGTATTTCAGTTCACTGGTCAACATCCCTTCTCAAAGACTTCCACTTTTTGGCAGCAACAGTGATGAAGACAAAAAAAACTCCAAAGAATATATGTTTGCCGGTGCAGTCGCCATTGGGCTCAAACTTGCAGCCAGAGGGAAAGCCACAACTGACGTCGAAAACATTGATTTTCGGCAGGGAGAATTTTCCTATGCCAAAGACCTTGGAGACATCCGAGACAAAGTCCTTTTCTATGGAAAATGGGCAGCCGCAGTTTTTTTGGTGGCCTTGTTTCAAGTGATCTTCAAAGGACAAAACTTGTCAAGCCAACTCAAAAGTGCGGAGGATCGCAGCATCCAACTGTACAGCTCTGCATTCTCTGAGGACTCCAAACCATCCAGTTCTTCCTACGCCATTCGAAAAATCAACAGCAAGATTGCAGAACTTCAAGCAAAGCAGGAAACCTTGACTTCAGGACTCAATCAGCTCACCGCCCTCGGAATCTTGCAAGAAATATCGGAAAAAATTCCCAGCACCATCAAAATCGACACATCAACTCTCTCCATTGAGAGAAACAAGATTGTGCTTCGTGGAAGCACAGACTCGTTCGCATCTGTCGATCGAATTGTTACTACCTTGGAAAAAATTGATGGTTTTGATCGAATCGAAAAAGGAGACATTCGTGAAAGTGCCGAGGGTGACAAGACCTTTCAAATCACGATTTTGGTCGGCGGAGAAGAAAAAGAGGAGGAAGGGTAATGTCGCTTTCGTCCATCAGTCCAGCTCTTGACCAACAAGTTGAAAACCTCAAAAGCTATTATGCAAGACTCACCGATCGTGAACGCATGATCTTCATGGGCGTAGTCGCCGGTGGATTGTTTTTTGTTCTGATCACCATCTACTCTATTTTTGCGGCATCCAATGCCTCCAAAAAAAGTCAAATCATCACCAGCCGAAAAAACTATGCGCAGCTGGTTCAGCAAGTCAACGAATATCAACGAATGCAGCAAACCGTGGAAAAAATCGACCAAATGATTTTGCAAACGCCACGCAATTTCAGTTTGGCTACAGAGTTGGAAACTTTGGCCCGCCAAAACGGAATCTCCATTGATTCCATCAAAGAACGCAAAGGACCTCCACATGAATTTTATGTGGAAAATCAAGTGGTGGTGGGTCTCAAAGAGGTAGGAATCAAGTCGGTCGTGGAATTTTTGTTCGATGTAGAAAACTCTCGAAAGTTTATGAGGGTAACATCTTTGGAGATTCGAAGAAACTTCAAAACTCCTCAGATGATCAATGTGAATTTTATTGTTTCAACCTTTCAAGGATTGTAGAAAAACATGAAAGCTTGGCTGTCCAAACTGTCCTCGATCAAAAAAATCTCCACTTATATCATTCTTGGAGTTGTGGTGTTTTTCATCGGACTGTTGTTTCATTTTCCCATGGAGAGGGTCTCCCAGCTCATCACTTATCAAATCGAGAGGCAAACCGGCTATGTGATCAATCCTGAAGAAGTATCTTTTGCACTACCCCTAGGAATTCAAGCCAAGAATGTCGAAATCCGGGGAGTGTTTGTCAACGGTCAAGAGATTCCTCTGATGTTGGACGAGGTCACATTGAGAGTATCTCCCATCAGTGCCATCACTTTCCCTTTGAAAAAGACAGGATCAGCCTCTTTCTATGCTCGCAGAAAAAAAGAAACCATTCGAGGTCAAGTTTCGCTCGGAAAAGAAACCATGGATGCTGAGCTTCAAATCAAAGACTTTATGGTCGACCAAGTTTTTGCTTTGGATGGAGTGGATCCAATGTTGACAGGCTCTCAAATTGCCATAAAATCTCCCATTAGTGTAGAGGTACAGCTAGTGGGGAATACAACTTCAATCTCTCAAGGCAATTTGTCTGTTGCCCAAGGATCGGCTTTGATCTCATCGAATGATGTCTTGGTCAATGCTCCTTTTGCAGGGGAAATTCAGTTGGAACAACTCAAAATCGATGCCTCTTTGGACAACGGGAACTTGGAAATCAAATCTGCTTCTTTGTACGGACCCAAAATTGAGCTCAAAGCAAGCGGTGAGATCAAACTCGCCCCCTACGTAATGAACAGTCGGATGAAACTAGAAATCCGGATCAAAGCTGATCCAAATGACCCCCAATTGGGAAGTTTGATGCCGATGATTGCCTCCATGAATGGACTCGCCATCGATTCAACGGGCAGTTTGAACATGACCATTACTGGGGCATTCAATGATCCACAGAGAATCTCTGTGAAAGGATTTTAACTCATGCAGACACAAAACCAGAATCATGATCGTAGAAGGCATTTGCGCATCAGGCTTGAACAAGAGGTTCTTGTAGAAAGAGAAAATTTTGAAGGCATAGAAACCATGACCACCTTCAATTTGTCCCCTGCAGGGGCGTGCATTCAATGTGAAAAAAAAATGAATCCCGGCCAAATCGTGTACCTGGAAATCCAAAAAGATCACCTACATATCGACTGCATTCCTTCTATGGGAGAAGTCAAGTGGGTCAAACAGGCCTCAGAAGACATTTGGCTCAATGGAATCGAATTCAGAGGCATCTCTGCAAAATTCAAAAACCGAATTCATTCTCTGATTTTGTCGAATCAAGGAAAACTGTTGGAAAGCACAACATCGAAAGTCTTTCCTTCAGAAGACAGCCAGGAACAGCTCATTGAATACCTGGAAAAAAGTGATCCTCAAGAAGGAGATCCTTTGGAAAGTTTTCCGGACATGGAGGTAGAGATCGATCAACCTCAAGACTTGACTCGTTTTCCACAGGACACACTTCTTGACACGACCAGCTTGGTCAAAGCTTTGAGAAATGTAGAAACCTCGAGCGAACTCAGTACAGATGTAGAAGAGTTCGTAGATCAGTGGCCAGAAGAAATTCTCTCCGACAAACCTTCGATTCAACCATGGATGATCAGCGTACTTGTAGGAAGTTTGATCTTGGCAGGAGGTTGGTATGCAAAAGACATTCTGTTTCGAAAACAACAGCCTTCCATAGATGAGCTTTTTGCTCAGCTATATCAAAACTCAACAAGCACGACCTCTACAGAGGCAGTACCGGTTAAAAACTTGCCCGGCTCACAAACTCTGTTGGAAAAATACCCCATCGATTTGGAAAAGCCTTCCACCATGCTTCGAAACCTGGTCTGGAAAAGTCAAGACCATCGAGGAACAGTCACCATCGAAACCAACGGAAACACCAAAGATCTAAAAGTAAGAACCTTTTTATTGACTCAACCAACCCCCAGAAAAGTGTATGTGTTCTCGAATCTTAGTCATGAATTCGATCAAAAAGTTTTTCCCATTGGAGCTTTTGGCGTGAGCCAAGTGCGCTTGGGTCGACATGAGGTCACGGACGGTTCGCAGGAACTTCATGTGGTGCTCGACTTGTCGCAGCCCAATACTGAGTTCGAACTCAAACAGATCGACCAAAACATTGTGATCGACATCTTGGCCAAGTAGAGGCTCATTTTAGAAAGCAGCCTCAAAGCCCTTTCAAAACTGACCGAAAATGATCCGGCACCTTTTTGCGATTTTTGCACCCGGTACAAAAATCGACATTTTGTACCGGGTGCAAAATGGAGGATTTGGTGCCTGGTACAAAATCCGTAGAGTTGTAATCCAGGATATTTTGAAATCATTTTGAATGGGATTTTTTGTGTTTTGGAGGCGACGGTCGGATTCGAACCGACGAATAACGGTTTTGCAAACCGGTCCCTTAACCACTTGGGTACGTCGCCCAATCCGCATATGATATTGTGCAGACTGCAATCTTGTCGCTATGCACACCATGAATTGGAGCGGGAGAAGGGATTCGAACCCTCGACCCTCACGTTGGCAACGTGATGCTCTACCAGCTGAGCTACTCCCGCGTAAAAAAGCTTTTCCTAGCTATATAAGCCTCATAGAGCTGTCAAGTTTTAACGTGGCCGCCCAGACCAAGAAGTTTTAAACCTCCATCTTCAGATCGACTTGATGGCTTATCGCGTTATTTACGGATTGAAAAATGCCATACATGTCCTTGAAAAGATGCTATAATTTCATTTTGCTCTCATTGCATGCGAAGAAAGAATCATAACCCTCACACATCTAGGAAAAACGCTCGGATATGACAAAGAAAAAACCCTTTTCCATTTCACGTACTTTTATCCTTTTGTTTGGAGGCCTTGTGGTGATGGCCTCTCTTCTGTATTCCACAAACCCAGCCATCGTAAGCTTTGCCACCAGTTTGGATTTGGAGCTGCCTTGGAAGAACAATCTTGAGCTCAAAAGACTGGACCGCGTTCTCTATTATATAGATGAGAGCTATTTTGACCCTGAACGAATCAACTACCAAACCATGCTCAAAGAAGCCCTCAACATGCTTTCATTACAGATCCCAGAAATGAAAGTTGATTATGTTTCTGACCACATTGCCGTGATCGAGATTTCAGGCCAAAAGAAACAAATCGATACACGGATCCCAAAATCTTCTGCCCTGTACTTGAAAATCAAAGATTGCATTCCATTCATCATGAAACATAGAGAGGAAAAGAAAGAAGGTGTGGCAGAACTGGAAGAATGGGCCATCCATGGCATTTTGAACACACTGGATCCTCACTCGAATTTTCTTTCCAAAGATGTGTACAACGAAACCCGCGTGGGCACTTCCGGAAAATTTGGGGGGCTCGGTATTGTCATCGGAATCCGTGATACCAAGCTGACCGTCATTTCGCCTCTAGACGATACGCCCGCCGCCGCCGCTGGTATTCAGGCTTCCGACATCATCACCAAAATTGAAAATGAATCCACGGTGGGGATGACCTTGACCGAAGCGGTAGATCGGATGAGAGGCCCCAAAGGCACACAAGTCACCATCGCGGTGTCCAGAAAAGGATGGAAAGAACCCAAAAACTTTACACTCACCCGCGCCGACATCAAACTGGTGGCGGTTGAATCGGCTCTCCTTCCCAAAAGCATTGGGTTCATCAAAATCAAGAGCTTTCAAGGCAACCTTTCTCGCGACGTTCGAACTCATTTGGACAACCTCCACGCCAGCAGCCCCAATGGACTCAAAGGCCTCATCCTTGATCTTCGCAACAACCCAGGCGGACTGTTGGATGAAGCGATCAAAGTTTCCGACATTTTTCTTGAAGAGGGAACCATCGTGAGCACGGTGGGCATGCAAAACCGTGTTCGAAATGTAGAACGTGCCCGTAAACCCCGAACCGAACCCAACTATCCGATGATTGTCTTGGTCAACGAAGGAAGTGCCAGTGCATCCGAAATTGTGGCCGGAGCCTTGCAACGCAATGGTCGAGCGCTGATCTATGGAAAACGCACTTTTGGAAAAGGAACGGTGCAATCCATTTATGAGTTGCCCGAGGATTCCGCGGTGAAACTCACCATCGCAAAATACAAAACGGCGGGAGATGTTTCGATTCAATCCTTGGGGATTGTGGCTGACATGAACATCGTACCCGCCATCATCAACAAAAACGAGATCGTCTTTGAAGAAAGAAAAGATGATTATGGAGAAGCCTCTCTGGAGCGTCACTTTGACAATTCCGATAATCCATCGATCTCATTGACTCCTCTGGACGACATTCACTATTTGCGTGAGGAAGAAGAAACCGATGACGAATCTTCGCAAAAAGCACAAAACCAATATCAATTTTCTTCGCTTTCCAATGAGGAAAAAACCAAACATCTTTTCGAAAGTTTTGATGTTCGATTTGCCCACGAAATTTTGTCCTATTCTACCAGCAGCATGAGAGGCAAGATGATCTCGTTGACTCACAAGATTGGGGATCAGTGGAAAAAACTCGAAAACAAAAAAATTGAAAAGGCCTTTGCCGATCTTGGTATCGATTGGAGTCCGAGAACAGACAACGTCAAAAGTGCCAAGGAATGCAGCCAACCTGAATTTGCTTACAAACTAAGCCCAGAGAAAAAGATCTATGAATCAGGGGATAAAATTCATATCCAAGCATCCATCAAAAACAAAGGGACCTGCTCGCTGTTTCAGTCCAAGGCGACGATGAATTCCAAGAATTCGATTTTCGATGGATTGACGTTTTACTTTGGAAAAGTTGGTCCTGGAAAATCCATCTCCAAAAACTTGGATGTCGAAGTTCCAAACTATGTCATGACCAATTTGTCAAAAGTCGACATGGCTTTTTCGGAAAGCATGAACATCGTACCCAAAACATCCTCGATGTGGATTCCCATCCAGCGAAAACTCAATCCAAAATTTGTGTTCAACTATGATTACAAAACCGAAGGAGACAATGTTGCCCTTCAGATTCATATCAAGAACATTGGAGATGCCGCTCTCAAAGACTCTTATGTGACGCTGACTCAGACCGACGATTTCAAATCACTCAAATTCAAAACCTCGCGAAAAACCCTCAGCAAGCTCAAACCCGGGGAACAAGAAACGATCAGTTTCTCCATCGGTTTGCCAGAACAGAAAAAAACCAAGTATGGTGTGGCCGTCAACATCGCAGATCTGGACTATCGAGAATACATTCGAAAAGAGTTCGAAATCGATGGCAACGATCAAAAAGGTTCCAAAATGTTTCAGTCCCCCTCGATCGACTTGAGCAATGCAAACAAACTGGAAAAAACCAAACCCAGCTCCAAGTTTGTTTTGGAAGCCAAGATCTCGGACGATCGACAGGTCAAAGACGTATACATTGTGGTCAATGATCACAAAGTTTTCTATCAAAAACTGAACTCTCACAAGAGCAACGAACCCCAGTTTGTGACGGCCAATCTACCTCTGGACAAAGAAAGCAACGAGATTTTGATCGTAGCCCGCGACGACGAAGACATGAGCCAGACCTATGGCCTCCTGATTGACCGGTAGAACGTGCTTTTTTTTGGAGAGGCTCCCCTTTCCAAAAAGAAAAAACCGATTCAGGGTTGATTTTTTCTTCTGCGTGGCGTAATCCCTCCTCGTCATCACAAACGAGGAGAAGAAAATGTTTCACATCAAATGGGTCGTTGCTGCAGTTCTTGGTTTGACGTTGTTGGTCTCTCAAGACCTTCTCGCATCCAATCCCATCCCAGGATCCAAAGGGTTCGATGGAGTTTTTGAGTCTTTTGACCAATGCTCCTGGGCCTTGGGAGACAAAACTCATGCCCGAGCCAAATATGAGGGAAACTTCGATTCGGTCTTCTCAGACGGACGTCTCACACACACTGACTATACGCTTTGGATTGGGATCGATTCAGCTCTCAAATCATTGACCTTCGAATTGAAAAATAAAACCCAGAGTCTGCGATTTGTACAAATCAACTTTGCTCGTCAATTCATCAAAACCATAAGAGACTGGTACATAGATCCCCAGAGTAAGGGGTATCCAACCAAGACAATGTTGTTTGAAGATGTTTTTGGGGACAACCATCTTAGAAAAAATCTAGAAAAAATCTTTGATGGTAGCGATCCACTGTACTCGGATTCAGACCCTTACGGTTCTCTTCATGAATTGAATCTTTTCTTCAAAGCAATTGGGGAAATTGGAAAGAACATCGATGGATTTGTTTCAAAAGATCAAAAAGATTTGAATTGGAACATGATGATGTGTGCCGACGGGTTGATGAATCTTTTGGATCCTGACCCATCCAACTAAACCAAAAAACACCCGGTTGCCTTTTCCTTGCTGGCAGGCTCAAGACCTTTTGAGCTTGTAGTAGGCTACTTATTTGGCGGAGTCAGAACAGGTCGTGGCTCGAAGATCATCATAATCGGCCACAGCACCTCCACCCACATTGTTGGAGTCAGTCAAAAAACCCAAGGCCACAGGACTTGATGGAGATCGATCAAAGAGGGTTTTGTAATCTTCCAGCACATTTCTTTCGACCGTCACCCATTTGCCTTTGGCATCGGTCCCCGTCGAAACGACTTTCATGGGAAATCGATCATGATTGCGAACCACCGTCTCCACGGGTGCCACCGTACTCCATACGTATTTGATGGAATCCGGAATGAACCAGCGTTTGGGAAACACCACATAAATTCCTGCAGCGCTGTCATTTTTGGATCGATTTCGCTCATCAGCCCCTTCTGGAAAATCATGGACTCTCCATTTCCACTGCAAGCAAGGGTATTTGGTCAAGGACCATTTTTTCTTCACAAAAAACTGAACGGACTGTCCTTTGTCGGAAGCTCTCAAAAACTGATTGTTGTCTTCTTTTTGAATGGAATACACCTGAGACGGATCTCCGCTACGAACCTTCCACTCTCCAGAAGGGGCTTTGCCCTCTGGATAGGACTGAAAGTCTTCTAGAACCTCGTGGGCCATAGATTCCGCCATGCCAGATCCTACAAAAAGCACGCAGATCAGAGCAAAAATCAAGGATTTTGGGAGTCTTTGGAGTGTCATTTGGGCGGATTTCCTTTACATTTTAAAATACATGGATAAAAACAAACACTTATACAAGGTTTATTGTAGAGTATTGGCGAATAAGTTCAACTCTACATCACAACGAAAAATGTCTCAAGATGAGGAATCTTAGGACCTAATGAACACAAAGGAATCCCAAGGTGTTAAAATCTTTTTTTTCCGGATTTTCTTCTGATCTTGCCATCGATTTGGGAACAGCAAACACGTTGGTTTTCAAACCTGACAAAGGTGTCATCATCAATGAACCTTCTGTGGTGGCCATTGCCAATCACTCGGACAACCGTGAGATTCTTGCCGTGGGAACCAAAGCCAAGCATATGATCGGGAAAGCTCCCGACAGCATCCAAGTCATTCGCCCCATCAAAGACGGAGTCATCGCAGATTTTTCCACCACCGAAGCCATGCTCAAACATTTTATGGGAATGGCCAACCAACATCGATTCATTTTACGGCCCCGCGTGGTCATTTGCATTCCTTCTGGCGTGACCGAAGTAGAAAAAAGAGCAGTGGAAGAATCAGCCCTCTCGGCAGGAGCTCGAGAAGTATATCTTGTGGAGGAGCCCATTGCAGCCGCCATTGGTGCGGACATGCCGATCTCAGACCCTTCTGGAAACATGGTCGTGGACATTGGTGGAGGCACCACAGAGGTTGCTGTGATCTCGTTGTCAGGCATTGTGATTTCCAAATCCATTCGTGTTGCGGGTGATCAGATGGATGAATCCATGGTCAACTACATGAAGAAAAAATATTCGCTGTTGATTGGCGAAACCACCGCCGAAGAAGTCAAAATGAAATTTGGTGAGGCCTACCCTTCCGAAAACTCGGATCCTATTTCTATCAAGGGAAGAGACCTTGTCAGAGGTATTCCTCGAATTGTGCAGATCAAACCTTCTGAAATTCGAGAAGCCATCCAAGAACCTTTGCGCTCCATCATCGATACCATCAAAATCACCTTGGAAAAAACACCTCCCGAGTTGGCTTCTGACATTCACGATCGAGGCATCATTCTCACGGGAGGAGGTGCCATGCTGAAAAACTTGGATCAACTGGTCGCCAAAGAAACCAACCTTCCTGTTACCAAAGCCGAAAACCCTCTACTGAGTGTGGTATTGGGCACGGGAAAAATTTTGGCCGACATGGAAAAATATCGCAGCGTTCTCGTTCGTCGCTACCATTGACTCATTGCAAAGCTATTGCAGGGCCTCGCAAAGTCGGCGAGGCAAATTGGAAAAATCTCCATTGGACATAAAAACCACAACGTCCTTGTTTTCTGCATGAGCTACCACATGATCAAGAATTTCGGTATCCGTAGAAAACGTTTGTGCATCTTTTCCCTGGTTCCGTAGCACTTGAACAATTTTTTGAGGATCGAGCAATTGATCCGCTTTGAGTGAATCATTTTTGGAGAAAACAGCCGCAAGAATGCTGTGATCAGCTTTGGCCAAACTGCGTGGAAATTGATCTTGGAATACATTTCTTCGTGTCGTGTTGGATCGAGGTTCAAAAATAGCCCAAAGTTTTCCTCCCCGGGCATGGGTCATCGGAAGAAAGGCATCAATGGTTTGCTCGATGGCTGTGGGGTGATGAGCAAAATCCTCATACACAGCAACTCCACCGCTTTCCCCAATGCGTTGCTGTCTCTTTTTTACACCTCGGAAACTTTCCACACCTTTTTTGATCTCTTTTGCTGGAATCCCCGCAAGATGTGCCAACCCTCCGGCAACCAGTACGTTGCGAACGTTGTGAAGTCCGATCAACGGAGAGTCGATTCTTACAATCTCTTGATTTCGATCACATAGAGTAAAAGATTTTCCTCCATCAATGTTGATAAGGTCTTTGGCAAAAAATCCAGACCGATCTTCCAGCCCAAACCATCGAACATCTTTTTTGCTGGTTTGAACAACATCCCGAACATTGGGATCATCTGCATTTGCAACCACAACACCATTGGATGGAACCAAATGAATCAATTTTACAAACTGCTCTTTGACGTGGTCCAAATCCCGATAAATGTCTGCATGGTCAAACTCGACACTTGTAATCCCAACATACTGAGGACCATAGTGCAAAAACTTCGGTGTCTTTTCAAAATAAGCCGTGTCGTATTCA
Organism: Bdellovibrionota bacterium; assembly: GCA_041391365.1. Classification (GTDB taxonomy): domain Bacteria; phylum Bdellovibrionota_G; class JALEGL01; order JALEGL01; family JAGRMV01; genus JAGRAX01. Next base: position 406,508 of record JAWKOC010000002.1, on the reverse strand, counting down.
TCTCCCTCGATGACAAAAGGAGAACCTTTTCCAATGCGATATCCTGCTTCAAAATTCAAAGGAGATCCCCCCAAGAAAAACCCTGGATCTTTTCCTGCTGAGGTAAAAATCCACGCGAGCAAGGATGTAGTTGTGGTTTTTCCGTGTGTTCCTGTGATCACAAATCGATCTTTGGTCTGCAAAAAATACTCATAGAGCGCTCCAGACATCGAAAGATAAGGAATGTTTTTTTCTTTCACATGCTGCGCTTCTGGATTGGAAGCAGAAACTACATTCCCCACGATGACCAAATCCGGTGTAGGCGTGAGATTTTCTTTTGAAAATCCATGAAACGTTTTGATCGAAAGTTTAGCCAAAACTTCAGAAGAAGGAGGATAAAAATTCTGATCCGAACCCTGCACCTTCCAGCCTTGTTCCAAAAACATTCCTGCCAAGGAAGTCATGGCAGAGCCCGCAATTCCAATCAAATGAACGGTTTTCGACATAGAAAGCTTTTGTATCAGTTACACAGGCACTTGGGCAAAAGAAAAGGCGTTTTGTCTTCACAAAACCATGGTTTCAGCGCTGATCCAGCTGTTGCCAAATCTCATTGTGAATCTGTATCCGAAATGCATTGAAGATTTGGGTTGGGGTGTTCATGTGAACTCGATTGGTCAACAGTGTAACCACAACTCTCCGATCAAGATCGACCCATATCGAGGTTCCTGTATACCCCAGATGCCCAAAACTATTTTTGGAAATGTTTCCCGCCGTAGAATTTTCAGATGGACAATCCCACACAAGAGGTCTTTCATAAGAAGTTCGATCAATATATTTCTTGGCCATGTGCTGGCCAAGAAAGTCATTGCCCTCCACACAAGCCTCCAACCACAAACAACCGAATTCGTGCATTGAGGAAATACGGGAAAACAAGCCTGCGTGAGCACACATTTTTCCAAGAGCCCTAGCATTTCCGTCATGGACAACTCCCAAAGGAACATGTTCATCCGATTCATAACTCATGATCTGCGATGAAGAGATATCGGTCACCGGCGTCGGCATCCAGGTTTTGGGAGAGAAAAAGCGATTCATCTTCGAAAAGAAAACATTTTTGATGTCGATACCCTGATGAAGACGCAAATAGGATTCCAAAAACAAAAACCCCAAATCGCTGTATACACTTCCTTTCCCGATGGAATGCTTAGGCCCATCATAGAGAAGTTTTTCCACGATGCATCGATCGATATTTTCCTGGGACTTTCCCTGAAGAGACTGAAAAAACCCAGAAAGATCTTCCCACGCCAAAAAACCTCCACAATGGCGAAGAATTTTTTCCAAGGTCAAACCTGTCCAATTTGTTTTGCAAAAGTCACGCACATCCACCGGTGCTTGAAGATCAATCTTTTGATCGCGTTCCAAGGTGGTCATGGCAGTCGAGACCACAAGAGGTTTGGTCAAAGAAGCCAAATCAAAAACAGTTTGATCATCAACCGCATGAACGTGGGTACGATCCGTCCATCCTTGATGAAATCGCATGGGCTCTTTGCGCTCTTTGCAGGAAACCATCAACGAGGCCCCGCTGTAGCCCTGGAACACGCGCATGACCTCAGGTTGTTGAAAGGTATTCATGACTGCACAAGAGGAGAAATCACAATCTCCTGACTCTGACTGTCCATGCGAATCTTTCCTCCAATGGGCAGAAGAGCTTCCATATGGTGGTGACCGATGCGCACTCCCCGAAAGATGGGAATGTCCTGAGACACAAAACGATCCATCCAACGCTGAATCAGAGCTGAGGAAATTTGCTTTCCTGCTCGGTCCGTCAAATCTCCAAAGATCAAGCCTCTGAGATTTTCAAATTTTCCAGCCATGGCCAACTGACACAGCATTCGATCCACTTGATAGGGTTCTTCCGCAAGATCCTCCAAAAACAAAATTCCCTCCCGAAAAGGAATTTCCAAACACGTCGACAATGTGGACTGGATCATTCTGAGATTGCCACCCCATAGCCGAGCACTCGCCATGCCAGGACGAACCACCTGAAATTTTTTGATGATTTTTTCCTGCGCCGTTTCAAGTTGGTCAAACAGTTTCATTTTTTGAGATTTTGAAATCGCTTCGAACAACGATCCAGCAAGAACGGGCCCATGAACCGTGACGAGCCCCAAATGAAAGGCAATGTAATTGAGCAGCGGAGTATGGTCACTCATGCCCATGATGATTTTCTGATTGAGATTGCGCATGGCCAACGGTTTGGGATGAAACAGTCTCATCAAACCATATCCACCCCTGGCCAGAAACAAAGCGTGGCAATCAAAATCTTCCAACGCCTCTTCCAACTCCATTCGTCGATGATCATCGGACCCCGCCAAAAAAGCTTCCTTGGAAAAAATAGCTTTGGAATGATGGACTTGATATCCCTGTTTCTCGATCCATTCTTTGGCCTCTACAAAACGATCCCGTTGAAATGGACTGGACGGTGCCACAATACGAATCAACGAAGCAGGTCGAAGGGGATGAGGGAGAGTGATGGGAGGGTTTTGACTCATATGGAGATATCGTTTCAAAAAAAAGACAAAATGGCCAGTTTCTTTGAAACTACAAAAACATGAGGGTCCTAAGAGAAGATCAATCAAACCTTGCAAGACACAAAATTGCACGTAGGGTATCGCTGTGAATCTGAAGCAACGAATCAAGAATCTTCACCGTTTGCCTTATTATTCTCGCAAACAGGTGATGGAAGATATTCTTTCACAACCTTCATGGAAAAAATTTCTCTCTATTCATGCAAAGACACAAAAAGATCAACATCGAATCGAAAAAAAAGCTACGTCCATTTTGAAAAACATGATGGCCGAATTTTCTCCTCGCTTCTTGCGCTACGCCTATTGGGTGGTTCACTGGGCACAAAAATCTATGTTTGAGCATTTGTATGTACGAGAAGAAGAGATTCAACAAACCCTCGCATGCGTGACTCGCCATCCTGTGATTTTTTTGCCCACGCACAAAAGCCACATGGACTACTTGCTGCTTTCCTATGTTCTTTTCAACCACAACATCTGCCCACCTCACATCGCAGCGGGCATCAACCTATCTTTTTGGCCTATTGGTAGTCTGATGAAAAAATCAGGTGCTTTTTTTATTCGGCGAAAGCTCAGTCGGGACAAAATATATGTGAAAATTTTGGACCTGTACCTATCTTGGTTGGTGGGAAAACAATACACACAAGAACTTTTTATTGAAGGGGGACGAAGTCGAGATGGTGCCATTCGGTCTGCCTTTTTAGGAATCATGCACCTACTGATCGAAGCGAAACCCGATGACCAAGATATGTATTTTATTCCCGTGCAAATCAACTATGACGAAGTTCCCGATGAAAAGAGTCTTACGCAGGAAAGACTGGGAAAAGTTAAGAAAGCTGAAAGCCTTATGGACCTATTGAACCTTAAAAAAATTTTTCAAAAGAAATATGGGAACATTTATATGCGCTTTGGTGAACCCATTCAGGTAGGTTCATCTAGCCCCAAAGAAGAAGCCAAAAGAATTTCCAATCAAACCTTGTCTTTTTTTCGCAAACACCACTACCCCGTTGCAATGGGAATGATTGGACACATCTTGTGTGCCGGCCCTAAAGATCGAACAGAACTGAATCATGCTCTGATGCAATGGAGCCACCAGCTAAGAACTTACAATGTTTTTGGCATAGATTTGGTCCAAAAATGCCAAGACAAAATCGATCTACTTGTGAAGCAAAAAAAAATATGGATTGATTCAAATCAAATGTTGCAAATCTCTGAAAGTGCCCAACCCACGTTTGAATATTATGCCAAGGGTCTGGAAGAAATGCTCAATGCAAATGGCGTGGCCTACAAAATTTCCACACCAAAACCGGATTGATCAACATCAGTTTCGCCATCACTGATGCGAGGGGTATGAACCACCTTGGCTTTGAAAGGTATCTTTTCCTCGTCATCCACAAACGTCACTTCGATTTCAGTCCCAGGTTCCAAAAGATAGTGGGTTGAAATGAATGCTCCATGAGAACTCACGTTTCGAGTTTGAGAAAACACTTGAAACCCTTCGCCCTCAAAACACACAAATTTTTTCTCTTCCACACGTTTGTCTTTTCTTTTTCCGTCCATCATGCCTCATACTCCTACAACTTTGGTCACAGATCAAGTGCTCACCGATCTGTTTCGAATCTACGAACTGAGTAAGCATTTTTTATGCCAAGCGTTATATTAAACTAAGTTATTGATATTATTATATATAAAAACCCTAACCATTCCCGCACTCAAAAAAGGAAGACACTTATGCCCTACTCCACCTTCCAAAGTGTGGCACACACCTCTCATCGTTCTTTTCTCTTTCGGAGGAAAGGGAGCTGAACGGTCTCGAAAGGTTTTTTTTCAAACATTCCACAAGCCCCATGGTGCACGAATTCTTAAATAGATTGAAAGCACGCGCACAAGAAGATATATAACGTTTTTGAACACAATGTTTGTGTTTTGCAATCTCTTTGATGCATTCGCGCTGAAGTGGAAGGAACCCTAGGTCCTAAAGTGTTCGGACCGGTCCATCAAAGATTGATCAACCGTAGTTGCTACAACAAAACATCGTAAGGAGAAAATGATGGCTACTAAAAAGAAAAAAACCACGAAAACCAAAGTAAAAGCAAAAGCAAAAAAAGCTTCTTCTTCCAAAAAATCTTCCAAAGAGATTTTGGTTGTGAACTCAAAAGTTCGTGCCTACATCAAAAAGAACAAAATGATGACGTCTTCTGAGTTCGTGCCTGCGTTGAGCGAATTTCTCTACAAAGAAATCGACAAAGCCATTGCAAGAGCTGCTGGAAACAAACGCTCTACGCTTCGAGCCAGAGATCTGTAAGAAGTTACGTAGATGTGGATTGAGCCGCCAAGGAAGCATATTCTGTAGTCGTGGGTAAAGAAAAAAGAAGATATCCAAAACGATACGCGGCTCAAATCCCCGTCGAATTTTTGGATCGCAATCGTACAAAAGGGTACACCATCAACGTCTCTCGAAGTGGTGTGCTGCTCGTGTCAGATCCTTTGAAAGAAGAAAATTCTTTTGTACGATTGCGAATCGATATTCCAACGGAAGCGGCAGGCATCACCGTCAACGCCAAAGTATCTCGACATACTGTTGTGGAAGGACAAAATGCCTGTGGCATTCACTTCCTCAAACCAGACTCGAAAACCTTGGATCAATGGATCCACTATCTCAATTCCTTGAAAAACCCGAACACTGTTTCCATTGCCATTGATGAGCCGGTGGAAAGAAGATCCGTAGAGAGAAAACAAGTCTCTCGAAAAATGGCAACCTTTACCATTCGTTTCAAATCAGAAAAAAAAATGCAGACTTTCTTTCCCAAAGATCTGAGTGAAGACGGTGTCTTCGTTGCAACGGAAGTCAAAAAAGATGTAGGGGAACGAGTGCAGATGGCCTTCATCCACCCCGAAACACAACAACGATTTGAAATTGAAGCCTGTGTGGTTCACCATGATCATCCCTCAGACAAAGAGGGCATGGGCATGAAATTTATCTTTTCCAATCCTGAACAAAAAAGATTGCTCAAACGATTCATCCTCAAAGGAGCCACCGAAGAGTAGGCTCAAGCCGCTGGGCGCTCCCCCTTCGGGGGAGCGGACATTGACTTGATTCGCACAAAGCATTGATCTCGACCGATATTTATTCTGCTAGGAATGGCTCGCCTGGCCTATTCATACATTTGATTGGTTTTCCTGCTGCGCTTGAGTTCCCTTGCAGAATAAACATCGGTCTACACAAATGCTCAGCTGCTCACTGTTGCATGGATGGGAAAAAGAAAAACAAGGACGCTTGGCTTTGCCAAGCGACAATATTTTATTTTTTTACAATAAATCTGACTCGATGAGAATTCCCTGTAATTCTATGAAGAGCCTCAAAAGGTGTAGAAAAAACTAAAGCGCAGTAGGTAGAATGTTATTGTATTCTTTTGAGTACAGACGAGCCATTTTTTCGACGGCTTTTGAGGCTCTTTATGAAAGTGCAAGTTCGAATTACCACAGTGCCCGCTCCCCCGAAGGGGGAGAGCCCAGCGGCTTGAGCTAAAAAATCATGGCCTTCATGCAAGAAACACTACCGCCAGATTTCAAAAACTCTCCGGTATCCAATTCCACCACGTCAAAACCTCTTTTTTGCAACTCTCGATTGGAATGTTTGTTTCCTTTGTGAATGAACACAACATTGTCGAGTCCCAAGGAGTTGCATGCAAAACCCTCAAGAGCTTCACGTTCTGGCACTTCAATAGCATCACGGTACAGTGCTCGAATCAGATCATTACCTTTTGCATCAAAAGCCTTTGGGAAATACAAGGCAACATGTTCTGAAATGGGACTCAAACAAGTATCCAGGTGATAAAAATATTCGCTTTGAAGTTCTAGGGTTACAACAGGGCTTTGAAAAAGATCGCTCACGTGTTGATACACGGCTACATCGGTTCGAAATCCGTATCCAGCCCAAATCAATCGCTTTCCAGGATGCCACAAAGCATCTCCATATCCCTCAAAAAGCAATGTCTCCGGCAATCGATGGACGTTATAGTCTCGTTGAGAAAACCACTCATCAAATGCTGTGACTTCCTTTTTTCGAGATGGATGTTTCATGTTGGCCAGCAAACAAATTTTGTTTTCAGAGCCATCTTCACCAACAAAAACAGGATTCGCACTAAACACCATGTCTTCAAGATCTTTGGTGGGTTGCAAACACTCTACAGAATATCCATGAGACTCAAAAGATTCTTTCATGGTTTTCCATTGAAGAGCCGCTTTGGATGCATCTACCTTTCCTTGCTGCCCTTTCATATGGGGATTTTTTTCATCGATGACGCGAAAAAAATCAGGGGAACACAAAAGAAGTCTTTGAGGCTGATGGCAAGAGTCAAAGGCATCGATCGAGGCGTTCTTCAACTGTTTGATCTCTTGTACTAAGGTAGACATGAATTCCTTTCAAAAAAAATAGATAAAATGATCAAAGAAAGCCTAACACAGGCCATTGACAAGAAGCAAATTTGATCAAGAGGCCTTATCTATAGTAACAAGTGATCTGCAACAAGATGGCCCGAAAGAACTGCACTTTCAATGGTGCAGGGCAATCCTGTATCTGTCCAATCCCCGGCCAAAAAAACGTTTGGCAGTGGAGTCTGAAAAGAAACTCTTTTTTGTCCAATCTTTCCAATCCATGTTGCTTCACGTTCATGACTTTGAACCACATGCAAAATCGAAACTTTCTTTTGTGGAAAATATTCAGAAAACATATCGGTCAAAATTTTTCGAATCTCTTCTTTGGTTTTTAAAGCCAATTCATCTCTTGCAGAAATCACACAGCTGTAACAATTTTTTTTGTGATGCATGTAGGCCGAATTTCGAAAAATCCATTGAATGGGATGATCCACAAAACCAATGTAAGTGGATTCAAAGAGCTCTTGGTCCAACCACACATGATAAGAGTAAATGGGAGATGGCTCAAAATCCGTCAACGATTCAACATAGGACTGGAGTATCGGACTCTGATCCAACTTGATTTTTTTCAGTGCCTTTGGAGGAATGGCAAGCGTGAGAGATTGACAATGGATTTTCTTTCCAGAATGAAGCTGCACGAGTAGGGTTCCCTCATCCATCGTTGCAATGCTTTCTACAGAATCACCGCGTTGAATTTTTCCACCATGTTGATTCAAAAAATCTTGCGATGGATTCGCAATCAACTCGCTCAGACCCACTCTGGAAAGTCCGGTCAAGGAGTTTTTGTACGAAGACATGAACCCCAGACGCAACACTGCGACCAGATAGTCTGCAGAAATATCTTTCATTTCTGCATTCAACGTAGCCAAGACCAAAGGTTCCCAAAACCTTGCTATCAAAAGTGGAGACTGCCCACAAACCGTGAGCAGCTCAAAAACCGACATGTTCTTGAGCTTTTTGGTTGAAAAAAACAAAGCTTTCCCAATCTGCAAAAACCGAAGTCGATCCAAAAGAGGAAAGGCCCGAAACGTGGCAATTGAAGGCAGCAAATGCAGAGGGCCAGGCAATTTGGCGGGTTTCAAACGAGCAGCCCCAAATTCTTTCCCCATCATTTCGGTGACAAATCGGGAGGAAAATTCCAAATGGTGCAATGACCCAATCCGGTGCAAAAAACGTTGCGTCTGTTGGTAACATCCCAAAAACAGATGTTGTCCATTGTCGATCGTATCAGACGCCTGTTTGTTGAAAAAAGATGCAGTTCGCCCACCCAAATGATTTTTCTTTTCGACAACCAGAACTGATTTTCCACAAGATGCCAGTTGTGTTGCGCAGGCAAGCCCTGCGCAGCCTCCTCCGATCACCACATGTTCGATCATGTCGGTCATTAGAAATAGGCTCGTAGAACAGTGTCCAAAAGAATCCATCCTTTTTGCATCGGATGAATTCCTATTTTTTCTTTCCAAACTTGAAATTTTTTTCGTTTGATATTGACGAAAATTTTTTGATACACCTTTTTCATGGCCTGCGCAGGAAGAAGTCGATGGACAAAAGGTTTTGGAATGGAACGAGAGGATTTCTCATAATACCCTTCGATGACTTTAGAAAACTGAAACATACATTGAGAAAAATTTTCGTGCGTCATATCTAACAATGAACGCAGCTCGATGTTGTATTGGCGAAGCATTTGGCGAGGAATATAAATCCGACCTCTTTCAAAATCTTCTGCGACGTCTCGAAGAATGTTGGTGAGCTGAAGAGCTCTCCCGGTGGAATACACGTAGGATTCGGCGATGTCCGCAGGAACTCCCAAAATCGCCACGAGCATAAATCCCACCGAACTGGCAACGGCATCGCAATACACCAGAAGATCATCCAAGCTTTCGTATGTGGCCCTGTACAAATCAGACTCACATCCACCAATCAGCCACAACATATCTTTGACTTGAATGGGGAAATGTTTGCAAGCCCAGGCCAACTCTTGCTGAACCGTATTTTGCTCGGTTTCAGCGCTCAGGATGTTTTCCACAAATTGCTTCCATTGATCCAATTGAGATTGAGCCTCAAGAGGATCATGAATCTCATCCACAATATCGTCGATCATTCGACAAAACGCATATACAGCGGTCAAGGCTCTTTTTTGGTCCTCTGTCAGACCCAAAAAGCCGATTCGAAAATTCGAACGACTCTTTTTCAGGATGATTTGGCTAGTGGTTTCCATGAAATCAAACTTCGATACGCAAGCAACACTTTATCTACCGCACCCAGTGTAGGTCTTTGATCAAAAACATCATAATCGTTGCGGCGAATTTTTTCCAATATGCGTGTCCCTCCACAATAAGTAAGACGAAGCTCATAACGAAGCCTTCCCTCCACCAAATCAATCAGTGGCCTTCCCCTCTCAAAAAGGATTTGTGTCTTTTTGATGAGATTTTCCAACAAGTTTTCAAAAGCTTCGTTTTTTTGGGACAAAAAAAGTTCTTTCTCTTTGTACCCAAACAAATCCATTTCTTTTTTGGGAAGATACACTCGATCTTTGTTGGCATCTACAGCGACATCTTGCCAAAAATTGGTGAGCTGAAGAGCCGTGCAAATGGAGTCCGAATAATCAAAGGCCGCTTCGTTTCGATAATCATGAAGCCACAAGATCATTCTCCCAATAGGATTGGCGGATTTTTTGGAATAGTCGAGAAGCTCCTCAAAACTCTGATATCGAGATTTGGTCACATCCTGCTCAAAGGCATCGAGCAAATCGTGAAACCACTGAATGGGCATTTTGGTTTGTCGAAGTGTACGCCCCAAAGATTGAAATACGGCCAAGGAGCTTTTTTCGGTGGTACACCGAGAAAGTTCTTGTCTCCAAAGGGATAACAGTTGCATGCGTTTTCCCGCAAACTTCGCCTCGTCGGCAAAATCATCGGCTGTTCTCGCAAAAGCGTAAATAGCACGCACATGTACGCGAAGATCTTTGGAAATCAATGCAGAACCTACAGGAAAATTCTCATAATGATCGTTGACGGCATCCACATAGGACGCCTCGGAAAACTCCTGCAATGAAATCGTTGACTCAGACATATCCACTCGAAACGTTCAAGAGCGTAGATCGCTCCTTATACTCCCGGGCGCATACAACAAAACCAAGGGTTTCTCCAGAAAAAACCTAGATCAAAAACACCAGCCACATTGAGTCATTGCAGATTTTCTGGTAAGACAAACTCACAAAGAAAAGATTTCTTTTCTTTCGAAGTGATATGACAAAAGGTAACCATAATCATAACCTAGCCTGGCTGCTGATCCCCCTTTTCTTTTGGTCTTGCTTGAAAGTCGAAGATTTCAACCAAAAGAAAATGTTCGAGGGATATACAGGAAGCGCAGAGATCACGTTTGGCATCGATGGCCTAGGATCAGACACCTACGTTCCTCAAACTATTTTTGTCACCGGCAACGACGCGGGAGATCGAGTTACTCTGGTTGGGGTTCTTGGCAACGACCGTATCTCCATCAAAAAAAGGTTGCCGGAAGAAATTTTGGATGTCCTCAATGTTCAGTTGGCCGAAAAAAACATCGCCGCCAATGACGATCTTAGTTTTGCTGGCTTTGGTGGATACCCCAAAGATGCCAACACGATCATGGTCGACGAGATCATGGGGCAGTCCGATGGATTCAAAAAATTAGGATTTGAGGTGGAAGGCTATTTCCAAAAATCGGGGACTCGCATCATTGCGGAGTTGCACATTTATCAAACCGTGGGGAGCATGAAGAAGAATTTTCCAAGTGCCCTCCTCGGCGTTTTTGTGGCCTCAGATTCGGACCTGGCGATTGTGGAAGAACCAGAAGACCGAAACGATGTAAAGTTTGACCTGATCAACTTCAAGTTGATCGATGGTCAAAATTTGACCGTAGGGGGATGATCATTTCATGTTGACGAAGGATTTTGCAAAAAAGATCTCATTGTATTTGTGTGGGTTGTCTCTTTCTGTGAGCCTTTGCGCGTGCTCTGTTCTCAAAGGAGATCGCCCCGACGCGGTACAGCTGGATCGATCAGACCGAAAACTCAAAATCAAAGACTTTTCATCTAGCTCGTCAACGAACGCCAAAACCAACAGCGTAGATCTGAGCAAAACGCTGGCCTACTACAAATTTTTCTTTCTGCCAGAAAACGAAGTGAGCATCGAAGAGATGAAACGGTCTCTGACGACCTTCGAAGAAATAACACAATCGAACACCTACGACATCGCAGAAGCTTTCAGTGCCTATGGCGGCTCAATGATCGATCCAGAGCTCGAACCTGTGGAATCTAACCATCTTGAAGCGGCCCTAGCCAGCATCCCAGGTTACGCTGAGGCTCTCGAAACCCTAAAAACCACGTGCGAAACCCCATCGACAATTCTTTTTGAAAAAGTTTCGACGGGAATTGATTTGAACCCACTGCAAATTGGGCCCATTTTATTGAACGAGTCGAATGCCGTATTGTCTCTCTTTTTGCCTGCAGGCACAGAGGAAGAAAAGGCATTCAAAGCACGTGCCATTGAGTTTGTTCAAGAGCGAGATGGACTGATTGCAGAAATCGCTGCAAAAACCAATGACCGAGATGCGCAGACCGTTGAGGCAAAGAAAAAGCAATTTGGTGAGATCATTCAAGGTCTCGAAGGTCAACTCGCAGAATTGAAATCAAAATATGCAGAGGTGATCCAAAAAATCACCACCATGACACTGGCCGATATTTCACAGGGAGCTGTCTCGAAACTCCGTGAAAGCTTTACTCCCAAGATCGTTGAAGAAAAAACGGGCATTCCTCTGCTCAAAATGGGTCAGCAATATTTGGGGGCATCCTTCTGCCTCGATGGATCAAACCTCGCACAGAGCAAAGGCTTTGTGTCAGATGGAGGGAAGATCATCACCAATCCCACCTTCAAACGCACGGAGGATGGCAAAATCGGAATTCACTACGAAAATGTAGTTGCGGTGAAGGAGCTGGACCGAAAACTCGAATCCTTTGCCTCCACTCTTGGAGAAGTGATTTTCAATTTGGGGAAAGGTGACAACCATGTGTGGCGAAAGAAAAACTACCGCATTGCCTCGGTACTTGCTTACCAACCTGAATCAACCTCCTCCGAAGACCATGCTCAGGCACCGGAGTCTTCTCTAAATCCGTCATCTGCATCGGCAGCAACCTCGACACCTTCAAACATCCAGCCAAGCACAATTGTGACAACACCCACTCCAACCCCTTTTCAACCCCAACCCAAACCAACTACACCTGTACCTGCTCCAACCTCTTCGAAGGAAAACGATCCCTCCACGATCCAAGAAAAGCCAAGGAAGCCTTCGGTCCAAGAAGTTTTGCCCACAATCTCCACGCCTCCAACCTCGGATGGAGGCTCACAAGCGCCTCCCCCCATCACGACTCACGCAGACCAGCAAAAAAATGCAATCCAACCACAAGAAACTTCAAGTGGACCCACCTTGGCTTTTCAAACGGGAGCCCATGCCTCGTGGGGCTCGGAATTCGTCGATCGATTGATGAGCGTAAAAAACAACTTCCTTGCGAAACATGCTGTCACAGATGTGAGTTTCATGGATCTAGATGAAGGGAAGACCTTCTCGAGTGACGAAGTGAAGCAGTTGTTTCCTCTGCTGTCGTATCTCGGCATTGAGTTCGATCAGCAATACAAAAGCGGAGACTTTCAAACCACATATGATCGTGTGTTTGCTCCCTATGACATGGACACCAAGGAAAAAAATGGAAGCAAACTGAGAAAAAGCACCTGCCCTGAGGGATATACCACTCATGGAAGTTTTCAATTTTCGATTCTCATCAGCCCCAACCCCGTAGCCGACAATCCAAAGTATCAAGACTTTTTGTTTGAACAACTCAGAGCTGACCAATATTTTGCTTTCAAAGAAAAAACGGCAGAAGATTGGAGACTGGATTATCTGGACCGCTTCTCTCACGTCGGCATAGAAGGAAATGTGACAGAAAAGATCAATGCAAGCTATTGCATGGACCCTCAAGGCGGACAGATCTATGTTTTTTCATCTTTGCCCAGCGGTCACACTGACAGTCGTTGGGATACCACCATCAGCCCACAAAACAGAAATCAAATCGATCGCATCATGCTCAATGGGAAGGATCTTGTGGCTCTCCGCTTCGATCTTTACTATACCCTTGCAGAAACCAAAGCCGGTTCCTACCTACGAGTCTTTTCTGGGTCAGATGGACTTTTGGCGCATTCAAAAGCCATGAAGCAGCAGCGAGAGATCTTGAATCAAACCCTTGCCTCCATCGGCAAATCTGAGCTCCCCACGAATACGGCCACGAGAATTCATGCCATCATTTGGATTGGCATTCCCTATCAAGATTTGGTCGATGGCATCAATCCCAAAGTGCAAAGCATTCGTGAATCCATCAAACAGGAAGTTCCACAATCATTCATCAACTCTTTTGAACTTAACAGCAATGAAATCCAGGCTGTAAAAGATGGGTCAGATGGATTGGTGGAAGCTCCTGGCAACCATGACAGCATCGTACTGTTTCTCACCTTGCAATAGTACTGTACACGTGACTTTCGGCCAGGGTGGGCTCTACCATGGCTTTGCAATCTTGGTTTGTGAGACTTAGGCTCCTGCTTATTGCTGTCAAAAAATGTATAAATGGGATTTATAGTGAACGTCTTATGCAAAACGCAGAGAATTGATTAACTATACAATATTTTGAGCTTTTTTTCAAAAATGCTGCTCTGAGAAAACACAAAAGAATGCATTGAGTCATAGCCCGATATCTGGTAAAACAGTGTTGTTTTTGCTAGAACATCTTTGTCAAAAAGGGGACAGCAAACCATATGAAGATACGTAGTACACATATTCTGCTTTTGTGCCTGACCTTTGCTTTCGTGGCTTGCATGAAAGTAGACGACTTCAATCAACCAGGGGCTTTCGAATCGTACATCGGCCATACAAACATCACGTTTGGCGTGCAGGGGATTACTTCCGAAAAAGAAACCCCTGCCAACTTTGACTTTACTTACAAAGAGGGGGGATTTGTTCTCAGCGGCCTGCCCCAACCTCCTGGGATGTCGATCTATGACTTTTTCCCCGAAAAAGGTGCGATGGGGTTTGACTACAAGAATATGTTGATGAGTGGATTGTTGGACAACGATGTGATCGATTCGGATTTCGATTTGATGGATTTTTCGGGATTCAAAGGAGAAGTCATCGACGCGAACAACGTGCGTTTTACCGATTTTGCAAAAACCAGCGAAGGATTTGAAAAATTGGGGTTCAAAGTCAGAGGCAAAGCCACCAAGAGTGGACCCAACATCTACGGCGTCATCGACATCTACATCAGTTTGTATGATTTTTTTTGGTTCCTCGATGGAAGTGGAATGGATGATAGACTTCTTGAGACTTTAAGTTTTGATGGAGGAAGCACAAACATGAAAAACACCAACAGCACAGGTCGAGAAGAAATCACGTTCTTGCGCATGGAATTTACGGGTCAAGGGGTTACAAGTCTTTTTTAACTTTTTGCTTATGATGAAACCAATCAAACCATTTATGATGTACACATCGTATTGTCGCATTACACAGGCTGTGATTGTGAGTTCTTTGACTTTGCTCAGCATGGCTTGCACAGGCCAAAAAGCTTCCGAAAATCCTACAATCAAAGATGTCACAACACCCAGTTACGTTTATGTCGTCAAACAGCTTGACGACGAAATCTCTGACAACAAAAAGAAAGAAGATCCTTCCAAAGGAAGTGGGGTCATCGGAGAAATCGCAAGCGCATTCTTTCATCCTACCATCGAAAACCCCCAAGAACGTGTGTCCGATATCACAGAGATTTTCGACCCTCCCGGAGGTGACGTCGATGCAATGTCCATTCTGTTTAGTTTGGGACTGCGGTTGAAAGGGACTGTAACCATGGAATCAACATGGCCTGAGGACCTCAGCGAAAAGCTTGATGCCGATCACAAGCAAGAATATCAAAAATTGCAAGATGAGCTGAAAAAAGCCTGCCAGGGCGAAGCTATCCATCATATTCCTCTGCTGACAATCTCATCCTTTGATCCCTCCAGCATTGTTTTCGGAAGATTGATATCCCCAAATACCTCGAATTTCGAAGGAATGTTAGAGCAGGCAGCCAAAGACCAAATAAAAGCAGGAGGCGGTCAAAATGTTGGGTATGCTGATTTGACGGAGATCGCGAAAAATCGAATCAACACCAGCTTCAAACCATCCATTTCGGACATTGATATTCAAAATGAAAAATTCATTTCCTTTTGTACTGGAGCCTCTGGAACAGCTCTTGTCATCTCCTCTGGAAAGGCTGTATTGGGAAGTGTCAGCAAACCTTCCTCGTACAACGGAGGTACATATTTTACGATTCAATATGAATCTGAAATCGATGGAGAGTCATGGAAAAAGTTTTTTCCTTTGTATGATCGAACCAAAGGTGCAGCAACGGAAAAAGACATCGGGAGCATTCAAGTCAACACGGGCGACACAACAAATCCAAACTACGAAGCTCTGTTCAAACAGCACTACGAATACACAGCCAAGATTCACATCAAAGAAAAATGGAATGAATCCGCTGAAACCGAAGCCCCCAAGGTCACGTTGGATGTAAATAAGCTTGTTGTAGATGCAACCGAGCAGGGGGATAGAACCTGCATCGGTATCCCCATTCAGTCAACGAGCATTCCATCGGTTGAGCTCCCCATCCGGATTGAAGTTGACTATCAAGCATTTCAAAATCAATCTCTTAATGAGAGCGTAGAAAGTGATCCTTCGAAAAAGAGTGAATCCAAAGGAACTGGATTTTTTTCTACCGCTGCTTGTACCAGCGCAGAAAATTCCAACATATTGGAAGATCTTCAAATCAAATTGCAAAAGGCAAATGAATCTAAAGTTCTCTACTTTTTGTTGTCCGATTATATGATTCGTATTTTGGAAAAGGAGAACGTAGAAGAATGGCCCAATGTGATTTCGTTGATTGCAACCTCCTCTTTTCCAGGGGTAACGTTTTCTCCGACCTCCCCCATCAAGATAGATCTCTCCAAAACCAAAGAAGCGGTCATACGCATTCAAGAAGGAATCGAATCCAATGATGATGAGTTGACCGATGACCCACTCACTGTGACACCTGCTTCTATTTCATGGAAAAATTTTCCACAGGAAATTCCCTTGAATGAATGTATAGCGCTCGAAATTGGTTCGACCGCGGTTTCACCAAACACAGCTATCACATTCAAAGCTGAGAATGCGCATGTGTATGCAGACGAGTCCACATGCAACAAGAAAAAGAATAGTTCTACGTTAAAACTAGAGTTTTCAGGAGATCAGATCAAAACCATTTACGTTCGTGCCACAACTCGATCAAAAAAGCCTGTACTTAGCATGGTCTCTCAAAACACCGAGATCGCACTACCAAACAGCAGCGAAGTAACGATTCAAAAGGAAGTATTGACCCCCAGCATTCGTGTCCAGCTTTCCAGCAAAGAGATTCTGTTGAATCAAGTTGCAACCATCACACTGTCAGGGAAAAATATGTCTGACAAAGCTACAATCGAATGGAAAGCCTCAGGAGTGGGGGCCATTTATCAAGACAACAAAAAGAATAAGAAGATTGATAAGGCCGAGTTGAAGAAGAATGGAACCTTGACCGTTTATGCAGGATCCGAAACTCAAGGATCACTTACGATCGAATTGTCGAATGCTCAAGACGTTGACATTCAACCCAAAAAACTGATTCTTACCTTCAAAGAACCTGAGAAACCCTCCGTGACCATGCCAAGTGTTTTAACGTCTTTTGCAGGTGGAGAAAGTCCCGCACTTCTTTCTTGGACAGATTTGCGTTTCCATCTCAAAGATTTGGAAAATTTGTATAAACCCAAGGCCAGCAACCCAGCTCTTTTTGCAAAGCTGTATAAAGATGGAAGTGGTCGAGATGGAAAATACAAAGAATACATTTACCCAACCGGTGACACTCCTTTGAAAGCAAAAATTGTTGCATCAGAATACAATGAAAAAACCTTTTCGAGTTTATCCGCAATCCAGTCAAGCTGCAATGCAAGTGGTCTCACCTCACAGTTTCATATAAAAGATTTTTCTGTAGATTTGAATCCACCCACACGAAAATGGGATCAATCTGACTACTACAAAAATTACAAACAACTGATGATTGATCAATTCAATATTATGGCACAAGACTATAGCTACGCAACATCATTGTTTTGGGCAGCGGTTTTGCCCAGAGACAATTTCCGAAAACAAACATGGAGCTATTACTTATGCCTTCACCCTACTCAAAAACAGTTTCGGTCATTTTTTACTCAGAAGAACAACGAAACCGGACAGGGACTCTGGTATGAGGGATCGGCCAAGAATGATCTTACATCAGGTACGAGACTACAATCTCGCAATCAAACTCTTTCTTCCTCGGTGGATGTATTCGAACAAGACGGAAAGCTATACCTTGTGTACAAGACCAGTCATCGTCGCGTTCTTCCTGTGAATGAAGGAATGGGCTTGATGGACATCTATAATGCAAAATCTTTTGGGATGCTTCAGGGTGCGGCAGCTTCTTATACAATCAAATCAAAGTTGGAAAATAACCTCTGGAACGAGATCAGTCTTCATGGGGTTATATCTATTCCTGTTAGTCAATTCAAAACCAACGGAGTTCATGTGGTGGGATATACTCCCCCATCCAGCCTAACTTCCATGCCTTTTGTTTCCGAAGATATGAAGAAAGCCATTGGTCGAGTGAAAATTCCTCTGTTGATTGCTTTTCCTGGAAACTCCTGCGCTCTGTATTACATCGGAAACTACAAAAGTCCTGCCCCACTCATGTAACGATATAACATAGCTTACTCCAGAGAACCCAGGCTCGGGCCATCTGACTCTTGGGATGAAGATGAAGTTAAAAATTTCCGTTGTTGTTGATGGTCAAGCCACTTTTGGAATGGCTTATGCCATCAATGACAAAATATCCCCCGGCACCTACAGCTGCGATGCCCACCCAAAACCACCACTTTTTATAGATGGCTTTGTTGCCGGTGGATGTTGAGGAATCTTGATTTTGGCTCTCTGCTCTCCCCCCTTTTCCCACGGTGAGATCAGCTCGGGCGAGATCATCTCTGGTGTTGATGAGCTTTCCATCGGGTCGAATGAATCCCATCAGCGTAAATGCCAAATCAAAGGATGCATTTCGCATTTGGGAAACGTCGCTGCCAATGTTGGCAATGGCCACCTGAGAAAACTCATTCAACTTCGCATCATAGAGTTGTCCCAAAAGTCGATATTCCCCCATGGCATTTTCCAAGTTGGTCAACACCACAAAATGAGTTGATGTTTTTTGAGCCAAAAGTTGTAGATCCTGAACTTCGAGCGAAGTTTGGTCACCTCCTTCTCGAATTTGAAACAATGAAGCCAGTACCGCCTTTGCCCCATCGGAGGGCAACTCAATCACAACATCTTCGACAGGATTTTTGAAAATTTTTGTTCCGTACCATTTTTGAAAACCTTCTTTTTCGGCCATCAAAAAATATTCTCCGGGAATCAGCTGCAAGGTTTTGGGGGACTGCCCCAGAAAACGGCCGTTCAAAAACAACTTGGCATCTCTTTCGGAGGTTTCAATTTGAACTCGAACCAGGCCTTTTTTCTGCAAGTTTTGTTTGACCTGACCAAACTCTGCGGTCACTTCTGGAGAATATTGTGACCCTTGCAATTGTTTTTGAGGATCGAGATACACAACTCTCTCAAACTCTACGCGAGCAGAATTCTCTGCAGTCTGCTTTTCGTTTTCATCCGAAAATTGCTTTTGCTGAGCCATGTAGGTCATACCGAGATAGATGTGGGCTTCGATGAGCTCTCGATTGGACGTTAAATGGTGGAGGTTCAAGATGAATTGTTGTCGAGCTGTGAGCAAATACTCCAAGGCATTTTTATAGTTGAATTGATGATAGGCCTGTTTCCCTGCCTCCAAGGCTTTTCTTCCTGCCAAGAGTTTTTGATAGGGATCCTGATCGGCTTTGGCCTGAGGCCGAACAAACAATTTTTCTTTTTCTCGTGCGACAACATTGGGCCTGATCAAATTGGCTTTGGGCATTTGAGAAAAAGCTTCAAACATTGCACTGCGTGCCAAAGGCAAATATTTTTCCATGCTTTCCTGAGCATACACATCGTCAACCAACACTTTGACAGGACTTGTGGGACCCTGAGCTGCGGGGGGATTGTCCTGCGCCCACGTCCACGAAGGAGTGACCAAAAGACTTGCCATCAACAACGAAATGGTTTTGGCCCGATATGAAGTGCTCATGGCGTAGTCACCTGCAATTGCGTGTTGGAAGATTTGGCTTTGAAAACATCCGTAAACAATGCAAGCGAAGCACCTGTTCCAAGAACCACAGCTCCAATTCCTGCATAAACCCACGGATTTTTCCACAGAGGTCTTCCGGCCGTGCGAACTTTGTTGGCACGGATCGAAGGAGAAGGTTCCATGTTTTGCTTGATTTTTTCTTCTTCCGATGGAGGAAGAATGTTTTGCATTTGATTCGAGGACAATGGAGAAGAGTTCTCAATGTCTTGAGGAGGTGCGGTCTCGCTGGAAGCTCGGATCACATAGCCATTCTGATCCAGCGATTGCAGAAGATTCGAAACCAACTCATGAGGATCTTTGCCTTGCACCACCGGCGACAAATCTTGGGATCTTTGATCAAACAGTTGCCCCTTTACGCTGGCTTTTCCCGCCGACAAGAAAACAATGATGTCTGCTCCCAGACTCAAGCCCAGTTCATCCAAAAACGTGGTTCGTTGAGGATCCAATGTAGGTTGATCCGAAACCGCAAAATACGATTCAATGAGCTGCGCATCTTGTTGAGGAAACCGAAGATCTACCTGATTTTCACCTTTGGACAGATATACTTTTTCGGTGTGGCGTTTTCCGGAAGACTCCATGGTGATATAAAAATGTCCGATGGGTAAATCCGACAGACTGCATGGAGCTTTTCCAAAATGTTGGCCATTGACCCAAATCGAAGCCTCAGAAGGCAGTGACGTGATGACTACGTTGGCTTTGTCTCTGGACAAGAACTCTTGTTTGGTTTGGTCAAAAAATGTTTTTACGTCCTCACTGTACAATCGAGCTGAGATGGTTCGATCATTGGCCTTAGGGTCCAATGTCAACATCTCTTCCAAATCTCGGCTGGCTTCTTCCTTTTTTTTCAATGCCAACAGAATCAAGGTTCGTGCAAAGAGGCTTTTGATGAGACCATCAAAGGCTTGATCTTGGGGAATCAACCGAGTGTATTCCTCGATGGCCGAGGTAGCTTTTTCGAGGGCCAGATCTTTGTTTTGCTCATCGAGCTGATGATACATTTTTTGGGCTTGGGCCAAATCATCGGCCGCCGACTGCATACTCTTTGGGTCCTGCGATGACTGCAAACCTTTTTTCTGCAAAAAATCTTCTACACGTTCAGACTCAATGATGATCAGACCATCCATGGCCTGAAATTCCTTTTCAATGGCTTGTGTGGCCGCTTTGTTTTGAGACCCCTTCATGGGAGAGACGATCAATGACGTATCCGCGAATGCACCAGGTACCCACCCCAACACCAGAACCATTGTCCAATATGAAAAAAATCTTCTCATGATCAATTCAAGGGATTGTCGATGGAGAGAACATTGCTGCTCGCATCCGATCCTCCGATCAGTGCAGCTCCAGCTCCAACGGCTGCAGCGCCACCGATGATGGCCCAAAACCACCATTTTTTGTAAAATGGTTTGTTTCCATCTTCAAAAGAGTTTGCACGACTCGTCGAGGATGCCTTTGGAATCATCGACTCTTGAAACCCCTCTGTGATAGTGGTTTGGGGAGTGTTTTCGAAGCGACTCGTTTTTCTTTGGTCTCGTATCCATGCCTCGATTTTGGAAACCAATTTTTTGGTAGATCGTTCCATCTTGTCTTTTTGATAGCCTTGCGTAAACACATTGGAAAAAGAAGATGTCTGCGCATGAAATACCTGTGCGGATATTTTTGATTGTTCAGAGTCTACACTGCCCAAGAGAATATGATCCACACCAATATCTGCAGCCAAACGTTTTAGAGGTTCAAGATCCTGATTTGTACTCTGGTCTTTTGGGATCACATCAAATGTGGTTTGCTTTTGGAGAACCTGACTGTAGTTGAACTCTCCACCTTTGACCAACACAGGCTCAGAAATGGTTTTGTAACCTGTTTTTTCGACAACCAAAAAATGCATCCCACGAGGCAAGTCAGGAACCTC
Source organism: Bdellovibrionota bacterium (assembly GCA_041391365.1). GTDB lineage: Bacteria > Bdellovibrionota_G > JALEGL01 > JALEGL01 > JAGRMV01 > JAGRAX01. Next base: position 385,225 of record JAWKOC010000002.1, on the reverse strand, counting down.
GATGGGAGTTTTTCCCATCTCTACACCGTCTACCACCACCACAGCTCCATCAGGCTGACTCTGAACAAGAAGCTTGCCCGAGGGTCGCTCAAGAACCTCCTTGGTGATGCTTTTGTGGATTTCTATGATCTTGGGAGGAAACTCTCGAATGGGCAACTCTCTGGTTTTGCGTTCTGAATCCAACATCACCATTTCGTGAATCAATTTCTTTCCATCTTTTTCTCGACCTGCAAAAATCAAATTCATCCCCAAATATAGGTGCGAAAACAACAAGTAGTGATTGTCCCGTAGAGACGCAATACCTTCTCGATAACTTTTCACCGATAGATTCAAGGCTTGAACCGCTTTGTTGAGATCCAAATTCTGATAGAACTCCTTGCCTTGCTCAAAATACTGATACCCTTGTTCAACTTTTTTTTGGGCTTGGGCTTGCGTATCCGAAACTGCAGCATTGCGAATTTTTTCTTGAATGCCGGGATCATCCACCACTTGAACACCCGAAACTTCAGAAAGACCGAGAATCATCGTGGATCGAACATTTTGTGTATCAAGATTTTCAGCCTGGAACCCTGCAATGACAAGATACTCATTGATCTGTGCCTGGCTCTGTGGAACTCCTCCCTGGGGAGAAAGGAAGGTGCTGACCAGGAAAAAGAAGGTCACAACAAGAGCTTGGATTTTTTCATTTTTTTTCATATGTGACAAAGATCGCCCCATCACTGTTGCCCTTGACTGGGGTCATGCCTTTCCATGCTGATTGGGGAACATGGTCACCCCAAATAACTTCTCTTACATTATCAATAACTTAACCTTTATAGAATATCATAAAAGCTGTACAATCGTCTGTAAAGTTTCACAAATGAGGGGAGACAAAATGGAAATGTTTTTGAAATCAAACGCTTAGATTGATTTCAAAGCTTGTGAGATAATCCTGGAAAGAGTTACAATACTATTACTATAGAGAATATATAGATGAATCACATGATCGACATTTTGTTCTCGGATCGATTTGTCCGATGGACCATCTATGCGTTGGCATTTTTTTCGGTATTTTTGCTCGTCAGCACGCTGTTTCCAGATGAAGAACAAATCGCAGCGCGCAAACGCCTGGGCGTAGAAGACGAAGCCGCAAAACCCTACAAAACACGCCTGCTTCAGTGGTTTTATCCTCTGTACTATGCTTGCGTCCCTCTCCTTTATTCCACGGTTTTCCCGTCCTGGGCGGTGAAATACGTGGAAAAGAAAAGACCCACGTATCAAAAAGACCTGATCCGCGCCAACCTACGTGACGAAATCAATCCCGATGAGTTTTTTGCATTCAAACTCGTGATGTCTTTGTTTTCACCCGTGTTCATTTTTTACATGGGCAACGCCGTGGGAAGTTCCATGAGCGGAACCACCTGGTTGATTTCTCTGATCTTGGGATTTTTTTTCCCAGATTTTTGGCTGGCTGATCGCATCCGCATGCGGCGCAAAGCCATTGTTCGAGTTCTTCCCTTGACCTTAGATCTCCTTACCTTGTCTGTGGAAGCGGGTCTTGATTTTGTGGCCTCCATTCAGAGAATGACACAGAGAATGGGGACCAATGAACTACTCGATGAATTCTCACATCTTCTCAAGGAAATTCGACTTGGGACCTCCCGCTCTGATGCTCTTCGATCCCTGGCAGATCGGCTGCAAATCGAAGAGGTATCTTCTTTCTCAAGCCTTTTGATTCAAGCAGACCAGTTGGGAGCCTCCATCGGGGATGTGCTGCGGGCACAGTCGGATCAGATGAGAACCAAACGATTTCAAAATGCGGAAAGCATGGGAGCACGAGCCTCTCAGTTGGTGTTGATCCCTATGGTGGTCTGCATTTTCCCGGCCATTTTTATTGTGGTTTTGGGACCTACATTGTTGAATTTTTTAGCTCAGGGACTTTTTTGATGCGTGTAGAAAATTCAACCAAAAACACGTCGCTGGGACATCACATTGTGCATGCAACCCAGTTGTTGGCTCGCATGAAAGGCTTGCTTGGGAAGCAAGCCCTGCAAGAAGGCCATGGCTTGTGGATTGAACCTTGCACATCCATTCACACGTTCTTTATGAAATTTCCCATTGATGTGGTGTTTTTGTCCAAGAACAATGTGGTGGTCAAAACCAGGGCTCGGCTTTTGCCCTTTCGTATGGATTTTGGAAGTGGAGAAGGCGTAAAGGTCCTTGAGCTTCCGGTAGGTACCATCGACAGAACTCAAACTCGTGTGGGAGATCTTTTGACCTTTGTTTTATAATCATGTCGAACTTTCATTTTTACATCATTTCCGGACCTGTTGATCGCAAAACCCTCGCGTTGGATGAGGGGAAATATTTCGTGGGCCGAGGCAACGACAGCAAAATTCAACTGGCATCCAAGCAAATCTCACGCAAACACGCACAGTTGATGGTTGATGTGGACAAGGTAACTCTCGTCGACTTGGGCAGTTCCAACGGAACTCTGGTCAATGGAAAACCCATTTCTACATGTGTACTCTCCAACAAAGATCAAATTCTTTTTGGAGACGTTCTGGTGGAGTTCCAATCGCAGATTGCTTCTTCGAATGAATCTCTGCATCCCTTTTCAGCACAAAAAAGTCTATACATGGCCGCGACCAAAATCGTCGGCACTCCAGGAAAAAGTAAATCTTTGTGGGGAACTCTTTTTGTATTGCATGTCATTCCTTTGCTCATGTTGGCTCTTGTGGGAGCCCTTTCATTTCGGGGTCTTTTGCAAGAGCGTTTGGCTCAGGAATCCATTTCTCGTGCCCAAGGGCTCGTTCGATATCTTGCAGAAAAAAACAAAGAAGATTTAAAGCAAAACAATGAACTTCTCCTCGATGTGGAGTCGGTGATTCGAGAACCTGGGGTCAAAGAGGCTTTCATCATCAGCCCCAAAGGTCGAACCCTCGCTCCAATTTCCAAAATCAATCAAAGTTCCAAAGATCCTTTTGTGTTGGAAGCACTGTCTCACAACAGTGATCAAGCCATTCCGCCCAGCCCTAAACTCCCCAATGGAACACAAATTTTTGTACATCCTGTGCGAATCTATGATGAGAGCATTGGAAGATATTCGATTGTTGGAGTGGCGAAAATTGTTTTCTCAGCCCAGGAAGCCGCTGGAGAGTTGACCGAATCCAAGCGTTTGACCATTCTCTTTGTTACATTGGCCCTACTGCTTGCAACTCTGCTCAGCTGGATCAGCACAAAAACCATCAACACTCCTTTGACCCGTTTGGCCGAAAAAATTCATCAATGGAGGGCTGGACAAGTTTATCAAAGTGAAGCCCCTGTTTATGAAGATTGGGAAAGCCTCTATGAGGCGGTGGAACGAACCATCGAAGAGGTTGGACGCGGATGAGTGGTGATCAACACATTTGGTATCTTTCTGGTTTGAATCAAGAGTTCAAAGATCAGGCCATTGTATTGATCGGGGATGAAATCACACTAGGCCGTACTGAACAAAACGACGTCGTTCTCGCGCACAACAACATTTCTCGACACCACGCCTCCATTTTCATCACTCCCAAAGCTTGTCACATTCAAGATATGGGGAGCCGAAATGGAACCTATGTCAATGGCGAGCGTATTGATCCCGCCGCACCGAAAAAAATTGTTCTCCAAGATGAAATTCGCATTGGTCAGTATCTTTTTTTGGTGGGGAGAAAAGAGCCACAAAATCCGATGTACGCCGCCACTTCAGAAAAATGGTTGCAAGCCAAAGAGTTCGTTCGAGAAGTATCCAAAGAATTTCGCCAAAAATCAAAAGAGTTGGCTTCCGCCAGCGCTTTCAAATTCAAGGAAGTACAGAAAAAAAAGAAACTGGAAATGCCTCGCCTATCCAGACGTGGCGCATTGTATGGCGTGATGTTTCTTGTCCTTGCGTGGGTGGGATACACGAGTATGCAAAGCCCTTCACCAACTTTGGAATCTTCATCACAACCATCGGAAAAGCCTGAAACTTCTACCCCTATCTCACAAACGGAAAAGATCAAACCAGCCCCACGAGGGGAGCTAGACTCTTTGATGGAACGAGCAATGTCGTATGTTCAGTTTCAGGATTATGCAGCGGCCATCCCTCTTTTGCAGAGAATTTTGGCCACGGATGCGAGCAATGAAAAAGCTCGGCAACTTTTGCTGCGCAGTGAAAAAAAATTGCTAGAAAATATTTCAATTCATAGAGAAAATGGAGCCCGCGAGTACGAAAAATTGTTTTTTGATCGTGCCATCATCGAATGGAAAAAAGCCTACTCGCTGGCGGTCAATTACAATCAAGAAATGGCATCTGAAATTCAAACGCTGATAGATGATGCAGAAGAAAAATTGCGATCCGAAAAATGAAACTATTGATTCGAAAAGATGGAAAGTTTTTCTCTGAAGTACCCGTCCATCAGAAGGTTGTCATTGCCGGAAGGTCAAAAAATGTAGACGTGGTTCTCGGACATCACGATGTTTCTCGACAACACATCAAACTCTCGTTTGAGGGTGATGAGATTTTTCTGGAAGACTTGAAAAGCAAAAATGGAACCATTTTCAAAAAGAAATTCTTGAAAAAAAAGACGACGATCTCCATTGGAGAAGTTTTTCATGTGGGACCCTTTTCCCTTTCGGTGGAGGAAGATGAAAACTCCTATGAAAAAACCATGATGATGGAAGATCTTGATTCTTCGATGGTTTCTCAGCCAAATGTAGCCAGCGAAGATGATACCCACTATTCTGGGAGTCAGATCAAGTTGCCTGCACATTTTTTGGAAGACATGGGTGAGGATCCACTCACGGACGAAGATCAAGAAAACTCGCACAATCCTCAGACGGACTCATCATCTCATGAAAAGAATTTTTCTGATGCCATTGCGATTCGTCCCAAAGATGCCGATGAAGATGATGAGACCTCTAGGCCCATTACCAAACCTATTCTGGAAGATCTATCTGAACCCTTGGATGAGCACGAATCTTCAGAAATACAAGAATCGGCGAATCCAAAAAGTTTACTCGACTCCTTTTTGCAAGAGACCGATGATGATTCGAAGCAAGATCCATTTCCTTTGCAACATGCCACCGAAGCCAGTGTAGTGTCGGGTTCTGTAGATAGCCAACCCAATATTTTCACTGACATCCCTGAAACAGCGCCATCCATCCAAGACCCCATCACACGAAAAGAACCTAGATTGGATGCCATGGAGCAAACCGCAGCCTTCGAAGACGATGTACCCAGTGCACCGGTAGACCCTGAAGGAAAAACATTCATTGCTCCTGCTTCTGAGCCCTCTCAGATCAAAGATCCTTTTCGTTCAGGTCGGCTTTCGCCTGACATTCAGATGATGGAATCTTCCATCGTTGAGCCACAACATCGTGGCGGAAACCAATCTCTGATGCGCAAGCTTGTGTTCATCGGATCAAGTTTACTGGTAGGGCTGATGATTTTGTATTTTCTGGAGGGAGACAAACTCTCACAGGTGTTCGAGCAGACTTCACCAAGCACAACCAATCAAGGAAAAAATTATCGCAAGTTAAGCAAGGAGGAAGATCGAATTCTTCGATTTCAACTGGATGGACTCAGTCAAGAGCTCGAAAGCTTAAACATGGACAAGGCCAAACAGAGATTGGATCTGTTGAAAAAGAATTTTGCAGACCATCCTGAAGTTGTGGAGCTCGAAAAGAAATGGATTGCTCTTCAGTCCGAAATTGAACGAAGAGAGGAAGAAGAAGAGCGCATTCGACAAGAAAAAATGCAGAACATTCAAAACTTGATGCGCCAGGCACAAATCAAAATCGATCAAAAACAGTTCGATCGTGCGCTGGATTTGTATGAAGAAGCCACAAAAATTTCTCCCAATGATGTCGAAATTCTCCAGGCCATCGAAGATACAAAAAGCCTCAAAGAGCAACATGCTCGCATCGAGCTATCTCAGGAAAGGCAGCGAGAAAACCTAACTCGAATCTACAAAGAAGGTGCTCGAAAGTACGATGCGGGTCAATTCGGAGAAGCTCAAAAACTCCTCAATCAAGTTGCACAAGACTCCTCCCATCCTGACTATGCCTCGGCAAAAAAAATGTTGAAAGAAATTGCTCAATTGACCGACACAAAGCTTCAACAACAAATTTCAGAAGCTTCCGAAAAAATGCGCTCAGCAGAAACTCTACCCAAAGCCTATCAAGAATTGTCTGAACTTCATCGACAATTTCCTGCCAGCAAAGAGATCAATGATCTCCTCAAAGAGACCAAAGAAAAAATGGAAGCCCGAGCCAAGGAACTTTATGCTGAAGGGTTGGCTCAGGAAGAACTCGCGGCAGACCCAGCTTCGGCCTTGGACCTGTATCAAGAAGTGTTAAAATATGCTCCCGACTCCAGTGATCGGTATCACCAAAAAGCACAGGAAAAAATACGCAAGCTACAGATCTGACGAAATTGGTGTGGGGCTTCTTTTCCCGTTTTCCACGATCTTGCTGCTGAAAAACAGCACACATGAGGGGTTTGCCTCAGTGAAGGCTTCAATAAAACCAAATAAAATCAATTGTTTAAAAAAACTCCTCCTCCCGAATGGGTTGGCCTGAGCTTTGCTTTTTCAAGAGTTGTATGGCGAGAAGATGGAAATCCAGCAAAAGCTCACGCGGACAAGTTCTGCTTGAGTACGCTTTGTTGATCCCCTTGATGATGGGCATTGGACTGATGTCCTTTCATTTTTATCAGGGATTTGTGCAAGGCAATTTGTATGGAAGAACATCCGAAGCTTTTAACTATTATTCGGTGGAGGAAAACCCCAGCCTCGGAATGGAAATGGCTGTATCCCTACCGTTTTAAAAACAAGGAGAACATCATGTTGAAACGAAAACATTTCGCAAAAAAGAAAACCCGAGGGCAAAGTGCCATTGAATATGCATTGGTTCTTGGCGTGATCGTGGTCGGAGTGATCTTTGCGGGTCGTACCGTATTTATGGGTGCAGACGGCAAAGGTGGAAAAGCTGCTCAAATCATGAACAAAGCGGTTGAGCAGACCATGAAAACCATGACCAACGAATAATTTTTTCCAGGGTTTTTCTCCAAACACATGAGTTTGGGGCCGTACGCCTGGACCCGAATGATCGACCGAAAATCATTCTGTCCTTTGGGTCCAGGCGTACGGCCCCAAACTCATAAAGTAGGTTATAATGGGGAAAGTGAAGAAGACGAGAAAATCAAACCATTTGACACGTGGAACAAGTTCCATCGAACTGGCTCTACTTCTACCCATTTTACTTCTCTGCTTTACGGCCGTTGTCCAAATCATCATTTACATCCAATCCTCTACCGCAACACAATATGCAGCCTTCATGGCGGCGCGGTCCTTTCAAGTCTATGGCAACCGTACGCTTAAAGAGATTCAATATCGTAAAACGCAAAGCTACCCTTATACCCATCCCGATCAAACCATTGTCGAAGCCTCTGCAGAAAAAAGAATTTTCGAAAGTCTGAGTTGGGAACAGCGGCGCATTCGACAAGCTGATCAGAAAGATTTTTTGCTCCGCGCCTACTTCGACGGAGATGATGTTTCGTACAATCATCCTTCGGCGCTGGGTGTGGGTGGAGCTGTTCGGGTGAACTTTTTGGGATGTGCGCAAGGTGCAGGATGCCCAGCCGGTGCCGGGGTGGAAACCACGTATTGCGTTCCGATTGTTTTTCCTGGTCTGTCGGAAATTTTTTCCTTGGTGAAAAAAGAATACCCCTGCAAAGTGCAGCAAATGGGAATCAGCTATGATGGGATCGCTATCACCAAAACTGTTCGATTGGAAAGGATGCCCATCACACCATGATTCGAAGGTCAAAAATCTTTGAAGCCCAACCAAAGGGACAACTCGCCATCGGCCTAGCCATTGCGTTTGCAGGAGTGTTGGCCATTTTTGGCCTGGTGTTTCAAAGCAGTTTGGACGTTCGACAAAAAATCAAACTCCAACAAACCACAGACTATGCAGCTCTTTTGGCCGCCAATGTGCAAACCATCAACCTCAATCGCATTCGTGAGGTGAACGAAAAAATCGAAGTGATGTGGAAAACCACCAACACCGCGCTTGCCCCATCTTTTTGTTTGATGGCTGGATTTTCAGGATTTACAGCTCCTCGATCGAGAGCAGCGATTGCAACCATCAATACCATGCTTGGAAAGGCGTACACAACCTGTGATCAAGCTTGCGATGGATACGATGAGCATCGGCGCAAGCAAATCATGCGCAGCTACCAAACCATTCGCAGCGAGTTGGCGTCCAACATTCTTTCTTCCGTCACGGGAGCCAACAACATTGCCTACAGTCGTGTGCTCGATACTTTCCTCGCACCCAGCAACTTGCCTCACTCTCTTCACCTGGCCCTAGAAAAGAAAATGGGTTCCAATTTTCGATTGGAAGATGTTCGCCGTGCCTATCTCCAGGGAGAGCTTCGTATGCAATCCTCATCCGTTGATTCCGATCGATATGAGTACAATGTGCTCAACCAATATCAACGGGATCCTCTTTTCATCCCGGAAAATGAGAAGCGAATGTTTCGATATCCAAATTATTATTATGCAGATTCTTACGATCCCTCGACACTTACTCCCTATTGTGAGTTGCCCACACCACAAGGCCCAAAAGTTTCGAGCTCCGAAGTCAAAGTCGTGAAAAAAGGAGACTACACCACACACTATCTGACAGGTGTTGAGTATCTTCCACCGGTAAGCGCATTTGAAAACAAGCTCAATATTTTTGTTCGAGATCCAGAAACGGGAGAAGAAATTTCAGGACAAAGCGGGAGAAGCATCGCCCTGTTCCGACGAAGCATGCCCATGGAAACGCGAGCGGCCGCAAAACCTTTTGGAGGAACGTTTCCAGAAAAAGGAGATCTCTCTGGACTGATCAGCAAAGGTACGGTGGGAGAGGAGTTTCAAGGCGCCAAGCTCATCGGCATCGCCGATCGCGCAGAAATTGGTGGGCAGCGCATGAGTCGCGCAGACAATCAATTGGTGTATCGAGATCTGCAGGGAAACGTCATTGGAACCATTGACTATGTTGCGGAGGATTTTCTCCATTGATGCCTACTCACAAAGAATATCGCCGAGGGCAGTCTACGTTTGAATTTGCCTTGATTCTTCCCATCATTGCTTTTTTGCTCGGGATGATCATTCAGATCTATCGCATCAACCAGACCTCCAACGAAGAATCGATCAACTTCCACATCGAAGCTTTGGAAAAATTTGATTATGGAAAAGGTCTTGTATGGGATGAAGACCAGCAGGTTTTTGTACCCGCAGGTGGGTACAGTGAATTTGTGCCTCCCGATGCCTTGTTCAACCCCTCGGACATTGCCAACACCTTGATTCCGCAACTTACGGCACAGTTGGGATTGGATGAACTGTTTGGTCGAATCAACTTTTTCAACGGAGACAAATTCGTGGGTTCCTTTGCTCGCGGGTTTTCCTATTCCGCAGCTTCGAGCTTCATCAACTCCGATTTTACCAGCGTAGATTGGGAATCTGCTACCTGGGCAGGTTTCGCCAGCGGATTTTCAAGCAACGAGACCACGCAGTTTCTTCAGGGAACCGATTTTGAAAATGGAAGTCTGCGAGAACTTGTAGGGTCCGGAGTACAATCTGGATTGGTTTCGTATTCACAAAGCCAGGGGGACGTTGAAGCCGGACTTACGGGAGTTGTTTCGGGGATGGTCGGATCCGATACCACCCAAGACTGGATGAATTCGGACAACCAAATCGCCAAAGCCGCTCTGGTAGGAGCCTTGGAAAGCAGCGCCAACGGAGTGATTCACGGCGACTTTGACATCAAAGATGTGGCCACCGCTGCAGGACTGCGAGCCTTGGGAACCGACCAATTGGCCAGCGCTCTGCCCTTTACGTCATGGTCGGGAGGAAGCGCGAAAGATTCAGCCTTTTATCGAGGTGTCAACGCGGGTTTGAGCAATCTGATCCAAGGAGGAGATGCGAAGACCGCCGTTCTATCAACTTTGGGCGGAGCGATCAACAGCCCACAAGCTCGCAACTCCATTTCATCGTTTTCATCCTCCGAAAGCTCTACATGGAAAAATGCCCTTGGGCCTTCGTTTTCGACCAGTGGTGTTCCCGGAGTTTCCACATCGGCGGCAGCAGGAGCGCTGCAATCCTCGGCGGCCTTTGGCAGTGATCCTTTGTTTTTGGATTTTGGAAACAGTTTTGATTCCGTCGGCAGCGTGGAGCAGGCCAATGCATGGATTGAAAACTTTGGGTTTGGCACTTTGTTTCCTCCCTCTTCTTCCGAAAGCCCCCTCAATCAGACCCTTTCCGGTGAAGAACAAAACGCCATCATCGAAACCTTGATTCTCAACGGATATCTATCTTCATTTCCTCCAGGGGTGTGGTCATGAAAAACGTATCTCGATCTATGATTGTCGGAGCGATGCTGGTATTTGCATGGACATCCGTGGCTTACGCGCAGGAAAAAAACAGCTCTGGGATGAGCATCAACGATCGTATTGAACAAAGTTATCGAGAGATTCGCGCGCAGCGCGAAGACATCAAAACTTTTGTGGTCGACTATGTCGTGCGCAAAACCACCATTCGCATGGTTCAAAATTTACAGAAAAAGGGATTCGACAATCATCAGATTTCTCTGGTCATCGAGGGAGAGTCTTATCAAAACCTGATTCAAAAAATCAGATCTTATGCTCCTCTCCAAAAAAACATCGATCAGTTCATCAACCAGATTCTCGAACCCGGATATTTGGAGGAGCAGGTTCGAGAGCGAAGAGTGGAGCTTGCAGAGTCCATTCAACAAGACATGGCTCAGGCTCGTGCCTCCATGAAAAAATCTCCTCTTTTCCGACAAACGGAAACCATTGTTAGGGAAGAAAGACAACCTTAGTTGTTTGAAAAAACCTTGGACAAGGCCATGTCGAAATGGATCGAATCACCATAAAACTTGCACCACAAGGCTTGTGGCGAAATCTTGTTTCTGCGAAGGTTATTATGTTTAAATTATGATAATTCAAGGGTAAAATAGACACTGTGATCGTGAAGATTGCCATAAAAAAGACCATGCATATTCACAATGACGCGTGGATTCAAAAAGGAAGATCATGAAGAACCGTAGGGCGTTGATGTTTGCAGTGGTATTGGGGGCCACATCGGTTTTTGCTTTGATGCTTTATGTGTCAAAAATGGAAAAACGCTACCAAGGTGCATTTGAACCCATCCCTGTTTTGGTTGCCAGCAAAGACATTCGCCAGCATGAAATCATCGACGAAACGATGTTCGAGGTGCGTCAAATTCCGAAACCCTACGTACAGCCTTTGGCGACAACCTTGGAAGAACTCGGCCAAGTGGTTGGCTATGTTGCAGCAACCACCATCAAAAAAGGGGAACAGCTGGTCAAAACCAAACTATCTCTGCTTGGAGAAAGCGGGATCTCCCCCATCATCCCCAAAGACCTTCGCGCTTGCACGGTCGCCGTCAATGCCATCACAGGTGTGGGTGGACACATTCGTAACGGAGACACCGTAGACGTGATTGGTGTGTTTCGAACCATGGATCAAGATCGGAAAGGAATCAAAGATCTTGAGGCTGTTACGCTGTTTCAAAACGTTCCGGTCTTGGCCACAGGTGCCAACTATCGCTTGGATCGATTCACTCCCACCGAGGGATCTGGCCAGCAAAGTTTTTTTGCTTCACAAGGACAACAGAACTCCTTTTCCAATGTGACCTTGCAAGTCACACCTCGTATGTGCATGGATTTGGCCATTGCACAAGAAACCGGAACCATCACGCTGGCGCTTCGATCGTATCACGATCGTTTCACAGCTGGAGACGACAAAGACTTAAAAACCAACCGCTCGACTACGGAATCGGTGACTGGGATCAAAGTCCCCATCGAAATCCGCTCCAAGCCAAAGTGGCTTGAGTTGCGCGGTGAAGACGCAACCCTGGTGCCATGATGAAAAAAAAGATGCAATGGAAATGGATGTTATGGAGTAGTTTGATTCTTGCATTTGCGAATGTCGCAAATGCACAGGACGAGCTCACAGAATACTTGGTCATCAACAATCCCAAAGTCAGGAGAGTTGATTACGCCATCGGAAACATCACGGTCGGTGATCCCAACATCGTAAACTTCCGAGCCGACCGCGCCAAACGAAGAATCACTCTCTTTCCCAAAAGCCCAGGAACCACTACGTTAATCGTGTTCGACCAAAAAAATGAACAGCGGGAAGTTGTCAATTTGACCGTCTATTCCACCGATCCTGACAAACTCCTGTCCGATGTACAACAGCTTTTGGTCGACATTGAAGGAATTTCCATCAAACGGGTTGGACAAAAAGTGGTGATCGATGGAGAGGTTGTGTTGCCCGATGACATGGGAAGAATCCGCAAAGTCTCCGCGAGCACAGACCAAATCATCAATCTGGCCAAAACCAACTCCAACACCAACAGCCTGGTAGCCAAACGAATTGAAAAAGAGATCGGATTGGATGAAATTTCTGTGCGCTCGGTCAAGGGACAAATCCTTCTCGAGGGGCAGGTCTATTCGAAACAGTCTTATGACAAGGCCGAAAAGATTGCCAAACTCTATTCGACCAGCGTGATCAATGGATTGGAAATTCGCAACATCCCCAATCCTCCGATTCGAAAAGATACCATCCAAGTAACCGCTCATTTTGTAGAAGTCGCCAAAAACTTCTCCAAGAATTTCAACTTCCGTTGGAATCCCATTCCCCAAGTGGGAATCAACTCGTCGTATAGCATCAATCCTATCTCAGGAAGCAACAACTTTACGGGAGCTCTGACGGGAACAGCCACAGACATTCTTCCCAAACTCAATCACTTCCGATCATTGGGAGTTGCACGCGTATTGGAAAATCCATCTGTGTCTGTAAAAAGTGGCGACGAGGCCGTGATCGAAAGTGGAACTCGCGTGGGATTTCCGATCGTTCAGCCCAATGGTGCGGTCTCCCTCGAATTTCAAAACATTGGAGCATTGCTAAAAATTGAACCCCATACTTCAGGCAGTGACGTCGACATGAAAATTTCGGTAAAAATAAGTTCTCTGGGATCTCCAGATGTTTCCGGAGGTGTAGCGATTTCGCAAAGTTCTGTGGAAACCACACAATTGGTTCGCTCAGGAGAATCGGTCGTCATCGGTGGATTGGTTCGTCATTCCTATCGCCAGGCACTGGATCGACCTCCCTCAAGTGGAAGCTCTAGCAGCACGAGCCCTACATCGACGCAAGATACATTTGTGGACCCCTTTCCTTTGGGATCATTGTTCACCTTGTTCAAATCCAACGATTTGAGCAAACAGCGCAGTCAGTTCATGGTGTTCATCACTCCGACCATTTTGAAATACTCCAAGGATGCCAACAAAGACTTGAAAGATAGTTTCAATCTTTATGAGGTCTACCCTGATCGTATTTCGTCTACGGTGCCCAGTGAGGAGCTTGCACCCTAAGTTGGGTTGCGTGCTTCTCCGCATACGGAGAACATAAGTTTATGTCATCGTATTTGATCAGCATATTCGGCCCCAAGTCAGGTGTGGGGAAGAGCATTCTAGCCACCAATGTTGGCTACGCTCTTGCACGTCAAAGCCGTGGACGTGTGTTGATTTTGGATTTTGATTTGCACGATTGTGGCGACTTGAGTCTTTTGTTGGGAAGCCCTGTGGGAAGAACCATGTTGGATTTGGCTCCCAAAGTTCACAAAATTTCCGAACACGACTTGGACCGATACATTCACAAAAATGCAGATGATATCTACGTCCTCTCGGCTGTTTCAAAATTTCGCCAGGCCCATGCTCTGGATGCAGAGTCCGTCTCCACACTGATTGGACTTCTCAAGAAAAAATTTCAATACATTGTTGCCGACTGTGGAAGCACCATTTTCCCTCAAACGGTTAAAGTGTTTGAGCACTCCTCCCTCGTGCTATTTTGCACGACCCCTGAAATTCTTTCGCTCACTCGATCGGTACAATCTCTGCAAGAGTTTCAAGAGCTCGCTTTTCCATCGGATCTGATTCAACTTGTCGTCAATCGATATGACCCCAAAGGTGTGATCACTGAATCCATCATCCGACAAAAACTGAAAAAAAACTGTTTGGCTTTGTTTCCAGATGAACCCAAAGAAATTCAAAACTCCATTCATCAAGCTTCTCCCATTTTTCGATCCAATCCACGATCGGTGTACAGCAGAATGATCGAAGAGTTGACCAGAGTCATTCTTACCAAAAACTTGCTCAAGCCCGTAGAGCTCAGTCTCAAATCTCTGGAAGGGTCCAATCCTTTTGAGTCTCCATCACCCCAATCGAGCCAAACGCCCGTCAATCGAAAACTCTTTGACAAACCTGTGGACAAAGAAGCCGAGAGACTTGAGCATCTTCGCACAAAAATCCACTTGCGATTGATCGACATGATGGATTTTCGAAAACTCACTCCAGAAGAACTCGTCAAACAAGATGATGCGTCCATGGAAGCACTCAAAACCAAAACGAGAGAAGCCATTTTGAAAATCGTGGATCAAATGCCAGAAGTTTCTTCTCGATCAGAGCGTCAGCAATTGGTCAAAGAGGTCTTGGACGAGGCTGTTGGATATGGACCCTTGGAAGATTTGCTCTCCAACCCAGAAGTCAGTGAGATCATGGTCAATCGAAGCGACCAAATCTATGTGGAGAGAAATGGGAAACTCACATTGATCAATGCACGTTTTACAGGCAACAAGCAATTGATGGGAGTCATTGAACGCATTGTCGCACCCATAGGAAGACGCATAGATGAAAAGACTCCCATGGTGGATGCTCGCCTTCGAGATGGATCTCGGGTTCACGCCATCATCCCCCCCCTATCGATTGATGGACCGATGCTTACGATTCGGAAATTCAATCAAGATGGTATTGGTCCAGAGCAACTCATCAAATACGGGGCGATCACCGAGGAGATCGCAGATTTCTTACGAGCATGTGTCCAAGCTCGTTTGAACATTTTGATCTCTGGAGGAACAGGCACAGGAAAAACAACACTGCTCAATGCCTTGTCGAGTTTTGTTCCCAGCAACGAACGCATCATTACTGTGGAAGATTCGGCTGAACTCAATCTCCCACAAGAACATGTCGGAAGACTAGAATCCAGACCTGCAAACTTGCAGGGAGAGGGAGAAATTCCCATTCGGGAGTTGGTTCGAAACACGCTTCGCATGAGACCTGATCGAATCATCATTGGAGAATGTCGAGGTGCAGAAGCTCTGGACATGCTGCAAGCCATGAACACGGGTCACGATGGGTCGATGACAACGATCCACGCCAACTCTCCACGTGACTCTATTGCACGACTGGAAACGCTGGTCATGTTTGCTGGAATGGACTTGCCCTCTCGCGCGATACGAGAACAGATTGCCAGTGCAGTTCAGTTGATTGTACAGCTGAGCCGCCTGAGTGACGGCAGCCGTAAAGTAACTGCCGTGACTGAAGTTACAGGCCTTGAATCTTCTACCGTTTCGTTGCAAGACATTTTCAAATTCAAAGAAAAAGGCGTAGACAGTCAGGGAAAAGTCAAAGGAAGCTTTGTAGCCACGGGCTTGGTCCCCACATTTGCATCTGCATTCAAAAAGAAGGGCATCAAACTCCCCAAAGGACTGTTCAGTGAGTGATCTACGAACCTATCTGATGATGCTCTTTTGTGGAGCCAGCATTGCTGGAACAGGATATCTCCTCTATCCCTGGCTGGAGCAGCTCATCATCAACAACACACAGACCTATGTAGCGTGGGCCATGGATGTATCTGAAAAAATGTTTCGTCCTCGTTCCAAAACATGGATCACTACCGCCATCGCATTTCCTACGATTTGTCTGGCATTGACGGGTGCAGTACTCACGAAGGACTATCCCATCATATGCATCTTTTTTACCGTTGCATTTGGAATGTTTGGGTTTTTCTCTCTCCGCATGGTTTTGCAGTTTCAATTCGAACGAAGAATTCAACTGTTCAACGAGCAGCTCATTGACGCTCTCACCTTAATGTCCAACTCTCTCAAGTCAGGAATGAATCTTTCTCAGTCGATTCAAATCATCATTCAAGAATTTCCCAATCCAATCTCACAGGAATTTGGACTGGTATTGTCTCAGGAAAAAATCGGATTGACCATTGACGAGGCTCTGGAAAAGATGCTGGAACGAATTCCATCTCAAGATTTGAGTGTCGCCATCCATTCGATTTTAATCCTTCGAGAAACCGGGGGAGATTTGAGTGAGACCTTTGAAACCATCGCCCAAACCATTCGAGAAAGAAAGAAGGTATCGGGAAAAATCAAAGCCATGACCCAACAAGGCCGAACACAAGGGATAGGTCTACTGATCATTCCTTTCGCACTCATGCTGCTGATGTATTGGGTCAATCCTCCCATGATCATTCCCATGTTCACCACGCAGCTTGGCTGGATCATGATTGCCATGATGCTCATTCTTCAAACCCTTGGAGCTCTATGGATTTGGAAAATTGTCACCATCGAGGTTTGATCTTTTTGAGGTCTTTGATTTTTTTTCATAAAATCAAAGAGTTATCCATACGTTGGGAGCTTTTTTCTGCGACATTTTTGTGTTATAATTTAGACATGAGAAACGGGACATATTTGCTCATCTTATCCCTGGCCATGTGGGTCTGCAGCTCATCTTCTTCCTGGGCACAGTCCACCGCGCAAAACGCTACTCAAAATGTTCTCAATCAAAGTGCGGCCAATCCAATTTGCCCCCCAGGATATCAAGGCAACGACTATCAAGTCGCCCAAACCACCAACTATGAAGACCCTTCCAATTTCTGTTTTGCGGGAGAAGATATTGCCGACTGTTATCGCAGAACCCTAAGTTCCGGCAACTGAATCATGCTTCAATAGCTTTCTTGAGATTCATAAGAGTCAGGCTGATCTTCTTTTTCCAGTTCCCCGCTTTCGCACAACACAAAATAGTCCGAGAGTTTTTGACGATCTTCTTCGTCCATCATATCGAATCCCACGCCCATGCCGTCGGTGAGACCGGAAAGTTTCTCTTCCTGATTGCGCTTGATCTTCCACAAAATGGTCGAACGGACCTCAAAAACATGATCGCATCGATAGAGAATGAAGCGAACCACCGCCTTGGTACCAATGGGTAGAGGGTTGAGTGTTTCGACGTACATGCCCTTTTCCCCGATGTTTGTGGCAAAGGCGCTCATAAAATCATGAGGAAGCTCAAAGTCCACAAGCGACTTGATCTTGTGTCGAAAAAAACCTCGGCGGTCTTCTTGGATTTCGCTCATACTCTCCCCTTACACCATTTGTGGGAAGGTTCAAGACCTGTTGCAAAGAGCAACGTCTAAAGAGTTGTAACGGCGGTACGTGAGGTTCGTTTTCTTGCCGTGCTTTTGACTCTTTTCGAAGGTGCTTTTCGAGTCTTTGTTGCGGTGACCGTTTTTTTCTTGGCCTTGGACGATGCACTTTTTTTGTGGTGCGTACCCCCCGATGCAAAGCTTTTCTTGGTAGACTTCGCATTGAAGAGAGCATGTTCCAAAACTTGATCAATGGTCGATACCGGAACAATCTCCAAGCCTTCCAGATAGTGATCTGGAATCTCAAACAGATCCTTCATGTTTTGCTCAGGGATGAGAACTTTGGTGATTTTGGCTCGTTTGGCCGCCAACACTTTCTCTCGAACACCCCCAATGGCCAACACACGTCCTCTCAATGTGATTTCACCTGTCATTGCAATATTCTTACGAATGGGCTTTTGAATCAGGGCAGAAATCAAAGAGGTTGCCATGGTCACACCCGCAGAAGGACCATCTTTGGGGATGGCACCTGCAGGCACATGGACATGGATGTCCTGTGTTTGAAACAATTTCTCATTGATTTTGAGTTCTTTGGCGCGAGGCCGTGCATACGAAAGAGCCGCTCTTGCTGACTCTTTCATCACGTCTCCCAAATGACCCGTAAGGGTCAAGGTACCTCGACCTTTCATCAACGTGGTTTCCACAAACAAAACTTCTCCACCGGCAGATGTCCAGGCAAGACCCGTACAAACACCGACTTCATCATCTTCGCGTTCACCCTCAGGAATAAAACGAGGAGGGCCCAAATAAACATGGAGATTGTCTTCGTTGATGGTGACTTTGGTTCGTTTGCCTTCGGCTACACCTCGGGCAACTTTTCGAAAGACCGAAGCAATCTCTCGCTCCAAGTTTCGAAGACCTGCTTCACGAGTGTATTGTTCAATGATCAAACGAAGAACCTCGTCGGTCAAATTCACATGATCTGCATTGATACCATTTTCCGTAAGCTGCTTGGGGATGAGATAGAGTTTACAAATCTCTACCTTTTCTTCCATCGTGTACCCTGGAATGTTGATGATTTCCATCCGATCTCGAAGAGGGGCAGGGATGGTGTCGATCATGTTTGCAGTTGCAATGAACATGACATTGGACAAATCAAAAGGCAGATTCAAATAGTGGTCACGGAAGGTGTTGTTTTGTTCTGGGTCCAGCACCTCAAGCAATGCAGAGGAAGGATCACCCCGGAAGTCACTTCCCAGTTTGTCCACCTCATCAAAGATCACCACAGGATTTTTGGTTCCCGCTTGTTTGATCCCTTGGATGATTCGACCGGGCATCGCACCCACGTAGGTACGACGATGGCCGCGAATTTCTGCTTCGTCTCTCATCCCCCCCACAGACACGCGAACAAATTCACGCCCCATGGCTTTGGCAATGGATTTTCCAAGAGAGGTTTTTCCCACTCCAGGAGGCCCTGCAAAACACAGAATTGGCCCCTTGAGTTTTTTCTTGAGTTTGGTGACTCCCAAAAATTCCAAGATACGATCTTTGACTTTGAGCAAGTCATAGTGATCTTCATCTAGAATTTCTTTGGCTTTGGCCAAATTGATGTTGTCTCGGGAAACTCGGTTCCAGGGTAAATCAATGAGCCACTCCAAATAGGTGCGAACAATCGAAGCTTCCGCTGCATCGGGGTGCATGTTTTCCAAACGTTTGAGCTGTTTGAATGATTCTTCCTCGACTTCAAGTGGCATGTCCGCCATTTCTATTTTTTCGCGCATTTCGCGCATTTCTTCGATTTGGAATCTCCATCTCCCAATTCACTTTTGATCCTTGACGGAGCTGCTCACGCAGATAGTATTCGCGCTGAATGCGAGACATTTCGCCTCGAGCTTGGGTTTGGATTTTTTCCTGAACAGACAAGATATCCAATTCTTTGTGGAGAAGTTCCAATACAGCTTTCAAACGATCTTTGGGATGCTCCATCTCCAAAATGGGTTGAGCTTCTTCTACTTTCAACACCAAATAAGAAGCCACCAAGTCTGCCAATCGTCCGGGATCACGAACATCGTCCAACACGATCAAAATTTCAGGTGAAAGAATTTTTCCGTGAGATACGATTTTTTCGAGCACTTCCCGAATGGAACGCATCATGGCTTCGAGCTCGACTCGTTGAGCTTCGATGTTGGGAGACGGGATTTCTTTGACTTTGGCAAAATAGTTAGGTTTTTCTTTCAAATATTCAATAACCTGTGCGCGTCGAACACCCTGAACCAAAATTTTGATTCGACCATCAGGGACAGGCAATTTGTGCATGCGCATGATCATGCCCACGCACCCCGTTTCGTAGATCCCATCTGGAGTCACAGCCTCGGCCTGACCATCTTTTTGGGCGGACAAAAAGATCAAACGATCTTTTTCCAACGCTGCATCGACAGCAGCAATGGAGCTCTCTCTACCCACAAACAAAGGAAGAATCACCGACGGAAAAAGAACAACGTCTTTTACCGGCAATACAGGAATTGCCTCGGGAATCACAATTTTATCTAGATCTTGATCTGATGATACGCTGTCAGCCATAATTTCTCCAATGCCTTACATTACAGGCTTGTTTTTGAGTTCAGAGTCAATCACTTCTTTGAAACGCTCAAAAGGAACCGCTCCAGAAAGCAATACTCCATTCACAATATATGCAGGGGTACCATTGACACCCACACTTTCACCATCCTGCATATCTTTATCAATCTTATCAAAGTATTTGGTGGTGGAAACACATTCTTGAAATTTTTTCTCATCCAATTTCAACTCCTTCGCAAAGGCCACAAAATCGGCATCTTCTTTTTTGTCTTGATTGGCAAAGGCCTTGTCATGATACTCCCAATATTTTCCTTGCTCCCCCGCACAGCGTGCAGCATTGGCCGCAAACTTTGCTCGAGGATGAATGGACAACGGAAAGTCACGAAAATGGTGACTGACTTTTCCTTTGTATTCTTCCATGACTTGCTTCATGGTGTTTGCACCTTTTTCACAGAAGGGGCAGTGATAGTCTGAGAACTCTACAATCGTGATGGGTGCATCTTCACTGCCACGAACAGGATTGTCTCCCACAGAAACGTTGACACGAGGTTGATCCACCAAAATGTTTACATTGTATTTTTTTTGCAGCTCAGCGTAGTACGCCTCTTTTCTCTCAAACTGACCTTCCATTTCGAGACGCTGTACAATCTGGGGCTTGACGGAATCAAAAGGAGGTGGGGTTTGACCTCTCATCGCAAATTGCGCTTTGACCTGATTGTAAAAATCGAGTGCTGCCTTGTCAGACACTTTGTTCATCTTTTGATCGATTTCTTGTTTGAGAATGTCCTCTTTGGATTTGCCTTGTTTGGCGGCTTCTTTTTCGACCAAATTTTGGAAGATGTATTCGCGAAGAGCTTGGGTTTTGGCATCAAAATACTGGCTACGGGCCTTGATGTATTCTCCTTTGGCAGGACCCGTGAGTTTGGAAAAAAACTCATCCTCTGTGATGGCTTGGCCATCCACTGTGGCAACAATTTGAGACTGATCGGATGCATTTTTGACCGACGCAGGCAAGCTACATTGCTTCGTTTTTGTACATGAAGACATGACCAACCCGATCATCGAGACAACCAGCCATCCACCTATTTTTTTCATAACTTCTCCGTCTTTTTCACAATGGTTTTGTTTCTTCATCAATTTGCTTTTGGCGCCTATGGAAGTTGGCATGCAAAAGAACTTATCTTGATCAAGACCTTATGGTATCTTGCTTTGCCCATGAGCTCCAAGAAAAAACTTTGATCTACCAGAAAAGCAGCTGGAGGTGATCTCTCGCGGTTGCGAAGAAATCATCCCGATGGAGGAACTCAAAAAAATTGAGCGATCGCATCAATCAGACACACCCCTCATTGTAAAAGCAGGCTTTGACCCATCTGCTCCGGATCTACATGTGGGGCATACAGTGCTGCTTCACAAAATGAGACAGTTCCAACAGCTAGGGCACCAGGTCGTGTTTCTGATTGGAGATTTTACAGGGATGATCGGAGACCCCACCGGAAAAACCTCCATGCGAAAAGCTCTCACGAAAGAAGAGGTTTTGGAGAACGCCAAAACCTACCAAACTCAGGTGTACAAAATTTTGGATCCCGAATCGACCCGTGTGGAGTTCAACAGCCGTTGGATGGAGCAAATGAGTGCCGGGGAACTCATTGAGTTGTCCACTTTTTCGACGGTAGCTCGAATGTTGGAACGAGATGATTTTCAAAAACGATATCAAAACCAAAGCCCCATCTCCATTCGAGAATTCATGTACCCTTTGATTCAAGGCTATGACTCTGTGGCTCTCGATGCCGATGTAGAGTTGGGTGGAACCGATCAAAAGTTCAATCTCCTCATGGGAAGAGAACTGCAAAAAAGTTATGGCAAAGAACCACAAGTCGTGATCACCATGCCTCTGCTGGAAGGTTTGGATGGAGTTCAAAAATGTCGAAGTCCTTGGGCAACTACATCGGAATCGATGAATCTCCAAAGGACATGTTTGGAAAAGTCATGAGCATCAGTGACCAGCTGATGTTTCGATACTACGAACTTTTGTCCGATATCTCCTTGCAAGATCTTGATAGGCTCAAGAATGAACTGTCCCAGGGGGTCATGCATCCCAAAGCCGCGAAGATCAAGCTTGCCAAAGAAATCGTGGAAAGATTTCACGGATCCTCGGCTAGCGAAATTGCGGTCAGTGAATTTGAAGAGCAGTTTTCGCAGCGAAAAGCCCCCGAAGACCGAATCAAAATTCCTGCACCCGTGGGTGATGAAAATGTAGTCGATTACTTCGGTCGCACACTTGCGCAGCTCAACCTATCCAAAAGCGACTTTCGAAGACTCATCAAACAAGGGGCCGTCCGATGTTATGAAGATTCATCCTTGGAAAAAGAAAGCAAGATCGATGATGCTCTGACGAAGGCCAGTTTTCAAAAAGGAAACCTTCTCAAAATCGGAAAACGCAATTGGATTGAAATTGCCTAGCGAAAGATTTTTTTACAATCCTTCGTATCCAGAAATGGTGCAAATCCCCTTTTCCATGAGAGTCTGCAAATAGGTATTGTCCTTGCCTGCAGAAGCTTTCTTGAAAGACGCCGAGAGCTCTTTTTGATTGTCGGCACCGAGCTCACATTTCATCAATCCGCCGTTTGGCATGGTTTGCTCATACATGCATTTTTTGGCTTTGCTTTGCACCGAATGCAAAATCGTAAATTCGCTGATCAGAGGATGCTTTTGCTTCACAGATTCTCCTTTGCAGGCCGCAATCAGTTTTGAAATCTTAATCAGATCATTTGCATCAACGGGAGATGGCGACAATGTCAGATTGTCCTCGTGAGCGGGTTCACACCATGCAGGACTCGCCAAAAAGAACAAACACACGATCATCATACCCATCCATATTGTCTTCATAGAGATAGGAATATCACAGAGAAACGTGAAAAGAAAAAAAGCCCCAACTCTCACACAAGAATTGGGGCTTTGGAAATAAAAGCGGCAGCGTCCTACTCTCCCACAGAGCTTCCCCTGCAGTACCATTGGCTCTGAAGAGCTTAACGTCCGTGTTCGGGATGGGAACGGGTGTCTCCTCTTCGACATAGCCACCGCAAATCGTTTGGTTTTGATCAGAGCTCCGAAATGTTTCATTCGATGAAGCCGCTAGGCCCTGAAGTTGATCAAAATTCAACAAAGCATAAAGTAATGATGCAATTTTCTACCATGTATATATTCATAGGCGTCATCCATTTTCTTGGATATCTTTTCAATTTAATGACTAAGCCTCACGGGCAATTAGTACTGGTAAGCTCAAACAATTACTTGCCTTACACACCCAGCCTATCAACGTTGTAGTCTTCAACGGCCCTACAGGGGGATTAACTCCCCAGGGAAATCTAGTCTTGAGGTTGGCTTCCCGCTTAGATGCTTTCAGCGGTTATCCATTCCGCACGTGGCTACCCAGCTATGCTCCTGGCGGAACAACTGGAACACCAGGGGTGCGTCCATCCCGGTCCTCTCGTACTAAGGACAGATCCTCTCAAATTTCCTGCGCCCACGGCAGATAGGGACCGAACTGTCTCACGACGTTCTGAACCCAGCTCGCGTACCGCTTTAATTGGCGAACAGCCAAACCCTTGGGACCTGCTTCAGCCCCAGGATGCGATGAGCCGACATCGAGGTGCCAAACTTCCTCGTCGATGTGAACTCTTGGAGGAAATCAGCCTGTTATCCCCGGCGTACCTTTTATCCGATGAGCGATGGCCCTTCCATACAGAACCACCGGATCACTAAGACCTACTTTCGTACCTGCTCGACTTGTGAGTCTCGCAGTCAAGCTCCCTTATGCCTTTGCACTCAACGGCCGGTTTCCAATCGGCCTGAGGGAACCTTCGCGCGCCTCCGTTACATTTTGGGAGGCGACCGCCCCAGTCAAACTACCCACCAGACACTGTCCCAGATCCGGATCACGGACCATGGTTAGAATTCCAGAAAATTCAGGGTGGTATTTCAAGGACGACTCCGCAGAAGCTGGCGCTTCTGTTTCAAAGTCTCCCACCTATCCTACACAAAATTTTCCGAAATTCAGTGTCAAGCTATAGTAAAGGTGCACAGGGTCTTTCCGTCTTGCCACGGGTAGACGGCATCTGCACCGCCATTTCTATTTCGCTGAGTCTCTGGCCGAGACAGTTGGGAAATCGTTACGCCTTTCGTGCAGGTCGGAACTTACCCGACAAGGAATTTCGCTACCTTAGGACCGTTATAGTTACGGCCGCCGTTTACCGGGGCTTCAGTTCATTGCTTCGCTTGCGCTGACAACTTGCTTTAACCTTCCGGCACCGGGCAGGCGTCAGACCCTATACATCGTCTTACGACTTAGCAGAGTCCTGTGTTTTTGATAAACAGTCGTTTCCCTCATTTCACTGCGACCTGTTCTTGCTCATAGAGCAAGTCCATTTACAAGAACAGGCACACCTTCTCCCGAAGTTACGGTGCTATTTTGCCTAGTTCCTTAGCCAGAGTTCTCTCAACGCCTTGGAATACTCTTCCCACCCACCAGTGTCGGTTTACGGTACGGGCACAATGTTATACTCACTTAGAGGTTTTTCTTGGAAGCTGGGAATCACTCAGTTTATGACCCATAAGGGTCTCCTACTCGTATCTCACCGTAACGGCTTCAGGGATTTGCCTCAAAAGCCTGGCTACATACTTGAACCACCTATTCCATCAGGTGGATGAGCTATCCTTCTCCGAGCCCCATCGCTCGAACGCATAACACTATGGTACAGGAATATTAACCTGTTCTCCATCGCCTACGCCTTTCGGCCTCGGCTTAGGTCCCGACTAACCCTGGGAGGATTAGCTTTGCCCAGGAACCCTTGGGTTTACGGCGGAGAGGTTTCTCACCTCTCTTCTCGCTACTTAAGCCAACATAATCTCTTGAAGGGCCTCCAGCAGTCCTTTCGATCTACCTTCGACGGCAACTTCAATGCTCTTCTACCGCGCACACATAGTGTGCACCCGTAGCTTCGGTAACGTGCTTAGCCCCGTTATATTTTTGGCGCAAGACCACTCGACCAGTGAGCTATTACGCTTTCTTTAAAGGGTGGCTGCTTCTAAGCCAACCTCCTGGCTGTCTGAGCGTTCTCACATCCTTCTCCACTTAGCACGTATTTTGGGACCTTAGCTGACGGTCTGGGCTCTTTCCCTTTTGACCACGAATTTTATCACCCGCAGTCTGTCTCCCGGACTCGATCTCAACGGTATTCGGAGTTTCGTTAGGTTTGGTAGTCTGGTAGGACCCCTAGCCCATCGAGTGCTCTACCCCCGTTGGATATGTCCGAGGCTATACCTCAATATATTTCGAAGAGAACCAGCTATCTCTAGTTTTGA